>CAZZAV010000001.1:0-187142 GCA_964652705.1 uncultured Neisseria sp.
CCTCTATGCTACAATACTAAAATTGGTTAGAAATAATCCGCTTTGATTGTCTAGCACCTAAAAATTATATAAAACTAAAGTTATTACATTTTTAATTTAAATGTCTGAACCATCCAATTTGGATGTAATGTGCTGCTGAGTAGAATGTTATCATTTAGTTATAGTAAATTTTGCAGTGATGCAATATTATGTTAAGGAGCAAGAGAAAATGAAAACACTGAATCTAATCAACCAAATAACTAAACTTGTTATCTCACTTTTGCT
The DNA here is from genome assembly GCA_964652705.1 of uncultured Neisseria sp. Lineage (GTDB taxonomy): Bacteria > Pseudomonadota > Gammaproteobacteria > Burkholderiales > UBA11063 > Aquella. Next base: position 265 of record CAZZAV010000001.1, read on the forward strand.
AATTGGCTTAAGTGCTTGTAATGGTGGCAGCAGTAGTGGGAATAACTCAAGTGCTAGCACCATAAATTCAGCAATAGATTTTTCAGGACAAACGCAATTAACCAGCACTGAAGCTAATAATACGTGCTTTAATGTTGTAGCTGCTACAACAACTCAAAATACCATATGGCAAGTAGCTGGCTCATTTAGCGTAAAAAATACATGTAGTAGCGCACAAAAAGTCAACGGTTTACAAATTAACATGGTTGCAAGTAAATCTTCGTTAAAAAGCTCAGCGTTCCAGTCATATGGTGCAACAGGATTCACTTTCCCTGCACCATTATATTGGGCAGCGACAACTATGCTCGCAACTAATGCGGCATTAGTAAATAACAAAACCAGCTTAATCTTAAACGTTAGTACTGATAAGAATGGCGTGCTAAATTCTGGTTCAACAGCCACATTCTCGTATGGATATGTTGCTGGTGGCGTGGCAGCTGGCACAATTAGCTTTAATATTGCATCATCAGTTTCTCCAACCCCAACTACCACGCCAACCCCTACGCCTGTGCCTTCTCCAACGGCTATCCCAACCATGTTGCCAAGTCAAACACCGACTACAGCACCTACATCATCATGTAGTGGCATAGCAACCTGGAATACAACTACTGCCTATGCAACTCCAGACACAATGGTAGTATATAATAATATAAAATATAAAAATAACTGGTGGACAAAAGGCGATAATCCAGCAAGCAATAGTGGACCAGCAGGTAGTGGCAAACCCTGGACCAGTGTTGCTGATTGTTCCGCAGCACAAACTCAAGGCACAATTGCTTTAACTATCAATACTACAGCACTTAAATCAATATGCGCTAATAATACCGTGTGCAATATTCCATTAATCCTCAGCGGACAAAATGGAAATTTCTCCGCAACGGTCGCAACTGTTACCAATAGCAATGCAGGAAACATTTTAAATGTAAATTTAACTGGATTAAATAGTGGTAGTTATAGCCTAAGTACACCAAGCAGCTCTTTACCTCCTCAGGTTACGTTTAGTGCCGCGGCAATAACTGTGACCGCAAATACAATCGTGAATGCATCCGCAAACTTTGCAGTTGCACCGATAACAACTGGAGCAATAAACTATACTGTACAAAAACCAGGTGAAATTAGTTTAGTAAATAATGATTTCACAATTAACTTGCTTAACTCAAGTGATGCGTCTGTGGGTAATAATACTGTAGCCTTTGGCCAAGCAACTAGCTTTAATAATATTAATACTGGGGCATATAGCTTGACAAGCTATGGATTAGCTGATGCTAAAACTGGCACTTATTACGCACCATTAAAACAAACTGTTAATGTAGTTGCTGGTGGTACAAATAATGTTGGAACAATTAATTTAACTAAGGTTAATAGTGGTATCATACCTATTACCTTAAATATTACAGGATTAGAAAGTGGAGACACCGCAACTATACTTTTAACCGATAGCGCCAATTACACATTCAACAGCTTTACTGCGGCAAATGGCAATACACAGTTAAGTGTGTTGAATAGTGACAATTTAATTTTCAACCTTAAGCTCAGTTCAAAATATGATTTAGTTACTCCAGTAAGTGTAAGTACCAGTAGTGGAAAAGTAGTAAATATCGCTATTACTAAGGCACCTGCTCCAGCTGGAAAAATTGTAGGTTATTATGAAACTTGGATGGCAAGAGCCACTTGGACTCCTGAAACATATTCCTTAGCTGTAATTCCTGGATATGTTAATACCATACCAATTGCATTTGCCAAACCAGATGCAAGCTACACTAGTGGTAGCTTTAGTGGGACAGGTCTAGATTTTACCCCTGCATTTAGTTTAGTTAAAGCTTCAGTAGGAATTGCACAAGCAAAAGGACAAAAAATTTTACTCTCCGTTGGTGGTGCAACCTACCAAAACTTTGCAAAAATAAATGTACCTGCCTTAATTGGAATTGTCAAAGACTTAGGGCTAGACGGAATTGATCTTGATTTTGAGCCATCTGGTGGAGGTTGTTCAAATCTAAATACAGCGCAACTAAGTTGCCCAACCGATGCGCCATTAATCAATATCATTACGCAACTTCGTGCTGGTCTAGACACAATTCGCCCAGGTATGACTTTATCAGCCGCGGTTTGGTCAATTGGTGCCTATGGTACCGTTAATTACCCAACCAGCAAATATGGCCCTGTTGGGGCTAACTCTGGAATTTGGGTGAATCCATTAAAACAAGTTGGTAACAAATTTAATGAGATTTATTTAATGTCGTATGATGCTGGAGTTTATACACCAACAGGTACGAAATGCCCAACTGGAACCGCTGCATGTTATGATCCATCCGCTGCATTATTGGCGTATAAATCAATCTTTAACGGTCCAGTTTATCAAGGAATTGAAGTGCCACCAGAAGCTTGGGGCGGCAATATCTTGACACCAAGCAAAGCTGTAGATTTAGTTAGCACCGCAGCTAAAGCAGGTGGTGCTGGAACGATGCTCTGGGCATTACAGGTACAGGGAATAGGTTACACCGCCAATAGTTTCTTACAACCAATTTGCTCTTTATATTACCCGAATAATCCAAATTTGTGTAGTCAATTAATTCCATTAAACTAATGCATTGAATAAATAAAAGCACACCAAAATCGGTGTGCTTTATATTAAAATAGACAAACTATAAATAATTACTTAAATACTCGCATAATTCAAGGTCCTAGTTAAGTGCTGGTTTATACTCATGAACTAACTCCTGCAGTAATGAAAGTGCATGCTTTGATTCACCACTCTGCACAAAATCCCGCAACAGTGCAAGTTTAGGATTCAGCTCATCTAATTTAATAAATTTCTCATTCGCTTTCATAATCCTCTGATGCTCAGTTTGTGATGGATTATCACCAATAAGTAATTCTTCATACAATTTTTCACCTGGACGCAATCCAGTAAATTTAATCTCAATATCGCCATCAACGTTATCAAAATCACGTACAGTAAAGCCACTTAAATAAATCATCTTCTTCGCTAAATCAACAATTTTAACTGGATCACCCATATCCAAAACAAATACCTCACCACCCTTAGCCATATTCCCAGCTTGTATGACTAACTCAACAGCTTCGGGGATCGTCATAAAATAACGGATTATATCTGGATGTGTTACCGTAATTGGGCCACCAGCTTTAATCTGGCGTTTAAATAAGGGCACCACTGAACCCGATGAGCCCAAGACATTGCCAAAACGCACCATGTTATAAACCGTATGACCAGAATGATCGGCAAATGCCTGTAGTGTCAACTCCGCCAAGCGTTTTGAAGCTCCCATCACATTAGTTGGACGAACCGCTTTATCGGTTGAAATTAGCACCATATTGTCGACTTTAGCATTCAATGCGGCTTGTGCCACAACGTAAGTTCCTAAAACATTATTTTCTAAACCAGAGAGCGGATTAGCCTCAACCATAGGGACGTGTTTATAGGCTGCAGCATGGTAAATTGTATTAACGCGGTACTTATGTAACACATCTTCAACCATTCTAGCATGTGTAACATTACCCAAAATAACACTCACATTGATATACGCATAATGAATACGTAACTCTTGCTCAATTGTGTATAATGCAAACTCCGAAGAATCCAACAGAATTAATTTTTGCGGACGTAAATTCGCAATTTGTCGAGTTAACTCACTACCAATTGACCCACCTGCTCCTGTTACCAGAACTACTTTGTTAACAATGTTTTTAGTCAATAAATCTTGATTCGCAGGTACGGGTAAACGCCCAAGCAAGTCTTCAATTTCAACATCTTTAATGTCGGAGAATTTTACTTCGCCACTGACCATTGCAGACATACCCGGCAAAGTTTTAACATACAAGGAACAGTTTTCAATAGCTTGAATAATCTCACGTCGACGACTCACCGCAACCGATGGAATTGCCAATAATACTTGCTCAATATTATACAATTCACTTGCTTTAGCCAATTCATGAGGTGCATAAACTTTAATACCACGAATTGTTGTGTGCCATTTCTTTTCATCATCATCAATAAAAAACATTGGTGCATATTCAAAACCATGAACCAAAGAACTTACCAATTGAACCCCAGCACTACCAGCGCCATATACCGCCACTGATTTTGCATTTGCATTATAACCAATTTTACGCAATACACCGCGTAACATAAACCGACTACCACCAATATATGCTAAAGCAAATAACCAGTAAATAATAATTGCGGTGCGCGGAAATGCTGATGCATGACTAAAGTAAATAAATACTGTCAAAATTAAAACCGAAGCAGTTACACCCATGAAGACAATATAAACCACTGCATCATCAAGAAATTTAATAATTGCGCGATATAAACCTAACTGAATAAAAATTGGCACCGTCCATAATGGTAGACTAAAGAAAATCCAAATATGCGGTGTAATTTTAGGATCCCACTCCGCACCAAGTCGTAACCAAACTGCAGTAAATAATGCTAATGGCAATAATAAACAATCCACAACTAGCAATGCTAAAATTTCCCACTTAAATAAATAAGCAATTTTATCTTTTAGAATCTGCAACATAATTAAACTTCTCTCTTGCTTAACGAGTAAAAATCTTACCTATGGTTAATAGAATTAAATAAATATCTAATTTTAAGCTGCGCGTCTGAACATAACGTGCAGCATAAGATAATTTTTCAGGAAGAATTTGTTGAATATACGCATGTTGTGGATCACTTGCACGCGCTAAAATTTCACTCTCATCAATCATTTTAATCGAGGCCCAGTCTGTAATCCCTGGACGTACACTAAAAATAATTCCGCGCATTTTATCTGAATAGTATTGAATATATTCAGGCACTTCTGGACGTGGCCCAACTAATGACATCTTGCCTAAAACCACATCAATCAATTGTGGTAATTCATCAAGTTTGGTTTTACGTAAAAAATGGCCAATTGGAGTAATTCTTGGATCACGTCCAATTGTAATTTTCAAACCACGCGCTTCAGCATTAACCACCATCGTGCGAAATTTATGTATTTGAAATAATTCTTCATATTGCCCAACTCGCGTTTGGCGAAAAAATATTGGCCCTGATGAGGTAAATTTAATTAGCAACATGATTACCACCAAAATTGGCGATAAAACAATTAATCCAACTAAGGCACAGATTAAATCAAATAAGCGTTTTATTTTCACATTAGCTCACTATAGACCGAGCAAAATCTGCCGTACCGCTGCAATAACCAGTGTCTGATCATCATCAGTCATCTTAGTATACAGTGGTAAACTAACCGCACAGTTAAAATATTGACTCGCATTAGGAAATTGCTCAGGTAATAAATTATAGCGTTCTTGCCAATATGGTTGTAAATGCAAAGGAATAAAGTGCACCGAAGTACCAATCCCCAGTTCACTCATCGCCAGAATAAATTCATCGCGACTGATTTTAGTAGTTGTCAATTGACAGCAAAATAAGTGCCATGAATGTAGGTCGGTTGCAGGATTTTTAATCCGTGGTGGTAGTTTAATTGGCAAATCTGCTAATTCAACTAAATAACGCTCCGCCATAGCTTGACGGCGTGCCTGAAAGCGATCAGCTTTAGCCAACTGACACAATCCTAAGCTACTGGCAATATCTGTTAAATTATACTTATAACCAGGGGCAACAATTTCATAAAACCAAGCTGGTTTGGTTGACGTGTAACGATCAAATGCATCACGACTAATTCCATGCAAGCGCATAATTTTACAGCGTTTTGCCAACTCGGCATTTTTGGTCACAATCATGCCACCTTCACCAGTAGTAATTGTTTTGGTAGCATAAAAACTATACACAATCGCATCAGAGTCATGTTGACCAATCATGACATTATTAATTTTGCTTGGACAAGTATGTGCAGCATCTTCAATTACACGTAAATTATGCTTTTTGGCAATGACTAGAATTGCCTCCATATCACAGGCTAATCCAGCCATGTGCACTGGAATAATCGCTTTAGTTTTTGCGGTAATTTTACTTTCAATTTGTGCGACATCAATACACAATGTGTCTAGATCACAATCGACAAAAATTGGATCTGCTCCTAAGTAACGCACAATTTCACCAGTTGCAGTAAAAGTTAGTGTTGGAATAATTACCTCATCACCGTAACTTATGCCACAGGCTTCAAGTGCTAAATGTAGCCCAGCTGTTGCTGAATTAACTGAAATCGCTTCAACATTACCACCGATATACTTGGCAAACTCTTCTTCAAATTGTTTAGTTTTTGGACCTGTGGTTACCCACCCCGAGCGTAAAGTATTTACAACTTCATTTATTTCCTCTTCGCCAATATCTGGCAAGGCAAATGGTAAAAATTTTGTAGTCATCTCAATTCATCACCTTATAAGTATAATTAATTTAACCTATTTTCAAATATGCTAAATTTAAAAATCATCATTCTTGTCTGTATTTTAATAATCAGTAAAATATTTAGAATACGCAGCATAAAACCCCATACCAATGGTATGGGGTTTTAAATTAGGAATGGCTATACCAATGAAACATTAGTATCTTGATCATCATCAGCCTCGGTCTCAATTACTTTCTCTAGGTCAACTAATTTCTCATCATTACCTAAATCAATTAATTTAACTCCTTGAGCCGAACGACCCGTCTCACGAATACTATCAACTTTGGTTCGAATCAATACACCACCAGTTGTAATCAACATAATTTCATCGCCGTCAGCAACTAATTTGGCAGCAACTAACTTACCATTACGCACTGATTCACCAATTGCTTTTACCCCTTGGGTACCGCGCGATGCCAAACGATACTCTTCAACCGTGGTGCGTTTACCATAACCATTTTCAGTCGCAGTTAACACATTCGCTTTAATATCATCTGTCGTCAATAATGCAACAACTTTGCAATCTTTGCCCAGTTTAATACCTTTAACTCCACGAGCTTGGCGTCCCATACCACGAACTTCTTCTTCGTTAAACCGCACAGCTTTACCACCGTCCGAGAACAACATAATTTCATGTTTACCATTAGTCAAAGCGACACCAGCCAATTTATCTTCTTCATCCAAGTTAATCGCAATAATTCCACGCGCATTTGGACGGGCAAATGCCGCCAAATCAGTCTTCTTAACAATACCTTGTTCAGTCACCATGAAGATAAATTGATCTTCACTAAATTCTTTAACTGGTAGAATATTGGTAATTTTTTCATCAACCTGTAACGGCAATAAATTAACAATTGGACGACCACGCGTAGTACGGCTGCCCTCAGGTAAATTATACACTTTTAACCAATACATCCGACCCAAAGTCGAGAAGCACAACACATAATCATGTGTATGCGCAGTAAATAAATTTTGGATAAAATCGTCTTCTTTAGTTGACGCCGCAGTTTTACCACGCCCACCACGTTTTTGGGTACGGTATTCATCAACCGCTTGAGTTTTTACATAACCTTCTTTAGATAATGTCACCACCATATCACGTGGTTTAATTAAGTCTTCCATGTTAATATCGGCAGAATCAAATTGAATTTCCGAGCGACGTGCATCACCGAACTGTTGTTTGATAGCCAACATTTCATCAGAAATAATTTGATTAACCCGTTCTGGACGATTTAAAATATCAATCAAATCAATAATCAAATCCATGATTTCTTGATATTCTTTAGTGATTTTATCTTGTTCAAGACCAGTTAAACGTTGTAACTGCATTTCTAGAATTGCTTGTGCTTGTGCATCTGATAAGAAATAATTTGTACCATGTAAACCAAATTGTGGTTCCAAGTTATCTGGACGCACCTGCGCTACATCAACACGTTCCATCATCGATAAAACTAAGCTTGATTCCCAACTACGAGCCATCAAACGAGTTTTAGCTTCACCACGTGTCATTGAAGATTTGATAATTTCAATCATTTCAGTCACGTTAGCTAGAGCAATTGCCAAACCTTCCAACGTATGTCCACGCTCTTTGGCTTTGCGTAACTCAAATACTGTACGGCGTGTAACAACCTCACGACGGTGGTAAATAAATTCTTCAATAATTGATTTCAAATTTAATAAACGTGGTTGGCCATTCACCAATGCCACCATGTTAATCCCAAAGCTATCTTGCATTTGAGTTAATTTATATAAGTTATTGAGAATAACGCTTGCATTTTCATTGCGACGTAACTCAATTACCACGCGCATCCCTGATTTATCCGATTCATCACGAATCTCGCTAATACCTTCAACCAATTTTTCTTTAACTAGTTCGCCAATCCGTTCACATAATTTGGCTTTATTAACTTGGTACGGTAGCTCATCAATAACAATCGCCTCACGCGAATTGCCGATTTCTTCAAAATGCGTGCGTGCGCGCATAATTACTCGACCGCGACCAGTACGGTAACCCTGATGAATATCTTTTATCCCAAAAATAATTCCTGCCGTTGGAAAATCTGGCGCGGGAATAATTTCAATGATCTCTTCAAGTGTAATTTCTGGATTCGCAAGTAATGCCAAACAAGCATCAATTACTTCACTCAAATTATGTGGTGGCATATTAGTTGCCATCCCAACCGCAATCCCAGTAGCTCCATTAACTAATAAATTAGGAATCTTAGTTGGCAAGACCAAAGGCTCATGCTCAGAACCATCATAATTTGGACCAAAGTTAACCGTTTCTTTATCAATATCAGCTAACATTTCATGTGCAATTTTAGACATGCGCATCTCGGTATAACGCATTGCCGCCGCACGATCACCATCGACAGAACCAAAGTTACCCTGCCCATCAACTAACATATAACGTAGGGAGAAAGGCTGCGCCATCCGCACAATCGTATCGTAAATAGCTAAATCACCATGTGGGTGATACTTACCCATCACATCCCCGACAATCCTTGCTGATTTTTTGTAAGGTTTATTCCAATCATTGGAAACTTCATACATTGAAAATAGTACGCGGCGGTGTACTGGTTTTAAACCATCGCGCACATCAGGTAATGCACGTCCCACAATTACGCTCATCGCATAATCAAGATAGGACTGTTTCATTTCCTCTTCAATATTGATATTAACAACTTCACTAGCAAAAGAATGAATTACAGGGGGTTGCTCTTTACTCATTAATAAACCTTTTTCTAACTATTTTTAGAATCTAAGCATGCTAAATTTAATTAGTTTTCTACTGACCATGCCACTTTAATTAATCACACTAAAATATGTCTTAACCCAAGATTTTACCATATCTAAGTAGTTGAAATGAAAATAAGCACAGGGTTTAATCTGTGCTTATTTTATCGTTGAATTAACTAAAATTAACTCTTAGCAACTTCTACCATGCGTTTATTTTTTTGATTCAATTTACGCATAATAATTTCAGCTTCATCTAGTGGCACTGTGATAAAAGAGAATTTCTCCAAGATACGGATATCGCGCACTTTACGCCCTGGTGTTTTACAATTTTGATGCAAAACATCCAATAATGCGCGAGGATTCATTCCATCAATTTTACCTAAGCCAATAAATAATTTCACATTATCACCCGATACTTGACTACGGCTTTGCTCAATTTTAGCATAGCTCTCAGGCAAGAACTCATCTTGATATTGATGACGCAACAACGCCGCCAAAGCAACTTCAGGTTGATTATCCGCCAAAATTTTCTTAGCCAAGAAATTGTAACTATCATAATCTTTCTCGGCAACAATTTCACTCAAACAAGCTTGTAAATATTCAACTTTAGCGTTGATGATATCTTTAATTTGTGGAACTTCTTGCTTTTTAATGTCTGCTTTAGCAACTTTCTTAATCATACCTAAGCGTGACATTTCACGAGGAGTTACAAAAGTAATCGCAATCCCTTTTTGTCCTGCACGACCAGTACGACCAATTCTATGTACATATGATTCAGCTTCTTGCGGAATTGAATAATTAATCACGTGAGTTAAGTTATTCACATCAATACCACGTGCGGCAACATCAGTTGCGACCAAAATATTAACGATTTTTTCTTTGAATTCAGCCAAAGTTTTTGTCCGTTGCGATTGAGTAATATCACCGTGTAAAGAATCCACCGCATAACTACGGTTTTTAAGATGTTTACTAACTTCATCAACTTCAATTTTAGTACGGCAAAAAATGATTCCAAAGAAATCTTGTTCAAAATCCAAAACGCGGCACAGAGCTTCAAACTTATCAGTTTCACGCACTTCAAAATAAATTTGTTCAGTTAATTTAGTTGTAACTTCTTTGTTTTCAACTTTAAGCGTTTTAAATTGCCCCATGTACTTTTTAGCAATTTGCAAAATTGAACTTGGCATCGTTGCTGAGAAGAACAACATTTTTTTCTCAGGATTCGTTGTTTGTAAAATCTTTTCAATATCATCAACAAAGCCCATGTTTAACATTTCATCAGCCTCATCAAGAACAAAAAACTCTAGGTCGCGTAAATTAATTACGCCACGATCCATTAAATCCATTACACGACCAGGTGTCCCAACAATGATATCGCTACCACGTTTGATGTTACGCACTTGATTCTCAATCGATGCACCACCATATACCGCAGAAATACGTAAATCACGTTTACCAATCAATGAATACATTTCTTCACAAACCTGTACCGCTAATTCACGGGTTGGCGTCAAAACAATCGCTTTTATTGAACCACTTTTAGTAATTGTTTCAATAATTGGAATACTGAACGCTGCAGTCTTACCAGTTCCAGTTTGTGCTTGACCAATAATATTGGCTTTTTCACGTAAAAATTCAGGAATCACCAAGGCCTGAATTGGACTTGGATTTGTAAAGCCTTTTTCGGCTAATGCGGCAACCATCTCCGCGCTAAGGTTAAAATCACTAAAACTAATACTCATTTAATTTCCTTTCTGAGTGTTATGCCTATTAAATTAGGCTTAATAAGTAGCAATAACAACTGCAGAAAGACACTCTAACAGAGTCATATTTACTCACTTATATATAAACACAAACAGGCAGTCTCAAGAAACCGCCTGTTTGCGCTACTGATTACAATTCGCTAAATTTGACGATGAATTTTGGTTGCTCGCGATTGCGCACCAGCTAAAACCAAGCATTCTGCCAAATTTACACGATATGGAAGATTTGCATTATAAACAATTAACTCAGCAATATCTTCCGCAACCAATGGTTCAAACCCTTGATAAACACTTTGAGCGCGTTCATCATCACCATGAAACCGTACTTTACTAAATTCGGTATTAACTGCACCAGGAAGTATTTCACTAACCTTAACACCATGCTCAACCATTTCTTCACGTAAGCTTTGGCTAATTGCATGTACCGCGTGTTTGGTTGCGCAATAAACACCACCTTTAGCATAAGATTCAACACCAGCTACCGAGCCAATATTAATGATATGCCCACTTTTTTGTTTTACCATCTGTTTGCTAACAATACGTAAAACCGCTAGAAAACCCTTGATATTAGTATCAATCATGGTTTCCCAATTACTGACATCATCTTCGACCAAAGTATCTAAACCCAAGGCTAACCCAGCATTATTAATCAAAATATCAATCTGCTGAATTGCGTCTGGCAAATGATTGAGCGCGGTTGCAACTTGTTTCGAGTTAGTTACATCCATGCCAATCACAAAAATTTTAACATCAAACTCATGTTGCAAATCATCTTTAAGTTGTTCCAAACGCTCGACACGACGGGCGGCTAAAACTAAATTAGCACCATAGCGCGCAAATTCTTTAGCACAAGCAGCACCAATTCCAGAACTTGCACCTGTAATTAAAACCGTTTTACCACTTATTCTATTTTGCATCGCTCATAAATCCTTTTTAATCCCAATCATGTCCGTCACCAAATTTATTGGTGCTTTCAAAATTATGATAGCTATAACCACCACCTAAATCCTGATACAACTGTACAATCGTGCCTAATTGTTGCAATTTGCTTTGCTGAACAACCAATGCTGATTGATCCATTGTTACTGCATTTTGCAATAACTGAGGCTTACTATACAAGCCCTGAGTATAGCTGGATTCAGCTAATTTATATGCCAATTTACTACTATTATAACCTTCAATTTGAGTTTTCAAACTTACAGTCAATTGTTGATGTGCCGACAAATCATTATCTACTGCAGCAAATGCAGAACGCACTGTATTCAAATAATTATAGTAAGCTTCATAATATTGACCTTTAGCCGTTTGAATTTGACCATAAATCCCAAAGTTCAAGATTGGCATCGCAACACCAGCCGCTTGCACCCAATAATCAGAACCAGGTTGGAATAAACCACTTAATGAAGAAGCCGCAGTTCCACCTGTAGTACCTGTTAAACTAATGCTTGGGAAGAAAGTTGAAGTTGCAACTCCAATATTTGCATTTGCCGCCATCAATTGTTGTTCAGATTGACGAACATCTGGGCGATTTCTTAATACTGTCGATGGGATATTAGCAGGAATTACACCATAACTATTCAGCTCAGTGAATTTCAAACCACGTTTAATATCACCTGGGTTTTGATTTAATAAAACACGTAATGCATTCTGCGAAGCAACGATATTATTCTCAATAATTGGAATTTGCGCTAAAGCAGAATCATATTGTTGTTGATAACTTTGTACTGTATACAACGAGAAATATCCAGCTTTGTACTCAATTTGTGCAAAATCAAGCAATGCTTTCAAGTCACTAACTAATTGTTTTTGCAATTGCAATTGGTAATCTTGACCCAGCAAAGTAAAATAACCTGTTGCCGTTTGACTAATTACGCTTAAACGCACCGTATCTTTGGCAGCACGAACAGCTTGATAATTAGCTTCAGCATACTGTTGCGAGCGAATTTGTTGGAATATATTCAATGAATAAGATGGAGTCCCAGCAAAATTATAACCCTCACCAATAAAGCTTTTACTGCTGTAAGCAGCATTAGCAGTAGCCGTTGGAATCCATGCAAATTGCACCGAACGTAATTGTCCCTGCGCCGCTACAATATTACCAATCGCAGCCTGAATATTATTGTTATTGCGTAATGCACTCTCAATTAATTGATTTAATTGTGGGTCATTAAATGATTTCCACCACGCCATCGCTGGTAAATTAGCACTTTCAGTTACTGCTAGAATATCACGGCTAGGGAAAGACTGTGGATCATCTGTATTCGGTTTAGAATAAGTTGGCCCAAATAGACCACAACCCGTCATAGCTGCTGCCAAGCCAAGCAAACTAGCTAAATTTTTAATACGCATAACCATTCCTTATTTTTTATTGCTTTTAAGCCAACCATCAACCGTAACTTGTTTTGCTCGTGCAACGGTTAACTCATTTGCTGGGGTATCATTGGTGATTACCGAACCAGCTCCGATTAAACTTCCATTATTGATGGTCACTGGCGCAACCATCATAGTGCCAGAACCGACAAACACATTATCACCAATTATAGTCTTAAATTTATTCTTACCGTCATAATTACAAGTAACACTACCAGCACCAACATTGACTTGATTACCAATTTGAGCATCGCCAATGTACGTCAGATGGTTCACCTTAGAACCTATCCCTACCGAACTATTTTTTATTTCAACAAAATTACCCACATGACTATTTTCAGCCAAATTACTGCCTGGACGTAATCGTGCATACGGACCAATTTGCACACCATCGGCAACCACAGCATCTTCCAAAATTGAATAAGCTTTGATTGTAACATTATTCGCAATCGTCACATTTTTTAAATGGCACCCAGCTCCGATTTGAACATTATTACCCAATATAACCGCACCCTCAAATATACAATTCACGTCAATTGAGCAATCACTCCCCGCAGTTAGACTACCACGTACATCAATTCGCTGTTTATCATACAAAGTAATCCCAGCCTCAAGCAACTTATTCGCTTGAATAATTTGATAAAAACGCTCCAACTGTTCAAGTTGCAATTTATTATTCACACCTAGCACTTCATAAGACTGCGCCGCTAAAACATAATCAATTGCAATATTTTGCTTATCAGCCAACTCAACTACATCGGTCAGGTAATATTCACCTTGACTGTTATTATTGGATAAATTATCTAACCATTGAGGTAGATATTGATTTGGCAGCAGATAAAAACCAGTATTAATTTCATTAATTAACCGCTCAGCTGAAGTAGCATCTTTTTCTTCAACAACACGTACAATTTTACCATTAGCATCACGCACAATTCGTCCATAACCATGTGGCTGATCAACTTTGTCCGTTAGCACTACCAAATTTTGTTGGTACTTAGCTAACATTTGCTCCAATGTTGCAACATTGATCAACGGAACATCACCGTATAATACCAACGTTAAACCACTTTGATCTAAGTATGGCAGAGCACATTTTAACGCGTGTCCAGTTCCAAGCTGACGATCTTGATGAGCCCAAGTAATTACTCCTGCGCCAAAAACTTGATTCATTGCGCCCTGTACTTGTTCCCCACCATGCCCATAAACCACCACCAATTTACTTGGCTTTAATAACGCGGCAGTTTCAATCACTCGCTGCAACATTGGCTTGGTGCTAATCTTATGTAGCACTTTTGGCAACGCGGAATTCATACGTTTGCCCTGACCAGCAGCTAAAATCACAATATTTATGGCTTGACTCATACTTAATCCAAATAATTCAACAAAAATAATTTACAAAGTCATTATTATACCCTATTTAACTGCAGTCTCCAGTGAGTTTTTCCAACTATATCACTTAGTTGTTCTAAATTCGCATAATTCGGACTAAATCTGGCAGAATCCCCCAAAACTAAACTACATTCAGCGTGAGAATTCGCATAATTTAACTTAACGCTACTCGAGCCATCCACAGATAACTGTAAAATTGTCTTTATTTTATTCCAATCATGCTGAGAGTTAAAACTTAGCTCTACAGAGCTAACTCGGTTTTGAATAACTTCATCTAATTGAAAAACTTGACTAGCATTAACTTTAACTTCATTACGGAATGAGTCATAAATAACTTCACCCTCGACAAAAACTAGTTCATCAATTTTAAATAAATGCTTGTATTTCTCAAACTCATCATTAAATACTACAAACTCAAGTTCACCACTAGCATCTTCAATTCGAATAAAAGCAATTTTGCCGCCTTTTCGGGTAGGACGCGAACCCATATAATTAATGATTCCTGCAATCAAAACCTTTGGTTTAAGTTTAGCATAACGCGCGTTAATAATTTCTTGAATGTCTTCATCTTCGGTATTAAATTTGCTTAATGGCATTATTTCTAATTTTTTGGCGATATCATGATATTCATCAAATAAGCTTGCCGTCAAATAATAACCAATCGCTTGTTTTTCTAGCGTGAGTTGTTCTTTTAAAGTAAACTCCGGATATGAATCCAAGTTAATTTGCTGAATATTCTGCGCCTCATCACCAGCAAACACATCAAATAGTGATCCTTGATTTTCGTTAACTCGCTCTTGTTCAATATGCTCCATAATTTTGCTTAAATTACGAAATAAATATGCTCGATTTGACTCAATACTATCAAAACACCCGGCTTTAACTAAATTCTCAAGCGTGCGCTTATTCATAACTTTTTTGTCAACTCGCCGACAAAAATCAATTAAATCAATAAAATTACCGTTCTTCTCTCGCTCATTCACAATAACATCGACGACATTTTGCCCAAGCCCTTTAACTGCACCCAAGGCATAACGAATGCCATATTCAACTTTATCTTTTTGTTCAATCGCAACTGGTGTAAAACGATAATATGATTGATTAATATCTGGTGGTAAAACAATCAAATCATTAGCCAAGCAATCCTGATAAAATTCATAGAGTTTATCGGTTTTATCCAACTCTGAGGAAAGAGTTGCCGCCATAAAACATGCTGGATAATAAGCCTTTAAATATGCAGTATGATAAGAAATTACCGCATAGGCGGCAGTATGTGATTTATTAAATCCATATTCAGCAAACATCGCCATCAGATCAAAAAGCTTTTCTGCTAGTGCAGCCTCATAACCTTTTTTCAACGCACCATCGGTAAATAAGGCACGATGTTTATCCATCTCCTCTTTTTTCTTTTTACCCATCGCACGACGCAATAAATCCGCACCACCCAGTGTATAACCACCGATGATCTGCGAGATCTGCATCACTTGCTCTTGGTATACAATTACCCCGTAGGTTGGATCAAGTGATTCACGTAAATCTGGATGAAAATAATCAATTTCGGCCTCACCTTTTTTACGCTTAACGAAGTCATCTACCATCCCTGAGCCAAGAGGGCCTGGACGATATAATGCCAAAACCGCAATAATATCTTCAAAACGACTTGGCTCTAATTTAACCAATAAGCGCTTCATTCCCTGCGACTCTAGCTGGAACACCGCCGAAGTATTTCCTGCCTGCAACAATTTATACACATATGGATCATCAAATTCTGAATTAGAAAGATGCAATTCTTTCCCGTGTAACTTGGCAATATTTTTGACCGCTTCCAAAATAATCGTCAGGTTACGTAGCCCTAAAAAGTCAAACTTAACTAGACCAATTGATTCCACATCATCTTTATCTAATTGTGAAGTCTGCATTCCATCAGCAAGATAAAGTGGACAAAAATCAGATAATTTACTCGGAGCGATCAAAACCCCTGCTGCGTGCTTACCTACGTTACGAGTCACATCTTCTAATTGCAGAGACATATCCCATAAGCGCCGCACTTCATCATCAGCATTATCAATACGTTGCTTAAGTTCAGGGAATTCATCATAAGCCTCAAGTAAACCATAACTTTTGGCAGGAGTATTTAAAATTAATTTCGATAATGAATCACATAAGCCATAAGGCAAACCAAGAACACGCCCAACATCTTTAATTACCGCTTTAGAAGTCATCGTACCAAAAGTAGCAATTTGTGATACTGCATTAGCACCATATTTATCTTGCACATAGTGAATTACTTTTTCCCGGGTTTCTTGACAAAAATCAATATCAAAATCTGGCATCGACACGCGCTCTGGATTCAAAAAACGCTCAAAAAGTAAACTATAGCGTAACGGATCAATATCGGTAATTCCAAGTGAAAATGCTACCAACGAACCAGCTCCAGAACCACGTCCTGGTCCAACTGGGACGTTATTTTGCTTCGCCCAAATGATGAAATCAGCAACAATTAAAAAATAACCAGCAAATCCCATCTGAATAATAGTTTCAATCTCAAGTTCCAAGCGCGAACGATAAGTATGTTCTTCACTGGATCTTTTTTGTTCCTCTGGAAATAATTCTAGCATACGCTGATCAAGCCCAGCATGAGTTAAAACAGATAAATACTCTTCCAGAGGCTCACCATTTGGCGTAGCAAAATCTGGTAAAAAATACTTACCTAAGGTAATTTCCAAATTACATTTACGCGCGATTTCGACGCTATTATGAATTGCAGCAGGAATATCACTAAACAACTCATTCATCTCCGCCACAGATTTAAAGTACTGATCTTGGCTATATTTAGGTTGACGACCACCATCATCTAACATCTCGCCGTCGGCAATACAAACTCTCACTTCATGTGCCACATAATCATCTGGCTTAGCAAATTGAATCGGATGAGTCGCAACTACTGGAATACCAATCTCACTACCAATTTGCACAGATAATTCAATTAATTCATTAGTTTCTTCACGTTGAAAACGCTGTAATTCTAAAAAGTAATTATCTGTATAGCAAGCTTGCCAGCGCGCTGCTTTTGTTTTTGCTTCAACAAATTTACGCTGTTTGCATAATTTGCCTATATCACCAAAAACACCACCAGAAAGTACAATCACATCAGACTGAAGACCATCATCAAGTAACCACTCTTCTTTAATGTGCGGCACATCGACAATCTTATTTTCA
The DNA here is from genome assembly GCA_964652705.1 of uncultured Neisseria sp. Taxonomy (GTDB): domain Bacteria; phylum Pseudomonadota; class Gammaproteobacteria; order Burkholderiales; family UBA11063; genus Aquella. Next base: position 18,143 of record CAZZAV010000001.1, read on the forward strand.
ACATAAGAGCGCGTCAGCCAATCACAAATTTGTCGATAACCGACAAGATTTTTAGCTAACAAAATCACACGATAATTAAATTCTTCACACTGAACATTCACCTCACTACCTAAAATAGGCTTTATACCCTTAGAACGACAGCCACTATAAAATTTGACTAGACCAAACATATTATGTCGATCCGTCAGAGCCAAAGCTAACATCTTGTGATCAACCGCTTGCTTAATCACGCCCTTAATCCGCAATATACCATCAGTAACAGAAAATTCCGTATGCAGCCGCAAATGTACAAATTCGTGCATAATTACCTACGCTAAAAATAAAGAGTGAAATTGTTGAATTAGGTTTTGTTGAGCTAGTAAAGTATCTGAACTAGGCACATAGACAGGATTCATGACCTCACCCCAAGTTGGATTTGGGAAGTGTCTATCTACAGTAAACCGTGGAATAATATGCCAATGTACATGTGGTGTCAAATTACCAAAGCTCGCCAAATTAATTTTTTCAGGTTTAAATAACTGACGCAAAATTTGCTCACATTTAACCACTGCAGCATAAATAGTTAAATTATCTTCGGTAGATAAATCTGTTAACTCTTTAAAATGTTGATTCAAAACCACCCGCAAATAACCAGGATAGTTGGCATCGTCGACTAAAATAATTCGATACAATTCATTGCGAAATAAAACTTCACCACCTAAATTATTACAAAAAAAACATGCATTCATTTTAAAACCCAACCGATAATAAACTACCAAAAACAAAAGATGTCACAATGACATCTTACTAAATTATTTTATATAATGAAAACTCGAGGGAACATCCTCAGAATCATTAAAAGTTACAAACTCCCAGCTCTCAGGATTATTGAGTAACTTACGTAATAACTGATTATTAATTGCATGGCCTGAACGATAACCTTCGAATGCTCCGATTATTTGGTGACCAACAATATACAGATCGCCAATCGCATCCAAAATCTTATGCCGGACAAATTCATCAGGAAAGCGCAACCCACCCTCATTCAAGACACTTTCTTCATCTAGCACAATCGCATTATTTAAATTACCACCTAAGCCCAAGCCGTTTTTACGCATATGTTCAACTTGATACATAAACCCGAACGTACGAGCACGGCTAATTTCTTCAATATACGAATGTTTCGCAAAATCAGCTTCAAAAGTGCTATATTCTTGCTTAAACACTGGATGACCACCAAAATCGGTGATAATTTTAACTTTATAGCCTTCAAAAGGGGTAAATTTAACCCATTTATTGTCTTTTTCATCGCGAACTTCAATTTCTTGTTTAATTCGAATATATTTCTTTTTAGCCGTCTGATCAATAACTCCAGCTTGCTCTAACAAATACAAAAATGAATTCGACGATCCATCCATAATCGGAGTTTCTTGCGCTGATAGTTCAACTACCACATTGTCAATGCCAAAACACGCAAATGCTGACATCAAATGCTCAATTGTTCCAACTCGAACCTGATTCTCATCTACCAAAGTTGACGATAAACGCGTATCATTAATCAGAAATGGATGACACTTAACTTTTGGCTGACCGGGTAAGTCAGTTCGCACAAAAACGATTCCTTGATCAGCCGCAGCAGGAAGTAACGTTAACGATACACGACAACCAGAATGGAGTCCAACACCAATTGCGTTAATTGGTGCTTTTATCGTACGTTGATAAATCATGAACGGTTTTTCCGGAAAAACGCTGGAGTTGAGAATGCATTTTTATTAAAACTAGCAAATTGATTATTTGGAGAAATAGTTTCAGCTACATCAAAATTAGCTGAATTATTACTATCTAAAGTAGCGTTTTCTTCACGCATCAAGACTTGCGACTCCACACTCTGTAAATCATTCAAACCAGTTGCAATCACAGTCACACGAATTTCTTCTTCATCCATATCTTCAACTTCTGCCATTCCAGCCTTAAAGTCCGCATCTGGATGAATTTTGTCTTGAATCATACCAATGATTTCATGATATTCACGCATTTTCAAAGCACCAGGCGCCGAAGAAATATTAACCAAAACACCACGTGCGCCATCCAATGAAACATCATCCAATAACGGACTATAAATTGCTTTTTCTGTCGCTTCAGTAGCGCGGTGTTGGCCTTTTGCTGAACCAGATCCCATCATCGCAATTCCACGTCCAGACATAACTGTCTTGACATCAGCGAAATCCAAACTAATCAGACCAGGAGTTTTAATTACTTCTGTAATACCACCAACGGCACCGCGTAAAACTTCATCAGCGGCAGCAAATGCGTCACGCATTGAAACATCTTCATCCAGTTCAGTCATCAACTTCTCATTCGGAATCACAATTAATGAGTCAACATATTTACGCATTTCATTAATACCGTCATCAGCAATTTTACTACGCTTCTCGCCTTCATACTGGAATGGGCGCGTTACAACCCCAACGGTTAAAATATTTAAACTACGCGCAATATCTGCAATCACAGGAGCTGCTCCAGTTCCTGTGCCGCCACCCATACCTGAAGCAATAAATAGCATATCGGTACCTTTTAATAGCGATGCTAATTTCTCACGATCTTCCATTGCCGCTTTTTTACCAACTTCAGGAACACTACCTGCACCAAGACCACGAGTTAAACTATGTCCAAGTTGAATCAAATGATGAGCTTTATTACGGCTTAATGCCTTAGCATCAGTATTCGCACAAATATATTCAACATGTTTAATACCAATGCGCATCATATTATCCACAGCATTACAACCGCCACCGCCAACACCAATGACCTTAATAACCTCACCCTCGTGAGTCATTACTTCAGCCAAACTATAACTACTTTCATTATCCGATACATCAAAGAAATGGTTCATCTTTAACCCTTTACATATTTTTGAAAAAATTTTTAATCTTGCCTAATGCAGAACCATGTTCTGAAATTGGTTTAAATTCACTGGCATATTTATTATCTAGCATAAAGTCATTGGCAAAATATAAAGCGCCAATTGCTGTACTAAATTTAGGATTACACACGATATCGGCGAAATCACCTTCATAACGTGGAACCCCAATTCTGACCTGAACATCAAAAAACTTAGCAGCAAACTCCTTAACATTATTAAGTAATGCTCCGCCACCAGTTATAACTACTCCAGAGTCGATTATATCATATAGATGACTGTTATTTAATTGAGTTTTCACAATCTGTAAAATATCTTTCATCCGCTCAGAAATCACATCATTCAATAATTTACGAGAGATTAGGATACTTTCACCGCGATGATCAATTAAACTAATTCCTTCATTTGATTTACCAGCATGATGCACACAAGCTCCATGAGTAAGCTTCAAATCTTCAGCTAAATTCCGTGCTACTTTTAATACGCTCGCAATATCACGAGTAATATCTTCACCACCAATTGGAATTGAAATCATATAACGAACAAAACCACTTTCATAAACCACAACATCGGTAGTACCAGCACCAATATCAATCACACAACAACCTAACTCTTTTTCTTCAGCATTTAACACCGCTAATGCAGATAAAATCGGAGCTGGAACAATTTTGCTTATCTCAAAAGAGCTCTGGCGAATACTTTTTTTCAAATTAGCCAAAGGTATCTTGCCGCTCAAAAACAAAGTCAAATTAGACTCCACCGTACGACAGCTCAAATCCAAAGGATTTACCGTTAAATGCTCACCGTCGATTAAATACTCTTGAACTTCATAATCAATTACTTCAAAGGTATTTGGTATGTCTGCTCGCCTAGCATCTTCAACTAAAAGACGAATAATTTCTGCATTAACAGGCAAACTTCCCATTTCTTGAATGCTTTGTGAATTAAAGCTTTGCAGATGATTACCAGCAATATTAGTAATTATCGATCCTCTTGAACAGTCTGCATTAATTTGTGCTTCATGGAGTGCTTGCGAAATTTTATGTCCAGCTCGCTCAATATCACACACCAGACCATTACTCATCATCGTAAAATCATTGTTACGCTTGGAGTTAACAAAATTACAGCTGCTTAGACCTAAAATATTCACACGATCACCAAGAGAACCAACTAATGAAACAACTTTAGAGCTACCTACATCCAAGCTAAAAATCAGTTTCCCACTCATCTTAACACCTTTTTATCATTTAGAGTTTATTGCTAAAGCGTTTTTATAACAAAAATTAATACTATTTAATTGAGGATTAAGTTGATATAGTTTATCCCAATCACGATTCAATAAAGACAGTTTACTGGTTAAATCTTCATCACAAATAGTCACCATCAAATTTTTAGCTGTTACAAAGCGTGCAATTTTAGGATTATCTAACCAAAGACTAACCATGCTATCATTATGTTGTACTAAAATAGCCTGAATTTGCTGATATTTGCTTAATGCCAAAGCCGAGTTATTGTGATCAACATAAAATGTCGGTAGCCCCAAGCTATCATCCGCTGCACCAAAAACCTGTCCATCATCAGACAACAAAGCATCATCACCTATTCTGGCAATAGCTTTATACTCCTCGACTGTTACCACAATTGTATGCGGAAAATTACGCTTTAAAGAAACCTTGCGCACCCACGGCAAAGACTGAAATTCATCCTTTAATTCTGCTATATCTAAAGTAAAAAACGTACCATGTAATTTATTATGTGCAATATAAGATAGTTGTACAGGCGTCACATGCTTGATATCGCCTGTAATAATAATTCTATTAACCGTGAACCAATGCTGAACAGTATACAGCACGAAACAGAACAACAGAATCATCACACTAAAGAAATTAATCAAATACGCTATGCGATTATTTCGTTTAATGTTATCAAAAACCAAGTACCTTAAGTTACTTACCAAGTCCAGCTCCGTCAAGGATAAGCAAGCATAATTGATCAAAATCAATACCTACCGCTGCTGCTGCCTGAGGAACTAAACTATGCCCTGTCATACCAGGTAAGGTATTAATTTCTAAGAAAACTATCTCATTATTTTGATTAAGCATAAAATCTGAACGTGTAACACCAGTTGCACCAATCCCATGGTAAGCAATTAATGCTAAACGTTCTACTTCCGCCTGTAATGGACCAAGATCATAAGGGCAAATATATTTAGTTTCATCACTATAATATTTATTCTCGAAGTCATACTCACCTTGTGGAGCTTCAATTTTGATAATCGGGAAAACTTTACCATCAATAACTGTCGCAGTAAATTCAGGACCAATCACCATTTCTTCAATCAATATCTTATTAGATGCCGCAAAAGCATACTCAATGGCGGCAGATAAATCTTCTAGTTTATAAACTTTTTTCAAACCAAGAGTTGAGCCGTCATCAGCTGGTTTTACAACCACTGGTAAATTAACTTGTGGTTGAAACTCTGCTGCCACATACTGATGTTTCTCAATAAATTGTGATTTCGCTACTGGAACACCAAGAGTTTGCCAAATTAATTTAGTCCGGTACTTATCCATACCAATACTACTTGCCATCACGCCAGAACCAGTATAAGGTATACCTAAATATTCCATAGCTCCCTGTAACTTGCCATCCTCACCATTTTTACCGTGAATAATTAAAATCGCGCGATCACAACCATAAGTCACTAAATTAGCAATTGGCTCAACCGATGGATCAAAGCTAAACGCATCAACACCACTTTTAAGCAAAGATTTTAAAATTGCATTCCCGCTCATCAACGAGACTTCACGCTCAGTAGTATTACCACCCATGACTACTGCAACTTTACCGTATTTTTTAGTTAATTCCATTTTTATCTCACTTTAAAATTAGCTTTACGTTTAACACAAGCACATTACAATTAAAAATGTATTAGCTTAACCGATGCTTAACATAGCTGGCAATTTACCAACACTACCAGCACCCATTGTTACCACCAAATCATCTTGTTGCAAAATATTAAATAATTTCTGCTTAGCCTCGTCAATATCTTCCGCAAAAATAGCATTTTCATTGCCTTGCAAGCGAATGGCTCTCACCAAAGACCGCCCATCAGCTAAAGCAATTGGTTTCTCACCAGCTGGGTAAACCTCTGTTATAATCAACTGATCAACATTCGATAACACCGATACAAAATCATCAAATAAATCACGCGTGCGCGTATAACGGTGCGGTTGAAAAATTAAAACCATCCGCTTATCTGGGTAAGCACCACGTAAAGCACTTAAGGTTGCCTTCAATTCGACAGGATGATGACCGTAGTCATCGACTAACAATGCAGACTTTCCAGCATGGTTAATTTCAGGATAATGTTGACACCGTCGCCCCACCCCATGGAAATTAGCCAAGCCACGAGCAATTTCTTCTAACTTACCATCACACTCTAGTGCCAATGCAATTACAGAGAGCGAATTTAATACATTATGTAAGCCTGGCATATTCACTACAATAGGATGAACTAAATTCAACCACTTAACGTGGACGTTATAATGCATCTGGCTACCACGAGCTACTATATCCGTAGCATAAATATCAAATTTATCACTTAGCCCATAGGTAGTTGTTGGGCGATTAATCGAAGGAATAATTTCCTGAATACGCTTATCTTCACCACAAACAATTGCTCGACCATAAAATGGTAAATTATGCAAAAACTCAATAAATGCGTGTTTTAATTTATTTTCATCATGTTCATAAGTTTCCATATGATCTAAATCAATATTTGTTACCACTGAAATCATTGGATTTAAAAATAAAAATGATGCATCAGACTCGTCAGCTTCGGCGACCAAATACTCGCCATCACCCAACTTAGCATTGGAGCCAGTTGTGGCTAATTTACCACCAATAATAAAGGTTGGATCTAAGCCACACTCTTTTAATACTTCAGCAGCTAAACTAGTTGTAGTTGTTTTACCATGCGTTCCAGCAATTGCAATTCCATATTTAAAACGCATTAGCTCCGCTAACATCCGCGCACGTGGCACAATCGGAATGCTTTTTTCTATGCCATACTGAATTTCTGGATTAGTTTTATCAATTGCCGTTGACGTCACAATTACATCTGCAGCACCAACATTAGCTGCCTCATGACCAATCGCCACAGCAATTCCCAACTCAACCAAACGCTCGGTATTATAACTTTGTCCAGCGTCAGACCCAGTTACAACATAACCGAGGTTATGTAAAACCTCGGCAATTCCAGACATTCCAACGCCACCAATCCCAATAAAATGGATTTGCTTAACTTTATGCTTCATATTCTACTCTCAAAGCCGTTAATTACTCTTGTAACACATCAACCCCAGCTGGTGGTGTAAATACGTATTCGCTAGCAGGAATTGTAATTCCAGTTTGTAAATTGCTAAAACTAATACTTGTTTTATTACCAAAGCTATCAGTAAATTGCATTTGACTTAGCATACCCTGTTTATCAAACCCCATTAGCACCACTTGAAAACCATTATTATCATTTTTAGATTTTGGTTCGATTTTCACCCAGTTTAGACCAGCAGTTTTAAGCGTACTATCGCTAACCTTATAGCCACTTTGCAAATCATTGGCACCAGCCAAAACTGCGGCAGGTGACTTATCAATCGATGATCCAAGTTGGCGGACGGTAACTTGTTGTAATGGTTTATCATATAAATAAATTTGCTTTGCATCACTCACAATTAACTGTTGATCTTGGGTATATTCCCAGCGAAATTTATTAGGACGCGAAATTTCCATCGTACCAACCGTTGTTCGTGATTTTTTCCCAGTCACAATAGTTTGACTAAAATTAGCTTTAATTGTCTTAGCATTCGCCAAGAAATTGGTTAGCACTGCTGAATCAGCGTATGCCAAATTGCTTAAATACACAGCCGCAATTACAATTATTTTTTTCATTTAAACACTCAAAAATTCTGGCTTTGGTTGACGACTAAGCAAACCAAAGACCTCTTGTTTAATATCAGCATGTTCATAAATAATTCGATAAACACTTGCCACAATTGGCATTTCAATTTGTAAGGATTGAGCCTTAAGATGAATTTCACGTGCGGTTGAAACACCCTCAGCAACATGCCCTAAATTTTTTATAATCTCTTCTATCGTATGCCCTAAAGCCAATTCTTGGCCGACACTACGATTACGTGACAAATCACCAGTACAAGTTAGGATTAAATCACCAATACCAGTTAACCCGTAAATAGTTTCACGCTTACCACCCAACGCTAATACCAAGCTAGCTAGCTCATTTAGACTACGTGTAATTAACGCAGCACGTGCATTGTAGCCTAACTGTAACCCATCAGAAATTCCAACCGCAATAGCTAAAACATTCTTAACTGCAGCACCGACTTCGCTACCAACGACATCATCGTGCGCATAAATTCTAAAATTCTGGATATCTTGTAACTTACCCATCCAATTTAAAGCAAACTGTAACTTAGGTGCGACTAAACTAATTGCTGTTGGCAAAGCCAGCGCTACTTCTTTGGCAAAAGAAGGACCGATCAATAAACCATAACGCTCAAAACCAGGTAATTCCTGCTCAACAATTTGATGTGGTAACAAACCAGTTTGCGCTTCAAATCCTTTACTAACCAATAATAAATCTGGAATATGATTCGTTAAAGTTTTCATTTGGCGTAAGACTTGGCGAATAGCATTTAACGGCGTCGCTATAATTATTAAATCAGCCACCAAACACTGCTCTAACTCTGAACTAAAACTAACATTATCCGCAAAGTAAATCTCCGCGGGCAAATAATTAGGATTATGCCGTTTCTCATTCAAAAACTGCGCATGCTCTACTTGATGTGACCAAATAGTTACATTCGCAACTTTGCTACAAGCAATTGCAAGGGCTGAACCCCAAGATCCAGCCCCTAATACGTTAATCTGCATAATTAACTTTAATCTAAATTAATTAACAGTTTCACTTGGTGCGGCTAATTGCGCTTGTTTTTGTTGATACAAAAACGCAAAATTAATTGGCGCCAAAACCACAGGCAAGAAACCAGCACGAGTCGTCAAATCAGTAACAGCTTCACGTAAATACGGGAATAACATGTTTGGACATTCAATATTTTGAATTAAATCAATTTGATCAGCTGGAATATTACGTAATTGGAAAATTCCTGCTTGATCAACTTCGATCAAAAACATTTGTTGCTCACCAATTTTTGCATCAACTACTGCATGCAAAACTGTAAGGTAAACGCCATCTTCAACTTGAGTTGTATTAAAGCTAATATTTAATTCAATATTTGGTTGCTCACGATTCAAGAAAATTTGTGGTGCTTGAGGAACTTCAAGCGAAATATCTTTAACAAAAATTTTATCTAAACTAAAAATTGGTTGATTATTTTGATCAGTCATTAGGCTACCTTTTATAAATTACATTTTAAAAATTTGATATTATCTCAACATAGATTCAAACGCGGTTTAGCTATTTAATAATTTATCCAAATCACCACTACGGCTTAATTTGGCTAAATCATCAAAACCACCAACGTGAGTATCTGCAATAAAGATCTGCGGAACTGTCATCCGACCAGTAATTTCAATCATTTTATCCCGAGCGGCAGGATCTAAATCAATACGCACTTCTTCAATTTCGCTAACGCCTTTTTCACTTAAAAGTTTCTTTGCCATTACGCAATATGGGCAAGTTTCTTTTGAGTAAACTATTACTTTTGCTGTCATTACATACTTCCTTAAACGTATAATCCATCGTATATTACACATAACATTAAACATAATTAACATCTAATGCAAACAAAATACAACCAATTACCACAGACTTGTAAAATAAGCACAACATTAAGTGCATCAAAAACACATAGTCAGATTTTAACACCAAACATTGAATAAAGTTGAAAATTATTGCTGTGCTATAATATTGGACAGTATTTTAACATAACCCTGAAAGCAAAATTATGATTTATAGTATGACTGGATATGCCGCAAAACCAATCCAAATTAATTCTTCACTCATCCAACTTGAAATTAAATCAGTAAACCATCGATTTCTGGACATTACTATCAAGTCAGCTGACGAATTTAAACCTTTAGAAAATTTAATGCGCAACTTAATTAGCTCACAAATTAGCCGCGGTAAAATTGATATTAAATGTTTCTTTAAAGATAACAAAGAATTAAATCAAGAACTACATCTCAATCAAGAATTGCTTAAAGAGTATTTGGCATTGATTAATCAAATAAATCAGCTCAACGAATTTCCAGCACCAGTTTCAGCGGCACAAATTATTGCTATGCCAGGCATAATTAAACAACAAAATCTAAATCTTGAGGAAATTCAAGAACCAATATTGCAGGGTTTTACAGATTTACTCCAAGAGTTTAAACTAACACAAGAATCAGAAGGTAATAAACTGCTGGACATATTAACTGCTCGGCTGACGCAGATTCAAGAAATTATTTTTAACATTCATCCACTCTTGGCACAAATAACTCATGATTATCGTGAAAAACTTAAGCTACGTCTCAGCGAAGTGCTAGGTGAAAGCGAAATTAATGATAGTCGTTTACAACAAGAATTTGCCTTTTTTTGCCAAAAGATGGATGTAAATGAAGAAATTGATCGCCTAGGTGCACATGTTAGCGAATTTAAACAATTGTTAAATAAAGGTGGCGCAATTGGTAAACGCCTTGATTTTATTTGCCAAGAAATGCACCGTGAAGCCAATACTTTTGGCTCTAAATCTGTATCAATTGAAACCACGCAAAAAGCAGTTGATTTAAAGGTATTGATTGAACAAATTCGTGAACAAATTCAAAATATTATGTAACTTAATTATATTACCACATTCAGTTCAAAATTATTTTAATAACACACTAAATATTTATTCAATAATAAAAAACGCCAATCTTTAAGATTGGCGTTTGCCTAAATCAACCATTCGTTTAATTTATTTTCTAATTCTTCAATACCAGTTCGCTTCAATGATGAAAACAATTGCACACTCAAATTAATAAATCCATAATTTTGAATTGCTTGCTGTACGGCGCGCAATGTTCGTGTCTTTTCCTGTGTCGAAAGCTTATCCGCTTTAGATAAAACTACATGCAACGGTTTACCATTCTGCGCAAAAAACTCAATCATTTGAATATCTAAATCTTTTAATGGATGACGTGCATCCATAATTAGAACTAAACCAATAATTTCTTTTCGAAATTGCAGATAGTTGCCCAATAAGTGCACCCAATGATTGCGAATTGCTTCAGGAACTTTAGCATAACCATAACCAGGTAAATCAACCAGATGCACACCTTCAGTGACTTCAAAATAATTGATGTGTTGCGTACGACCTGGAGTCTTTGAAGTGTAGGCCAAACGGTTTTGATTCGTCAAAGTATTAAGCAAACTTGACTTCCCTGCATTTGAACGCCCTACGATTGCAATCTCTTGGTTGATGCGTGGTAAACTCGCCAAATCATTTACAGTAGTATAAAATTTGGCTTGTTTAAAATTTATTTTTTCGCTATCCATAATTACCTAAAAACTTAATTAGTATTTAATGAGGAACCAACAATTAAATTTAACATTGTTCCACTCAAACCACTTGCTAATGCAACAGGAGAACAGCTCGCAAAACCACCACTTCCACATGAATAAAGCTGATTATTTGCCACATAATAAATATTTGGCGAACTAGCAAAATTATCGATTGCTAAAGCAGTTACGGCGGTTGGCGTAGTTGTTACTTGAGTGGCACTTGTTGAAGAAGATGGAATATTCCAAATATTATTCAAACTATCCGCAGCAATCACGTAGGAATTATTACTAGCTGTTTTCATGACATTAATGGTGCCAAGTGATGTAGTTGGTAGCTGTGTAACTGGAACCCACGTTGCTGTGGTGCCTGTGCCAGACTCGTAATACATACCGCCGCTGTTAGAAGATCCTGCGTACAATATTCCAGCATACCCTAAAGCATTAACCGAACCTGCAGAAAGTCCAACCGCCTCATTAGGACAAGCTTTAGTTGCTGATGAATTAGTAACCCCACTACAATTCAATACTTGCCCACTAACTGCAACATATAAATTGGATGATGGTGAAATCGCGTAAGAGTTGGAATTTAGCGGCACAGATGGTAAGCCTGTATTCGTCCACGTTAAGCTCGAATTACTTTCCGTACCAGTCCAAATATTACCAGTCGTATAAGCACTTGCATAAACACCATTACTTAAAGTAAATAATAGATTTGAACCAGTTAAAATACCAGAGTTCGCAGCAGACGAGACAGCACCATTACCGTAACTCCAAATTGAATTGGAGTTAGATAAAATTAATTTACCAGTTGCGTACCCTAAAGAACTAGATAAAAGTTGCTGACCACTCATGTTAGTAGATTCAACTAAACCGACGTTACTTAAACCATTATTATTCCAAACCCATAAATTGGCTTTATTATTTAACACATAAAGATTGGTCCGCTGGTAAATTGTAACTGAACTTGAACCAGTGTGATCACCATTTACAAATAAGCTATCATTAATTGTATAACTTGCTGTCACATTAATTGGAAGGTAGGATCCAACTTGATATGCTTCAGAAGAAATTGCCACATAAAAAGTACAACTTGCACCTGGCTGTAGCGTATTGGAAGTGCATCCATTTGGATCCATACTGGCAGCATTTTGCATTGGAGAAATAATATTGCTCGCACCACTAGTCGTAATTGCAATGCTACTAATTGGATAATTAGTACTATTAATGTAGTTCTGACCATTTGGGTTGTTCTGTATTGTAATTGACATACAGTACGGTGCATTTGTTGCCGAAGTTGGGCAAGCTCCTGCCGTGGTCGATAATTGAACATTATTATCACTGCTTGATCCATCAATCCCCAAACAGCCAGTTAAAAGCGCTGCACACGCTAAAATAGGTAAAATCTTTTTCATAATTAATTAAAACATCCCTTATTGATTTAATAACTTGTTAACATACTAGCAAACACCACACTATTAATAGTTCCATTAATACCACTAATAGGAACCCAGTTGGTAGTTGCTGTTGGAGTTGTCCCACTATAACTTAAAAGCATATACGCCAAAGGAACTGTACCTGTAAAATCTGAACTAGTTAAAGTATTACTTCCATAGCCAGCGACACCCGCATAACTAGCACCGTTGTAACTAATGCTTTGTAAAGCAACTCCATTTGCCGCACCAGATAAAGCTTGCCCTGAAAGTGAACTTAATGGCGTTAAGACTCCTGAACCACTACTATTAGAAAATACGGCCGGTGTTAATAAATTCATCAATGTGTTATGAAAACTAACATACATTAAACCAACTGGATCGATACCAATTGGACCAGCTTGATTGCCAACACTAGACTCATTTAACAGCACGCTAGCAACACCGTTGTTATTTTGCCAAACAGAACTACCACTTGCTAAATATTGAAAAGTATTTGACTCAAGCGCCAAGGCCTGTGAATTAAATTGACTACTACTTTCAAATACCGAACTCCAAGCACAAGTACCACCACTGGCCCAAGTACACGCCAGCAATGCAGGATTAACTGAGTATGAGTTATTCGTGGCAAAAATATTATTGGTTGAAGCTCCAGTTGCAACCGTTGCCTGTACCGCTGCAAAATTCCCACTTGCCGCAGCGCCTGCAATATTTGACCAAGCTAAAGTTGAATTAGCTAAACTATAAGTCCAGACTCCAGCATTAGTCGCAGCAAAAATATTTCCTAATGTATCACTACTCAAGGCATTAATTTGTGTTACACCATTTGGTAACCCAAGGTTGGACCACGACTCTCCGCCATTAAAGACATAAACACTATTACCATCATAGGCAAATAAATCACCATAGGCATCTTTTGTCAATAATTTTATACTTTGACCAGGGAATACCGCAGGCAATAACGCTGCAGTATTTGAACTATTACCATTATATAGTGCCAAATAATTACCTACTGAACTAGGTGTATTAAAATCACCACCAGCATATAAATTTACTCGTTGATTAAAACTTGTGCTTGCCGTATAACTAGTATTTCCATTCGTATAATTTACCAAAAGCTGAATTGGATATGTTCCCACTGGGAATGACTCACCAACCATTGATAAATAAAAAGTACATGTGTCTCCACCCTTATCCAAAGTATTCACATTTGAACCTATTGTAGTCAAACAATTTGAGGGGTCAAATAAAGCAATGTTACCGAGTTGTTGTACAGGCGCATACGAATAAGTTGATTGTGGAATCCCTGATGCGTTAAAATCAATCATATAACCACTATAAGAAGCTCCAGCTATCGTATAAATTAGCTGTAAACCACCCTGAAACACCTGAACATTATTCGCGTTATCTCCAGAATTGTTATTTGTCATAGTTACACTCATACAATATGGTGAGTTCGCGGGCATAGTTGCATTCAATGGATAAGCTGCAGAATATGTTGTAGCTACCGCCTCATAGCCTGGAAAGGCTGCAGTTACACATTGGCCAGGATTAAGTGTCAATGAAACATCATTTGGTGTTGGCGCACATGCCCCAAGTATACCAGCCAAAATTAACGCAATGAACGAACTAGAAATTTTTGTTACTTTAAACATCACAAGGCCTTAAAATGAATTTATAATTAAAATGGTGCACTTTTTGGTGTACGTGGAAACGGAATAATATCACGGATATTTTGCACACCAGTAATATAGCTAACAGCCCGCTCCAAACCTAAACCAAAACCAGCATGCGGAGCAGTCCCAAAGCGACGTAGATCCAAATACCAATCAAGACCAGCTGGATCAACGTTCATTTCTTTCATTCTGGCAACTAAAACATCATAACGCTCTTCACGTTGTGAACCACCAATAATTTCACCAACACCAGGCGCTAAAATATCCATAGCAGCAACAGTTTTACCATCTTCATTCTGACGCATATAAAATGCTTTAATATCTTTGGGATAATCTGTTACTATCGTCGGTTTACCGATCAATTCTTCACACAAGAACCTCTCATGTTCCGAAGCTAAATCAACACCCCAATACAAAGGATTTTCAAAAACTTTGCCTGACGCTTCTAAACGTTTAATTGCATCAGTGTAACTTAACATTTCAAAATTATCGTTTACCATGCCTTCTAAACGAGGTAAAACGCTTTTATCAATGAATTGAGCAAAGAACCCCATATCATCGCTATTTTTATTCAGCACTGTTTTGAATACATGCTTAAGCATTCCTTGCGCTAAAGCTGCATCATCCATTAAATTCGCAAATGCAATCTCAGGTTCAACCATCCAGAATTCAGCCAAATGACGAGTTGTATTTGAGTTTTCTGCACGGAATGCTGGGCCAAAGGTATAGACCTTAGATAAACCCATGCAATATGTTTCAACATTTAATTGACCTGATACAGTCAGATAAGATTCACGCCCAAAGAAATCCTGTTTAAAATCAACATTACCTTTATCATCACGTGGAGGATTAGCCAAATCGAGTGTAGTTACTTTAAACAACTCACCAGCACCCTCACAGTCTGAAGCGGTAATTAGCGGTGTGTGTACCCAATTAAAGCCATTTGTTTGTAAATAATCATGAATTGCAGTAGAAACAGTATTTCGCACGCGCATTACCGATGACATCAAATTGGTGCGAATACGTAAATGTGCATGCTCACGTAAGTACTCTACCGTGTGACGTTTTGGCGAAACTGGATAAGTATCTGGATTTTCCACAAAACCAGTTACTTCAATATTCGTCGCTTGAATTTCAAATTTTTGTCCGCCACCAAGTGACTCAACTAATTTACCAGTTGCAATTACCGCACAATCTTTAGTTAAGCTCAAAACCTCTGAACTATAATTACTTAAACTTGCTTCAACAACAACCTGAATTGCTTCAAAACACGATCCATCACTAAGACTAACAAATGAAAGCCCGGCTTTAGAATCACGACGATTACGCACCCAACCACGGACAGTTACTTCACTACCGACTGCAGCCGCATCATTTAAAATTTGCTTTACTGAATAAATTGTCATTTCAACCTCTTGTTTATATTCTAAATTATCGTGTAAGAATAACTTTTCCATCACAATAATACATTAATCTTTCTGCATAACCCCAGCTAAATTTAGCCTATATAAAATCTAATTAGATCTAAACTAACGATATACATTTATTAATTTACTAATTAATTGCTAACTATAAAATAATTAAATCCTCAAATTATACCTTAATCTAAGTTAATTGGAAAACCTTTAGCGTCAAAGTTTGCATGAATTAACCAAAATTAATTGTCTAGCTCCAATTCACGGCGTACAAATGGTAGCATAAATCTAATTCCATACGGATGATCAACCTGCATATCACTTAATGGAATTAGGCCTTTCACCATAAAATCTTGGTTGGGAATTAGCATTAATTTCACCTTAGGTGAACCTTGCGCTGCCATAGCCAAATACGCAGTCTCAGAATTTAATCGTGGCACAACTGAATCGTATTCAAAAGCCAGTAACGTAACTGGCGATGCTGAGTACCAATTATAAATATCCGCTTGATTAAATTGCTGAATGAAGCGATTATCTTGATGTAATTTGTCACTCGCAATCAACCATGTTGAATTTGAATTATAACCATAATGCGAACCAGTTGCTTGCTGAAACAAAACCTCATACATATAACCATCACTATAGTATACTGATTCCAAAAACTGAGCAATACTCAAACGCTGTTGATTAACCACACATTTCTTACATTGGATAAAGTTAGCATTATATAAATCACTCTCAACAAAATGCGGTTGCGTCGAATAACTCAAAGCCGCTGTAACACTTGCCGCATAAAAACCTGGTTTTGACACCGCTGTCACCCAAGAGTTCTCAACATTGTATGGATCAACATGTTCTTGGTCAACATTTGCAAACATAAATGGAGACATCACGTGTGAAATATTATATGCACCAACCACAGGAATCGTTTTTTTCAAGGCTAAACTATGCTGCGCCAAAAAATTACTTTCTTGCAAAATTTTACTAGCCCACAATGCGTAAGAGCCACCTTCTGAATAACCAGAAAGGTATAATTTCACGGGCGTGCTTTCAAAATCATGTAATTTAAAACTATCTGAACGCAAATATGCCTGCAACATATCAATACCACTGAGAGCATTTACTGTAGAAAAATTCACATACGGATGAACATTTGATTCATCACGACCAAAGCCTAAATAGTCAGGAGCCAAGACTATATACCCTGCGCTCACTAAAGTGCTTGCCAGCAAAGGACTTAATAAAAAATTATCACGATTAAAATTAGATGGGATATTACGTTTATCCAAAATCGTATAATGATAGAATAAAATAATGCCTTTAAGCGGCGTAGTTTGTTTGGGCACCAATACTGCACCAGAAACTTGATGATTCAAATCATCTGCACCGCGCGTAGAATAAATCATTTTATAAGCCATAACGCTTTCAATTTCTGGGTTAAATAAATTAGTTTGCGACTCTAAGGATAAACCAGCATATTGTTGTAAATTGGATAAATTCTTATTACAGCTTCTACCATACACTTGATCACAAACAAACCCGCGGTAATAACGATACAAACCACGCACCGAATAAGTTTGTACTAACGATTCCGAGATTAATTGACCTAGGCTTTCATCAATCCTAATTTTTGGATATTCTCGAGACTCAATTAACGGTTGATAATAACTCTCATAATCATGGTTAAGGAACATTGCTCCAGCAAAAACTTTGCATGCTAAGAGAATAAAGATAATAAATATTTTCTTCATGAATGATGTGGCATTTCTAATTAAGGGATAAAATCTGGATATATAATTAGTAGAATTTAATTACACAATGAAATAAATCAGCACTAACAACAAGTTAACTTATCTAATCCGTAAATAAAAAACAAGCACAAGTAAAAGCTACTTATGCCTGTTTTAGAACCAGTCTAGGCACGACTAGTTAATAGAGTAACGGCAGGTAATTCTTTACCCTCAAGAAACTCCAACAACGCACCACCGGCGGTTGACACATAACTAATTTTATCAAAAATCTGGAATTTGTTAATTGCTGCAATCGTATCACCACCACCAGCCAAGCTAAATCCATTTGAATTCGCGATGGCATTGGCAACTACCTGCGTACCATGTGCAAATTGATCAAATTCAAACACACCAACAGGACCATTCCAAATAATTGTACCTGCAGACTCCAATATTTGAGCCAATTCAGTAGCAAATTGACTACCAATATCTAAAATCATTTCAGTGCTTTGTACCTCAGATAAAGATTTTTCTGTTGCTTTCGCATTTGGACTAAATTCAGTCGCAACCACTACATCTAATGGCAAAGGAACTGTAGCGCCACGAGCTTTCATTTTATCCATCACTTTTTTTGCATCTTCAAGCAAATCAACTTCAACTAAAGAAGCGCCAATTTTGGCACCTTTAGCAAGCAAAAATGTATTTAAAATTCCGCCGCCAACAATTAACACATCGACTTTATCCGCCAAATTATCTAAAATAGTTAATTTAGTTGAAACCTTAGAACCAGCAACCACAGCTACTACTGGCTTAACGGGAGTTGCAACGGCTTTAGTTAGCGACTCCAACTCTTGCGCCATTAATAGACCAGCACAAACTTCGCTCGCATTTTTACCAACTGCATTCGTTGATGCTTCAGCACGGTGTGCTGTTGCAAAAGCATCATAACAAAAGACATCACATAATGCCGCATATTGCTTGCCTAACTCATCAAGATTTTTCTTTTCCCCTGAATTGCAACGCACATTCTCCAACATTACGATATTGCTAACTGAGAAATTAATGCCATTCGTTTGCCAATCTGCCACTACTGGTACTTCAAAACCAAGCAACTGACCTAAATAATCTGCAACGGGTTTTACTTGATCTTCAGCAGCAACTGCACCTTCAGTTGGACGCCCCAAATGAGTTGCCACAATCACTTGCGCGCCATGCTCTAACGCATATTTAATAGTTGTTAACCCAGCACGAATCCGTGTATCGTCACCAATAACACCGTCTTTAAGCGGAACATTCATATCTGTACGAATAAAAACTTTTTTCCCAGTTAATAATAAATCAGTAATTTTCTTAAACTGCATGTTGCCTCACCTATAATAAAAAAGCATTCAAATAATTGTAGGGCTGGCTTTGCACCAGAACTAAAGTAATCAATTGACCACCAAAAGTAAAATTCTCATCTTCAAATAAAATTGCATGGTAAAATTTACCTACTAAAGCAATATAAAACTGAAGAGAATTAGTATAAAATATTTCAAGAAGTATTTTACAGCATTAGCCTTAGTTTAGCAATAACCATATTATTTACAAGTAGATGACTTATGCAAAAAATAGTTTTAGCATCTAATAACACAGGTAAAATTCGCGAATTTCAGCAAATTTTTACCAAATTAAATATTGAGATCGTGTCACAAGCTAGCTTAAATGTTCCAGAAATCGATGAACCATTCACCACTTTTGTCGAAAATTCATTACATAAAGCACGTCATTGTGCCAAATTTACGGGTTTACCAGCTCTGGCTGATGACTCGGGGATTTGCGTCAATGTGCTTGGTGGACAACCGGGGATTTATTCAGCGCGCTATGCTGGTGAACCTAAATCTGATCAAGCTAACTTACATAAATTACTCACGGTAATGAGCACAGAAACTCAACGCGATGCTTATTTCTATTGCTCATTGGTTTTTGTACGTAGTAGTAATGATCCACAGCCTATTATTGCTGAAGGAATTTTCAACGGACAAATTGCCAAAGAAGCTAAAGGACATAATGGACATGGCTATGATCCAATTTTCTTGGTACCTGAATATAAAGCCAGTGTTGCCGAGCTGGATGAAGAATTAAAAAATAAAATTAGTCATCGTGGCATGGCTATTACTGAATTAATCACAAAACTAACCAACGCTAAATTAATTTAAAAGGAACTTACATGCAACACGATCCAGATTTTGAAATTTTAGTCAACGAAATTCGCCCACAAATTAAAGAATTAACTGTTACTCAGGTTCAACAAAAATTTGCTAACGGTGAACAATTTATTTTTATCGATGTGCGCGAAGATAATGAATGGTCCGCTGGAAGAATTCCAAATTCGATTCATATTGGTCGCGGCGTTTTAGAGCGCGATATCGCAGCTAATGTCGACGATAAAACAGCAGAAATAGTTTTATATTGTGGAGGAGGATTTCGCTCTGCACTAGCAGCTTACAACCTACAGAAAATGGGTTATAGCAATGTAAGTTCAATGGACGGCGGTATTCGTGAATGGAAAGAACTAGCACTACCAATTCAAAAATAAATAGTCTATAATCATAGTTAAAAACCAGTGAGTCATCCTTCACTGGTTTTTAACTTATATTTACTGTTTGCAGTATCAAATCATTAATTTAAAAACTCAATTGAATTTATCCAGTTCACATCTTTAAAAACATCATTACCACCACAGTATAAAGTACCACTTCACTACAAGCAAAATCTATGCCATGCTATAATCACTCACTAACTAACCTTGGAATTATTGTATGAATTATCAAGCCCCAAATTTTGAAAAAAAGATTATTTTACCTCACGAAATAGAAAGCAAATTAGCTCAATTAACATCTAATAAACCACTGGTATTTACCAATGGTTGCTTTGATATTCTACACCGTGGACATGTCACCTATTTGGCTCAAGCCCGCGCGCTAGGTGCTAGTATGATTGTAGCTTTAAATAGTGATTCATCAGTTAAACGTCAAGGTAAAGGCGATGATCGTCCGATTAATTCACAAGAGAACCGTATGGCGGTAATTGCAAGCTTAGAATCAGTAGATTTTGTGACCTATTTTGATGAAGATACACCCTTGAATCTAATTTTGCAAATTATGCCTGATGTATTAGTAAAAGGTGGAGACTGGAGTGTGGATAAAATTGTTGGTAGTTCAGAAATAATTGCCAATGGAGGAACTGTACATTCAATCCCATTCTTATTCGCAACATCGACAACCAAATTAGTTAAACAGATTCGTCAACATGGAAATTAAACTTCTAAAGCTTTTAAGCGAAAATACTGAGCTTTCAATTGGTACATTAAGCCGTACATTAGGGCTAAGCACATTACAGGTATTAGCAATTATTGCCAGAGTTAATACAATCAAAAATAACTCAATTCTCAATTTTGGCAGTAATTACCGCCTAAGTCAGCCATTAAACTGGCTTGATCAAGATAAAATTAAAGAACTACTTAAGGCGCAACAGCTTGACTACCAAACATATTTATTAAGCCAGGTCGAATCTACTAACAGTTATGCACTAAAACACATTAACCAATTCAAACATCAAAGCATTATTAGCTGTGATTGGCAGTATGCCGGTCGAGGACGATTTGGTCGCCAATGGCTAAGCACAATAGCACATGATCTTACGGTATCAATTGTATATGATTTTCCCGCAAGTTTTAATTTAAAGCTGTTGCCATTAATTTGTGCTGTTGCTGTAAATCGCTTATTAAAAAATTATCGTATTAGTAATCAAATTAAATGGCCAAATGATATTTATCAAGCAAATAGTAAACTAAAAATCAGCGGAATCTTAGTTGAAAACATTTTTCGTGATCAAACTAATCACAGTATCATTGGGATTGGTCTCGATAACTTAGCTAACTGGGAACGTAATCAATTATTGGTTGATTTGGTTGCCAGCTTAGATAAATTAGTTCGCGAATTTGAACTATTTGGTTTTGCACTATTACGCAGGGAGTGGCTAGATAATTGCTTACACTTAAACCAAAAAATAAAAATTATGCAGCATGGAGAAATTATAGCCCAAGGTGTTCATACCGATATTAATGAACAAGGCGAACTGATTATCCAAACGGCTACAGGAGTTCAACAATTTTCTAGCTCAGTAATTAGCCTATGTGTAGAATAAACTAACCGTTAAACAGTTATAAACGCTTTAATAATCCGTAAAAATTAACTGCAGGTAAATACTTGTAAAATCAGATAAGTCAAATTATAAAACTGCAGCTTAATTTAAATAAGCTTTAAAACTAGTACCATAAAAAGTTACTTCTTAAATAACAACGCTAAAATAACTTTTATCAAAAACTTCACTGGCATTTTAGTACACAAATTGGCTTTGAGATAGCTTTCACGCTGAGTAACTCTTTGCCAATAAGTATTGAGGTTTTTACGTTCAATAATCAAATGATCAAATTTAATCATTATTAAACGAGCCATAAACACCGTCCAAACTACATCAGCGAGACTATAGCTATCACTAGCAATAAACTCATGCTGAGTAAGCTCGTTTTCTAAATAATCACATAACTCTATCGCGCGCTCAAGC
The DNA here is from genome assembly GCA_964652705.1 of uncultured Neisseria sp. Lineage (GTDB taxonomy): Bacteria > Pseudomonadota > Gammaproteobacteria > Burkholderiales > UBA11063 > Aquella. The sequence goes on from CAZZAV010000001.1 coordinate 40,467, forward strand.
ATTTGTGCATAATTGTTTTCTTTAGAAAGAATTAATTTTTCACGCTGTACTTCCAACCTTAATTTGTTTTCACAAGCAACTTTAAACTCTGGATGCGTTCGCATTAATTCATAACATCGCCGTGAAGCTCGCTTTAAACCACGAGCCAAAGCAAAACGCGCAATTGGTGATTTACGCAAAGCAGTGCCCATAGTTAAATCTTCAATTGAAAACGTATAATGCAAGTCCAAAGACTTCAAAATTGCATCAGCAGATTCTGGTGGACATAAGTCGACACCAGCAAAATTTTGATTAACAAACAGCAAAATTCGATGGCTATCATCAATATTAACGCCGTTACTAAGCAAAACTGGAACGGTCATATTAGGCTGAATTTTGACAAACTCAGGCGTAAATTGTTCCATAGCGATATGAATGTCAACATTGTGCAAATCGTAAACCACACCTTTTTCAGCAAGCACCAAACGCGCAATCATACTGTAATACGATGAGTTATTGCTGTATAAAATATTTTGCATCACGTTCACCTAACTAAAATTAAATATTATCCAGAAATTGCTTAATTTCAGCAATGACCCGTAAAATATCATTGTGAGTAACATCCAAATGCGTAGCCAAACGAATTAAACCAAGCTTATTTGCCGCTTTAGGTAGAACTATTCCCTGCTCAAATAAGAATTCACGTAATTCACTATAAACTTGCGTAACTCGAATAAAAATAATATTGGTATTTACTGCCACAACTTCAATTTGCTCAAAGTTAGCTAACTCGGTTGCCAGTAGCTGTGCATTAGCATGATCATCAGCCAAGCGTTCAATATTATTATCTAACGCATACAAGCCAGCCGCCGCAACAATCCCTGCTTGCCGCATGCCACCACCAAGCATTTTACGCCACTTACGTGCTTCTTTAATTAAATCAGCTGAACCACATAACACCGAACCCATTGGGGTACCAAGACCTTTAGATAAACAAACAGAGATTGAATCAAAATTAGTGCTAATTTTATCAAGGGATACATTTGAAGCCACAGCAGCATTAAATACTCGAGCTCCATCTAAATGACTAGCCAAATTATTTTCACGGCAAAATTGCGGGATAGTTTGCAAATATTCAAGTGGTAAAATTTTACCTCCAGTAGTATTCTCCAGACACAATAACTTAGTTCTGGCATGATGAGAATCATCAGGCTTAATAGCTAGATAAGCCTTATGTAAATCTAAAGTACCATCAGATTCAAAATCAAGTGGCTGCGGCTGAATACTACCCAAAACCGCAGCACCACCGCCCTCCCACAAATAAGTATGTGCCGATTGACCAACAATATATTCGTCACCACGACCGCAGTGTGCTAATAATGCCAACAAATTACTCTGTGTGCCAGTTGGCGCAAACACAGCTGACTCCATTTTGCTGAGATCAGCCAGACGCTCTTCAAGTGCCCTTACAGTTGGATCTTCGCCAAAGACATCATCGCCAACTTGTGCCATCATCATTGCTTCAAGCATGCCAGAACTTGGCTTAGTAACCGTATCACTGCGCAAATCAATTATTTGCATAAATCAATCCCATCCAAAAATTAAGGATAAAGTGCAATTGGCTTTAAATTTAAATCATTGACAATTCCAGGCCCATGCGGTGATAAATGAATGTTAGAACTTAAATCAGTACCAGCAACCATACCTTTATAATGCTTACCATCTTTCCATTCGTCAACTTTTGATACATCATAGACTTTACCATTCAAGGCTACATAAGCTTTATGTCCATTTTTACCATCATTGGCTTTCAGCTGTGCTGGCGTCATATGTGGCAAATCACTCGTAGCATCAGCGGCAAAACTGTTCACAGAAAACCCAATCAACCCTGCCAAACTGAATATTTTAAACATTTTTTTCATAAAATACACCTTCTAAAAATAAATTAACGACTACAACCAATTTGCTAATAACTTACTATCGTTTAAACTTAATTCAAAAATTGTACTGCCACAAGCAGCTAATTCTAAATTAAGTGTCAATAAACGTTCATGCCTAAATACTGTTAATTCAATTGTTTCACCGATTTGTAAAAAACCCAACTGCGTCTCTAAATTGCTTAATTTAACTTGATTCAAAGCAACGATTAAATCATTTGCTGCCAGACCAGCTCGCTCAGCAGGAGTTCCAACATAAACATTCTTTACCAAATACCCCAAACTTTGCTTGTCTAATTTAGCACCGAGATCACCAAGCTTAATTTCAGGCGAGGAATCTGTCGACAAATTAAACTTGCCATTATCCTGATAATTTTTTGCTGGGCGCGTAGTTAAATTTAAACCATATTTGGCCAACAATTCAAGATATGGTAGCATTTCAGTAGTTTCAGTGGACTGCTGAATAAACTCGCTCAAATCAACACCTGTTGCAGCCTGAATTAGTGCAGGAAATTCATCCTCGCCAACCCCAGCTGGGTTTTCTTGCCATTGCTTAAATAAATACAACATGACAGTGTCTAAACTAAACTCCGATTGATCCCGAATTAATAAATCCAAACATAAAGCAACCAATGAACCTTTTACATAATAGCTTACGATGCTATTCGGACTATTTTCATCTTGACGATAATATTTGACCCAGCTAGTTAAACTACCATTAGCAATGCTTTGCTGCGTTACTCCAGCAAATTTATAAACATTATTTAAATTTTCAACAATAATATTTAAATATTTAGCTTGATCAATAATACCTGTTCGATACATAACCAAATCATCATAATACGAAGTAACACCTTCAAACCACCACAATAATTTTGTATAATTTTCCTCACCAACATTATATGGTGTAAATACTTTTGGTTTAATTCGCTTAACATTCCACGTATGAAAAAACTCGTGACTAATTAGCCCCATTAACTTAGTATAATCTTCGTCATTACTACGATTTAAATTAGGTAACGAGTGCGCTGGCGCCATCAATAGCGTTGAATTACGATGTTCCAAACCAGTTATAATTTCACCCGATAAATTCAAAATAAAGGTGTAATCTTGATATGGAGCAATTCCGCCAAATAAATTAATTTGATATTCACAAACCTTATGCATATCAGCCAAAATTCTGGCTTCATCAAAAGGTAATATCGTACCTGATAATACCAAATAATGTGAAACTCCAGCAACTTTAAATTCTAAACGTTTAAACGCTCCTAATTCAAAAGGCATATCCAATAATTCATCATAATTTTGCGCCACAAAAGAGTTTGGTACTGGGCTAGATAATCCACAGGCGACTTGCCAATTCTCTGGTAAATCAACTAGATTAACAGTATGCTGAATACCTTCACAGCCGACCAATGATAGGCATAAGCTAGTCGGATTAAAGTAACCGCGAGTGTGATCTAAAAATGCGGTACGAATTCCATATTCATAGGCATAAACTGTGTAAGTTACATTAACTTTAATGCCAATTTCCAAACCTGAAATCAACCAAGTATTTTTACTAACTTGCTCACTTACCAGCTTAGCTTGCCTTTGTACTGCATCCAAGCGAATAATATTTTTACTAAATTCCCGCACCATATAACTACCAGGAATCCAAACTGGTAAACTTAGCTTCTGACTTGATGAAGTTGCCATAAAGCTTAACTCTACTTGATAGAGATGCGCTTCAGGACGCGGAGTAATTTGATAACTAATTGCCATATAATTCCCTAATTAATAAATTAGCTTAATAAGTTAAAGTTAGACTAACTGTTGCCTGCACATCATCTTGATTAGCTTCAATTGCGGTGGTAGGAGCAGTTGAATTCGCTGCATCAGCACGCATCAAAGCATAGCGCGGAGTTGGATTTGGCATTGGTGCCATACTCTGTATATTAATTGCCTTGATTCCAGTTGATTTCAAATTCAACGCATCAAGTGCTGCATCTGCCTGTTGTTTCGCATCAAGAGTAGCCAATTTAATTGCTTCTAACTCAGCTTTGGAACGTTCTGCTACGCTTGCCGATAGCACTGGACTATTCACATTGTTTACACCATTTTCCATTGCACTATCAATGATTTTACCAGCATCGGCAATCTTTGATTTCACCTGTAGTGCATAACTTGCTGAATAACCAGTAATTTTGGAAGTATTATTTGCATACGACCAAGTTGGCATCACATTCACCGTAACTGTTTCAATGCTGATTGGATTAGCAGCCTTTAACGCTTTAATTAAACCATCAGCTTGCGTTCTAACTTCAGCTTGAGCTTCTTTCGCTGTGCTAGCGGTTTTATTAATCGCCAATTGGAAAGTAGCAATCGTTTGTGGAATAAATATATCACCTTTTCCTGTCACAGTAACCGTATGCTCAACTGGACTTACCGCATAAGCCAATGGCAATAAACCAGAATTTAATAATAATACCAAAATTATTTGACGCATTGATATCTTCATTTGTAACCCCTTAAAAGAATTATTCGCAGCACTAATTATAACTATACTTGCTTACATTATGGTAACTAAAAAATCACGTACTTAATGTGTATAAATAAAAAACCGCTAAAGAATAAATCTTTAACGGTACCTAAATTTCAATATCTATTATTTAACTTCACGGTTTGAACCACTTACCATTTTAAACTCAAATAAACGACATTCTAAAGCACCATTGAAAATTGGGGTTTTACGGCTTGGTTTCAAACGCATTAATTTAGGCATACGTAAATCGCCAGTCAAAAAGAAGCAATCCCAACCAGCAAAATTACGTTTCAAAGTGCTCGCAATTTGCGGATACAGCTCTGCCAAATTATCTAATTCATCCAAACGTACACCATATGGCGGATTGGTTACAATCACACCATTTTCAGCTGGTGCTTTCTGCTCTAAGAAATCACCATAACTAAATTTAACATATTTGTCTAATTTAATTTGTGCAAAATTTTGTTTTGCAATCTCAATTGCATTACGATTAATGTCACTAGCAAAAATTTGTAATGGTTGATCGTAATTAATCGCATCTTGTGCAGCAGCACGCATTTGTGCAAATAACTCAATATCAAAATCAAGAAATTTTTCAAAGGCAAATTCACGATTTAAACCTGGTGCAATATTTAAACCATAGCAAATTGCTTCAATGGCCAAAGTTCCACTACCACACATCGGGTCATAAAATGGTCGATCTGGTGTCCAACCACTCAGTTTGATCAAACCAAATGCTAAATTTTCACGAATCGGAGCTTCTAACTTTAACCGGCGGTAACCACGCTTAAATAAAGTATCACCCGAAGTATCTAAATAAATCGTTGCAGTCTCACTCGTCAAGAAGTTATAAATCCGCATATCTGGATTGGCTTTATCCACGTTTGGTCGAGCATCAACTCGCTCCACAAAATCATCACAAATCGCATCTTTAACTCGTAATGTAACAAAATCCAAGCTTTTTAATGGACAAGCAATTGCACTAGTCGAAACTTTAATATTATTGCCAACATGAAACCACTCTTCCCATTTTATTCCACGAGCCAACTGATAAATGTCTTCTTCTTGACGATAGCCACCAAAAGCTAATCGAATCATAATTCTACTCGCCAAACGTGAATGCAAATTCATTCGCATAACATCATCAAGACTCGCAACAAACTCCAAACCCGCATTGGCTAAATGCACATCACTAGCACCTAGTGCAATTAACTCATCCGCTAACAACTGCTCCAGACCACGCACGGTGGTTGCAAAACATACTAACACAACATTTCCAATCTAAACAAATAATTAGGCGGATTGTAGCATAGCGTCCCACCATTATTTTAAAAATATCTAAAAAATATTGCTACCCTTTACTAATTTAGAGCTATAATAACTCTAGAGGTTACAACCTAAGCTGTTTATAGACTTTATTTATGTTATGATCTTAAAGACGAAAGGATATGTCCATGAAAAATTTATCAATTTTATGCAAAGATTTTGATTTAAGTGATGCAATTAAACTTTATGCAACCGAGAAAATGTCTTCGTTAAATAAGTATTTCCCACATAACGGCTCTGAGGCTGTTTTTAATTTACGTTTGGGTAAAGTAACCAATAGTCAACACACTGGCAAAATTTTTTATGCTGAAGTTACGATCAAAACCCCAGAAAAGAATTTTGGTGCCCTAGTCGAAGCCGACGAAGTATACGCCGCATTAGATTTTTTAAAAGATGATTTGGCTCATAATATTGCGCATTATAAAGATAAAGCGCACAGTAAAAATATCCGTAGCGCGCGTAAATTTAAAGAAGAGTTACACACTATTGCTGAATAGTATTTTGTAAAATTGATGAATCCAGATTAAATAATCTGGATTTTTGCATTTTACTAGTTAACTATATTAATGCTGCCACCAATTGAACCTCAACTTTATAATCAGCATGAGCCAATTGAGCTTGCACACAGGCACGTACTGGTGCGCTTCCAGCAGGCAACCAATTATCCCAGATCGAATTAAAATCAGCAATTTGGGTAATATCACTCAAGTAAATAGTTACAGAAATAATTCGTGATTTATCACTACCATATTTAATTAAACCATCTTCCACTAACTGTAATAATTCACGAGTTTGTTCAGTTAAATCAGCTTCTAAAGTTGCAGGTACTTCAACTAAATATACTGCACCATTAAAAATAACCGCATCTGACCAACGTTGTGTAGTCCCAATTCGAGTAATTGACATCTTATTTCCTTAAAGTAATTAATTTAGTTATTGTAACGCAAACAATTATTCAAAACCAATAATATTTGATAATTAAACAAATTGAACTGATTAGAAAGACTTATCCCAGCAAAATATGAAAACAACAATTTCAATAAACAAAATTAAGAAATAGCCACTAACTATTATGATTATAAATAAAATTGATTAGACATTTGAAGAATCGTTTGGCATAATACTTACTCCAAGCAATATTTTAAAGGATTTATCAATGTCTAAATGCCCACTAACTATGGCAAATGGTGCACCTGTACCCGAAGATCAAAATAGTATCAGCGCAGGTGAACGCGGCTCACTAACCTTTGATAATTATTATTTATTTGAAAAGCTAGCTCATTTCAATCGCGAGCGAGTTCCAGAGCGTGTGGTTCATGCACGTGGTAGCGGCGCTTACGGTACATTTACTTTAACTAAAGATTTATCTGAATTTACCTATGCAGATGTACTAACTGGTTTAGGCAAACAAACCAAATTATTTCTACGTTTTTCAACTGTGGGCGGTGGACAAGATTCAAGCGACTATGCACGTGATCCACGCGGATTTGCAGTTAAATTTTATACATCACAAGGCAACCTAGACATTGTTGGAAATAACACACCTGTATTTTTCTTACGTGACCCAATTAAATTTCCAGACTTTATTCATTCACAGAAAAAAGACCCACAAAGTAATATTCCAAATCCAGCACGAATGTTTGAATTTTGGGCTAATTCTCCACAATCTTTTCACCAAATGACTATTCTAATGTCAGATCGTGGAATTCCAGCATCTTATCGCCATACTCATGGTTTTAGTTCACATACTTTAAGTTTATATAATGCAAAAGGTGAACGCTATTGGGTAAAATGGCACTTCAAATCTAATCAAGGAATCAAGACTTTAACTAATGATGAAGCCGCAAAAATGCCAAGTTTTGGCGCACAACAAGATTTATTCGATGCAATTGAACGAGGTGAATTTCCAAGTTGGTCGGTAAAACTACAAATCATGACTGCCGCAGAAGCGCAAACTTATCACATTAATCCTTTTGATTTGACCAAAGTTTGGCCGCATAAAGATTTCCCATTAGTTGAAATTGGTCAATTAGAATTAAATCAAAATGTACAAAACTATTTCATGGAAGTTGAACAAGCTGCATTTAGTCCAGCCAATGTGGTTCCTGGAATTGGAGTTTCCCCAGATAAAATGCTTCAAGCACGTTTATTAGCTTATGGTGATGCACATCGTTACCGTATTGGAGCAAACTTCAATCAATTAGATGTCAATCGCCCACGCTGCCCAGTAAGTAACTTCCAGCGCGATGGTGCAATGGCACATAACCACCTAACAAATAGTGAGCAAATTAGTGGCGTAAACTTTTATCCACATGAACAATCGCACTTAGCAACGCCAACCCCAGAATATACAGAACCTCCACTGCCAATTTTGGGTGAAGCATGGATTAAAGCTTATGATAGTCAAGAAGAAGATAATTTTAGCCAAGCTGGAGATCTATTTAGATTAATGAATAGCGATCAAAAATCGCAATTAGTTAATAACATAACTGGGGCGCTCAAGCATGCGAATCAATTGATCCAAGAAAAAATGTTACAACAATTTTATGCTGCAGATCATGAATATGGTGAAATGATTAAGCACGCTTTAGCTAATAACTAAGCACTACTCACAGTCTCAAATGTGTGATTTCCAATCAAAGTAAATCACACATTCTTATAATATAACTAAGCTTCATAATTATTATTAACACTGGTAAATTATCTTTAGAATTAAATTATTTATAAATACTGCTGTAAGCTTATTAATTAAAAATAAGGAATTTAAAAATTATGTTGACTATTAAAGTTCATTCTATAAAGGTTAAATCATATGTGCATAATTCATAAAACTAAAATCACATTGGCTATCTGCACGGCATTCTTCTTAAGCTCCTGTAGCAGTACAATGCATCAACCAACTGCCGTAACAGCTAACCAAGTTACCACGACACAACCTTTTGATGCAATCATAAAAAACAACTCATTGGCAATTAATGATTATGAAACGCTTGCAGTTACATCAATTAGTTCTGAATCTGCAATTAAAATCTACAACCTCCAAAGCCAACAGTTAATCACCACTTTAACTGGTTACATAACCCCTAGAAATATTGAATTTGCAGCAGATGGAAAAAGCTTCTATGTTAGCGATAGCTCATTAGGCATTATTCGTCAAGTTACAATTGATGGATTCAAGACCATTCGTGAAATTGGAATTGGACAAGGAGCATTTGGTTTTGCCATCTATAAGGATAATATGTTTGTAAATAATGAAGCAACCAATACGGTGAGTGTCGTAGGTTTGCAATCTGGAAAAATCAAATTAACTATTAATGGCTTCAATGAACCACGCCAGGGGATAAAAGTTGGCCCTAGTGGACGTTATGTGTATGTAACCAACTTTAAAGGCGATGATGTACGCGTGATTGATACTCAATCATGGAAAATAGTTAAAACCCTTACTGGAATTCCAGGAGTCAGAGCGATTTCAATTTCACCTGATGAAAGTAAACTTTATGGAGCATCTTCAGCGAGTAATTCTTTACGTATTATCTCAATTAAGAATAATCAATTGATAAAATCTATTCCCACAGGTAAAGAACCTTATGGGGCAGCATTATCTAATGATGGTGGTACAATTGTAGTTGGCAACAAAGAAGATAATACAGTCCAAGTCTTTGACGCACAAAATTATGTTTTAATCCGCACTATTTCAGGATTAAATGAACCACGCCAAGCAATTGTCTATAGCAAAACGTCATGTAGACTGTTTGTGTTACAAAAAGATTTATCGATCGCAATAATTAACTATAAAGATAATCAGCCAATGACCATAATTAAATAATGCTATCTATTTATGGGACTTAATCTGAGTATATTTGAAATGTGCCAATAAATTTATACTCTAGTTAACACCAAAGTAAATGACTAAATTAGTCTTTAACGTATTTTGAATGGATACATAAATATTCAGAAATTATTAAACACGCCTGAACTAATCACGCAAAAGGGCCTATTTAAAAATAGGCTCTTTTTATTCATCAGATCACAAATTTAATTATTTTTAATACTTAAATTAACTTGAGCTAAAATTTGTTCGGGAGAAATCCCCTGCAGACAATTATAATGACCAAATTTACACGTTCGCGCAAAGCATGGTGCACATTCCAAATCAATTTGCTGAATATATGACTTAACTGATAATGGTGGTGTAAAACTAGGTGAAGAAGAACCATAAATAGCAATTACAGGCACATTTACCGCGCAAGCAACATGCATCAAACCAGAGTCATTACTCACCACAGATTTGGCACAAGCAAGTAAATCAATCACCTCAACTAAATTAGTTCGCCCACATAAGTTATGCAAATCATATTTAATGGAAGTTTGTTGTATAATTTCTTCAGCAATGCCCTGATCTTTTGCTGAACCCATGATCCAAACTTGGTAATTTTGCTGCTGTAATAAACTAGCCAATTTAGCAAAATGTAGTGTTGACCAACGTTTAGCTGGACCGTATTCTGCAGCTGGACAAATACAAATAACTGGTTTAGTTAAACTTAAACCTAAATTATTTAATGCAGAAGCTTGATTCTGCTTGTCAATCGAAAAGCTTGGAAATAAAATTGACTCAGGTTTTTTACCAAAATTATCCAAAGCACAAAAACGCTCGATCATCAAAGGCAAATCCATCTTATCTAATTTATACGTATCATTCAACAATCCATAACGCATTTCGCCGACAAATCCAGTACGCTTACGAATACCAGCAAAAAAAGGTACTAATGCTGATTTAAGCGAATTTGGCAAGACAAAACACTGATCATAGTGTTTAGCCCGTAAGCTAAAGCCTAATTTAATTCGTTTCCATAGACCAAATTCGCCATGTTTAAATGGATTAATATGCACTTGATTAACTTCTGGCATACGTTTAACCACATCCAGCGCCCAATGATTGACTAGCACATCGATCTGACAACTCCCACCATGTTTTAATTTAAGCATCTTAAGTAGTGTCTGGCTCATCACCATATCACCAACCCAAGATGGAGCTATAATCAAAATTTTGTATGATGTCGTCATTGGCAAAATTACTTAATTAATTTATAATGCGTTGAACAATATGGGCAAGTAATTTCTAAATTTGACTCTTTTTCAATTTTTAAAAAGACCCGTGGATGTGAGTTCCATTTTTGCATATCTGGCATGGGACAGCTTAATGGTAAATCTTTAAGGCCAACTTCAATACTCGTTTGCTTATTTTCATGTAACATCTAATTTTACCCTTTTAAATTATGATAATTTATTAATTAACTCAGGAACTATTTCAAATAAATCTCCAACTAAACCATAATCCGCATATTCAAAAATTTGCGCATTCGGATCAATATTAACCGCAATAACCTGTTGAGAATCTTTCATCCCAGCAATATGTTGAACAGCTCCAGACACACCAATTGCCAAATATAATTTTGGTGCAACAATTTTACCTGTTTGCCCAACTTGACAATCATTATTTGCATAACCAGCATCAACCGCTGCACGCGAAGCCCCAACTGCACCACCAAGCTTAAGTGCTAAACCATGAATTAGTTCATCAAAGCTTTCTTTAGAACCCAAAGAATAACCGCCAGTTACAATAATTTGTGCGTGAGCTAAATCAATCGTGTCACTATGTAATAATATTTCGCCTAAATAATTGAGATTTGAATTAATCTCAGCTGCATCGGTAAGTACTTCGATATTTGCCTCTACTCCACCATTGCGATACGCAGCAAAACTCGTCGTACGTACGGTTAATAATTTCGTATCTTCAAAAGATTCAACCTCAGCCAAAACATTTCCTGCATACATTGGCTTTTTAAAAATATTAGGTGAAACAATCGCAACTATCTCACTAATTTGACTCAAATCCAAAATACCTGCTACACGCGGTAATAAATCTTTACCATAACTATCTGCAGCTGTTAAAACATGGCTATAATTTTTAACTATGCCAGCAACTGTATTTGCAACATAACTAGATAGATTTTGCTCATCTATAAGAGCATTGAAATTTAAAACTTTACTTACGCACTCTAATTTACTTAATTCAGCTACATCAGCTTTACCAATTAATAGCACATCACAGTGAGCAGAAATTTTACCTGCTGCAGTTAACACATTCGCTACATTAGAATTAATTTGTCCATTTTTGGCATGTGCAATTACTAATATTTTCATTTACTGCTCCTTTGCCTTCGTTAATAAATTAATTAATTCACCACTAGTTTTAATCATAGTGCATTGTTTTTTAACTTCACCATCAATTACACTAATCATCCGCGTGCGTGGTGATAAATTCAAACCCAATTCACTAACCGCAATCTTCTCAATTGGCTTTTTTTTGGCTTGCATTAATTGAGGTAGTTTAATAAAGCGTGGCTCGTTTAAAGATAAGTCAGCACTAACCACAGCTGGTAAATTTAATTCCAACTGTTGGGTACCACCATCAATTTCACGACTGACCGTTAATGTAGTACCAGCTAAACTTAATTGTGATACAAACGTTGCCTGTGGTAAATTTAATCTTCCGGCCAACATTTGCGCAACTTGATTAGCATCATCATCAATTGCTTGTTTGCCCAATAAGATTAATTGTGGCTGTTCTTTATCCACAACAGCTTGTAAAATTTTTGAGACATTAATTGGTTCATAATTTTCAGATGCTTCAACCAAAATTGCACGATCACAACCACGCGCCAAGGCCGTGCGCAAAGTTTCTTCGCATTTAGCAACACCAATCGACACTGCGATTACTTCAGTTACTAAACCTTGTTCTTTTAACTTTACTGCCGCTTCAATGGAATTCTCATCAAATGGATTCAACGACATTTTGCTATGTTCAATATCTACATTACTATGATCAGCCTTAACTCGGACTTTTACATTAGGATCAACGACCCTTTTTGCACAAACTAATACTTTCATTTTTTCTCCTACTGTAAATAAATAAATTATTTACTTAACTTTAAAGCTACTTCGGCTAAATATTTACCTTGCGCTAATGCCAAGGATTTTTCTTCTTTACTAATTTCATGATCGGAATTAGCACCAGCTACGTGTGAAACACCGTATGGCGTGCCACCTGTTGTAGTGGTTATTAATTCAGTGTTTGAATACGGTAAACCAATTATACACATGCCATGATGCAATAACGGCAACATCATTGATAATAAGCATGACTCTTGTCCACCGTGCAATGAAGAACTGGAAGTAAAGACACAAGCTGGTTTACCGATCAACGTTCCACCTAGCCATTCAGCACTGGTGCTGTCCCAAAAATACTTCATACTCGATGACATATTACCAAAACGTACGGGAGAACCTAAAGCAATTCCGATACATTCAGCTAAATCTTCTTTAGTTACATACGCACTACCGCTTTCAGGGATACTAGCTGCGGTCTGTTCACAAACTGCTGAAACTTTGGGTACACTACGAATTCGTGCACTAACACCTGCGACTGATTCAATACCACGTGCAATCAATTGAGCTAATTGCTTAGTTGCACCATATTGACTATAATATAAAACTAAAATTTCTTGATTCATATATCCAGACTATAAAACTATTGCAACACTAATTTGAATTAAGTTACAATATATTAGATATAATATTGAGTGCAATATTATACCAAAACAATAAGACATTTTAATAGATAAAAATACATGCGTAAAAAGTTACTGTTTAATTTACTTTTTTGCCAATTGCTGATCTCGGTACATGCAGATAGTTTAGCGCTTCAAATGCAGCAAATCAATCAAAGTGACGTTCGTTTAGAGAATGATTTCTGGCAGCGCATGCGCAGTGGATTTACTATGGATCATCGCGAAACCAAAGAAGTTAAATATTGGGAAAAACGTTACGGCAATCCCAAGTACTTTAATATAATTATGCAAAATGCCTCATCATATATTTATTTTGTCTTGGCAGAAATGGAACGTCGTGGGATGCCCAGCGAATTAGCGTTAATTCCAATTGTAGAAAGCACCTATAATCCCAATGCAGTATCACCAACTGGAATCTCAACTGGCATGTGGCAATTTTTAAGTGGTTCTGGCAAGCGCTTTGGCATGACGATTAATTCAAGCCTTGATGAACGTAAAGATATTATTACCTCAACCCGTGGCGCAATTGCCTATTTACAATATCTACATGATTTATTTGGTAGTTGGGAACTAGCCATTGCCGCCTACAATTGGGGCGAAGGTAATATTAACAACGCATTAAATGCATCAAGTAGTCGTAATTTATATGATTTAGATGTTCGTGATGTAACCCACCAATATGTACCTAAAATCATTGCTTTAGCCAATATCATTCAAAATCCACAACGTTTTGGGATTACTTTAATTAATTTACCCAATAAACCTTTTTTTGCATCGATTAATCCACAGTCAGCAACCAGTGTCGCTGATTTCATGAATGCAGCCAATATGAGTGCTGCCATGAACAAAAAACTTAATCCGCAATATAATTCAACTAGCTATAATGTAAGCACTAGTCAACATTTACTTCTACCAGTTGCAAATCAAAATAGTTACTATGCTAGCGTAGGAATAAAAAATACTCCAGTTAATGCATCATCAGATAATCAAGATATATCACAAGCATCGCAAGTAGCAATAAGTGCCAATTCTGATACAACTAACAATAATGATCCAATTAATACTTTAGCACAAAACACTACTGCCCCAGTGGTCACAGCATCGGCACCTAACTCTTACACCAATCAACAACAATCTTCAAGCCCCGCATTAGCTGCAGACTTACTAAATGACAATCCTCCGGCAACAGATAGTAACAAAACTTACACAAATTACACTGTGGTAAAAGGTGATACCTTATACTCGATTTCAAAAAAATTTAATTTATCAATCGGAACCCTAAAAGCAGATAATCAAATTCTTGATAATAGTGTACAGCTTAATCAACAACTTCGAATTCAAACCAACGCAGATAATTCATAGGAACTTCACGAAATATAACACCAAACCCAACTTCTCATAAAAGGTCATAACAATTGCAAACTAACTCCAAAATCTCTACAACCTACAATGGCGACATTATCAATGGTCTCCCAGTTATAACCCAATTAAATGTTGACGATCTAACAGCTGGCAAAATTCATCGCCTAATGTTCAAAGGTGTTGATATGAACATTGGACAAAGTTGGTATGTACCAGTAATCATTGCGAAAGGAAGCACTCCTGGCGCAAAGCTGTTACTAAACACAGGTATTCATGGCGATGAATTAAATGGCTCGCGAGTCATTCACAAAATATTTGCAGAACTTGATCCAATGCTTTTATCTGGCACGATAATGGGAGTTCTTCAGGCTTGTCCAAACTCTCTCATGCACATTAGTAAAAATTGGTATCTCTCCACAGATGGTGGCGACTACGTGAATATGAATCGAACGTTTCCCGGCAAAATAGATGGAGATAGCGCATACCAACATGCCTACCTGTTATGGAATAAATTATGGCTCGGTAATGCTAATTATGTAATTGATCTACATAGCCAATCTACCGATACTCAATATCCACTCTTTATCTTTGCCGATTATCGCAATCCAATTTGCAAACGCATGGCAGAATTAATCCCTGCTGATCAAATTAAAGATGATGCAGGTGAAAAAGGCACAGTTGAAACCACTTTCATTGAGCATAATATTCCTGCAATTACTATTGAACTTGGCGCAGCAAGGATTTATCAAACAGATTATATTATCCGCAGCATCACAGGTATCCAAAATATCTTGATTGATTTAAAATTCATCACAGGGAAAATTACTCATACCGCACAAGAAGCCAAAAGTTTTGTTGGCTCAGAGACGGTATCGATTAAAGCCCAAATGGGTGGTTACGCAGAGATTTTAGTACAACTTGGTGAAGATGTTGAACCAGAGCAAGTCGTC
The DNA here is from genome assembly GCA_964652705.1 of uncultured Neisseria sp. GTDB lineage: Bacteria > Pseudomonadota > Gammaproteobacteria > Burkholderiales > UBA11063 > Aquella. Next base: position 56,176 of record CAZZAV010000001.1, read on the forward strand.
GCGCAGCAATTGAACCCATTTGGCGACATCATTCATCAATATAAAGCTCCGGTAGCTGGTAGGGTGCTTTCACTGGGCGATGGAGCAACCCGCGAAGCTGGTGGGTTATTAGTACGAATTTTGTTTAATAAATCACAAAAATTATAAACTAAAATATCTTGGTGAAATAAGGTTTATCATTTATAATAAGTAATAAACCACATAATTTTTAGTCAATTAACCCGAATATAATTAAAAGGAGCATTATGCTCCCTTTAATTAGCAGGCAACCACATTTACAGCTAATCCAGCCAAAGCGGTTTCCTTATAGCGCGTGCTCATATCACGCCCAGTTTCCATCATAGTATGAATCACCGCATCCAGACTCACCTTACCAGGTTCATCTTCCAACAAAGCTAGCTTAGCAATATCAATAGCTTTACTTGCAGCTACACCATTACGCTCGATACACGGAATTTGAACTAACCCATCAATAGGATCACATGTCATTCCCAAGCAATGCTCCATCGCAATTTCAGCAGCTTTTTCAACTTGTAAAACATTACCACCCATCACGGCAGTCAAGGCTCCAGCTGCCATTGAGCAAGCCACGCCTATTTCACCTTGGCAACCTACTTCAGCGGCAGAAATCGAAGCACCATATTTGTATAAATTACCAATTGCACCAGCCGTTAGAATAAAATCAATAATTTTGTCATCAGTAACTCCAAGATAGAAATTACGATAATATTCAAGCACACCAGGAATAGTTCCAGCTGAACCATTAGTTGGCGCAGTTACGACGCGACTAAAAGCCGCATTTTCTTCATTTACTGCAATGGCATAAGTCATCGCCAACAAGCGTTGATCTTGATGTGACACTAGATTTAAATCCTGATTACTCAATTTACTATATAATTGCGGAGCTCTACGCTTAACATTCAAACCACCTGGTAAAATGCCTTGAGTAGCCAAACCACGTTTCACAGAATAACTCATTACATTAGCAATTTCCAACGCTTCAGTACGCACATCTTCACGTGAACGTTTAACCATTTCATTCGCCATCACCAACTCCGCAATCGATAGCTTGTGCTGCATGCAATGATCAAATAATTCATGGGCGGTACTAAATGGATATGGGAGCACAATATCTGAGGCCAAACCTTCACTCTCTTTACGTTGACTAATCTGCTCTTTATCTAAAATAAATCCACCGCCAATAGAAAAATATTCCTGCTCATAAATAATTTGCTGAGCTTGATTCAGCGCGATAAAACGCATTCCATTCGAGTGCTCTGGCAAAGCTTGGTCTTTATGAATAAGCAAATCTAAATCGTAATCAAAATCAATTTCATGAACACCACCCAAAATAAGTTTCTTGCTAGACTTGATTTGATCAACTCGAGAATAAATCGTATCGGGATCGATAGTCTTGGGATGCTGACCAGCAAGTCCATTAATCACCGCCAAAAAAGTACCGTGTCCAGCACCAGTTAATGCCAACGAACCATATAAGTGCGCTTTAAGTTGCACAACTTGATTTAACAAATTATGCGTATTTAAATAATTAGCAAACTCTAAGCCCGCTTTCATGGGACCAACCGTATGAGAACTCGATGGACCAACCCCAATTGCAAACATATCCAATGGACCTAACATGGCATAACTCCTCTTGTGCTTTGCAGCATTAAAAAAGGCACCAAAATATTGGTGCCTAACTGATTAACGTTTTGTTTCAACTAATTCATAATTAATGTTGGGATCAATTACTTTTTCTTGTATCACTAAATCACTAAAACGCTTGCCAACTACTTCAACCGCTTCAGGTTGTGGTTTATTTAAAAGCTCTTGATTAGTACTAACCAATTGTAATGAACCTAAATCAACCGGTTCAATTGGTTTAACCACTTTTATTGGCGGTGTAACAACAGCAACTGGCTCAGGTTTTACCACAACCGCTGCAACAATAGCTTTTTCTGCAAGAACAGGTTGTGAGGCAACTGTATTGACATACTGATTAGGCACTTGTTTTACTGGTATTACAGACTCAGCAGTTTTATTAACTCCAGATGTATGGTGAGATTTAGTAACCATTTTCTCCGTTGTATCTACTTTACTGTCAACAATTTGTTCAACTTTAGGTGCAACCACTGGCTTATTAATTGTACGCAATGATTGAGCAGAAGTTGAAGTGCTTTGTAACGATTCACGAGCTACTGGCTCAATGGCACGTGGAGCCTGATTATTATTCCGCGAATTATTCGTATTATTCCGTGGAGGACGAGCTTGACGTTGCTGCTGCGAAGTTTGCTGCTCATCTAAAGGTTTATTCTCATGATTTGCTTGTACTGGACGCACAGTTTGAATTCGATTATTACTTTTAGCCACAGCTACTGGACGTGTTTTATTATTTGTATCATTTGCTACAGCATTATCACGACTAGTTTGATTACGATTAGCTTGGCGACGATCTTGAGCATTATTATCGCGATGCTGCTTAACATTACGTGGTGCAGGTTGACCGGTGCTACGATTTGTTGACTTAGCTTTACCATCCGCACTTTGAGGAGTCGCAAAAAATTTACCAATGGCACTAAAAAAACCAGCAAAAATTGATTTACTCTTATCAGCTACCATAGGAGCAGGTTCTGCCGAACCAATATTTTTCACCACAGGTAATTTACTAGTTGCAGTTTCAGATTTTTTAGTTGTTGCTTTATATGCCAAAGTATCTTCTGGAATCTCAACTAAATTATAACTAGATTGATTAAAGTTACTATCAAAGTTGTCATAAGTCAATTTTTTAATCTTATAATGTGGAGAATCCAAATGTACATTTGGAATTAAAATAATTTTAACCTTCATACGTGCTTCAATTTTAGCCACATCATCGCGACGCTCATTCAATAAATATGTTGCAACATCAACCGGAAGTTGCACATGCAATGCAGATAGACGCCCACCATTTTTAATGGTTTCTTCTTGTACAATTCGTAATACGTGTAGCGCACTTGACTCAATTCCACGAATTGAACCAACCCCAGCACAGCGTGGACAAGAAATCGTACTTGATTCATCCAATGACGCTTGCAAGCGTTGACGTGATAGCTCAAGCAAACCAAATTTAGATAACTTACCCATTTGAATACGAGCGCGATCCAAACCAAGCTGTAATTTAAAATGATTCTCTAACTCACGTTGATTACGTGGATTTTCCATATCAATATAATCAACGACAACTAATCCACCCAAATCGCGTAAGCGCAATTGGCGCGCTACTTCTTCTGCAGCCTCAAGGTTAGTCGCATACGCAGTAGCTTCAATATCTGCACCTTTGTTAGCCTTAGCAGAGTTCACATCTACAGATGTTAATGCTTCGGTATGGTCAATTACAATCGCACCACCTGATGGCAAGTGTACAGTACGCGCATAAGCTGATTCAATTTGATGTTCTATTTGAAAACGTGAAAATAATGGCACATCATCACGATAAAGTTTAATTCGATCAGCGAAATTTGGCATGACATGTGCCATAAATTGCTTGGCTTGAGTATAAACTTCTTCAGTATCAATTAATATTTCAGAAATATCTGGTGAGAAATGATCACGAATTGAACGAATTACCAAACTACTTTCTTGATAAATCAAGAATGAACCTTTTTGCTCTTCAGCCGCACTACCAATTGCAGCCCAAAGCTTTAATAAATACGTCAAATCCCACTGAAGCTCTTCGATTACACGCCCTAATGCTGCAGTACGTAGAATAACACTCATTCCTTGAGGAATATCCAACTGTGCCATTACCGCTTTTAATTCATCGCGTTCTTCGCCCTCAATACGGCGTGAAATACCACCAGCTCTGGAATTATTTGGCATTAAAACCAAATAACGCCCAGGCAACGTAACATAGGATGTTAATGCAGCACCTTTATTACCACGTTCATCTTTTTCTACTTGAACAATTAACTCTGTACCAACTGGTAACTTTGAGAACTCACGACCTCGTTGTCCATTTACTTCTGGTAAATAACGAAAATCAATTTCTTTAAATGGTAGAAAACCTTGTTTATCAGTACCATAATCAACAAAACAAGCCTCCAAAGACGGCTCAACTCGAGTAATAAAACCCTTATAAATATTGCCACGACGCTGCTCTTTGCTGCTTGTTTCAATATCAAAGTTAATTAATTTTTGCCCCTCGACGGCAGCAACTCGCAGCTCTTCAGCATAAGTTGCATTAAATAACATTCTTTTCATGCTTAACTAAACCTTTCACGGCCAATTAAACTTAGCTTACTTGTCTGTAATAATTACCCCCAAAGCAATATTATTTTTAGTTAAAATATTTAACTTACTATTTTAATATTAATATATCGCCTTGAAATTTTAATTTTGAATTTCCCATAGAATCACTTAATAAATTATTCTTAAATCATCAACTAAACTAAAACCGTGGTTACTTTTTCTCCATAAAGTTAAACCTTAATTACTAGTCTGTTGACATTAGTGTCTACTATTTTTATGCGAACCTAATTAACACTAGCAAGATTACCATCCTAAATAAGTAAACTTGCTGAGTTAATGCTTTGGCCAAAGCACAAATAGCATACCTTATTTATCAGTATGATATTATTCATACTCCAAAAGATGAGTATCTAATCCTATAATCGTTTAATATAAATATCTCTGATTCGGAACCTAACTATCTCAAAAATCTCATCATGAAGCAATTTTACATAACAAGCTAGCGAAGCAACTAGCTAAAATATTTTTACAGTAATCTGTTTTTGTTAATTACTTTTATCTAACATCTTGCTATTTATTAATCCTAAATATCCAAGGCCTTAATTTGTTGGCACCGCCATCGCCATATCTCTCTAGCTCTTACAAATTGAGGTATAACCGTCTATATACTTGCAAATTGATCATTTGAAACCAGTCGTTTCTAACAATGCCAACTACAAATTAATAAATCAGTTACAATTATGCTAAATATAATGTAATCAACCTCTAATTATAAACTATAATGAACACTAAAATGAATGAAATAAACCAAAACCAAGTAAATTTTTATACCGTCTCCGAAGCAGATGAAAATCAGCGTCTAGATAACCTCCTAATTAAGCTCTTAAAAGGCGTTCCTAAGAGCCATTTATACCGGATCATTCGTAGTGGTGAGGTTAGAATTAATAAGGCCCGCTGCCTTGTTAATGATAAAGTTCAACTCGGTGATTTGATAAGAATTCCGCCAATTCGAATCTCAGAAAGTAGTCAAATAAAAAAAGTAATTCCAGCTGCAACTTTTCCAATTATTTTTGAAGATGATTACTATTTAATAATTAATAAACCGCATGGGGTTGCCTGTCACGGTGGTAGTGGGGTTTCTTTTGGTGTAATTGAACAACTCCGTCAAGCTAAACTATACAAATTCTTGGAGCTAGCTCATCGCCTTGATAAAGAAACCTCAGGTATTTTAATTTTAGCAAAGAAACGTTTGGCATTAGTTGAATTACAAGAACAAATGAAAAGCAACCAAATCACCAAGGAGTATTTTGCCCTTACGTTAGGTGCATGGCGCGATGAAAAACGTAATGTAAAAGCCCCAATTTATAAGTACACCAATAAAGATGGCGAACGGCGTGTACGAATTGATCAAGAACTAGGTCAATTTGCGCATACAATTTTTACTCTCAAAAAGAAGTTTAGCGAATTTAGCTTAGTTAATGCTGATTTACAAACCGGTCGCACCCATCAAATTCGAATTCATCTACAACATTTGGGATTTCCAATTGCTGGAGATGAAAAATATGGTAACTTTGAGCAAAATAAATTAATTAATAAATTGGGACTTAAGCGTATGTTTTTACATGCACACCACATTAAATTTACTCATCCAATGACACAGATGCCGATAGACCTACACTGCCCACTACCTCAGGATTTAACTGAGTTCATCGCACAATTACCTTAATCTAAACGCGGAATTTCCCGCGTTTATTTTTACCCAAGCCTCACTACTGCAAAAAAACAACATAAAAATAAAAATATTACGTATTATTTACCTACAATTCTAAATAAATACGATGCTATTTATTACGTTTACCACTTTATTACACAACTACATTTCAAACAAAACAAGGATTTATGTAGAGTTTATACAAATTAAATTCATAACAATATCAGTGACTTATGTCGCTCAAATACTTGACAAATTGCAAACCTCCATGTAATAATCACTCTCTTGACAAATCTACACATCTCGTGTAGATATATTTTTCTAATGATTTGCTTTTGTAAAGGAACTCAAATCAATTACCCACAAGGAGTAGTGGTCAATGCTAATCGTCTCAGCACAGCTGTGCATGGCAATCAATCTATATAAAGAATGTCGTGGAACATCAGACAAAGAATGCCAATTAATTAACCGTGTGGTGATCAACCGCATGCAACAATCTAACCAAGACGCTTGTAGCGTTATTTTTGAAAAAAATCAATTTAGTTGGACTAAGAAGATCCCGAAGAAACTTCAATTTGAAAACTACCAACAAATGACTAATTATTATAAAATTTACGAAGCAGATCAATTAGCGCGTGCTTTTGATAACGTAGATAAATCTCAAGATGAAAGTGGTACTGCAGCACTGCAAACCGCAAGCAATATTACCCATTATGCAGATCGCACAATGCATAATCAGCCTAAGTGGGCACATCGGATGCAAGTTGCATACCAAACAAAATACTTTGTGTTCTATAAAGCCTAATGGATAAAGAAGAACTAAATGACAAAACCGCTAAGAATTTTCTTAGCGGTTTATTTTTAAGTAACGTAAATAACCTCAAGTTATGGACCTAAGGTTATCTCATTAATATCGTAAATTATTTACTTAAAATTTCACGTAACACGTATGGCAAGATACCACCATGCTTATAATACTCAACTTCAATCGGCGTATCAATCCGGCAAAGAACCGCAACATCTTTAGTTTGACCATCAGCATAAGTAATACGTAAGGTTAAATCTTGTTGCGCTTTAAGATCATTAGTAACGCCTAACACATCATACGTCTCAGAACCTAATAAACCTAAGCTATCAGCATTAACCCCAGTTTTAAATTGCAATGGTAACACACCCATTCCAACTAAATTTGAACGATGGATCCGCTCAAAACTTTTAGCAACAACAGCCTTAACACCAAGCAACTGAGTACCCTTAGCAGCCCAATCACGAGATGATCCTGTACCATATTCTTCGCCAGCAATAATTACTGTCGGCACATTGCTATCAATATACTGCATTGCTGCTTCATAAACTGTCGTTTGTAAACCGTTGTATAATGTATAGCCACCCTCAACTCGTGAACCATCGGCTGCAGCAGGAATCATTAAATTTTTAATTCGTACATTGGCAAACGTACCACGCATCATCACTTCATGATGACCACGACGCGAACCATACGAGTTAAAATCTTTAGCTGCTACACCACGTGATAATAAATATTTACCAGCAGGAGTAGTTGCTTTAAATGATCCAGCGGGAGAAATATGATCAGTTGTCACAGAATCACCAAGTATCATTAATGGCTTAGCTGATTTAATATCATGAATATCACCGTAAGTCATCGAGAAATCGCTAAAGAATGGTGGTTCAGCAATATAGCTTGAATCAGGCCAAGTATAAACATCACCAGTTGCTGATTGAATGTTATTCCATAAATCATGGTCTTTAGTTAAATTACTATATAAGTGTTTAAATGTATCAGCATTTTGTGCTAATGGCATTAAAGCAGCAATTTCTGCACTAGTTGGCCAAATATCTTTAAGGAAAACATCTTTACCATCTGCACCTTTACCAATTGCTTCATGAGTCAAATCAACATTTACGCGCCCCGTCAAAGCAAATGCTACTACTAACGGTGGCGAAGCTAAGAAATTACCTTTAATATTTGGATGAATCCGTGCCTCAAAATTACGGTTTCCTGATAGTACCGCACACGCAATCACATCATTTTCAATAATTGCATCATTAAATTCAGGACGTAAATCACCAGCATTACCGATACAAGTAGTACAACCAAATGCGGCAACATTAAAGCCTAATTGATCCAAATATTGCTGTAAAGCAGCTTTTTGTAAATAATCCGCAACAACACGAGAGCCAGGTGCTAAGGAAGTCTTAACTCGAGGGTGAACTTTTAAACCCTTCTCAACTGCTTTTTTAGCCAATAAACCTGCAGCCAATAACACAGTTGGATTTGACGTATTGGTACATGACGTAATTGCAGCAATTAAAACATCACCATTACCAATATCAATTCCAGCTTTAGTCTCATAACGCTCAGTTAATTGTGCAGCAGTTTTATTAAATCCACTGTCTGCAATTGATTGTGTAAATAATGAATTAAACTTTCTTTTCATATTATCTAATTCAATGCGGTCTTGTGGACGTTTTGGACCAGCTAATGATGGTTTAATTGAAGATAAATCTAGTGATAATGCTTTAGTATATTCAATTTCACCAGCCACAGGAATACCAAACATTTCTTGAGCTTTAAAATAGCTTTCAAAAACTTCACAATCTTCTTCACTGCGACCAGTTGCACGCATAAAACGTACAGTTTCACTATCTACGGGGAAAAAACCCATCGTTGCACCATACTCAGGTGCCATATTGGCAATCGTCGCACGATCAGTTACCGATAAGCTACTTGCGCCCTCACCAAAGAACTCAACAAATTTACCAACTACTTTTTCTTTACGAAGCATTTCGGTAATTGTTAATACCAAATCAGTTGCCAAAATACCTTCGTTTAATTTACCTTTTAGTTCAACCCCAACCACATCAGGTGTCAAGAAATAAACTGGTTGACCAAGCATACCAGCTTCAGCTTCAATACCACCAACACCCCAACCAACTACACCAACACCGTTAATCATAGTTGTATGCGAGTCAGTACCAACTAAAGTATCTGGATAAATCACACCAGCCTTATGTTGCACACCGCTGAATAAATATTCTAAATTTACCTGATGCACAATCCCAATCCCTGGAGGCACTACACCAAAGGTATCAAAGGCTTGCATTCCCCATTTCATAAATTGATAACGCTCATTATTGCGTTCAAATTCTAATTCCATATTATCACGCAAGGCATTTGGATTTGCATATGAATCAATTTGCACAGAGTGATCAACTACCAAATCAACTGGTACTAATGGTTCAACAATCTTAGCATCTTTACCTAATTTATTCGCAACAGTACGCATCGCAGCCAAATCACATAGCAAAGGAACACCAGTAAAATCTTGTAACACAACCCGCGCTACGACAAAAGGAATTTCATCACTACGTTCTGCAGTTGCATTCCACGTCGCTAATTGTTTAATATGATCTTCGGTGATTTTAATATCGTCATAGTTACGCAGAACAGCTTCTAAAACAATTCGAATCGAGATTGGTAATTTTTTTAAATTAAATCCAGCTGCAGCGAGCTTTGGCAAAGAATAATATTTATATGAATTACCATTTGAAATTGATAATTCTGATAATGTATTAAATTGATTATGCATAATATACCTCATAAAATAAGATTTCGCATTATTTTAACATATCTCAGCAGCGTTAATCCGAAGCAAATTTAAGTTACTAATTTGGCATAACAAACCAACAGAGTCAAGACGACCAATTAAACTAAAAAAATAAATGAGTAATTTGTAGTACAAAAGAAATTATTTATTAAATAAAACTTATATATCGCACATTTTAACTTGGTGAAAATTTTTTCCGTTAATAAAAAAGCTACGGAACACCCGTAGCTTAACTAACTTACTCTACTTGCAAAATCGCCAAGAATGCAGTTTGTGGAATTTCAATATTTCCAACTTGTTTCATGCGCTTTTTACCTGCTTTTTGTTTCTCTAAAAGTTTTTTCTTACGGCTAATATCACCGCCATAACATTTAGCCAAGACATTTTTACGCATTGCCTTAACTGTTTCACGGGCAATAATATTCGAACCAATTGCTGCTTGAATGGCAATATCAAACATTTGCCGTGGAATCAACTCACGTAATTTAGACACCAAAGCACGTCCACGATATACTGAATTGCTGCGGTGGACAATTAGTGATAATGCATCTACACGCTCACTATTTACCAACACATCTAACTTAACTAATTCAGAAGCTCTAAACTCTTGGAACTCATAATCAAACGACGCATAGCCACGTGAAACCGACTTCAATTTATCAAAGAAATCCATCACCACTTCATTCATTGGCATTTCATAACTTAGCATTACCTGGCGACCCATGTATTGCATATTGGTTTGTACACCACGTTTTTGAGTACACAATGTAATTACCGCACCAACATGATCATTTGGCACCAAAATATTTGCAGTAATAATTGGCTCACGAATTTCTTGGATGCGGCTTGGATCTGGTAATTTAGATGGATTCTCAACCATAATTACTTCGCCAGTTTTATCCAAAATCTGATATACAACCGTTGGTGCAGTAGTAATTAGGTCCATATCAAATTCGCGCTCCAAGCGTTCTTGCACAATTTCCATGTGCAATAAACCTAAAAACCCACAACGAAAGCCAAAGCCCAAAGCCTGTGATACTTCAGGTTCATAGTTCAAGGATGAATCATTCAACTTCAATTTATCTAATGAATCACGCAATGATTCATAGTCATGTGATTCAACTGGATACAACCCCGCAAAAACTTTGGGCTGAATTTCTTTAAACCCAGGTAGTTGCTCCGCTGCTGGATTGGCTTCTAAAGTGACCGTGTCACCAACCTTAGCATAATGTAATTCTTTAATTCCAGCAATAATATAACCAACCTGCCCCGCAGATAATTTCGTACGCGGTAACATTTTTGGCGTAAATACTCCAACTTGCTCACACAAAAAAACAGCTTTATTACTCATTAGCTTAATTTTTTCTTTAGGCTTTAGTTCACCATCAATCATCCGTACTAACATAACTACACCAACGTAATTATCAAACCATGAATCAACAATCAAAGCCTTTAACGGTTTAGTTTCATCACCAACAGGCGCTGGAATCTTTGCCACAACTAATTCTAATACATCTTGTAAACCAAGTCCTGTTTTCGCAGAGCAATGTACAGCATCCATTGCCTCTAAACCAATAATATCTTCAATTTCCTGTGCGATACGATCTGGTTCAGCAGACGGCAAATCAACTTTATTTAAAACTGGTAAAACTTCAACCCCTAGATCAATTGCCGTATAACAATTGGCAACAGTCTGAGCTTCTACACCCTGTGAAGCATCAACCACCAACAAGGCACCTTCACATGCGGAAAGTGAACGCGAAACTTCATATGAAAAATCAACGTGCCCAGGTGTATCGATTAGATTTAGATTATAAATAATCCCATCTTTGGCTTTATAATGTAGTGCTGCAGTTTGCGCCTTAATAGTGATTCCGCGCTCTTTCTCAATATCCATTGAATCTAAAACTTGGCTATCCATCTCACGCTTATCTAAGCCGCCACAAAATTCAATAAAGCGATCGGCTAAGGTTGATTTCCCATGATCAATATGGGCAATAATTGAGAAATTTCTAATATTTTTCATGTTATCCTAATTTAACTAGTCACAATTTACCGAAAATTACGGCAGCAACGTATAAAAATAATATAGTAATTGAACAATATTATAGCATATTCAACAATTTACTTGAAAAGTCTACGATGTTATTACAACACAAGGCAATTTGTGAATAAACTAAATAAGGTAACCAAATTTTTGCAACCGTAAGGATAATGTTGCCAAATTGTGCAAGGTATGTTTGTAAATCATAGTACATGCTGCATCAGCTTTGCGTGTAATTGCCAATTCAGCAATTTGCGCATGTTCTTGATGGCTAACCATAACTAACTCTTCGTTCAAACCAGGATAAGCTAACCCATAACACCATTCTTTAAATGTTAGGAAAGTTTGCCGCATTTGTTTCAAACCATACAAACGACAGCCAGCAATTAACGCCTCATGAAACTCATCATTTCGCGTTGACCATAATGAATGTGGGATTTTAAGATTATTTGCCTCAATTTTTGATAAACGATATAAACTCGCCATAATTTGAGCCTCCCAATTCTCATCGCCTGACTCAATGGCTTCGCGTAACAGCAAAGCTTCAAGTTTCGCTAAACTTTGAAAAGAATCAACAATTTTTTCTTGGCTTAAACTTGCCACACGAAAACCAGCATTATCAACAACTTCAACCAAACCAGTAGTTACCAAGCGCGACAATGCTTCACGAATAGGACTCAAACCGACTTGTAAACGGCTTTTCAAATATTCACCTTTAATTCGTTCTCCAGGTAATAACTCACCAGTTAAAATTAATTGCCGAATTTGCATAAAACAGCTACTTGCTAAAGTAAAATTATTTGCCATATGACCACCAAAAATATTCGAAATTACAATAAATATACTATATTTTAGCAAATATTAGTTATCAAATTTCCCAATATGATAATAAACACACTTACAATCCAGACTTCAAACCAGGAAAACACGATATTTTGCACAAATATTCGAATATATTACATTATGGAAAAATCATGAATTCACGAAATCTCATTAGCTTAATGCTTCTAATCTCATTTGGATCAATCGGTGCAGTTGCTTGCTCGCCAGCATTACCTGAAATTGCCAAATATTTCTTAATGACAGAATCTCAAACTCAATCTTGTATCAGTTGGTATTTAATTGGTTATGCTTTTGGCCAATTAATTTACGGACCATTGGTAAATCGTTATGGGAGTAAAAATTCAATTATAATTGGCGTGCTAATTGAAATTATCGGTGCAATTATCTGCATTCTTTCAAAATACACGCACTCATTTGAACTACTACTTATTGGAAGAGTACTAATGGCAATCGGCGCAGGATCAGGTCTAACTCTTGCATTAACTATCTCTAGCCGCTTAAGTGCTCCACAACAAAGCGCCAGAATTATTAGCACCCTAACCATCGCATTTGCAGTTACTCCAGGTATTGGAGTATTTCTCGGAGGATGGTTATTAAATTTCTTTGATTGGACAAGTTCATTCTATCTATTGCTTGCATATGGCGTACTAATTTGGATACTTAGTTACTTTTTACCCGAAGCAATTCAAACAAGAAATCCATCCGCACTGCAACTAAGCTCATTAGGTAAAGATTATTTGACTCAATTACGTTCTAATACAACGATCTTCGGAGGATTATTAATTGGCAGCTCGACTTCAATAATCTATAGCTTTGCAGCTCTAGCACCATTTGTGGCTATTGATCTAATGAAAATAACACCAAGCAGTTATGGAACCTATAATTTTATTCCAGTAATTGGCATGATTGCAGGATCATTGGCTGCAACATATCTAAGCAAATCTAGTTCAAGTAAAAATATTATCAAAGTGGGGTTAATTATATCCACAGTTGGCAGTATAACTATGTTTTTTAGTTTAAATCTATTTCCACAAATGGCACTTAGTCTCTTTGCTCCAATGTTAATAATTTATTTTGGTCTCTCAATTATTTTTAGCAACGGATCTGCTTTGGCATTATCGCATACAGTAGATAAAAGCAATGCCTCCGCAATGCTTAGCTTTATTAATATGAGTTTAACAGTCGCAATAACCAGCTTATTTGGATTAATTGGCTATCATGGAATTTGGTTAATTCCAATTGTTATTCTTGCACTTCTTGGATTATCTGGATTGTGGTTTTGGAAATTATTAAGCGTACTAAAAAAATAAATAACCAAGCAAAGCATCTTGTAATTTTCAAATTAACCAACTTGTCTGATATTAAAAGATTAGATCAGTTAGTCGAAAACTTCAAACTAAATCAGGCATACAAAATAAACGCTAAAATAAGGAATAACTATGTCAACTTCAATCGAACACATAACTCAAATCTATAAGACACCATTCTTAAATTTAATAAATCATGCAGCGAGCGTTCATCAGCGTGAATTTAATTCAAATGATATTGAATTATGCCAATTAATCAGTGTAAAAACCGGTGGGTGCCCTGAAGATTGCGCCTATTGCTCACAAAGCAACCAACATGAAACTGAAATTAAGCTTAATCCATTACTAAGTGTTCCTGAAGTAGAAAAAATCGCCCGCGAGGCAAAAAGCAAAGGTGTCAAACGAATTTGCATGGGTGCTGCATATAAAAGCCCAACTAGCACGGCTATTACAAGAACTGCCGAATATATTGCAGCTATCAAACAACATGGACTGGAAACTTGTGCAACTCTAGGAAGTTTGAATCATGAGCAAGCTCGTGCCCTAAAAACAGCTGGTTTAGATTACTATAACCACAATATTGATACTTCCCCAGAATATTACCCACAAATTATCGGTACTCGTACTTTCAAAGATCGGATAGACACACTTACCAACGTAGGCGCAGCTGGAATTAAAGTTTGCTGTGGAGGAATTCTAGGGCTTGGTGAAAGTGTTGCGGATAGAATCAGTTTTATTCATGCTCTATCTCAGTTACCGTATCCAGCTGAATCAATTCCAATCAATTCACTAGTTAAAGTTCCAGGCACAAAATTAGCAAATACACCTGATCTAGATAAATTTGAATTACTACGCACAATTGCAACCACTCGGATTTTATTCCCCAAAACACGAATTAGACTTTCTGCTGGGCGTTCACTACTCACTGAACTAGAACAAAGCATGTGCTTTATGGCTGGAGCAAACTCCATTTTTTATGGAGATAAACTATTGACCGCCGATAATAATCCCAAGGATGCCGATGCAGTATTACTTGAAAAGCTTGGTATCCATCATGGCTAATTGGAGCGAGTTTATCCATGAAAAAAGTCAGGCTCTACCTCAACAGCGTGTATGGCGGGCAAAAACTCAGCATGCGCCACGACAATTGATTTGCCAGCAACAAAGCCTACTTAACTTTGTCAGTAATGATTATCTGGGATTAAATGGTCATCCAAATCTAAATGCAGCTTTAATCAAGGCATCAGATCAATATGGTACTGGTAGTACTGGTGCACCATCATTAAGCGGATATACTCAAGAACACTTGGAGTTATCGAATAATCTAGCAAACTGGTTAGGATTTGAAGACTGTCTGCTATTTAATAGTGGATACCAACTCAATGTAAGTTTGTTTAGTCAACTCTGTGATTCGCACACTCAGGTCTGGTTAGCTAAAAATTGTCACGCATCACATATTGATGGCATTCTATTAGCTAAAGCGCGCTTTAATAGATTTAACATCACGCAAATTAGCTACATACAAGAACAAATCGCGGCAAATCCAAATCAACGCCATCTCATTATTACCGAAGGCACTTTTAGCATGGATGGTAGTTACAGCGGATTAGCCAAATTAATTCAATTAAAGCAATCTTACCCAGAACAGATCTTATTAATTATTGATGATGCGCATGGAGTTGGTGCATTAGGCCTAAATGGCTATGGTAGTTTGGAACAGCAACACCTCGATCATTTAGTAGTTGATTTATATGTTGCTACTTTAGGTAAAGCTTTTGCCAGTCATGGTGGGTTTGTCGCAGGCAATTATAACTTAATTAATTACTTACGCCAAAGTGTTCGTAGCCAAATTTTTAGCACGATGCTACCCGCAACTCAAGCTGCGGTTAGTAACGCCAGCCTAAAACTCATTCAAAGTACAATAGGTCATGATTTACGCCAAAAACTTGCAAATAACATCACCTACTTTAAATCTTATTCTCAACAATTAAATCTGAACATATACTCA
This sequence comes from uncultured Neisseria sp., assembly GCA_964652705.1. Classification (GTDB taxonomy): domain Bacteria; phylum Pseudomonadota; class Gammaproteobacteria; order Burkholderiales; family UBA11063; genus Aquella. The sequence continues at coordinate 71,945 of CAZZAV010000001.1, forward strand.
CCGAGTTTTAATTCTTCAGCACTTCAACTACTCATGTTTAATAATCTGAGCAAACTGACCGAACAACATGATTATTTATTGAGTCAAAATATTTTAACTGGCAAAATTGCTTACCCTACGGTTGCTAAGACACAACCTCGCTTACGCATTTCACTAAGTGCAACTCACACCAAATTTGATATTGAAAATCTAGTTAACCATCTAGCAAAGCATAATACAAATGAACCAAACTAAAACTATAATTATCGGTGGATTTGCTTTAAACCAACTTCCACTAACAAAATTAATCAAAACACTTAACGATTATTATTTTATTGACATTAATGCACTACCAGCTCTATTTACTCTCGAAGAGCTTGCGCAACAAATAATGGTTCAGTTTGGACAACAAGATTCCTCATTAAAAATAATTGCCTATTCTTGTGGTGGGTTACTTGCATTAAAAGTTGCAGAATTAATGCCCAAACAAGTCAAACTAATAACTTTAATTAACTCAACTCCATGTTTTATGCAACTAGATAATTGGCAAGGCATTACTTACAATAACTTGCAACTCTTGCAACAGCGCTTAGAAAATTTCTCACTACAAAATTTTCTCAATTATTTTACTCAATTAGCGGCACAGCCAATAACTCTTTCTCGTAGCGAATTAAATTATTGGCAAAGCAAATATTGCCATCAAGCAAATTTAAATCAATGGCTAAAGATTATTGCTAATGCTGATTTGCGAACTTTAATACCTAATTTAATTCCACAATTGATTTGGTTTAATGCGGCACACGACCAATTAATTCCATTTCCACAACAAAATCCAAACACCCAAATTTTAAGCGCATCAAGTCACCTTGAACTAAATTCACAACAATTAATTTCCCAGATTAAATTATACTTATGAATTCACAACACTTAGTTCAACAAAATTTCAATCGAGCTGCTACGAATTATTTAACACATGCAACAATGCAACGCACCGTAGCACATGAATTAATTAAACATGCCCAAGCCTACATTGATTCAGAGACACAATTAATCCTTGATTTAGGCTCTGGCCCTGGTACTTTTAGTCATAGTAATCAACAACCTAAAAATCCAGTTATAGCCCTTGATTTAAGTCTAAATATGCTAAAGACGTCCTCGCATTCAACCAAAATTAATGCAGATACCACAAAACTACCATTATCAGATGACTCAATTGACATAATTATTTCCAATTTGATGTTGCAGTGGCCTACAAATAAACAAGCCGCATTTAACGAAATAAGCCGAGTTCTCAAACCAACTGGAAAAGCCATTTTTACAACCTTAGTGACTCCAAGCCTCAACGAACTTATTTCAGGATGGGCACAATTAGACAACGCACAACATACCTTAAAATTTCTAAGTACGCAAAACTATACTCAGCTAGCAGAAAAAGCACAGCTGAGATTAATTAAACAAAGCAATTGGCATGAAAAGCTGTTTTTTAAAGACATCTTTAGTTTATTTAAACATTTTAGTCAAACTGGCACCAATTTACCAAAGACGACTGGGCAAGGTCTAGGTGGCAAAACACAGCTCAAACAACTCGAGTTAATTTATCCACGCGAGAATCGTGGATTTCCGTTAAGTTACTACTATCTAATTCAATGCTATTCTAAGGAATAAATACTATGCAAACTTACCATATCATTGGTACTGATACTGAAATTGGTAAAACTACCAGTTGCTGTTTAATTATGCAATATTTGCAAACAAAAAATAAAACTATTACAACAATAAAACCAATTTCAAGCGGTTTAGCTCAAACCAAATTTGGTCTAATTAATGAAGATGTCGCACGCCTACTTACGACCAGTGATCTCAAACTAAATGCCACGCAAATTAATCCGTTTAACTTTCCGCAAGCAATCGCACCACATATTGCGGCACAGTTAAATAATCAGGAATTAAAACTAGATAAGATTAGAGAATTTATTTTAAACCCTAAAATCTCCACAGAATACCTGCTTGTTGAAGGAGTAGGAGGCGTAATGGTTCCACTTAATAGCCAAGAAACTTATCTCGATTTATTACAACAACTTAACCAACCAATTATTCTAATTATAGGCATGAAGCTGGGCTGCTTAAATCATGCATTATTAACAGTTGAAAGTTTAAAACAGCGCAATTTAAATCTAGCGGGCTGGATTGCCAATCAAATTGATCCAGAAATGAAAAACTACACAGAAAACTATGATTATCTATGTAATGCTATTCAGACACCACTTCTTGCTGAAATTAGATATGCTGAAAAAATACAAGTTTCATCAGATTTCAAAAGGATTTTTCAATGCCATTAAAACACACTTGGCTCCCTGCCAACAAGCCTGAAACAATTAACCTACTTGAAATAATTTTAGCCAATGGTTCATATCTTTATACAAAAGATGAGCAACAATTTTATGATGCAACTTCAAGTTGGTGGTGTAAGCCACTTGGTCACAGGCACCCATTAATTACTCAAAGCATCCAAGAACAATTAAATTATTTTGAGCACCACATCCCAGCCAATGCGTATAATGCGACTATTGAAAAGCTCTCTACTCAATTAGTAAATATATTTACACAAATGGATAAAGTTCTCTATGCCAGTGATGGTAGTAGTGCCGTTGAAATTGCAATGAAACTAAGTTATGAAACTCGTGTTCTTAACAAAGATCCACAGCGCACTAAATTTCTTGCACTACATGGTGCATATCACGGAGAAACTATTTTTACTTTAGGTGTTTGCGGTATTCCTGCTTACACTAAGAATTACGCCAAATTAATTACAGAGAATTACTTTATTGATGAAATTGTATACGTAGAATCACGACAAGATCCACAATGGGACGCTGCACAATTTGACTACACTAAACTAGAGCGATTTTTTGCCCTGCATGCGCATGAAATCACCGCGTTAATTATCGAACCTGTTGTTCAAGGAGCAATTGGTCTTAAAATTATTAGCCGCGATTATTTGATTAAATTAATCAACATTGCCAAACAGTATCAAATTCATATCATTGCAGATGAAATTATGGTTGGTTTAGGACGTTTGGGTTACCTCTCAGTTTGTAAAGAATTACTCAATATTGAGCCAGATTTGGTCTGCTTTGCTAAGAATCTAACCGCGGGAAGTATCCCAATGAGCTGCGTAGTCGTGAATCAAAGCATAAGCAACATATACCGTCAATATGATCAGATTTTTCCACATTCACATACACACAGTTGTAACTCCTTAGGTGCTGCGGTGGCAGTAAAATATTTAGAGCTACTACAAGCCTCAGATATTTTATCTCAAGTCAGCCTAGCAGAAAGCCAACTTTATCAATTTAGCTGTAAGCTACAGCAAAATTTTGATTTTATCGAGGAAACTCACACTATTGGTGCCATCACAGCCTGGAAGCTTAACTTAAGTTCGCAATTGATAACGCAAATTGTACCATTAGCTTTAAAATTAGGTTTATATTTACGCCCCATTAACAATACAATTTATATCCTACCACCAATTTATAATTTGATCGAAGATTTAAAGAATATTTTACCTAAAATTCAACAATTGTTTACACAATTATCAGAGCTTAATAAAGAATCACCATATTAAATAAAATTAATTGCCTAAATAGAATTACTGAACCATAAACAAAATTACTATAAAACGGTATAATCTAAAAACACATAGAGCATTTATGGTAAAATTGTAAAGTTTAAATTAAGGGATGAAAGAGCCACCATATGTTAACCGACGCAGAAAAAGATCAATATATAAGCAATGTATTAGTCGCAAATTTTAAACCTATCATTAAAAGCAATGTACATGCATCGATTTTTGATTATGACTTAAAACTCAAAGTTTGTACTGATATGTCCGCACAAAGTATTGGGTTTAACTCGTGGCGAGAATTAGAAAACATATCATATATGGATTATAACAACCCAACAGTGATGGAAAAAGTATTTGGTACATTTTACTCTGAGCAAAACAAGCCATTATTAATTTCACATGCTCAAAGAATTATCCAGCTACAAAAGTATAGCTTGTCAACTGGCGCAATTATCTACTTTATTGATTTATTGCCCTACAACAATATATTCACTTCATTCATGGTTACAATTTTACCCATATATCATGATTCAGGAGAAATCGTCGCATTACAACTTATATCGGTAGAAACCAAATTTTTTAATTTTCAGGATTATTTAAGCAATGACGGTATATTTACATTAAAAACCTCTTCGGTAAAACTCACCGAACGAGAAGATGAAGTTATTTTCTTATTATCTAATAATATCACTCAAGAAAGAATTGGACAATTACTTAAAATATCTCGTAGCACCGTTGCTGGCTGTATTAATCAACTATGCTTAAAGTTTAATATTGCTGGATCAAACACCAAATTACTCAGTGAATTAGCAACGAAGTATGGCTACCATACCAGCGTACCAAAGTCACTTTGGAAACCTAGTATAATCATACTGGATGAACAAATAGCACAATTAATCACTGGAAATCTGGAACAAGAGTAAGTCTAGGAAAAATCTTCATCAAAAACTCTATAATTAATTATAAAGTCTATAACGGACGATAGTGTCTTTGATGATCAATGGAAAGTAAAATACCAAAGCCAATCATAAGCACAACTGTCGCCGTACCACCATAACTAACTAATGGCAGAGGCACACCAACCACAGGGAAAATACCGCTAACCATACCCATATTAATCAAAATGTACAGCATAAACGATAAAGTAATACTTCCCGCCAGCGTTTTAGAAAATCGATCTTGTGCAAGTCGCATAATTCGTAAACCACGTAATGCTACCAGTAAATAAAGTGACAGTATAACAGCAACCCCGATATAACCAAACTCTTCCGCCAAAACGGTAATCACAAAGTCAGTATGCTTCTCAGGAATAAAATTTAAATGAACCTGACTGCCACGCAAATATCCTTGACCATATAACCCACCAGATCCAATTGCAATTATTCCTTGAATAATGTGATAACCTTTGCCTAAAGGATCAGATTGTGGATCAATTAACGTTAAAATACGATGCTTTTGATAATCTTTAAGCAAGAAATTCCAAATTAAAGGACTGGATGCAATTACCCCTGCCAAACTTAAAATAATGACTTTCCATGGTAATCCCGCAAAAAACAAGACAAAAAAACCAGCAGAAAAAACCAAAATCCCAGTTCCCAAATCTGGTTGCTTAGCAATCATACCAAATGGAATCAAAATAATAATGAAGCCAACAATATAGTCTTTATAGCTTAAGATATGATCCTTGACTGAAATAACATATGCTACCAATAACGGTACTGATAACTTACATAACTCAGATGGCTGAATCCTGATGCCAAGGTTTAGCCATCGTTGTGCTCCATTAACTCGAACACCAATCACTAACACCAAGGCTATCAATATCAATGAAAATATATATAATGGTATCGCGGCAGCACGGATCTTACTAATATTTGTTCCTGCAACAATAATCATTAGTACAAAAGAAAGCCCCAAATAAAATACATCATTGTACATACGGTTCATATTTTGATCATTCGCCGAGTATTGAATAAAAATATTTACCACAAACAATGCCAGAAGACTAAAGATCAACATATAATCAAAATTAAATAAATAATTCCATATTTTATGTAATCTATTGCGCAGCGTTAGCGTCATTATTGCTATCTCCCACAGGTTCTTCTCTCTCAGGTTGTGTAACTGGATGATCACTTACAGTTGTATCATTATTTTCATCATCCGTAGAAACAGCTGAATCTGGTTCAGTAATTTTAGTTGGTGTAAATTTTTTATACTTAATTTGCGACTCTTGGAAACCGCTCTCAGCTTGTAACAAATAGCTATCAAAAATTTGCCGAACAATTGGACCTGCAGCACTAGCACCCCATCCACCATTTTCCACCACAACTGCAATTGCTATCTTAGGATTCTCCACTGGCGCAAAGGCAATAAACCATGAGTGATCTTTGTATTGACTACCACTAAATTTGGATTTCCGTGAATTTTGCTGTAAAGCAACAACCTGAGCTGTACCAGTTTTTCCAGCCATAGTATATCTGGCACCAGCACCAACTTTGGCACCAGTACCAACTTGCATTACACGTTGCATTCCCAATTTAACCAAATCAAGATCCGCCTTAGAAATTGGAATCTTAGTCTCTGATTCTTTATAATTGTAAACCAAACTGCCTGATTTATCTAGTACACGACTTAATAAGTGTGGGCGATGGGCGACACCATCATCAGCTAAAATACTAGTCGCATAAGCCATTTGCAAAGGAGTATAATGGTTAAACCCTTGTCCGACCCCCATGGTTACACTATCCGCTGGTAGCCAACTACGTTGATAAGGATCTTTAGCAAATCGTTTCGCTTTCCATGCACGAGACGGCAATAAGCCAGTTGCCTCTTGTGGCAAATCAATTCCAGTGCGACTGCCCAAACCAAAAAATGGCAAGGTTTTATCCATTCTATCAACGCCCATATCCAGGCCTAATTTATAGAAAAATGCATCCGAAGAATGAGTAACCGCATCAACAATTCCAATAGTGCCCAATACTTCATTACCACTATTTCTAAAACGATGTGAAGACCCAGGCAATGTGAAATAGCCCACATCATTAAAGCGATAACTAGCTGTTCTCACTCCAGCATACAAAGACGCGGCTGCTAAAAATGGTTTAAATGTCGATCCAGGTGGATAGGTTCCTTGCGCAGCACGATTTAATAAAGGATTTCCTTTATCATTTTGTAAATCTTCCCAATCAGATGGACTTATTCCATCTAAAAATAAATTTGCATCATATGATGGTTTAGAAACAAAAACTAAGACCCCTCCAGTTTGTGGATCAATCGCGACAATGGCACCTTTACGATCACCTAAAAGCTGAGATGCTTTTTGTTGAAGGCGATTATTCAACGTCAATTGCAACGTGTAGCCATCAGTAGCTGGATTATTACTAACCAAACCAACCTCATTTCCATAAGCATCTGTACGTATAATTTTCTTGCCCAGCGTACCACGTAGTGCTGACTCATATTGTTGTTCAAGACCGCTTTTACCAATATAATCATTTGAAACATAGTTACTTAGCGTTCCAGAACTATCTAATTTTTTCTTATCATTAGTACTAACCCTACCAACATACCCAACACTATGTGCATATAAATCTTGAAACGGGTAATAACGTTTGGTATGTGCAAAAACGTTTAAATTAGGAAAGGAATAACCATGTGCAGTCAAATTTGCAACTTCGACATTAGATAAATCATCTTTGATAATTACCCAATCATAATTTTTTGACAATCGCAATTGCTTATAATATTTCTTCTTATCAAAGGCGGTAAAATTAATTTGACTCTCAAGAGCAATAAAAGTTGACTCAATATTTTTTGCATCACGTGGCAATACGGCAACAGCATAAGACACACGATTATCAGCTAAAACAATACTTTCACTATCAATAATTGCACCACGAACTGGCTGCGCCGCTACTACTGATGAATAATTATCAATGGATTTACTCAATAACTTTTGATGATCTGAAATTTGTAAAAATGCATAACGAAGCAACAAGGTGATAACACCAAGAAAAACAAATAGATACGCAGCTACTACTCGAGACTTATTCATGCCAAATAAATTCAGCAGACTTAACATGCACCAGGCTACCAAATGCAAGTTGCACTAGTGGCATTAAAACGAATAATTCTAAAATAGCACTTGGCAAAGATGAAAACGATTTTCCCAATATCACGTCAATTAAGTAAATAACTGCGCTCATCAATACAAAGAAAAAATTGGCAATAACATTACGGTTAACCCAACCGCACAGCAAATAAAAACGGCTAACTCTGGTAGTAAGTCCACTCAGAAGCAAAATAGCTAGCAAATGGCTACCTAGATACCAATGCCCAAACAAATCTGCAACAAGGCTTAGTATCACTAGCACTAACCATGAAGATTTATTTTCTATTAAAGTAATAATTAGCACAATTCCTAACAAATCAACATAAAATATACTTAAATTGTTAATCAGAAATTGGGTTATCAAAAGAGATAAGACAAAGAGAATTAGACGTAAATTTCTTAAAATCATTTCTTTAGGACCACAACATATTGTAATTGACGGAAGTCAACCACTGGAACACATAACGCACTATTAAAGCCATTATTCTCATAAAACACTTTTGTAACCCTAGCCACAGGAATATTTGCTGGATAAGTATCATCCAAGCCAGTTGTTTCTAATATATCACCAATGCTTATTTTATCGTTTTTATCAATATAACGCACAATCAAAGTATCATTAGCTGCACCTTGTGCTAGCATTTTTGACTTAGTATTCGCCTGCTGCAAATAAATTTTAAAATTTGGATTAGTAATTAATTCAACTTGTGCATTTGCCGTATTCACATTGGAAACTTGCCCAATAACACCAGACTCATTTACCACCGCAGATCCCATGACAATCGTACGATTGCTACCTGCATCAATTAATAACTGATTATTAACAAAGAAATTTACATCCAAAATAGCTTTAGCAACAATTTGTGTAAAATCATCGTAAATACCATTTGGATTTAATCGATTGACAGATTTTAAATCTTGAGTCTGATTTTTACTCTGTTGCAAAAGCGCAGAATACTGAGCCAGCTGCTTTTTCAACTGAACGTTTTCTGTTGCTAACTCTTGTTGTTGGGTAGTTTGTAAAAAAAGTAATTGCGGATAACTACTCATTCGATATAAAAATAGTGAAGTGTTTTTTTGCACAAAAATAACAGCGCTATCTCTAATCGTGCTGATAAAAGAATATTTATCAATTAGAATAAGGCCTACACTTAAAAGCATAAGCCAAATTTTAAAAAAACGCATTATCTAGTTCGACTCATATAAACTTTATTTGTCGATAAATGATCCAATGCCATACCACAACCTTTGGCAACACAAAGCAATGGTTCATCAGCAACAGTAACCTTTAACTGAGTTACTTCAGAAAGTAAAATATCTAAACCATGAAGCAAAGCACCACCACCAGTTAAAACTAGACCAGAATCAATTAAATCGGCTGATAACTCAGGTGGCGTTAACTCCAAAGCCTGCTTAACTGAAGCAACAATTTGATGCAGAGCATCTTCGAGTGAACTGCGAATTTCTTCAGAAGTGATATTAATTTGCTTTGGCAATCCATCAAAAACACTGCGCCCACGGATTTCCATTACACCATTATCGACACTAGAATGTGCAGAGCCAATTGTTTTTTTGATCTGCTCAGCAGTTGAATCACCAATTAGCAATCCATGCTTTGAACGAATATGATTAGTAATTACTTCGTCCATTCTATCTCCAGCTACGCGAATTGAACTAGCATATACTAAACCACCAAGTGAAATCACACCAACTTCAGTAGTACCACCACCAATATCAACCACCATTGAAGCACGTGGTGACTCTACTGGTAAACCAGCACCAATCGCTGCAGCCATCGCTTCTTCAATAATTTCTACACGGCGAGCCCCGGCCGCCAAAGCCGCATCTTTAATCGCACGACGCTCAACTTGAGTTGATCCACATGGCACACAAATAATAATTGTCGGTGGAACCGAAGTCATTCGCTTCAAACTTGAAGCTTTCTTAATGAAGTGTTTGATCATCTGTTCTGTAATATTAAAATCAGCAATCACACCATCTTTCATTGGACGAACAACTTCAATTTGCCCAGGAGTTTTACCCAGCATAATTTTAGCTTCTTGACCAACTGCCAAGATTCTTTTACCCATCCCACTTTTATCAACCGCCAAAGCCACCATCGATGGCTCATCAAGGATAATTCCTTTACCTTGCATATAAACAAGGGTATTTGCAGTACCCAAGTCTATGGCAATACTACTTGAAAAAAAACCAAACAGTCTTCTAAACATTGTTTCCTCGAAATCTCAACAGGTTTATGTTGCGTTAGCCAAAGCTTTTGCCGTATCTAACATACGATTTGAAAAGCCCCACTCATTATCATACCAAGCAAAGATTTTAACTAGCTTGCCATCAACACGTGTTTGGGTTGCATCAAAAGTAGTCGATGCAGAATTATGGTTAAAATCCATAGAAACTAATTTCATCTTATTATAACCAACAATACCTTTCAGTGCACCATCTGCAATTGCTTTAATTGTTGAATTCACCTCGTCAACACTAGTTTCACGTGGAGTTGAGAAAGTAAGATCCACCAAAGATACATTAACAGTTGGTACGCGAATCGCCAACCCATCTAATTTACCGTTTAATTCTGGTACAACTAGACCGACATTAGCAGCAGCACCAGTTTTAGTTGGAATCATTGACATAACAGCCGAGCGTGCACGACGCGCATCACTATGATAAACATCCGTTAAAACCTGATCATTCGTAAATGCATGAATCGTAGTCATTAAACCACTCTCAATACCAATCGCATCATTCAAAGCTTTAGCCAATGGTGCCAGAGCATTCGTAGTACATGACGCATTTGAAACTACCGTCATAGCAGAAGTTAAAATCTTATCATTGACACCAAATACAATTGTTGCATCAACATCTTTTTCACCTGGTGCAGATAATACCACACGTTTAGCACCAGCTTGAATGTGAGCACTAGCTTTAGCTTTAGAATTAAAGATACCAGTACATTCCATGACAATGTCAACACCTAAATCTTTCCATGGCAAATTCTTTGGATCACGTTCGGCATAAAAACGAATCAATTTACCATCTATATTTAAACCATTTTCGGCTACTTCAACTGGATACGGAAAATAACCATGTACACTATCACGCTGAGTAATAATAGCCTGAACTTCTAAATCACCACCTAAATCATTAACAGCAACGATTTCAAATTCATCATGACGCTTAGATTCAAACAGTGCACGCAAAACATTACGCCCAATTCGACCATAACCATTGATTGCTAATTTTATCTTAGACATAAGACTCTCTTATAAAAATATATACGTAATGATTATACTCTTAACCATTATAAAAAGCAATACTGGCAAAAAGCACAACCTAATATCAATAAAACCTAAAGTAAGATCTAATAAACTACAGTAAATTGCAAAATTACGCTAGCTTAGCCAAAACAGCATCGACTGTAAAACCAAATTCTTCAAATAATTTAGCTGCTGGAGCAGACTCACCAAATTGGTCCATTGATATAATTACGCCATCAAGACCAACGTATTTATACCAAGTTTCTGCAACGCCTGCTTCAATCGCAACCATGCGTTTAGCACCACCTAAAACTTTAGTTTTATATGCTAGATCTTGGCGATCAAATACATTAGTTGACGGCATAGAAACCACACGCACCTTTTTACCTTGCTCAGTCAATTTAGATGCTACATTTACAGCTAATTCAACTTCAGACCCAGTTGCAATAATTGCAAAATCTGGAGTTAAACCACCATCAACTAAAATATAACCACCTTTTTCAATGTTATCTAATTGCTCGTGGCTGCGATGTTGGAACTGTAAGTTTTGACGTGAAAAAACTAATGATGATGGAGTCTTTTTCTGACTAATTGCATGCCCCCATGCAACCATTGTTTCAACCGTATCACATGGACGCCAAACATTCATATTTGGAATAACACGTAAAGTTGCTAACTGTTCCACAGGTTGATGAGTAGGACCATCTTCACCTAAACCAATTGAGTCATGAGTATACACAAATATTGGCGCTATTTTCATCAAGCTTGCCATACGAAGTGCATTTAAACTATATTCGCAGAACATAAGAAAAGTTCCACCAAATGGTAAGACACCACCATGTAGAAACATACCATTCATAATTGCTGACATACCAAACTCACGTACGCCATAAGAAATATAATTGCCAGTGAAATCATTTTTCTTATCTAAGCTAACTGCAGTACTCCACTTTGTTAAATTAGATCCAGTTAAATCAGCAGAACCACCCACAAACTCTGGAACAAATTTAGCAAAATATTCAATTGCATTTTGTGAAGCTTTACGGCTGGCAATTGTTTCTTGTTTGTCATTAACTAGTTTAACGCCATCGGAAATAATTTTATTCCAATCTTTTGGCAAACCGTGCTCATTCCGACGCATAAATTCAGAGGCCAAATCTGGATGACGCGATTGATACTCCATGAACAACATATTCCACTCATTTTCTGCACGTAATCCATCACCTTTGCAGTCAAAATCTGCATATACTTCATCAGGAATCTCAAATGCGGCATGTGACCAATTCAATTCTTTACGCACCAGCTCAGTTTCAGCAGCTCCCAACGGTGCTCCATGACACTCTTCCTTACCACCTTTATTTGGTGAACCTTTACCGATTGTAGTTTTGCAAATAATCAAACTTGGCTTATGGTGCACTGCCTTAGCTTTTTGTACGGCTTTATTAATAGCTTCAACACTGTGTCCATCAATCGTGTCAATTACTTGCCAATTATATGACTCAAAACGGTGTTTAATATCTTCATTAAACCAGCCATCTACCTCACCATCAATCGAAATTCCATTATCATCCCAAAACACGATTAACTTACCTAAGCCCCAAGTTCCTGCTAATGCACAAGCTTCATGGGAAATACCTTCCATCAAGCAACCATCACCAGTAAAAGCGTATGTATAATGATCAACAATGTCATAGCCATCACGATTAAATTCTGCTGCCAATAATTTTTCTGTCAATGCCATACCTACGGCATTAGCAATCCCCTGTCCTAATGGACCAGTTGTAGTTTCAACGCCAGCGGTATAACCATATTCTGGGTGACCAGGCGTGCGTGAGTGTAGTTGACGGAAATTTTTTAAATCATCAATTGAAACATCATAACCAGTTAAATGTAACAAACTATACTGTAATAATGAAGCATGACCATTACTTAAAATAAACCGATCACGATTTAACCACCTTGGATTTAATGGGTTATGCGACAAATGATCACGCCAAAGTACGCTACCCATTTCAGCCATACCCATTGGAGCTCCAGGGTGCCCTGATTTTGACTTTTCAACACTATCCACTGTTAACATACGCACTGCATTAGCCATCAACGCATAATTTGCCATATAACTCTCCCTAGATTATAAATTTTAAATATAGTATATAGTTTATTTTATCATATTAATTAAAATCTAAAAGACATAACTTAACGTAAAAACATAAAACATTTGATCTAATTTGATATTTAATCCAAATATAAACATTGTTTATTACAATGCCTTGTCAATTTATTCTATTTAATATACAACTTAAATTATTACTCGCGGAATTCGCTCGTTAAATCCAACTAAAATTTCGTATATAATTGTATTCAATTTACTTGCCAACTCACTAATTAAAATCTCTTCTGATCCTTGTTGACCGATTAAAACAACACGATCGCCTACATAGGACTCACCAGACCCTCCAATATCAACCATTAACATATCCATGCATACAGAACCGGCAATGGTATATTTATGACCACGAACAATAACCTCGCCAATATTTGACAGACCGCGCCGATAGCCATCACCATAACCGATGGGTAAAGTAATTATTCTTGAATTATCCACTGTATGATAACGGTGATTGTAACTAATTCCACTATCCTTAGCGACAACCTTAAAGTACGCCACTCGAGTTACCAAACTTAGAATCGCTCTAATTTGCTTTAATGGCGGTAGTGTAACTGGACTAGCAGGAAAATATCCATAACTAAGCAGTCCAGGCCTCACCATATCAAAATAACTTTCAGGATAATAGCAAACGCCACCTGAATTAGCAAGATGACAAATAACATCCGCTTTACGAGCTTTAGTCAATTGAGCAACTAACTCAAAATTACGTAATTGCTCGGCTGTAATCTCAGCACTTAAATCATCACTAGCGGCAAAATGCGAATAAACTCCGATCAAATCTAGATTTTTCTGTGCTAAAACATACTCTAACAATGGTGCGAAACTATTAACACGGATGCCAACACGATTCATCCCAGTATCAACTTTAATGTGCACCTTACAACGTCTATTATTGTATTGGCAGTACTCAGCGATTAACTCAGCTTTGTAACGAGAGGAAATCGTTAATTCAAGATTATTTTCTATTAGACCAGCAATCTGCTCTTCGTCAAAAGCACCAAAAACTAAAATCGCTTTACTAATCGCATTTTGACGTAATAATTGCCCTTCATCTAGGCAGGCAACACCAAAATAATCGACATACGGTTCAGCTAATTTGGCAATTCCCACAAGACCATGACCATATGCATTCGCTTTAACCGGCAAGCAAAACTTCACCATGTTAGCAATTTGTTCACGAATGGCATTTAAGTTAAGGATAAATTGTTGGCTATCTATCTCAATTTTTGTTGGGTGCATAAATTATAATTTTTCCAATAATAAATTTATAATTTAGACATATCTATTACAAACCTATATCGAACATCACTTTTAAGCACTCGCTCATATGCCTCATTAATTTGCGCTGGAGAAATTACTTCAATTTCTGGTGTTATGTTATGTGCAGCACAAAAATCCAACATTTCTTGTGTTTCTTTAATAGAACCAATGATTGAACCTGCATAGTTACGGCGCATAGCAATCAAAGAGTATGGTTGAATGGATAGCGCTGTATCTGGCACTCCTAAAGCAACAAGCGTTCCATCAAGCTTCAGTAAATTGAAATAATCATTCATATTAATTTCTGCTGAAACTGTATTAATAATTAAATCAAAATGATTTGAATATTCTTGAAAAATGTTTACATTTTTAGTGCAAATAAAGTGATGCGCCCCCAAACTTAAGGCATCATTCTTTTTATGCTCGGAATGACTTAATACAGTCACATCTGCACCTAATGCAGTAGCTATCTTCACCCCCATATGACCTAGTCCACCCATTCCAAGAATTGCAACTTTTTTATTTGGACCAGCCTTCCAATGCATCAATGGGGAATACAACGTGATGCCAGCACATAACAAAGGAGCAGCTTTATCTAAAGGAACAGAATCTGCAATACGAAGAACATAATTCTCATCAGCTACAATTACGTTAGAATAGCCACCTTGTGTTGGAGTTACTCTATCTCTCTCATAAGAATTATATGTACCAGTAATTCCGTCCAAACAATATTGATTTAACTCTTGTTTGCAATTATTACAAGTTCTACAGGAATCAACAAAACACCCAACACCAACATGATCACCTATTTTAAATTTGTTGACTGCAGCCCCAACAGCTATAACCACACCAGCAATTTCATGACCAGGAACCATCGGGAAAATCGACCCACCCCATTCGTCACGAGCTTGATGAATATCAGAATGACAAATGCCAGAATATTTAATATCAATCACAACATCATGCTCTTTAGGATCTCTTCTTTCAAATGAAAACGGTACTAAATCTGATTTGGCAGATAATGCTGCGTAACCTTTAGCTTGTATCATATTATTCTCCAAATAATTAATTATATTAATGCTCTTCATAATTTGCACTACTAAAAGTGACTATAGCCTATGATTTAAATGTCATCAACGTCATGAAAAAATCAACCGAAAGTAAAAGCATATGCCTCTAAACCTCTTGATTGTACATCTAACTCCAATAATCCATTTGCAGCAGATGGTTGATTCACTAATTCATACAGACGATAACCGTTAACTGTAACAACTCCATTCTGCACATCACCACCAGATAATTTACTCGGAATCGGCTTACCATTTAGTTTAAGTTTTGCTCTTATTACTTTACCGTCGGCACTTCCCAAGACTAAATAAACATGTTTGGCAGTAAAATTAATCTGCAGCTTGCTTTGATTTGATTGAGCTGTAATCTTTTGTGAACTGATGACCCAATTGCCAGACAAAGCCCAATTGTCGGAAGGAAGAAATGCTGGGAACGAATAATTGCTGGCTTGATTTAAAATAGCACTACCTGCATTAGCAAATGCTTGAGCACGATTGATCCCCAAATAAGTCTCTGGAGTTTGTTCTCGGTTGAAGCGTTGATTACCATCACTCCCAATTACACTATTTTGATCGCTATCACCCAGTAATGCTTTTATATTATGTTCAAGAGTCTGATCATCGCCCTCACCAAAATGAGTGTACACAACTTTTCCAGATTTATCAATCAAATAATGTGCCGGCCAATATTGATTATTAAAATTAGTCCAAGTATCTAAATTATTGTCCATTGCAACTGGATATTTGATACCAAAACGTGAAATTGCACTAATTACATTTTGTTGATTTTTTTCAAACTCAAACTCCGGCGAATGTACACCAATAATCTCCAGACCTCTTGCATGATATTTAGCATATATCTTTGTTAAATTCGGTAAAGTACGAATACAATTGATACATGAGTAAGTCCAGAAATCTACCAATACTACCTTACCATGTAAAGATTTCATTGATAATGGTTTATTATCTGTCGTATTAAGCCATAAATCATTGGCTGCAAACTCTGGTGCTTGATAAGGAGTATCAATCCCATCTTGAAGCTTATTATTTGGCGCATTGGTAGAATTACTAGTCACCGCTGGAGAAGCAAATATCGATTGAGCATCAAATCCGCTGGCAATAAACAATACAGCACCAAGCATTGCTAGCCCAAAGACTTTGCGAATCAATTCTGCATTTTTCTGTAAAAAACCTAGCTTAGCCATAAACTTTCTCCCCAAAATTGCAATCAATAACATTGGCATGCCTGCACCTATGGCAAATGCCAAAACAATAAAAAGAGCATTAAGATTATTCTGTTGACGAATTACTTGAACCAACACGGCTGCTAAAATAGGACCAGCACAAGGCGTCCACACAAATCCAATTAGCACTCCTATGATCGTACCACTAAAAAAACCACCATTATTTAATCTAGAATTAGTCACGCCAAAATTAGCAATATTACCAGTTAATATGGCAAATTTATTTGTTAAATAAGTAGAAATCATAATTACGCCAAATATGGCAAGTAAAATTAATGACCCATCTTTGATATAATCTAAATTCAAATGGAAAATCAAAACCAACTGCCTAGAAACTAAGGCAAAAAGAGTAAACGACAAAATAAAGCCAAAAATAATTCCATACGGCCGCTGCCTGCCTCCATCAATCGAAGATGATAAAACTAACGGCAAAACTGGCAAAATACATGGTGACGCAATTAATGCAAGCCCTTCAACAAAAGACAATCCAACTTCAACTATGTTCATGTAAATAGCTCCATTCTTAAATGCAAATCCACGAATAATAACAGTATAAGTCCTAATTTTATCAGTCAATAATTTACAACAAAATAACTAAACCGCAAATACTTATACAGGTCCAAGTTTAACAACCTAATTCAAAAAGAAGGTATTTAATGCATCAAAACCACACACAAATAGATCGAACCAATGACCAATTTAACTACGTAACACACTATACGCAATAAGAAAAGCGATTTGCACTGCGGCAACGGTCAAGCCATTTTTAATCATAGCTTTAATATTCTGACTCTCAGCAAAACCCATCGCAGCAAACATATTGGCACCAGGGATCGCAAAATTGGTAATTCGCGTAGCCAAGAGCATACTAAAGGCAAATGTGGTTACTGAAAGCTGCATTTCTATCGCCGCAGGTGAAAACATTTCATGCAACATTTTAATTACTGCTGCAGACGCTGCTGGCATCCCAAAAGCACCAGTTAAACCAATTAAAACTGTCAACAAGGCTTTACCACCAAAATGCTCAAGAGGAACGAATAATTTCATTAATGCTGCAAATCCACCCGCTGTTTGCACCAAATCAAGCATAGGACCAAGTAAGAGAAAAATGAAAAATAAAGAAAAGTTTTTTTTCATCCCATCAACAATTAACTCAAAGATACGCTTTAAACTTAGTCCACCAACTAAACCAGTGGAAATAGCCAAAAACAACATCACAAAAATGACAAACGAAGTTTTAGCATGGGAAACTAATCCGTATACCACACAAGCTATAAAAGCCAGGCTAAAAAACATTGTTGATAAATTTTGACGCTTACTCGGTACAAAACGCTCTTCATTAGCATCATGTGGAAACACTTCATAATGATATTGCTTTTGTAACCTGCCTGCCATAATCCATGTAGTCAGTAATGTAACGATTACTACCGGCAATGAAGCGTGAGTTAACATCGTACCATAACTAAGACCAGTCACACCAAGTAGCGCTACCACAGGCGGTGCAAATGGACCCAAGATCAAGGCTTCCTCACCGGCTGCTTGCATCAGCACAGCCAAGCTTGGTCGAGACAAACCGACACTAGCGGCAATCGGACGCAAAATTGGTGCCAGAATAGCTAAACCACCAGCTAAAGTACCCAAAATTGCCACGATTACTAATGAAGATGCAATAACTCCAACCTTAACTCGACGTTGTGTATTAACCCCAATTCCGTATACAATCTTGTGTACCAAAGTGTGACTAACTTTGGTTTCCGTCAGTACCTCGCCAAGACCGCGTCCAAGCATAATAATAAAACCAACTAGAGCCAGAAACGATCCTAAGGCTGATTCCAAAACTTTGCCCATTTCAATTGGTGAAGACCAATTAAAAATGAAACCTAAACCAACGCCGATTGCAGTTGCAACAAGGGGATCAAAATTCCGAAATACCAGAATAGTATAAATTACAATTATCGATAAACTAGCCAATTGCAGATAAAACATCCAATCCATATTATGCTCCTACCGTTGCAACGGATTCTAAATCATCGATTTTCTCAATACCAAGTCCAGCAGATGAACTTAAATGCAAAGTTGCACCATCCAAGCGTACACCACCAATAACTGGATTAGATTTAATCATCGTAATTGGATCTAAATCAACAAACTTGATATTGCTTTTCCCAACTACGAAAGCTGCCATTGCCGCCAAACCAATTGGTGACTCCAACATACAACCTGCCATACAAGGCAAATTATGACTTGTAGCTAGATCATAAATCGGACGCGCTGGATATAATCCGCCAGATTTCATTAATTTAATATTAATCCCATCAGCCATTTGTCCACTGATAACTTTATTTGCATCACGTAAATTAAATACCGATTCATCAGCATAAATCGGAATCCGCGAATTATCACGTACATATTTCAAATTAGCATAATCCCACGCCTTAACTGGTTGCTCAACCATCGTAATACCAATCTCATTAGTCAATAAACTATCAATAATCTGTAGTGCTGATTTCGCATCCCAACCTTGATTCGCATCACTCAAAATATGCAAAGAATTACCCACCGCTTCACGAATAGCTTTTAAACGTTGAATATCTTCCGCTGGATTCAGACCAACTTTAATTTTTAAAGTTTCAAAGCCTTGAGCCACAAATAATTTAGCATCAGCGACCATTTCGACTGCATCTTTAACACTCACCGTAGTCAAAATCTTCAAATCTGGATTACCACCACCGAGAAACTTATACAATGGTTGGTGCATACTTTTAGCAACCAAATCATGTAATGCAATATCTAATGAGGCCTTTGCCGATGAGTTATTTACTAAACTACTTTGAATCGTCAGCAGAAGTTCCTCGAAATTACTGGTGTCTTTACCAATTAACTTATTCGCAATAATTTGAATTGCACCAATAATTGATTCTTGGCTATCACCAGTGATAACTGGAGTTGATGCCGCGGCTCCATACCCCAATAACCCTGTGTCAGTTTTAATAATTACTACAATATCTTCGACATGTTCCGTGCGGCGTAAGGCTGTAATAAATGGACGAATTAATGGAATACGCAACCGTGAAATTTCAATTTGACTAATTAGCATAGCTTACTCTCCGACAGGAATTAACTGACATGGCTTACCGTGTTCATCAATTGCGACATAGGTAAAAATTCCATGCGTTACATGCTTAGATTCTTTACTGATATATGAATAAGTCCAAGTTTCAATTTGAATCTTCATTGAAGTACGCCCACGCTGAATCATTTCCGCATAACATGAAACCACATCACCAACACGTACAGGGTTAATAAATGACATACTATCAATAGAAACTGTAACGGCTCTACCAGTCGAAGAATGTGCCTTAGCTAGAATACCACCACCTAAATCCATTTGTGATAAGACCCAACCACCAAAGATATCACCATTGGCATTGGTATCAGCAGGCATGGCGATAGTTTTCATAACTAATTCACCTGTAATAGGTAAGTCCACACTTGTCATCATAACTCCTTAACGTTTAAATTAACAATTTGCATTAGTATCGCAAGCAAGTAACTTAGCTTGATGTGAGATCATGGCGTGTAGATTAAGCCCTAATTTATCACTTGTAATAAAACCAGTAACCTTGAAATCATCTAATGTACGCCCTTTACTATCAATAAATACCAGCGATGGTGGCGCAATAATTTGATAACGTTGTTGCAATAATTTAGATTGTGCGTCATTATCACTAACATCTACGCGAATTAACTCAAAACGATTTAATTGATGACTAATTGACGAATCAGAAAATGTTCGCAGGTCCATCTCTTTACATGCTGCACACCAATTTGCATAATAATCTAATAATACAGGTCGTTTATTTAACACTGCTTGCCTCAGGGCACGATCCAATTCAACATTAGTTTTTACTACAACAAAAGCATCTTCAGCCATACTGCTAGGCTTAAATAATCCATCATAACTAATATAAGCAACCACTAGAGCGCAACTCAAAATCGCACTCACAACATATTGATTTTTCTGAGATTTTACAACTAAACTCACTATTAAAATCACAGCAACAATCAACCACAATAAATACCCAATCATGCTAATTTGGCTAGGTACAACTTTACTGAGCATATACATCGCCATAGCTAGCATCGCCATCGCCAAAATTTTCTTAACATTGAGCATCCACGCACCTGTTTTAGGCAATAACCGTTTACCAAAAACCGCAATTAGTAACAACGGTAGACCGCTACCAAAGCCTAACGCAAATAATGCCATACCACCCAATAATTTATTACCTGTAGTACTAATATAAACTAACGCACCAGCCAGCGGAGCGGTCACACATGGCGATAAGACCAGATTTGAAATCCCTCCAATTACAAAAGCGCCTATAATAGATCCACTTTTACGTCGACTAATAAGGCGATTCAATTGATTCTGCACCACTAGTGGTAATTGTAGTTCGAATAAACCAAATAATGATAATGATAAAGCGGCAAACAGAACAACCAAGACCCAACTAAGCCAGGCTGATTGTAAAGCTCCAGTCAAACTATAGCCCACACCGGCAGCAATTACCCCTGCAACTGCGTAAGTAACAGCACCGCCTAGAATATAGCTAAATGCTAACCAAAAGCTCCGTTTCGTTGAAACATTTGCACCAGAAATTACTCCAATTAAAATGGGTAACAAGGGGAAAACACATGGAGTAAAAGCGATTAGTAAGCCTAAAAGAAAGAAACCTAAAATAACCAAAGACCAATTTGCACTCAATAAACTAGTTAACTGTGAACTATCACTAGAAAAAGACAAGACATCGATTAAAGAAACATCTTTTGCCACCGGAGTAGAGTTACTTATGGTTGGACTCGTAGGTTGATTTAAATTTATCTCTAAAGTTTGTTGTTGTTCTGGAAAACATAAATCAAGTCCTTTACAACCCTGATAGCTAATTTTAACTTTAAGTTTACCATCACCATAATTATCAATAGGAACTTGAATATCCGCACGATTCTCATAAACTCTAAAAGTGCCTAGATCTTGACTTTTAAGCAACATAGGATCTGGAAAAACTGCTTGCCCAAGCTTAACTGAACTATCTGCCAAAGAGTTAATCTTAATCTTGTCTTGATAAATATGATACTCAGAAGCGATCGTAAACTTAACCCAAACAAACTGCTGAGAACTTGGTTCAACTTTAACCTGAAACGCCTGCCAAACTGGTAAATAGTCACTGGCACTAACCATTTTCAGCATAAAAACAAGAATCAATACTAAATAGCGCTGCATAAATCTAAAACCTTAATTAATGACGTTTATGAATATTCCATGTAATTGCAAATAAAAACGCAGCTAATAATGAAGAAATTATTAACATTAAAAAGCCACTATCCCAGCCATAATTCTGTACCAAAAACCCCATTAAGGCCTCAGCGCCCATAGTTCCAAAAAAATAGCCAAACAACCCTGTAAACCCTGCCGCAGTTCCACCAGCTTTTTTGGGCACTAAATCAAGTGCTGCTACACCAATTAACATGACTGGACCATAAATGCTAAACCCAATCACACCCAAAGATAAAACTGTAATCCATTGATTCGTAGACTTCCAGTACACCAATAACCCCGCACAAATGACCACCATCGCTAAAAACCCCAATGGCGAACGACGGCCAGCAAAATATTTATCTGACAGCCAACCAATTAAGATAGTTCCAGGAATTGCCGCCAACTCAAAAAAAGCAAAACCCATATTACTGTAGACATTACTAAAATGTTTAACTTTACTTAAATACGTTGGTGCCCAATTCAGCACGCCATAACGCACACAATACACAAACACATTTGCTAACGCCATTAACCAGACATTCTTATTACATAAAACATAATCAAACAAAATCTGCTTGGTGGTCATTTCCTGCTCACGATCAGTTAAATCATGCTCAACTTCAGCCAAAGGATAATCATTACGATAAACTTCGATCGGTGGCAACCCCACTGATTGTGGAACATCACGCCCCGCGATAAGAACCATGATCGCAATACTCAATGCCGCAATAGCGGGCAAATAAAATAGTCCAGACCAACCACCAAACAGCGTCACACCAATTGCCACAATAACTGGCAGCAATCCTGCTCCAACATTATGCGCTGTATTCCAAATCGACATTTTGGTGCCACGTTCTGAATCTGAAAACCAATGTGTCATAATTCTGCCACATGGAGGCCAACCCATTCCTTGGAACCAGCCATTTAACAGCATAAGCAAAAATAAAGCCGAGAAAGTCGTACAGTTTGGTGCAAATAAATTAGTAATCGCAGATAATGCCAAACCAGTGGCAAGAAAATAGCGTGGATTACTTCGATCAGAAATATTTCCCATAATGAACTTACTCAGTCCATATGTCACCGCCAAGGCTGATCCCAAATAACCAACCTGCGCAATACTAAAACCATCTTTTAACAAATATGGCTTAGCCAATGCCAAAGTGCTTCGCACAAAATAATACGCCATATAGCCAATATACGCGGTCAAAAATAACTGCAAACGATAACGCTTATAACTAGATCCCAGTTTATTGTCTGAAATTGGTGAGATAAATTTGGCAGGCTTTAAAAATCCAATCATTAGCGCACTTTCTAAAAGATAAAATCAAACATCAACAAGAATTAATGTCCAACTGACGGTAAATTAAACGACATTGAAGTTGGTTCATAGGACGTGGTTCTACTTGCGTCTTTGGGCTTAATAACCAAAGATTTATTTAATGGCATATTTTCAGCCGAGTACACATCTAATTTATGGTGTCTATAACGTATAATTAATAAACCAATAATCGCACTAGCAATCAAAGTAAACAACACCGCAATTGCAACCTGACGCGTGCTAATAGAATGAATTTGCTCATCATCAAATTGAGTTTTATTTGGCATAACAACCTAAAATTAATTAATCATAAAGTTTAAATTATAACACACCTAATTCATCATAAATTTAAGTTTGGCGCATCGTTAACATGATTGTTTTTAAACAATATTCCACAGACTAATTAATTTCTGATTGAACTAGTAAAATAGATCGCGTCACTACTATAACTATTTATGACATTGCGATATAAAGATACTAAATAATTACTAATACAAATTACAGATTAGACATTAAAGCAAACTAAAACAACTTTAACTGCTGGCGCTCTAAGCCTGAATCAATTTTAAATGTTACACCCAACCCTAGCAAACGAACCTTCTGTGAGCTACGTTGACAACAGGTCAACAGCAAATGCTTAAATGATTGGAAATTAGGCTCTTGCGAAGATATTTCCGCTGTTGTCGAAGTAAAATCCTTGAACTTTAATTTAAGAAAAAGAGTTTTAATCGGCAAATGCTCACGAAGTCGCTCAATACGTCGCAATAACTCATTAAACAATTCATTCAATTTAATTAATAACTCATTAGATTCATTAATATCATGATTAAAAGTTGTTTCTACACTGAGTGATTTACGTTGACGACTAGGATTTACCTCACGATCATCAATTCCTCGCGCCTGAAAGTATAATGTATTACCAAACTTACCAAATTTACTACATAGCTCTGCTTGAGAATATTTATGTAAGTCACGACAAGTTTTGATATTCAATTGTGCAAGTTTCTGTGCCATAACTCGGCCTACGCCAAATAATTTACCAACGGGAAGCTGATTAACAAACTCAGTAACTTTATCTGGTGGAATTACACACACGCCATTAGGTTTCTGCCAGCAACTCGCAACTTTCGCAATAAATTTGTTTACTGACACACCAGCAGAAGCTGTCAGCTGTTCTTGCTGCCAGATTTGCCCACGAATAAGTTCGGCAATTTGCGTGGCACTACCATTAGCAAAGTCAGACGTACTTACATCCAAATACGCCTCATCCAAAGAAAGTGGTTCAACCAAATCTGTGTATTCATGGAAAATTTTTTGAATACGCTGCGATACCTGCTTATAAAGTGGCATATTAACTGGTAACAAAATTAGATCAGGACAAAGTTGTAATGCCCTGGCCGATGACATCGCTGAATGTAACCCAAATTTACGTGCAACATAATTACAGGTGCATAACACACCACGCTGAGTTGAGCTGCCTCCAACTGCGACTGGCAAATGAGCTAAGTTTGGATTTTCGCGGATTTCAATGGCAGCGTAAAAACAATCCATATCAATATGGATAATTTTTCGAAGTGGAATTGGTTTATTCATAATGACTCAATTTTAGCATGTTAAAATCCAAACTAAAGTAAACAATACACTTATGATGGAGAATAAAATGCGACAAAAAATTAAAGCAATCTTTTGGGATCTCGATGGAACATTAATTAACAGTGAAGCCATTCATGAGCAAGCGGCTTTTTTTGCTACACAAGAGTTAGGTATTACAAGCCGAGTAAATGTTATTCCTGCTGGATTAGAAAATACAGCAGTCTTTGAACTAATGACTGGCATAAATACTGGAACAAAAAAACATAACTTATTAGAGCGCTGGAATGAATTAGCAATTGAATATGCCCTAACAAGAATTGAAGCAGAACATAAAATTCCTCAATCGCTGGAGTTATTTAATTATTTCTCTCTCAAAAATTTACCACAATCAGTTGTTTCCAATTCTAACGCACCAATAGTTCAACATAGCCTAGAACGCCTGGGAATAATCACAAAATGTCGTCAAATATTTAGCCGCGACAGTGTTGAATTGGGTAAACCACATCCACAACTTTACCTCAACGCATTAGCGTCCAATCAATACAATGCCAATGAATGTCTAACTTTTGAAGATAGCCATGCGGGTATTACAGCAGCAAAATCTTGTGGTATCAATGTAATAGGAATTGGTTTGAATACATTACAATATTCACCAAATTTAGCCTGTGATTTGGCAACTCAAAGTTGGCTTGAACAAATTCAAGACAACTACTGCTTCGATTGAACTACAACTGCAAATTACTTCACATAAAGCAACAAAGTAAAATTTAATTAAACGTCAAACACCCAGAGACTTACTTGTGTGGAAGATGTAATTATATTGTTATAAAGTAGCATGTTTAATGAAGTAATTGCAACAATCATAAGCTAACTGAGTGAATATATTCATTATCTCACAAACATTTGTTGCAAAAATAAATACCACAATTAAAGTTAATAATTGCTATAATTGTTAACTTTAATTAAACAACTGATTAACACATAATATCAAATACTGCATTATCCTAACGATGCCAAGTGGAAGCTCAGATACCGATAAATAAAGCAGATCATAATCAAGTAAAAATAACTAATTTCATATAGGTGTTTTCATGTCACAACCAAGCGCAAACCTTATCCAATCCAAATTGGTTCATCTTGAGGACCTGCCGTCTGATGAACGAGCGTTTTACCAACGCGAACAGAGGATCACGCAAAAAAATGAATTTCGTCAAGCAATGAATACAATTCTGGGTGAAAATTTCGCAGTGATTGCACAAAAATTTCAGGAAAAAGGGTTGGGAATGTTCCGTGATTTTTGTAACCCTGAAATTTTCCAAAAATTTATTGATGAATACGACCGCAGAATGGATGAAGCATCAAAAAGCGCTCTCAAATACTATTTTCTTGAATTTCAAAACAAACTAGATTTCTTAACTAATACAGAATTCAAAGATGTTTTCTCACACCCTTTAATTATAGCCCTAATTGCTTATCAAATTGGCGGGCCAATTCGCTTAGTTGGAGTACGTGGTAAAAATGCTGAAGCGGAATTAACTATGGTGCGCGATAATGGTCCACACGTTGATGATAATCCATTTAACGATGAATGGAAACTACTTATTACCTGGCTTTTAGATGAAAATGGAAAAAGCTTAAATCATGGTCCACAAGGACAACCGTTCATTTCTGTCATTGAAACACAAAAATTAGTTCGCAGCAAGGCAACCGAATTTGGGGCTAACTTTAAAAACCCACTTGAGTTACTGGATCTTTTCGAACACCCAATGTTAAAAGAGAAAGCTTTCTTTGTTGAGGTTCAAGATGAAAGACCCAATTGGGCGATTTTTGAAGCCAGCCACCAAATTCACCACCGTAAGCGTGACGATACGGAATCGGCACGAGCATGTGTGATTTTTGCTTATCATTTAGTTGATCAAGAAAGTGCACCGACACCATACGCACCAAACTCACAATTAACCATGTGTAATTCTCTCGAAAAATTTGTTATGGGTGATGATGCATACGATAAACCAATTAATGAAATCAACCAGCACTTCCTACAGCTTATTCAGGAAAATAAACTAGAAATTGAAACTAAGCTAACCGAGCTCTCTCACGGCAAATTAATTCCAGTTGAAGAAAAAATGATGAGTGCTCCACAATTGGTTGACTATTTTAATTTAATCATTCGTACCTATAAAAAAGAATATCTTGAATCACGTAGCGAAATGCGTTTTCAGCTCAATGAATTATCTTCAGCAATTGATAACCCCAAACATACTGCATACATAACCAAAAAACTTCTAGAAAGTGCTGGGGAATACGACAAGCATTATGACCTAGACTTAAAAGTTTATCCTAATAAAATTGAGCAAATTCGTAAAATACCTCGCACCGCCATTCGTGAGCGTTCAATGGAAGATGTTGACTTCACCCGATTTACTAAACTAAAGATTCCTAATTTGCAACCAACTCCACTGGCAGCTCACGAATTCGAAGCGTATGCCGAAACTCGTTTTACCAAATATGCAACTCAACTATGCGTCCTTATCTCGAAATATATCCCAAAGACAATTTTATCTATGCTTCAAGATCCATCAACACTTGATATAAAGGAATTTGCTAACTCTTTAATTCAACTAGCGACTCATGAGCGAAGTCTGGCCGAAATTTATCAATTAACCATAGATATTGGTGAGGCGTTCAGTCACTGCGAAGATATCAAAGCATTACGCGGGAATTGCTACTTTTTGTACCTAGTTTACGATCAATTTATAATCAGCCATGCTAATTTATGCAGTCATGTAGAGATTCAGATATTAGAGCAATCTGCACAAACTTTACTACAAAATTACTTTGAGCTGGTCGTTATTGATGATTTGACCTACCAATTAGAAATCCAAACACTTAATATTAGCCAAGCTGAACTATTTAATAAATTAAGTAACCTATTGGTTAGAACTGGCAATTCAGTAAATAAATTTTCAACAAAGTGCCTGACAACACATTAATTAAGCTGCGAAAATTAACTTAATTTTGATAAAAGTTTACATTAAATGGAAATTAAAACGGCAATTGAGTACTTAATTAATTACGGATTACATCATCATCTAATTGAAATATCAGATAAAATGTATATCCGTAATCAATATTATTTTATGTTAAATCTTGACTATGAGCCAATTAAAATTGAATTAAATTACGACGTGACAGAACAAAATCCCGAGCTACTACTGGCAAGGATATATGAGTACGTCGTAACTCATGAAAAAGATCATAAATTAAAAATGAATCAGGACATGTTCTATGCAGAATTAATGAATGTAATGACGCCTCGCCCAAGTCAAATTCGCCAATATTTTGAATTAATTAAAGCAACACACGGCATCAGTAAAGCAATTGATTACTTTTATAATTTAAGTGTAGCAAGCAACTGTATCAAATTACATAATGCCCAGCAAAATAAATTTTGGTACTCGCCAAGCAGCTATGGTAACTTAGAAATCATTGTTAATTTATCGCGCCCAGAACGAAGCAGTCATGAAATTGTCAACGATTATTACAAAGCGTCCAGCTCATACCCACAATGTTTCCTCTGTTTAGAAAATGAAGGCTATGCAGGCAATAATACCAAACAATCCAGATTTAATCATCGCGTAGTGCCATTGTTATTAAATCACAAGACATGGTTTTTTCAATTCTCTTCATACTTATGTTTTGAAAAACATTCATTAATCTTCAGTGAACAGCATCGCGACATGGCGATTAATCAGGATATTTTTATGGCAATGTTTGATTATGTTGACCTAATGCCTAATTATTTTATTGGTGCCAATACCGAATTACCAATTATCGGTGGCTCAATTTTAAGTCACGAACATTTTCATTCAGGTATTCACTCTTTTCCTATTGATCATGCAAGCATTCGAAGTACAATTACATGGCATCAATACCCGCAAGTAACTAGTTATATTTTGGAATGGCCACTTAGCACAATTCGACTACAAGGCGGACGCAACGAATTACTCAAGCTAGCAGACATGATACTAAAAAATTGGCTTAAATATAATAATCCAAGCATCCAGATCATTAATCAAACCGACTCTCAACATAGCAGTCTAAATCCAATTGTGCGTAAACTTGGTGAAAACCAATACCAATTAGATTTAATTTTACGGAATAATCGTTGTAACCAACAATACCCTACTGGCATATTTCATTCTCATCAGCATCTTCACCATATAAAAAAAGAAAATATTGGCTTGGTTGAAGCAATGGGAATGGCGATTTTGCCGGGGCGCTTAAAAGCTGAAATTGAACTTATAATAGATTTTATTTTAAACAAAATGAATGTAAATGATATTCAAACTAATGATTGCTTATACACACATCAAAAATGGATAAATGAATTATCTGAACAATGTGAACATATGAATAAACTTGCGCTACAGCAAATAATTGAAGCATCGATCGGAAATAAATTTGCACAAATGCTAGAGTGTGCTGGTGTATTTAAAAATACGCCTCGAGGGAATCAAGCTTTTATAGATTTTATTCAAGAAATTAACCGTGATATTGCAAATCTATAGATAAGAAATACCACCAATTACTAATCAAAAATAAATCATAACAATATATTATTGGAAAACAATGAAAAAAATATTAATTGTAAAGTTTGGCGCGCTAGGAGATGTAGTGAGAACTACCTTTTTCCTATCAGGTCTCAAAAAGAAAAATTTTACAATCTATTTTCTGACAGCAAATAGTTCATTTGAATTACTGCGCTATAATCCACACATTGACCAAATTATATTACCAAGTTTAAATTTATCCATTATCTATGAGCATGAATTCGATCATGTCTACTCGCTAGATGATGAAAAGGAAATCCTTAGTTTAGTTCAAAAAGTAACAACCCAAAATTACACTGGAGCATTTTTAGACACTAATGGTTTAAGTCATTACACAAAGAATTCTGCGACGTGGTTTGATATGGGATTGCTCTCAAGATATGGTAAAGATGAGGCTGATCGCTTAAAGAAAATTAATCAACAGACCCATGCCGAAATATTCCAAACTATATTTCAAACTCAGGCCAATGCAGAATTTTTTAATGCACCACATATTGAACACCAAATTAAAACTTACTTGAAATCTTTGATAAACAATGAGAAAATTATAAAAATTGGAATTAATAGTGGTGCTGGTGAGCGTTGGGAATCAAAAGCATTACCAATTAAAGAAGTAGTCAAACTGATCGAGCTAATTTTGGCAATCCCAGAGCCAAGAATTCATATATTCTTATTTGGTGGAGCTCAGGAATTAAATAGACATCAAACAATTACTCAAGCAATTCCAAGTCCACGCTTAATTGATACGGGAAATCATCATCAACTCTTGGAGTTTGCCGCATTAATTAAACAAATGGATTACTTAATTAGTAGTGATAGTTTGGCACTGCATTTGGCCATTGCTCAACAAGTAAAAAATTTAAGTTTCTATGCACCAACTTCAGCAGTAGAAATTGATACTTTTGGTACCGGTGTGAAAGTAATTTCTAGCGGTCCAGATTACTGCAACTATAAAAAAGAAGCTCGCAAAAATGATTTAACCGCAGAAAAAATCTTTGCTACCTTTCAATCTTGGGTTAAATCACCCTAATTTATGCCATAATATTCATCTGACTCAAAGAAAGACTTTACGATGCGGCTCTGGAATAAATTAAATTTCTCAATTGATCAATTTGGTAAGCTACTAACTGCGCAATTCATCTCCAAAGTTGGCACCTATGCTCATGAAGTAGTTTTTACCTTGCTCGTATTTCATTTGAGTAACGGTAATTACTTTCAAATGGGATTGGTCTATTTTTTTAGGTTAATAACATTTATAATTCTCGGTCCGCTTGGTGGCATCGTTGCTGGCGCATACAGTAAAAAAAACATTATGCTTGCAATTGATTTAATCCGCTTTATCCTCAGCTCAGTCAGTGCATATCTAATGTTTAATAATGCAATGTCAATTTATCTACTTGGAGTAATCGGCAGCTTATTTACTGTATTTAGAGCATTTTATCAGCCGGCTTTTCAAGCAATTACCCCAGAACTACTCGGTGAAAAACGTATTTTAAAAGGTTATAGCTGGTTACGAATTTCAGATCGAATTGCAACCGTGGTTGGACCATTAGTCAGCACATTAATTTTACTCACTCTCAAAAACAATAGTTTTATCTTGGTTTTTGATGCAAGCACATTTCTATTATCTGCAATAATTACTGGATCACTACATTTAACTACCACCAGACACTATAAAATTAATGGTATCAAATCTGCTTATAGCTTACTTTGGGAAAAAGTAATTTTGCTGAAAAAAAGTAAATTATTGTTTAACGTAATGATCTGCTCATCAACTTGTCTATTTTTTACGAGTGGAATTATTAAATTTATTTTACCGCATCAAATTTTTGTCTTATCTGGACATAACCAATCTTGGGTCAGTGCCAGCTCCACAATAATCGCTCTAGGATCAGTTTTTGCTGGACTAATTTTTTCCAAATTAAGCCATAAAGTGGTCGTAACAAGAGTACTTAATTATTGGATAACTTATGGAGTAATCTTAATTTTAGTCACATTAAGCACCAACTATGTTTACTCAATCATTGGTTTAATGGTAATTCTTGGAGCATTGAATATAATTATAGATATTTCAGTTACCAGCAGCATATATAAATACTCACAGCAAGAGGATGTTGCATTTAATCTAAGTATCCTCTCAACATTCTTAAATTTAGCCGAATCGTGCTCTGGGCTTAGTTCTGGAATTATCTCAAGCATGAGTCCACAGATTCTGATAGTTGTCATGGCTGGTCTGACTATTACATTACCACTGTTTATTCTCAAAAGGTCTAAACAAGTACTATTTCCAATCAAATAGCCCAATTATTTTCTAATCAGATTAACACCTGAATCATTTTTTAATTTATTATAGAAGATTTGCCCTAAAAACCCAATTATAGCAATCAAAACAAAACAACTAAAAAAGGTATAATTACTAAAATTAACTGTATAAATCTTATTACAAACATAAATACAGCCCGCGCCAACTGCCACACCAAGAGCAAAGAAAAGTTGTTGCGTGGTGCTATTTAGGCCTGTTGCCGAAGCGTAATCTTCAGATTTTACATCGGCAAAACAAAGCACATTCAATAATAACAGGATAATCGCACTAAAAAATCCATTCAGAATAATAATCAAAACCGCATATACATTCGGTTCATGAATAAAACAAAACATCAACATACTTAAACTAGTTCCAACATTACTGATAGTCAACATTCGTCTAAAACCAAGATGTTTAAGAAATTTACTAATTGCAATCCGACTGAATAAATATCCAGCAGCCATCCACGAAATTAAAAAACCACTGGTTAGTGGCGTAATTTTTAAAGCCAGCTGTAGATACAAAACCAAGGTAAAACCACGTGCACCAAGGGCAATGCGGCTTAACGCGCTACTCCAAAAGCAAATCCAATAAGTTTCAATCTTAAATAAGTTATAATTAATAATCCGATTTTCAGAACCAAATTCAATCTTCAAATAAATCAATAATGCAGCAAAACTAACACTCAAAGTAATCAATTGTTCACGCCATGATGCCACATCTAATGCGCTATCTAACCAGTACGCCAATGACGCTAAAAATAACGCCAAAAATATAAAAGAATACCAATTAAATTTTGCAACCTGCTGAGTATAATTATCTACAACTTTAATTGTTGCCAATAATGCAAGAATGGCAAATGGTAAATTAACATAAAAAATAAATCGCCAACTTAACACGCTAACTAAAAGCCCACCTAAATATGGAGCCACTAAAGGCCCTAGCAACAATGGCATCGAAATCATCATATAAACTTTGACTAAATCCTGCTTATCAAAAACCTTAAGCATCAGCAAACGCCCAACTGGTACTAATAATGCCCCAAACAAACCTTGCAGAAAACGAGAAAGCACCAGTTGAAACAATGAATTGGCTAAACCACAGCACATTGAACTTGCGCCAAACCCAAGAATCGCTAAAACTAAAATCTTTTTGGTACCAAATCTATCAGCCAAAAAACCACTAATTGGAATAAAAATTGCGAGACTAATCAAATAGCTAGTAATTGCAAACTTTAAACTTAGCGGAGGTACTCCCAAATTTTGTGCCATCGCAGGTATTGCAACCGTAATAATATTGCTATCGATGCTTTCCATCATCATCATTACACCAATAATACAAATTGTAACCCACTGTTTAAAATTATAATTTGAAAACTTCAACATCATCTCTCTTATATAAAAAATCTTTTAAACTATACACCAAATAAATTTAAGTCAAGCTTGTAATACTAATAACATCTGGTTGATCTCGCATCGAATAAGCTTGTACTTTGACACCAAATACATGCTCAAAAATCGATAAATCATTTTTTTCATTGATAGCACGATGTTCAATAATTTTGCCACCCTTCAAAATTAATAGATTATCCGCAAATTGTAGTGATTGTTGAATATCATGCAAAACAATAATTATAGTTTTATGAAATTGCGTGTTCAATTGTCTTAATAAAGTTAAAATTTCTAATTGATGACGGATATCCAAAAAGGTGGTTGGTTCATCCAAAAGCATTAATGGTGTATCTTGTGCCAACACCATAGCAATCCATGCCCGCTGTGCTTGGCCTCCAGATAAACCACCCAGCTCTCGTTGGCTTAATTCAGTCAACCCGACTTGCTCAATCGCCCACGCAATTTTATTTTTGTCATCAACACCTAACCCACACCAGCCATAATGACAATGACGACCAAAGCTCACCAACTCAAATACTGTCAAATCAGTTGGAGCAGAATGGCTTTGCATTAAAAATGCTAGTGATTGCGCACGCTCTGCTGGCTTAATTTTAGTTATGTCCTGACCAGACAACCTCACAGTTCCTGCAACTGGTTTAATTAATCCAGACAGACTTTTTAATAAGGTAGACTTTCCAGAACCATTCGGACCAATAATTGCGGTAATTTTACCAGTTGCAAAATTTAGATTTAAATCATCCAAAATAAGTTTATTAACAAGCTTAACGCTCAAATTACTCACTTGAATTAAACTAGTTACTTCATTCATTTTTTAAGTTCCATCCCATATTTTTTAATAGATAAATGAAAACTGGAGTTCCCACAAAAATCATCAATAATCCAGCGGGTATTTCATTCGGGTAAATCAAAGTTTTTCCTAGCCAATCTGCAAATACAGTTAAACAGGATCCACACAACATCGAAAACAACAAAACTCGTGATATTCTTGCTGGAGCAACAATAGACCGTGCCAAATTAGGTGCAATTAGACCAATAAATCCCAAACTGCCACTTAAGCTAACTGCGACTGCTGACATTAATAACCCAATCCCAAGATAAATTAGTTGCCACAAATATAAATTCATACCAATACCACTAACCACCTCTGGAGACAATTGCATCACCGCTAAATACCGTGAAAACAACAATGAAAGTATTATTAAAATAACCGCAGGTACTAAGCAAACGGTAAAGTTTTGCCAAGATGCATTAGCTAAACTACCGTTTAAGAAAAACAATAAGCTCTGCTGGTTTTGATCGGCTTTAATTACAATTAATTGACTCAATGCTCGAAAAACTAAACTAAGTGCTAAACCAAGAATAATTAAGCGCGAGCTAACAATCAAAGCACGAACTCCACTTAATATAACAATAAACCCAAAACCAATGATCGTACCAATTAAAGCATATAACAAAATTAAATCATCACGTGGCCAAATTAAAGAAAACACCAAAATACTAAAAATAGCCAGTGCATTAATACCCAAAAGATCTGGAGAAGCAACCTTATTTCGATAGACCGTCTGGAAAATACTCCCTGCCAAGGCAAATAAACCACCACTAAGTATCCCGACCAACAAGCGCGGAAGACGAATATTCCAAATAATTTGTATCAATTGAGCATAATTCAAAGGCTTAGGCACAAAGTCTATTCCATGCCAGACATATAAACCAGAGCTTAATGACAAAAATGCACCACAAGCCAATAGTAAAATTAACCAAAATAAATTCACCCCACTTTTTCGCATTATTTACCTCAAAACTTTACCACGATAAATTAAAATCGGAACACCTAATACTGCAATAAAGATATTTAATGGAGCTTCCCAATCATGATAAATCAAACGCAAAATTACATCTGCACCAAGTAATAGTAATGCGCCTACCAACAAACTCATAAATAAAAACAAATATGGTCGATGACGTGAAACTAATAACAAGCTTATTTGTACAGCTAACAAAGGAAAAAACAACAGTGGCCCGACCAGAACTACCGAGATGGTAGAAATAAATAAAATTAACCCTAATAAAAGAAATACTAAGAAACGAGTATTTAAACCAATTGATTGAGCCACATCAATTCCTAATGAGAGTAAATAATTCTTTCTAATTAAAATACTGGCAATAAAAATAGAAACTAACAGCAACCACGCATATGAATTAAATTGTATAAAACTACTATTTGCCAAAGAACCATTTAAATTAATCACCAAATTTTCAACTTTGGTAGGGGCAAGAATAAACAATAACTGACAAGCAGCATACATACATAAACTAATAATTTGC
Organism: uncultured Neisseria sp.; assembly: GCA_964652705.1. Taxonomy (GTDB): domain Bacteria; phylum Pseudomonadota; class Gammaproteobacteria; order Burkholderiales; family UBA11063; genus Aquella. The sequence goes on from CAZZAV010000001.1 coordinate 107,565, forward strand.
CCGACTAGAATTAATTTCAATGACGAAAATCCACCACGTAATGTAATCAAGTAAACTATGCCACCAGTTACCAATCCACCAACAGCACCACAAACAAAAATACCTGCAGTTGATGGAGCCGATATTAAAATCACGCTACTAATTATGGCAAAATAAACCCCATAATTTACGCCAAGCAAACTTGGACATGCTAAGTCATTACCCGCAAGGTAGTAGAAAATTACTCCAGAACCAGCCAAAGCTGCCCCAACTAACAATGCAGTTAAGGTACGAGGCAGCCTACTTTCAAAAAAAATCAGTTGCTTTACTTCATTACCAACATGACTAGGATCAATTAATAATCCAAATATGTCTCGGAATGATAGCTCAATTGAACCAATGCTCAATGACACTAAAATAAGGATAATTAATCCGAAACATAAAGTGCCAAACATGAACCAAGTCTTAAGCTGGAACATCAGCTCGCTCTGAAGTCAAGGGAGTAAAATCCAATTCGGCTAATTTTTGTTGTAATCTAGATGCAGAATCTAAAGCAATATGATGTTCATTCAGCCAATTTTTATCATAAATCTGATGCAAATAATTAATACCGCTATCAGCAATAACTGCTAAGGCATTATTTGCATGATTTTGCAATAAGTATCCAAGAGCCGCAAAAACAGTTAAACCGCCCGACCCACCTAATAAAATTCCATTCTCGCGTGCAATTAAATGACACATTGCAATCGCATCATTATCATCAATATGAGTATAGTGATCCAACACAGACAAATTGGTATTAGCACTTTGCCATGCTAACCCAACTCCATTTAATAAATATGGATGGAATTTATCACCAAAAATTGCAGAACCCTTAACATCACAACCCAAGATACTAATATCATCACGATAAGTACGTAAATTTTGAGCAATTCCACTTAAATGCCCACCAGTACTAACCGCACCACAAACGGCATCAATATCTAAATTCAGTATCTCAGTCGCTGTTTGATGGTAATGAAAATTAGGGTTAGCTGCATTATCATATTGGTTGGGCCAATATGCATTTGGGTGCTGCTGTAGTAATTCGCGAACCTTGTTAATCCGCGCACTTTGATAGCCACCAAATTGATCTGGTGTATCCACCAATACTACAGTTGCACCATAAGCCTGACACCAATTAATCATCGTTTGCGGAGCTTTTGGATCAATCACTAGAATCACATTAAAGCCCATTGATGCACCAAGCATTGCTAATGATTTACCCAAATTACCTGAGGTAGACTCAATCACCGTACCACCTAATTTCAATTGCCCACGGACAAAGGCATCTTTGATTAAGCCTAAAGCAGTGCGATCTTTAATACTAAATGTTGGATTAAAAAACTCCAGCTTCAAAAATAATTTTTTATGACTTGGCAAAAGAGAAGTTTTTAATTCAATAACTGGTGTACTACCAATACACTCTTCAATATTTTGAAATACATTATCCATAACAATCAATCTTTCATTTTAAACATGTAATAAACTTTATTGGAGAATTTCTAAAGGAATCTTTACCTGTGGTAATTGATAAGCCAGACAATGGCGAGTGGATTTTTTGCTCATTAAGCGCCCACAACAAACTGTATCAATTATTTGCTTAGAATCCATTTGATTGCCATCTGTATAATTTGAAACCTTCAAAAATTGATTACCATAAGAAATTAAAATACATGGTATATACTTTAATTTAAGATGTAACGCAATTTGATAGCGATGATGACCATCCATAATAATGTTATGTTCACTATCGACTAAAATTGGATTCGTCCAATGTTGCTGCTCTTTCACTTGAGTCAACCAATATTCATAATTCTTTAAGCAAAATTCTTCATGTGGTCTAAGCTGCTCCAACGGCAATAACTCCACCTTAAGCAACTCATTAAAATCTGCCAACCGCTGATGTTCCATATGCGTCCCCTTGAGGTACAATAAACTTGAAAGAGGTGGATTATAAATGCGAATGATTCTTATTTGCAACTATAATTTTTGTACTACAAAAATCTCAGCAGAATAATCACATGGTAAATTACAAATAATATCAATATATTACCCATCATCATCTAACAGTAGAAACTTACTATAAAATAATATTTATTTGCAAATGAGAATCATTCGCATTTATAATCTGGCTTTCAATCATTTTAAATTGGTCTCTTAATGAACAAGATTTTAAATCTATTTATCAGCACATTACTATTTTTAACTGCAGCTGCAAACGCAGATCAAGTAAATTTAAACCCACAAAATAAGCAACGCATCATCGTGCTAGAGTTCAGCTTACTTGATGAGTTAAACCTACTAGGCATTAAACCTGTTGGCATTGGTACCAGTGGAGCTCTATTTGAGGGTGCTGACCCCGAATATCTACATCAGGTTATTTCTACCACGCCAAGTGTCGGTGCACGTGAGGCACCAAATCTGGAAGAGATAATTAGACTCAGACCAAGCCTAATTATTGGGGATAACAACTTCAATGCTATAAATAAGGCACAACTAGAAAAAATTGCTCCAACCGTCTTATTACCAGGCATTTTTGGTATGCCAGATCAACAAATTCAAAATTTAAAAACGCTGGCTCAATTAACCAATCGTCAAACACAGTTAACCCCTATTATTGAAAAATATCAAAAAAGCTATGTTATGGCCCAAACACAAGCCAAACTTGGTGACGAACGTAAAATATTAATCGGCTTTCCAACACCAACTGGTCAATTTAATGCCTTAGCTAGTAATTCAATTACAAGCAAAATTCTTAATAATTTAGGGAAACATAACCTGATCAGACAAGATACATCGAGCCAATTATATGAAATGTCTATTGAAGGGGTTTTAGCTAAAAATCCTGATCAAATAGTGATCTTAATTACGAATAACGATAAATCGGCTTACCAAAATTTGCAAAAGAATCCACTTTGGCAACAACTCAGTGCGGTGAAAAGACAACGCGTCTACTTCGCAGATCGTAACACGTGGGGGAAATCACATGGGATTCAAGCCTTAGAATTAATGTATCAACAAGCACAAGACAGCGGATTTTTAGCCAATCTTACCGCAAAAAATTAACAATATTTATCAAAGGAATATAGAACATGAAAAAAATCGCAATACTAGGCTGTGGTAATGGTGGACAAGCATTAGCAGGACATTTAAGTTTAAATGGTCATATTGTCAGTTTATATGCACATGAAAATCATTTAGGCGGGTTACGTGCCATTCAACAGCAAAATGGAGTTGAATTAATTGGTGAAATTGAAGGATTTACTCAAATAAATTTATTGAGTACTAATTTACAGGAATGTGTAGAAAATGCAGAAATCATCCTTATGGCGTTACCAGCACTAGCCTGTGACGAAATTTTTCTAGCCATGATGCCATATCTCCAATCTGGACAAATTATTGTAAATATGGCAGGCTATTTTTCTTCAATTTTTGCTCATCAGGCACTTATCAATAGTCCGTATGAACAAAATATAATTTTTGCTGAATTAACTTCATTCCCTTATGCTTGTCGCGCTGAATTAGGAAATAAAGTCAATATTGTGGCAATCAAAGATTTTGTTGGAATCGCAGCAATTCCAGCCAATAAAACCACTCAAGTAATGGAAAAACTACAGACTGTTATACCATGCCCATTAATGGCTAAAAATAGTGTTCTTGAGGTTGGGTTATATAATACCAGTGGGATTGGTCATACCCCAGCAGTTTTATTTAATGCTGCACGCATTGGAAATAAAGATGAATTCTATTTTTACAAAGATGGTATTTCAGAAGAAACCGCAAATGTCATGATTCGTCTGGATCAAGAAAGAATTAGCATCGGTAGCAAATTGGGCTATACCATACCTGAGCACTATCAAGTTTTAAATGATTACTATGGATATGACTATACTTCGATTTATGAATATTATAAAAAATCCCCTATCCACAACTCAATAAAATTTTTCCCAACCTCAACTAAGACTCGCTACATCTTAGAAGATGTACCATATATATTGGTACCATGGTATAGCATCGCACAAAACCTTGGAATCGAGGCCAAAGGAATTAAAAACCTAATTGAATTTACTTCTCTCTTGCATAATACTGATTATATGCAGCAAGGACGTAAATTTACCCCAGAGATTCTTAAGTATTACGCTTAATTAAACCTAGTGCGAATTAATTATAACTCTAATTATGCAATATATTCGTTATAAACACATTAGGTAATAGCATTTACAAAATTGCAAAGCCAAACTTAACCACCGTCATTAATGTTTGGCTTTCATCATTCTTACAAATCTACACCAAAATAAATACTCGCTCTGACGATTTCTATTATAGAGTAAAAACCACTTGAAAAATAATTTGCAACAATAACACACAATTTTACATATACCTATATAAAAAACATTCTATTTATCGCGCATATCAGCTTTTTGAACCACTTCTCGAATGTTAATCTGATAGAATATAAGCTGATTAATGATTATATAATTTTAATCTGGAGATAAATTATGACATCGTTTATACTTGATTTAAAACTGCCTAATTCACAACTCGAAGCTCTAATAAATTCATTTACTAATGATCAATTAATTAAACCCGAGCTAATAGAACCCAGCAAATTAAAAAACCCTTTACATTATAAAAAATTACAAAATATTGATAAAAAGAATGCTTTCCGCAATAAAATACTCACGCTCTTATCAGAACAATGGTCAAACAAATTTGGCGTTCAAAAAACCGAATCGTTATTAAAAATCTTTAAGCAATTAATTGCCAAAGTTGAAGAAGATGGTGCGATTATTTTGGCTGACTTAATCACCCAAATCCAATTTCAGAAATTTGTCAATCAATATGATAACTTAATGAATAATAAAGGTAGCAATTCATGGATTCATAGCTATGTAAATTTATGCAATCACCCAGATTTTCTACTTGATGCGGAATTCAAAGATGTCTTTCTCTCACCATTATTAATTATTACCATTGCATATATGGTGGGTGGTCCAATTCGAATCGTTGATGCACGAGCTAAAAATGCTGAACCAATTTCAGTCTTAGCCCAAGACAATATGCTACATATTGATAATACACCATTTAACGATGAATATAAAGTCATTGTAACTTGGGAAAAAGGAAAAGTCAGCGGACCGAAAGGACAAAATTTTGCTTTTATACCAGGCACCAATAAAGGAGTGAGAAACTGCTTGACCAATGCAGATGGAACGATCTGGTCATCAGAAAATGCATCAATTTTTATTACCGAAGCTAGTATTGATAATATTTTTGAATTTCAACGACGAAATACATTACTACAAGCACCTACCGTAGTAGAGGCTTCACATGAAACTAAACCATTAACTATTGCATTTGCCGCAGGATCATTGGTACACCATCGTTATCGCACCTCAGAAAAGCAATTTTCACGGAGTTGCATTATCGTTGCCTTCCAACGTATTTCAGATAATCCTGGCGCATTCTTAGATGATAAGTTTTTGCCAGAAATAGCTCAGAATAATGATATGTATAATTTATTATTTTCACAAAATAACATGGATAGTGAAGAAAAATTCATGACAGGAATTGAGCAAAATGTTGATGCATTGGCAAACATATTACAAGACATCAATCACCGAATTGAAGTAATTGAACCAGCGCAACGTACCTTAACCCAAGCAGAGCTAGATAAATGGAAACAAATGGCAACGGCCGCACCAACCGTAACTAAATTAAAAAATGCAGGGGTAAATTGCCGAGTTGGCGAAACTTTAAGCAAGGAAGAATTCGTCGAAGTTATCAAAAATATGATGCTGTTTGACAAACATGGCCCGTTAGATTTAATTTTATATCATGATAATCATGAAGAATGCCGCAAATGGGCACGCAACCGAATTCGTGAAATGAGCCAAAACTATTTAGTAAAATATCTTGATTTCTGGAGTCTTTATCTTACGCAGCCACAAGCCGAGGATATTCTGAATCTCACTCAATTAACCGCAGTGTGTAAAGCAACCATAAATTGGATTGAGCACATAGATCAAAGTACGGCTCAACTTGATGGCACAGAAAAAATTTCTGTCGCTCATGCCCACAAGTCATTAAAACAATTAATTATTGATTTGAATGAATTTATTTTACGCTGCGATTCCTCACAAGCCTATATATCAGTTTCATTATTTTTATTTTGGACCATTAATGAATTATTAATCTTGCACCCTAAACAAGATTTTTTACTTGATAATGGTAGTATATTATTAAAACATTATATTGCTAGCTGCTTTGTGGTTGAGCAACATCGTGTAATTAATTAATGCTAAATAAAATGAGCAATTTGGCTTAAACCCACCAAATTGCTCATGAATTACCACTGTGTTAACTTTAAAAACCACGATTAGATACGAGCAACAAAAATGCTGTCTCAATAATCTAAGTCTTAACATTGCACTTCTTATACATTCCAAATAAAATTTAAAAAGTATAATATACTCCTGCTACGGATTTACTTTGAAACCTTGTGGTACAGGCATTCCACGCGCAGCTAGCATCGAATTAAGTTGCGCAGGATCATCAGTAATAATCCCATCAACACCCCAAGTAATTAGCTTATCTACCAAAACAGGATCAAATGCTGCGCCAGAATTTTCTGGCCATGTCCATACCACAACTTTTAAGCCTAATTTGTGTGCTTCATCCAAATCTGCTTTAGTTAACGCAGTATCTTGTGGTTCATAGCACGACCCACCCAAAGCCTTGATCATTTGCGGAATTGAATTATTATAGTTTTTCAATAATTTACCACCGCTCCATAATCCAGCTTGCTTTTCATCAGAGCTATGCATCCGCTCGATATCATCACCGCCAACTAAAAATGCTAATTTAACCCGAGGATTCAACTTGTGCAAATCAAATAGCGGTTGCCAATCAAAGGATTGAATTTCGGCACGACCAGATAAATTATTTTTAACTAAGAAATCATTAACTTTACGAGCAAACTCTTGTGAAGAAACTGTCCAAGCTGGGTGGGTTGGATCATTCTTAATCTCAATTTGAAAACCGACTTGTTTATTCGTCACTTGATTCACATAATCTACAATTGATTGCAAAGTTGGCATTTTAGTACCATTTACGGCAAATTGTGCTGGAAAATATTTTGCATATGGGCTTTGTGGGTTAAGCATGCCTGCATCATATTGTTCTAATTGCTTTAAGGTAAGATTTTTAACTAGATAAGGCTGAATATTTTTATTAATTTCATCGGGTGCATTTCCAAGGCTTGCATAAAAATCTTGCTTGCTAGGTGCCCAAAATTTACCATCTTTGCGTAAAATGTCAGGATTCAACCATAGATCATGATCAATTAAAATTACACCATCTTTAGTAATCCCAATGTCCATATCTACCCAATTGGTGCCAACTGCCAAACCAGTTTTATATGCTGGCAAGGTATTTTCAGGAGAAAAACTGCGGGCACCACGGTGTGCATAATTTTCAACATAATTACTACCAGCAACGTGCGGTACTCCAGCGATAATTGGTGATGATGTATTATTGACAGCATAGCTAAATGCAGTTAAGCCACATAACCCCAAACTTAAAACTAATTTCTTCATGTTTTCCCCCGTAATTTAATAGTGTAAACTTTATTTACATAAAGAAGAATATTACCACTTTATAAATCCCAGCGGAAAGTAATGCGGTAATTGGAAGTGTCAAACACCACGCGGTTACCATTGAACGTACAATACTCCAGTTAACTCCACGACCATCATAACCAGCTCCCATAATTGATCCAGAGGCAGCCTGCGTCGTACTTACCGGTAGACCAAAATGCGAAGCAGCCAAAATTAGCACCCCAGAACTCAATTCAGCAGAAAATCCATTCGCAGGTTTTAATTTAGCCAGACGACTACTCAAGGTTTTAATAATACGCATACCACCTGCCAAAGTACCAGCTGCCATCGCAATCGCACAAATAATTACGACCCAGCTTGGGATAGCACTAGTTGAACTTACCAAACCAAAACTAAATAAGGCCAAAGTAATTACGGCCATAGTTTTCTGTGAATCATTTGAGCCATGACTAAAAGCCAATAAACTAGAAGATAAAACCTGAATTTCACGAATAAAGTTATTAGTTCTACGTGGTCTAGTATTTTTGCGGAGTAGCAAAGAGACAACCACCATAATAGTTAACGCCAAAAAAAATGCTACAATTGGTGATAGCAGCATCGGAAAAATTACTTTTTGGGCCAAACCTGACCATTTGATGGCAGAAAACCCATTGCCGCTAACCATTACCCCACCAATTAATGATCCAATTAGGGCGTGTGATGAGCTGGATGGAATTCCCAACCACCACGTAATTAAATTCCAGCCAATAGCCGAAATTAACGCCGTAGCCAATAAAGCATGTGTCACAAAATGAGCATCAAACAATCCGCTGGTAATCGTTTTAGCAACCCCTGTACTAAAATAAGCACCAATAAAATTGAAGATTGCCGCAATAATAATTGCTTGATAAGGAGATAGAGCCCGTGTTGCAATTGGAGTTGCTACTACATTAGCTGTATCGTGAAAACCATTAATAAATTCAAAAATTAGAGCCACCGAAATTAATGCTAGCAAAAAAAACGAGAGCGCCATTTTACATATCCTTCACAGAAATTTGCACTACTAAATCGGCAATCGATGCGCTAGTGTCAATTGCATTTTCAATGCTTTTATAAATTTCTTTAAGCTTCAAGATCATCATCGTATCATAATTACCCGAATACATTTCTTTCATTGCCCGACGCAAATCTTCAACGCCATTTTCCTCAAATTCATCTGTTAACTGTTCATCATTATTAATTCGATCATAATTACCATCTTTCAAAGCCTTCATAATATCGACTACAACTTTAGTAATATTTTGTAAAGTAGTCGCACTACCAATCAGGCAATCATCAACTTTCATATCAATACCATAAATTTGTAACTTAGTATTAGTTTTTACAATTCGCTTGGTTAACTTCAATAATAAAACCGATAACTCTTGAATATCACCACGATCAATTGGGGTAATAAATTGATTATTCAGTTCAATCATAACTTTTTTTTCTATTTCTAACGCTTTTTGTTTCTGTTGACGTAATTCATTAGATAACTGTGCTTCGGTTGCTTTATCTTTCGCACCGATAATGCTGGCAAAAATATTTGCAGTTTGATGCACATTTTCAGCACCAGCTACAAATAAATTAAAAAAAATATCACCTTTGGATGGAATAATTGCACGAATCAATTTTCTTAACATATAATTTCCTATAAATTTATTAACCTTAAACTTCCTATATTATATGTAATAATCATTATTACATATAAAGTAAATTAAGACATAAATTAATTTTAAAAAATCTACATACAAAACAAAATATTAACCAAATAAAAAAACACCTAACTCTATGATAGATCCAATAGTAATAAAACCTATGCTCATGTAAAGTAATACTAAATAAATCTATTAAATATAACTTGGGTACAATACCTCTTCTGAACAATTACTCCATTTCTAGTGAGTAAAGTTATTAAATAAACTAAAATGCTCTTAAATAGCACTAAATTTCTGAAACTTAAAATGAAATCCAAACTACCAAATACTGTATATGGAAGTGCTACCAAGTTTACAGCGAATGCTTTTGGTGCAACAGATGAAAATGATTTAGACTAGCTATGCTTTATCAGCTATCAAGATGAGGAATTTTTAAAGCTCTTATTCAAACAAAGCTATGAGCGTTATCAACAAGACTGGTTAGCATTTCATCTTAAGAAATTAGTCTATTTACAACAAATGGTTTTCTAAAAAGCCAAAATAATTTAATTTATTGATATGCTACCTTATTAATCATCAATACTTATACACTAGTAATTCACCATAAAGGCGAAGTAGTCGCAATCGAAGCACCTACGATTGAAACTTATATTCTACGCTTTCAAGGACATATTGATAATTCTAACATTAGTACCTATGATGAAGAATTTTATGCACAATTCAGCACTCGCGAACGTGAAATATTATTTCTAATCTATAATGGAGCGTCTCAAGAACATATGGCTAAAATTCTGAAAATTGCTCGAGGAACAGTTTCTGCCATTACCCATAATCAACTTTGCCCCAAATTTAATCTCATCGACTCAAATATGAAAGAGCTAATGAAACGTGTAATTCATACAGGAATGTCACGCAGCTTACCAGAAGCTTTATGGCATCCTTCTATTATTGTGTTAAATCGTGACTTGTTTAATGATGTAAATCTAACTGATGCAACGTTTTAAACAACCTTGATTAAGTGAAATATAAAAATATATATAACACCACAACATTGTAATTAAGCATACAACGCCTATTAATAAAATTTTATATCCCCCTACTAGCAAAGTAAGGCTACACTCCATAGCTTCCTTATAACAACCTGAATCACTATCGCTTATATTAAATACACAACTAAAATTCATGAATAAGCAAAATTGCTTATTACGACATACATAATACAACATATAAAATAATAAGATTATTAACTGACGGTAACTTACAAGTAAAAATCATAATTGTTGGTAAGGTATGGTAATTGTCTGCAATTACTAAGCTATCTCAGGAAGAGTTAATTTCAATTCACTCAGATTAATTGCAACTTTCGGCATAATGACTTACAATCCATGATATTTTATAAAGGATTACCATGACTAAACTAGCTAATTGTCCACAATGCGCTTCTGAATATACCTATGAAGATCGTAATATGTTAATATGCTCCGAGTGTGGACATGAATGGGATGCGGCAAACACAACCGAAGAAACCATAAACGAGGGTTTAATCGTCAAGGACTCAAGTGGTAACCTTTTACAGGATGGCGATAGCGTCTCAGTAATTAAAGACTTGAAGGTAAAGGGAAGCTCATTAGTAGTTAAAGTCGGAACCAAGGTTAAAAACATTCGTTTAATTGAAGGTGACCACAATATTGATTGTAAAATTGATGGAATAGGCCCAATGAAGCTTAAATCTGAATTTGTCAAAAAGGTATAAATGAAACTAATTATATCGCTTTATATTCCACTACAAAATATTAGCGAATATGTAAATCTACATGCCTATTAAAAAAGCGCACTTGTATTTTCAACACAAGTGCGCTTTTCAATATAAAATAAACCTATTTCTGGTAAACAATGTCAAAATTAAACTATTTGCGCAAATTTACCAGCACTATCTGACCACTCCAAGACATGACCAGAATGAACATCATAAACCCAAGCATTAACCGTAATTTGCTTACTTGCAATCATCGCGCCAACCTTAGGATAAGTTTTCAAATTTTCAACTTGGTGTAATAAATTAATCGTTACCCCATCTTGAGCATCTTTAGGTTTATTTAATTTAAAGCCAGTTTTAATTAAACTTAACCAATTATCCAAGCCAACATAGCCTAAAGAATTATCACCGCTTGCAATTGAAGCCTTAACTGCGCCACATTCAGTATGTCCACACACCACTATATTGCGCACGCCCAATTCTGATACAGCGTACTCAATTGCAGCAATTTCACTATAAATGTTATCTGGCATGTATGGTGGCACAACATTACCTACATTACGAACAATAAAAATCTCACCAACATTAGACGATAAAAATGCATTCGGATTTAAGCGACTATCAGAGCAGGTAATCAATAAAGTATGTGGGCTTTGACCTTGTGCCAAAGTAGTTAATAAATGTTGATTGTCTTTAGCATAGTTACTGATATATTTAGTAATTCCATGACGTAACACATCATTTGCTGAATGTGAAAAACCAGATTGTTCCAAAATTGCTTTAATTTGATGCTCGGCAATCGTTGAAGTATATGGCTGCGTCTCAAAAGTATTTGCCGTAATAGTCTTATGTTGTTCATCTGACATACCATGAAAAATAGATTTAACATTTGAATCAAGCAAATCTTGCGCAATACTAATCAAATGCTTCGCACCACTACTATCAATATTTTGTAACATACCAAACTCAAAAATAACAAAATGAATACCCTTCTCACTCAAAGCATAATCTTTAATTTTTGCTAATTTCTCATATGACATAAAAGTAATGCTACCAACCAAACCAACACGTAATACATTATTGTTAGTCCATAATTTAATTTCGGTCTTGGTACGCAACATCCGCATTCCGACAATAATAAATGCCGCCAACAGTCCAGTTTGAATACCATCAATTAAATCACTCATGATAATTGCAAAGAACGTAATACAGTAAACCAAGAAATCTAAGCGATCACTTCTCCATAAATCAATAACCTGACGTAAATTCATCATCTTAAAAGCAGCAGCAATCAAAATACCAGAAAGAACTGCAATTGGCATAATTTCAATTAATTGCGGAGCACAATAAATTACAATCAAAATTAATAACGCATGTAAAATCGAAGCACGTCGTGTTTTAGCCCCCGCTAAGACATTCACCGATGAGCGCGCAACAATTCCACTCACAGGAATACCACCAAATATTGCAGCACCAACATTGGCAATTCCTTGTCCAATTAATTCTTGATTTGGATCATGTAAATCACCTTTACCCATTAAGTCAACAGCACTTAAAGACAATAGTGTCTCCAAAGACGCTAAAATAAATACTTCAATACCAGCCAATAATAACTTTGACCAATTATGAATTGAACTAAAATCTGGAATTGTTGGGTGAAAAATCTCATGAGGTAAATCACCAACCGTTGCTACAGTCACCCCAGTTAAATGAATTATAACGATTGGAATTAATACTGCAAACAGAAAAGCATATGCACGCGGTAAAAAACGTGGCACAATGGCTAAAATTGCTACCGTCAGCAATGTCAGACCAAGACCAGCACTACTAATATGATGTAAATATAAATGCCAGTTAGAATAGGTTTTGGTGATAGTATTATTATTTTGCCCTGCAATTTGAAAAGCATAAGGTAGTTGTTCAAAAAATAGTAGAAAACCAATACCAGCAGCAAAAGCCAAAACCAAGGCAATAGGAATATATTTAGCAATTCTCCCGAGCTTAAACACACCAAAAGCAATTTGCAATCCGCCGCAAATTACCCCAATAACCAAAAGACCACCAAAACCAAAATCCTGAATTACCCCAGCTAGCAATACTGACATCGCTACCGCGGGTCCTGTCACACCGAGCCTTGACCCACCAAAAATTGCACCAAGTACTCCACCAATTACGGCTGAAATTAATGCTACTTGAGGCGGAACACCAGTTGCTAAAGCAACTGCCAATGACAATGGAATTGCTACCAACGCAACAGCAATCGCAGCACCGATATCTTCGCGCAAATACTGGATTTTAAACATTGGTCTTAACTCATTGAGCAAATAATTAAAAATATAATTTTTTGATTTTTGCATAAAAATCCTCTCAAATAATAAGAATGGTACGGTTTAATTAAACCATATCAAATTGAAAATAACCCGCAAATAAACTATCTTGAGCTAAATCAGCATGATGTTGCTCAATTGCCAAAGCATTCTTTACCGCAACAAATTTACCCATTTGATCCAAGAAATTACTCACTCGCGGAAAGCTACTCAGATCTACCAAGTTTTCACCACGACTATGTTTACGGCACCAGCGCAATAAACCATAAGCTTGAGCATCTACAATCGTTGGATGATCACTAATAAAATAGCCACTAACCAGTAAATTATCATTAATATATTGCAAAATTAATCTTAGGCGTTCAAGAGCAAGAGCTTGAAACTGCTCCGCATAATCTTCACTCACAAAACGACTTGGGTAATTAAAATGCTGGAATGCGGGATGTAATGTTGAAGACACATAGGATAACCATTGATAAACCTTAGTACGCCCATGGTGGCTCACGCTTGGACATAATGCGTCATTACCAGATTTATCGGCTAAGTATAGTAAAATTGCTAAATTTTCTGCAACCAAATTGTTACCATCTTTTAATGCACCAACTTTTCCAGCTGGGTTAATCTGGCGAAATTCTGCACTTTGCCGAATTTCAGGAGTAGTAATACCAATTTGATACGGAATTCGCAACCACTCTAAACTGATTTGTGATCCTAATGAACAAGCACCAGGAATAATAAATAAAATTGGTGTTTCCATAGTATTTACCTCAACTAAAAATTAATTATAGAACCTAAAGACCTAGTAATTTGGGTAGCTATTTTCGCATATATAGCTAGTCAGCACGCTATTTTTTGAAAACATACTGCTTTAATTATATAATTCATAATTACAACGCTACGATGAATTAAAATAAAACTACAATAATGATTATTCTCAATTGATATCAACTATGATCAACATTTATGTCTTGAACATGATTGAGATTTAAAGTAATTTGAATTAATAGTCATCACATGTACTAAAGCATTTCATGATAAATATACTATTGATTAACAAATCCCCAAGTCGGACCACTACCCATACTCGAATTAGAACCAACAAAGCCCAAATAAATATTTTTACCAAAATAAAATGGCAAACCATATAAGCCAGAACCAGATTGAGCAGACAGACCTAAATTTGGCATTAATGAGTATGCGACTGTTTGGGAGGTAATAATAGAACTAAGTGGAATCGCCGAGACACTCATGTTATAACTGCTAATCTGTGAAGTCCATGCAGTTGGCGAGCTTGGACAATAGAGTTCACCACATAAATTAATTTCTGTGCTATAAAATCTAAAATGATTTGTACCGCTATCAAACATCGTTGGGAAGTAAGCTCCCGAACTAAGCCCAATAAACCTACCAATAAAATCATTTGGATCACCTTGCACACTACTTATATTTGTTGGCACCTGATTATTGGATTCTGTATTAATTCCAAAGGTTAAAGTACCAGTGATATTGCTATTCGTATTTGCACTAACTATTGGAAGTGACACGACTTCACCATTATTATTACCAGATACAAAATAACCGACTGGGTTTACATTCAAATAGGTAACAGGAATACCACTATTAATTTCTGTACAAACACCACCAGTACAGGTGTAATCCAAATTTGTGTTATTCCCCAAATTTATCATTGGATTAACACCAATAATTCCTTTGGCACCTGAAGAGTTACTAAAATCAACAAAAGCACCTTGATTACTACAACTGCTTGGAACACCTGATTGCGAAGTGCTGTCATCGATAATTTGTACTGGAATATTGGGAGCTTTCTCACCACCGATATAAACATCCGCATAATTTGCTGTTGCAAAAACATAACCACTACCATATAAATTACAAACTGAAATAGGTAAACCACTACCAGTTTGAGTAATTGAAGGCAATGTAGTTTGAATCTGTGATTGATCAATTTTTAAACCTACAGAGCCAGTGTCTAATAAAATATGATCAACGGTTTGACAAATAGTTGTATTTGGTTGGCAGACAGTAACTGTCACATAAGGAGTATTATAGCCATTCCCATTATAACCACTTCCAGCAGTTATTTGAACTGAGTTTGAAGCCGTTACCTGAGCAGGTGAGCTTGACGCACTACCACCATTACATCCAGCAAGAAATGAGGCACTCAAACCCAAGGCTACTACTAATTTTAAATTTATCTTTTGCATTTTGGCCTTTCAACTATTTAATCAAATCACTAGGTGCAACATCTGCTGGCAATAACGATGGAATATATGCTAAACCATGAAAATCACCAATAACCCCGTAAGTTTGCACCACTAAATCTGTATTTTTTATTTCACGAGAAGTCAAAGAATTATAACTTGGTTGACTAGCTTTGAATGAAGTAAAATAAGACCCCAATAATTGTTGTAAGTCTGGATTACGAACTCCATTCCAAGCCACAGCAAAAACTTTGTCATTAGCACTAAATTCTTTAACTGTGATGTCACCGCTAGCTTTAATTAATGAAACGGTATACGTTCCATTTGTCAAATTTTGAGTATTAAACTGCTTCGTAACTACCAACGAAGATTTCGATGCCAATACCTGATTATCTTGAACAACTGATGCATTATCTTCACCAAGAGTTGCATATGCAAATAACGGTACTACCCCTAATAATAGCAATATTTTTTTCATTCGACTGATTCCTTAAAGTAAATTTCAATACTAATTTTAACATTATATGTAAAACAATTAAATCATTAGTTAACTGACTTAAAAATTTATAACGATAATTTAATTAAAGTCATCATACAAAGATCAGTAATCACATCAAAAGCAGATACACTGCTACTATGATAAATTAAATATAGATATGCTTATATAATACACATAGTAAAAACGAGATGGAAATATATTTGTAACATGTCATTATCACTTGTTATAACTACTGTTTCTAGCTGCAGCGCACTATCAAATCTTAAATACCACACAAAATTGCATGCTATAATCCGTATCAAATAATGTTATCGTTAACAATAATATTTATCAAACAAATTTAAGCGGTTATCAAATACAATCAGATCCCCTATTGGAGCTATGCTAATGAATAAAATAAATCCGTACTTATTAATTACAGTGTGCATCTCAGCAACCTGTGGCTTACTCTTTGGCTTTGATACCTCAATCATCGCTGGAGCATCTCCATTTATCCAAACTGAATTTAATGCTAGCAACTTCCAACTTGAAATGGTAGTTAGCTCATGCGTATTAGGAGCATTATTTGGTGCACTCTTTAGCGGAAAACTAAGTGATAATCTTGGACGTAAGAAAGTCTTAATTATTACTGGGTTAACTTTTATTCTTGGTACCTTAGTTGCAGCTTTAGCACACACCATTGAGCATTTAATCATTGGACGTTTCATTCTTGGTTTTGCAGTTGGGATGGGATCTTTCTCCACACCAATGTTTATTGCCGAAATTGCACCAGCTCAATCACGTGGCAAATTAGTCTTATGGAATGGAGCTTTTTTAACTGGTGGTCAAGTTTTAGCATTTTTGGTAAACTACTCATTAACCGAAAGTGGCGATTGGCGCTTAATGATCTTTAGCGGCATTGTTCCAGCAGTAATCTTGACCCTTGGAATGTTATTTATGCCAGAGTCGCCAAAATGGTTACTGACTAAAGGTAAAGAGTCAACTGCGCTAAGTATTTTGGAACGCATTCGTGGTTGCAAAACTACTGCCTCACAAGAACTAAATCTGATTAAATCTACTTTAAATGTAAATAAGGCCAAATTTAGCGAGTTATTCAGCAAAACCTTACGCCCTGTGCTATTTATCGGTCTATTACTTGGAATTTTTCAACAATTTATGGGAATTAATACTGTAATGTATTACGGTCCACACATCATGAAACAAATTGGCTTTTCCGATTCTGCGACCCAAATGTTTGGCACGCTTGGCTTAGGTATAACTAATTTTGTCTTTACCGTAATTACCTTGATGTTTATTGACAAACTTGGTCGCCGTAAATTTCTATTAATCGGCTCAATGATTGCTGCACTAAGCTTATTCACTATGGTGTTTTTATTAAGTAGTACAATTAGTGGAATTACTGCATACCTAGCATTATTTTGTTTAATTACATACATTATTGGTTACTGTATCAGCGTTGGCTCGTTATTCTGGTTGATGATTTCAGAAATTTTCCCACTCCACTCACGCGGTACTTGTATGAGTTTTGTGGTTGCAGTGCAATGGGGAGCAAATTTCTTGGTTGCGGCGAGCTTCTTGACTATTCTACATGCTTTAGGAATTGCCGCAACTTTCAGTATGTACGGTACAATTGCGCTAATTGTATTTCTTTACGTTTATGTGAAAGTTCCTGAGACCAAAGGTGTTCCACTCGAACTAATTGAACAAAATATCGAAAAAGGGGTCGCAACCCGCTTACTTGGACAAAAGAATTTCTAATTTATATTACACAGGAGAACATTATGCAAACAACTGCAACTGAACGCCGTGATGATTTTGGCGAATTACGCAACTACACTGATTCAAAATTTCAAGATCGTGTGGAACGTACTTACCGCGAAATGCACACCAATCAAACCTTAGATTTTGTGACATCGAACAAGCAAAAATATGCAAAATTAGCTCACGGAACCATGGATACTTACCAAGTATTTAAGTTACTTGAAGAAGTTCATGATGAAAGTGATCCAGATAATGATTTACCACAAATTGTTCATGCTTACCAATCAGCTGAATCAATTTGCGAATTTGCTATGGTCAACGAAACCGAATTACGTGCTGACTTAGATATCAAGGTATTATTTAAACCGACAGTTTGGGCAGCACTCCCACAAAAATGGCGTGAACTATACGAACAGCATACATTAAAAAGCTTATATAGCCATATCACCGATTGGTCATGGTTCCCACTCTTGGGCTTCATTCATGATCTGGGTAAAGTAATGTTATTACCTAAATTTGGTAGCCTCGAGCAATGGGCGGTAGTTGGTGATACATATCCTGTTGCAGCACCATTTGCAGCTTCAAATGTTTTTTATGCAAATAGCTACTACACAGATTGTGCTGATTACAGCAATTATAACACTCAAAACAGCAGCAATTTTGGCAAATACCCACGCAACTGTGGTTTTGATAATGTTGATATGAGCTGGGGTCACGATGAATATGTTTACGAAGTAATGCAACAAGGCAGCCAAATTTGTCCAGAAGGCTTATATTTACTACGTTATCATTCATTTTACCCATGGCATAGCCCACAAAATGGTGTGATGGCGTATACCGAATTAGCCTCAGATTTTGATTGGTTAATGCTGCCATTATTAAAAGCTTTTCAAAAAGCTGACTTATACTCTAAAACTCCAGACTTGCCACCACAAGACGTCTTAGAAGCTAAATATCGCCAGCTGTTAGATCGCTTCATTCCACAAAAACAAATTAATTGGTAATCTGGTAATTAAATGCCCAAGTCACAGGATTGGGCATTTAATACTACAGGATTTAACTGCAAGCAAATAAAGCCAACTCAAATTTATTTCGCAAAACAACATTCAAAAGATATTTTTGATTTGCTATAATTAGCAATATAATTTTAAAAAGGTAATAACCATGAAATATAGCTGGCGCTGGTTTGGACCAAAAGACCCAGTTTCGATCCAAGATGTGCGCCAAACTGGTGCAACTGACATTGTTTCTGCCCTTCATCATATTCCTAACGGTGCTGTCTGGAGCATTGCCGAAATTAAACAACGCCAACGCGAAGTTGAATGGGATAGTGTCAATAATGAACCAACCAATTTAACTTGGAGTATTGTTGAAAGCGTGCCTGTCCATGAAGACATTAAAAAACAAACTGGCAATTACCGCGAATACATTCAAAATTACCAACAAACTATTCGCAACCTAGCCGAATGTGGCATTAAAATTGTTATTTATAACTTTATGCCAATCATCGATTGGACACGCACCGATTTATCATATCGTTTGCCAAATGGCGTGCGTGCGTTACGCTTTGATTATTTTGAATTTGCCGCCTTTGATTTGTATATCTTACAACGCCGTGCGGCAGAGTTAGATTATACTAGCCAAGAACAAATTCAAGCACGTAAAGTCTTTGACACTATGACTGAAGAAACTAAACAGCGTTTAGTCAAGAATATCATTGCGGGCTTACCTGGCGCCGAAGAAAGTTTTACTTTAGAAGAGTTTAATGCAGCTCTCGAAGAATACCGTGATATCAATGCAGAACGTCTACGCAGTCATCTTTTTGCCTTCTTGCGTGAAATTATGCCAGTTGCCGATGATTGCGGTGTACGCGTTGCCATTCACCCTGATGATCCACCACGGCCAATGTTTGGCTTGCCGCGAATTTTAAGCAATGAAAATGATATTATGCAAGTCATGGATAATTTTGCTTCACCTAATTGTGGGCTAAATATTTGTGCAGGTTCACTGGGGGTTAGCGCGTCCAATGATTTAGAAAAATTCATCCGGACGTGGGGAGATCGAATTCCTTTTGTTCATTTACGCAGTGTGCGCCGTGAAGAAGATGGTAGCTTTTATGAAGATGAACATATTTCAGGCAGCACCAATTTAGCTAAATTAGTTAAAGCAGTCTTAGATGTAGAAAAGCAATTTGGCTGCGAAATCATCATCCGTCCAGATCATGGTCATCAAATGCTCGATGATCAACGCAAGGCCACCAATCCAGGCTACTCGTGCATTGGTCGGATGAAAGGGATTGCCGAGCTTAAGGGAATGGAATTGGCAATTCGAACTTTCGAATACTAAATTTAATTTACTTTTGAGCTGTACAACTTACAGCTCAATTCTTTTTATAATTACGTTAAGAGATGTTTATGAAAATTCCTAAGTTATTACTTGACTGGCAGTTAAACACTGACAATAGCATTTTACTCAATTGCGACTACTCTGCCACCAAAATTTATTTAATGACCAATGATATTATTCGCCTTCATACGGCATTTAATTCGGAGTTTCTCGAAGAATCGTATATTTTAACTACTACCGCATGGGAAGATCGTTTCGATCAATTACTGGCTGGAGAACGTCAACGAATTACAGCATTACAACCAATTACACATGAAACTAAAGAACAACTAAACATACAGACCGCTAGTTTACAAATAACTGTCAACAAAAATCCATTTTACATTCAAATTCACGATCAACAGCAACAATTAATTTATTCAGATCTAAAATCACGTCCATATACCCAAGATCAACTTGGTCGGGTTACGCATTACACGGAAATTGATGTTGAAAATGACTCATTTTACGGTTTTGGTGAAAAGACTGGTGCAATAAATAAACTTCGCCGCCGTCTTGTCCAAAATGCCAAAGACACTCTGGCTTATGACCCAGAATTCAGCGACCCACTGTACAAACATATTCCATTTTATATTAAACTCAACCAACAAACCAAAGCAGCAGTCGGATTTTTCTACCATAACACCTATGAATCGGTTTTTGATATGGGCGTTGAACACAGCAATTATCATCATCGTTACAGCTCATTTTGCGCAGATGGCGGTGATTTGGATTTATTTATTCTCAATGGACCAAGCATCGCTGCTGTGGTTGAACGTTATACCGAAATTACGGGTAAGTCGGCCATGTTGCCAGCTTATGCCTTAGGTTATCTGGGCTCGACAATGTATTATGTTGAATTACCTGAAAATTGCGATCAAGAAATTATTAACTTTGTAAAAAAATGTCGTGAAGAAGATATTCCAATTGATAATTTCCATTTATCCTCGGGTTATACCGTCGATCAAAATAATAAACGCCAGCTGTTTACATGGAATTCACAACGCTTCCCTAATCCTAGCCAATTTTTCCAAGCGATGCATGATCATGGTGCACTAGCCACGCCGAATATCAAGCCTGGGGTGTTACTAAGTAATCCTAATTACACGACAATGGCTGAGAAGCAAATTTTCATTGGTCAATCCGTTGCTGGTGCTAGCCCCTATGTAGATTATTGGTGGGGTGGCTTAGGCTCATTTATCGACTTCACCAATCCTACTGCTCGGCAAACTTGGAGCGAATATTTAAACACCACTCTACTCCAACACGGCGTAACTTCATTGTGGAATGATAATTGCGAATATGATTCATTAACTGATCGCAGCATCTTATGTAATTTTGATGGCAAAACCGTACACTTAGCTCAACTAAAATCAATTCAACCAAATTTAATGGCCTTTACTGGTCGCCAAGCGCTCCTAAAACACCAGCCAAATTTACGTCCATACTCAGTAAATCGTGGCGGATTTGCTGGAATTCAGCGTTATTCGCAAACTTGGGCTGGTGACAATATGACTTCATGGAAAAGCCTAAAGTTTAATATTTCGACAATTTTGGGTATGGGATTATCAGGTGTTGCAAATAACGGCTGTGACATTGGCGGGTTTTGGGGCCCACATCCAGATGCAGAATTATTTGTGCGTTGGGTACAAAATGGTATTTTCCAACCACGTTTCTCCATACACTCTTGTAACACCGATAATACTGTAACTGAACCATGGATGTTCCAAGATAAGACGCCACTCATTCGGGATGCGATTAAATTACGCTATCGACTAATGCCATATTTGTATACGCTAATGCGTGAAGCTTATGTCCATGGTACGCCAATTATGCGCCCAACTTTCTATGAATTCCAAGGCGATGTAACTACTTATAATCAAAGCGTTGACTTCATGCTCGGTAGTAGTTTGTTAGTCGCAAATGTAGTTGAGGCTGGTGCAACAAATCGTCAAGTATATTTACCAGCTGGCAGTAACTGGTATGATTTCTATACACGACAAGCTTATGCTGGTGGACAAACAATAGATGTGCCAGTTGAACTAAGTTCTATTCCACTTTTTATCTGTGACTCCGCAATTCTAGCACTGGATGAACATAATCCGATGTCAGCACGTGGAAATTTTCAAAATTTAAAATTAATTTTGGGTGGTGAGAATGCAGAATTTAAACTCTATCAAGATGATGGAATTAGCCAAGAATATTTGCAAGAAAATTACCGTGAAACAAAGGTAACTGTATCGAAAAATAAAGAACAAACTACAATTAATTTTGCACAAATTGGTAAATTTACTCCAGATACCCAAGAGCTAATTATTGAATTAATTAATCCGCACAAGGGACCATTTTGGATAAGCGTTGATGGAACCAAAGTCCCACATTTTTTACATCGTGAAAAATTTGCCGCCGCCACTACTGGTTGGTACTATAGCAACAGTAAAGGCTCAGTTGAAATTAAACTTGCGTTTCCGCACCATGATTGTCAAGTAGTCGTTAGCTTTGCTCATTTTGATTTGATTGGAATGTAATGAAGAAAAAACTTAGTTTTAAAGAAAAATTGGCATACGGCATCGGTGATCTTGGAAACGGATTTACCTTTGATTTAGGACAAGCCTATCTACTCAAGTTCTATACCGACATTTGCGGAATCAGTGCAGTTGCAGCAGGTGGCGTATTTCTTTTTAGCAAAATCTTTGATGCTTTTATGGATGTACTTGCAGGTTCATTTGTCGATAAACGCAAAGCTTCCAAAAATGGCAAATACCGCCCTGTTATGATGACATCAGCAATTTTTCTGGCATTTTTAACGGTAATTACATTTATTGCTCCAGATGTTTCGATCCAAGGCAAGCTAATCTACGCCTATGCATCATATATGCTGTGGGGTTTTTGTTATTCAATGGTTAATATCCCCTATGGTTCACTGGCCGCTGCCATGACCCAAGACGTCAATGATCGCACTCAACTCGCCTCATACCGTCAAGCTGGTTCATTAGTCGCATTGCTAATTACCGGCGTGGTTTTTATGCCAATTGTGTTATTATTTAGCGATTCACGCTGGGGATTTCCCGTAGCGGCAGCGGCAATGGCAATTATCGGCGTAATGTCCCATGCATATTGCTATCGTAATACTCGTGAATTGATTGAGCCCGCTAGCACAGAAAAAATTAAAACCCGTGATCTGCGCCACGCTTTAACGCAAAATAAACCACTCGGAATTTTAATTCTAATGTCAATTTTTACTATTTCAGCTTATAATATAAAAATTGCCATGCTAATTTATTTTTGCCAATACAACCTAGGCGACATTAAACTCATGGCTTTCATTAACTTTGTTATTATTGGTAGCTCAGTGGTATCAATTAGCGCTATTCCAAAATTAGTCACAATTTTTGGTAAGAAAAAAACTATGCTGATTGGTTTTGCAATTAGTATTGCTGCGGATATTATTAATTATTTTATACCCTCAAGCCCAATTAGTTTCACGATCTTTGCCACAATTGCCTTTGTCGCAATTAGCATTCCCAATGGGATTGTGTGGGCGCTAATTTCCGATATTATCGACTATGGTGAATGGAAAACTGGTAAACGCGCAGCTGGAGTTACCTATGCCGCATTTAGCTTCTCACGCAAACTAGCACAATCAATCTCTGGATTTGCCGCGGGTCTGGGTTTATCATTAATTGGATATATTCCTAATTCTGCTCAAACTAACTCAGCTTTAGCTGGAATTAAAGGATTACTTTTGATGTATCCTGCTATCACAATTCTGATTGCTGCTTTAATTATTGGATTCTTTTATGAACTAACCGATAAACGCTGCAATCAAATTGTCGAAGATCTCGCACAAAGAAAATTGGCGATATCAAATAATCCGAATTAAATCAAAAATAAATAATTATTTCAACTAAATTCTTAAGGAATGATAAATGACAAAACAAAAAGTTGCCGTAGTAACAGGTGGAAGCGGTGTATTAGGTAAAGCATTTTGCCTAGCTTTGGCACAGAATGGTTATAAAGTTGCAATTCTTGGACGCGACTTAGCTAAAGCCGAAGAATTAGCAAATACAATTAATCAAACTGGTGGTACAGCTTTGGCCGTTAATGCAGATGTGACCAATCGTGATAGCTTAGAAGCCGCAGCACGACAAGTTGAGCAACAACTAGGTAGTTGTGATGTTTTAATTAATGGAGCTGGTGGTAATCACCCCAAAGGAACCAGTAGTGCCGAATACTATAGCAATGAACTTAGCTCTCAAGCAAATGCAACTAGTTTTTTTGATTTAGAACTGGATGGAATTGATTTTGTATTTAAACTGAATTTCTTGGGTACGCTTTTACCATCGCAAGTTTTTGGCAAGCAAATGCTTCATAAATCACATGCTACGATCATCAATATTTCTTCAATGAGCGCATTTACGCCATTAACCAAAATTCCATCTTACAGTGCTGCTAAAGCAGCAGTAAATAATTTCACGCAGTGGCTTGCCGTTCATTTTGCCAAAACTAACATTCGTGTTAATGCAATTGCACCAGGTTTTTTTCTCACCCAGCAAAATCATAACCTACTAAAAAATGCCGATGGAAGCTGGACACCACGTGCCGAAAAAATCATCGCACACACACCTATGGCTCGTTTTGGTGAAGCTAAAGAGTTACTGGGTACATTATTGTGGCTAGCGGATGAAACTGCGTCAGGATTCGTAAATGGCGTTGTAATTCCAGTTGATGGTGGATTCTCAGCTTATTCTGGAGTTTAGTTAAATAGTAAAGCTTTAATCCACAACAGAACTTAATTTATATAGTTGTGTGGCATCGGTTACAATACTGAATGTTACCAATGTCGCACTATAATTAATCATTATGTGGAATCAATAACATGTCAAAATTTTATCCCGCAATAATTACATTGACTTTACTAGGCATGCTAAACTGCACAAATTCTTATGCAACCAGTAACATTCGTTATAAAAATTACCTTTATACTCATAACGACGAATATTCTTGTGATAATTTAAAACAGTATCGCTGTGTAAATCAAAACAGCAACCAATTAGACTGTGTCAATGATATGGCAATTAGAGTTTGTCAATCAATCAAAAACCTGCATACAGGAAATATGACACTAAATGATAGCTATAATACTTATATTGCAAGTACAGAAGGTAAAAAACTACCAGACATAACACAGATACAAACTTTATTTGCACCATATGTAATGACTTATGATCCAGATTATCCCAATAAAGAAAAAATAGGAAAACCAGTTACCAATTTAGCTGTACAACAAACTGGCTACCAAAAAATTTTAAATAAACAACCATCTTGTGTCGAATATCGCGATAACTACACACTACAAAGATTTAGCCCATATACATCTCATTGTAGTGCTTATACTGCCTTAGTTGCAGATAAAATTTTTGGCATTAATATCTCCCCAGTGCAAATTGGAGATTGGTGTCATGTCGCCGCAGAACAACGGGACAGGTTGTACTTTGATTTAGCTAATTGGACACAAGTTAACTCGATTGATGCTCAAAAGAATGCGAATCAAGGCAAGCTTGTAATCGCTGTATTTAAAAAAGTTAGTACAGCATCACCATTACACCAACAAAATGGACATATCTCTATAGTTATACCAAATGTTACAGGATTAGCAACAAAACTTCAACTTGGCAAAAATTATCCTAAAACTCCTTCAGTATCAGATGCTTATAGCTTTGCAACCTTAATCAAACTTTATGGTCCAGAAACAACTCAAGCTGGAGGACTAAATTTCAACAATACGGTTACAGCGAATGCATTTTCCAGCTACTACGCCAATAAAGAAGAGGTTGGGAAGCTTCCCATAGATAAAATTATTGAATTTTTTGTCTATAAGCATAAAACACAACTTGATTATTAATAAGAGTTTCTTAGAGTAATCTCATGACATTCAAACAAAAAGGAAAAGTTTAACATGAATGAAAAACCATACTTAGATACAAAAACTATCGCACCACAATCTGGAGGTTGGTTAAAAATAAATCAAGGTTCAAGACTTAAAATTACGGATCTTGATGGCGAACAAGTTGCAGACCTCTTTGCCGTATCTTGTTGTAACTTTGATGAATACTTAAGTGTCGGAACAACTAGGGCAGCACTATATAAATTATTTCCCAAGACTGGTGAAGGATTTTTCTCTAATAAGTACCGTCAAATATTAACCATTGAAAGGGATGACTCTCCTGGAACACACGATATGTTATACTGTGCCTGTAGCACAGAGATGTATCAAAAAATGGGGATTAATGGCTATCATAACAGTTGCAGCGATAACTTCCGAATTGCGGCAACAGAATTCAACTGGCATCCAGAAGTGATACCAGATCCAGTTAATATATTTCAGTACACTCAAATTACCGCTGGAAAAATGACACCATTACCAGCTCAAACTAAGGCCGGAGACTCAATAACGCTAAAAGCGGAAATTGATTTATACATAATTGTAACTGCCTGCTCAATGGACTTGGAGCCTATAAATGGGACGCAATGTAGCCGCATAAAAATCGAAATAATACATAACTAGGATATATATTCAATTAACTTGAAAGCTGGGCTGGATTGTGTTTTATAAATTGGAAATTATAAATAATAAAAAATGTGAAATTTTGCAAGAGGCTATAACTCAAGCTTTTAAGATAACTCTATCGTGTTGGCTATAGTAATGAGCGTTTATATACTCTTCGTAACTGAAAGTTGGACTAATTCAGGCAAACTATTTTATAATCTAGTCTATGCAAAATATACAAACACAAAGTAAGCGTGCCGAATTTGAAAAGTTGGTACGCATTACTAAAAATATTGATGAAAAAGATCGTCTTCGAGCAATTTTGACATATAATGAAGGTCGTGATGTACGAGATATAGCAAATATCAATCTCAATCATTTTGTGGATGGATGCCCAAAGGAGAAACAAAAACACTCGCAACAACGAATACCACGTATCGATTGCACTTAAAACTTAAATGGTGCAATTTTATTTCATTTTGTAACAACCTTGAAAATATATACCCAGATAAATCAATTCACTTAATCTGTGATAATAGTCGCTTCAACAAAAACAAGGAACTTGCACCATATATTAAAAATGCTAGAGTAATAATTCACTATTTGCCACCATATTCTCCCGATTCAAACCCGATAGAGCGACTCTGGAAAGTTATGCGTGAGCATCTTACGTATAACAAGGTATATTCGAAATTTGCTAATTTTACTACAGCTATACGCAAATTCTTTGCTGAAATAAACTAAGATAACTCAAGGTGTTATTTTTGATTGAATTGTTTAATTCATGAGGTGTTAACTATATAGACTATTTATTTTCAAGAACCACGACAAAATTTCATCACATTTATCAATAACCTTTGATTACCTACCTACAAATTTCTATAATTCTGTAATATTAAAAATAAACTCATCACTAATAATATCTGGAACTTTTAAATAAAAACCATGTTCTCGGATAACACTCTTCAATTCAATTTCATTTACAACATCAAATTTACTATAAAGATTACGATGAATTAATTTTCGAATAGATGACTCAGTTATAGTCTTACCATAAATATTAGATAATATTTCTGCAATTTCTGCCTTATTATTACAATGAAAGAGGAAAAATAATACTTCTTGCTCTCTTTCTGAAAGATTAAAATCCTTATTATTAATAACTCTAGTTGAAAGCTTTTGATTTTTAAAACTTTGAGTGATTTTATAAAAGCTAAGTGGAACCACTGGAACTTCTGCAGTAATCAAAACAGCTACAATATTGAGTGTTTCATTATTAACAAGTGGCAAATATTCATACGAAAGTGTCTCGTAACCAGTTTTGCGATTATTATTTACCGTAAGAAATTTAATTACTTTTTTATTTTTTATACAGCTACGAAGATTGTAAGAAGTAAAATGAAATCTCTTGTTGCTTCTATTAAAATCATGAAGAAAATTTTGACCAATAATGCTCTCATTGATTTTAAATATGTCCATAGTTTTCTTATCTGTAACACGAATATTATAATGCAAATCAATTAAGGCAAAAAATTTATTCTGCGCAACACGTCCATAATAATCAATTATTTTCGAAAGACAAATAATATCATTTTCATTTAATGAATTAGACGATATATTATTTGATTTAATGATTAAATACTCCCACAATATTAAACAACACAGTTGAATTCTACTATAAAAAAATTTACTTTTCAACTCTTCTATTGTATTCATGGTCCATTAATAAATTTATCAACGATAATTTTAAATACAAAAAGACAAAATGTCTCAATACTATGACATATTTATAAAAGTTTATTCTATATAATAATTAGCTAGTCAAATAGACTTATATAAATAAAACTCCTCGCTTAAGCATTCTTATTTATAAATTGCGTAAACTATCAATTTGTATAAGTACAACCATCTTATCATAATTAAAGGAAAAAGGATAAATCTTTAATATATTAACTTATGATATTTTAAAAATATGTACAAGACCACATACTCCGTAATAATCACACATAATTTTATAAGGATATTTACCATCAAAACTATTTGCTTTAATTTGTTAAATTGTTTAATTATATTATCAATAGCGTTATTATTCGGTGGATGTAATAATGGATCTTCTTTAAATCAACCTTCAAATGAGATTAATGCCACCAATAAGCCATTAACACAGATAATATCAAATCAGGATACATCAAATTCAACAATATCATGTCTAAGTACAGACATTAATAATTACATATCCGTATGTGGAGAAGAAAATATCTGCGAAAAACTCTCACTAACTATAGTTAATAAGTGTACAACACCGCAAAAATTAAGTAATTATACATTAAAATTTGACTCTTTTTATCTAGATAAATTAAATCCAGAAAATGTTTTTGAGCTGCCATCATTATCTGAGTACATATATAATCCAGAAACAAAATCAGTAGAAAACTTTATAATAAAACTAACAACAGGATTATCTAATGGTATTACAATCGGTGAATTCTCTCAGCCTAATAATGCAATAATTCTACCTGGACAAAAAATCACATTCAGCCGAGCAATAAGAACTTGGATTTTAGTACCACAAGTTAAATTTGATGCAGAAAGAGCAAATAGAAGTCTTCAAGTTAATTCCTCTGGAAATTTTAAAATTGATGATATATCTAATCAAAGTTGGAGAAATAGCTTAGATCAAATTCCAATAGGTCTGTTTGGTCTAAAAGGCTATACGATTAGTAATTTGTCAGACGAAGTAATAACTAGCTTTCAAGTTTACAACTTACCAGAAGATATTATCATCGATGAATGGCGTTCAAGCTGTATTAATCCAACCATAAAGCTCAAAGAAGGTGAACAATGTAATATAGTTTTAAAATATACGCCACAAAGTACAAAAAATGAATCAAATTTTGATCTAGAAATATTTGCACGCTCCACAAGTGGATACAGTGAAGAATTTATCCAAAAGATAAATTATAGTAGTCGCTAAATTTATAACAACTAATGAAAATGACTAAAAAGAAAAAGTATTGAATCTACAGAATAATCTAAGCTATAAAATAAAATCACTATTGTATTCTATTTTAGCTGCAAATATTACGTTTGTAGATTCTTCAAATAATATCTCTAAGGCTATAATAAATTCAAAACCTAGGCTTATGATTACAAGAACTTACACACTTGAAGATTGCATTATAGACAAAGCAACTAATCTCATTTAGCACAAAAACACTAACCTGAAATAAAAAAATATAACATCTACTGCTACATAATGGCATGTATAATAATTACACTACTAAACTCTAAAAACGTTACAAAGCCTCAAATCTAAAAGATTCAAATGTCCCAATCTTATGACATATTTTGCATAATCTGCGACATATAATATTGCCTTACAAAATAATTCGCTCAATATAACTTATTACATAATGACACACTGTAAAAGTAATATAAATAAATTTACAATGAGCAAATAAAAAGAGATCAAACACAAAAACATCAAAATTAATCGCTAATTAATTTGTATTTTGTAGTGTTGATAGGTCAATTACTGGGATAAGGAACAAAATGAAAATTAAGCAAAAAAATACTCTTGTAATGCTGCTATCATCAATAGCAGTTGTGGCATGTAACAATACTGGTGGTTCAGTACAGCAAACTAACTCTAGCCAATTAAACAGCACTAAAAGTAATAATAGCGAAAGCATAGAATCTAGGTTTAGTCCTAATCATGAACTAGATCCAGGCACAGTACAAAACTATGGAATTAAAGGCGTTGAATCTAAGGATAATGCACCAGGGTGGAGAATTAGCCCTGGAATATCCCACGTTAGTGCAGGAACAGATGGAGAGTTCACTTTAATCTATGGTGGATGTGTCGATGAGACACAGAAACAATGTTACAACGATCTCTGGATTTACAACCACAATACTAAGAATTGGGTCTGGGTTGCTGGAGATAAAGGTGCTCAAAGTACATCAACCTCAAAATATGCTTTTGCGACAGCGGCGATACAGGTTAAAGGTTTTGTATACCCAGAAAAATCAATTGGTAATGAGTACTTAATTAGAGGTGCTAGTGTTGTAGTATATCCAGAAATTTCTAATGATATAAAATTGAGAGACTACTACGGGGGATATTATACATTCAGTGCAAATTACTACGACTACTGCAAGCAATACAACTATAGCGACTATAGGATGCCAGTTGAGTCAGAAGTTGAAGAATTTTGTAATACGGTGCCTGTAGAACCGAATACACAACCAATTCAACAAGGATTAATGGCTCCAAAAATAAGTGGCACACCTCATCTAATAATGTCATATATTTATATACCACAGTCAGATCCAGGCAAGTTGAATTTAGAAGAAAATCGTTTCGATGCTGATGAAGCGAACATTGATCCCAAAACAGGTAAAGCCACACCATATAGCAAGACTCCATTCAGTGGATTAATTCCATTTGATCAAATTGGTATTTCGAAAGCGAACAATATATTTAAAACAGAAAATGGTAGTTACCCAGGATCAGGCCTGCTCACAAATCTTGCGCGCAGGTTGCTCAGTGTACGCGATGGTTTACCTACATTTATTCAGAACTATACCGTAGGTGGATACCCTACCAATCAGGGTAATCAAATACCAGATCTATCTCTTATAGCAGGCTCAACTAAGAAATATCTAGAACCTATGATTATTACTAAAGGAGATCCTTATGGCAAAACTTATGATGCAAGCGAAGAATACAAGAATGTTGACCCATTGGTTTTATTCAATGCACTTCAAAACTCTATAATTCCGGTTCAACGCTCAAATACCGCAGCAACCCTATCATCAGACAAGCGTTATTTATATTTTTATGGTGGTTTGGGAGTTGTGTCATACGCATATGAAAATTTTGGGTATCAGGCTTACGTCCTTACACAATTAGGAGACTTCTGGAGACTAAATTTAGAAACTGGTAAATATGAGCGGATTAACTCAGAACCAGATCCCACAAAACAGTTCCAAGATTTACCTGCTGCACGTATTGGTGCCACACTGTGGGAAAGCTCAGGCCAAGTGTATCTATTTGGTGGTAGTGGCCACAAAACATTTTCTGGCAGAGGCTATGAATATTCTAATAGTTATGATAGTTCTCAGTTAGCATACTTCAACATAGGAAGTAGATGCTACTACAATGACTTATGGGTATTTAACTCTAGCGCAGCTCCAAATGCTTGGAAGTTTGTCTCTGGTAACAAAAATGATTGCGCTATGTCAAACTCAGGGAATAAAATTGATATGCCATCATCTCAAATGAATTCGGTCGCATGGAAAAACAAAGATGGAAAATTTGAATTATTTGGTGGCTCGGATAGATTTAAGGGTGACATTTATACTATTAATCATAATTCTTCATGGCTTAGCCACTGGGAACATTGGAAAATTAATAACCTTAACCCAGATAAGCCTAATGATCTCAAAATTAAAACCTATGTCGCACCAGAAGGCTCCTTTAATCAGTTATGGAAAGGAAACGACTCACTTATTAAAATCCCAGTAGGTAGCTTTGGATTACGTGAGATTAATGTTGAACTATCTGAATCTAGCCTCCCAGCATGGGGATACTCTCTCAGATTTCGAGACTCTCCGAATGCTAGTGAGTTTTCGATTGATGTGAGTAGATCAAATTGCCGCAAAAAAGTTGGACAGGCTGAAGGCGACACATCAATTAACTCTTGGCAACAACTTGGAGAGAAGAGCTTTAGATGTAGCTTTGTAGCCAAATTTCAACCAAGAAGTAAGTCTAGCAGTGGTAGCATGTATGTTGATTTGGTTAAACCAGATGGAAGTGTGGTAAGTACCAGTACACAATTAATACATTATTCTGCAAGATAATTATGGATGCACTGATAAATTAATTGCATAACTTCAACAGATCGGCAAGTTCCAATAAAAATGTTAATAGTAGAAAAACTATAAGTTTAATTTGAACCTGCTGATCACAAAAACTAAAAACATTATTTTTCATTTCATAAAGAAAAAGTTAAATATGCCTAAAATAAAACTTACAGCAAAGTATACGCAACGTAATCCAATTAAATACACCTTTAAGAATATTGCAGCCATCAGTATTATTTCATTGCTAATAACTGGATGCAATGGTGGAGGTAGTAGCTCAAGTACAACCCAGACTATCACTAATCTTGCGCCACCTAGTCCAATGGAAATATTTCAGAAGGTAGCCGTTGCAGGTGTAACTAAGAATGCATCTTTCGAAAAAATCAATGAATCAAATGATTTTACTCCAATTACTGACTTAAATCAAATTTCAAATATAAT
This sequence comes from uncultured Neisseria sp., assembly GCA_964652705.1. Lineage (GTDB taxonomy): Bacteria > Pseudomonadota > Gammaproteobacteria > Burkholderiales > UBA11063 > Aquella. Next base: position 140,690 of record CAZZAV010000001.1, read on the forward strand.
GGTATCATCTGTCGATAACTCAGATACTATTTTTACAGAATACAACGAGTGGGGACAGTTCTTGGCTTCTTATACCTTTGGTACATTTGATGGTGCATATGAAATTAACCAAGAGCAAATAGATCAACTCACCACACAAATATCACCATCAGATGCATACGCAAAAGTACTTGGTTCTTGCGCCATAAGCGATAAATTCACTCCTGAAGAGCTTGAGTTATACTCTTATAGTTACTCAGTACCGACTAGAAGAGAAGTTGAGCCAATGTATTTCTTTAACATACATAAAAAAACTGCACACCAAAATGTATGCTTTCAATCAGGGTATAATATTCTTAGTTCCGAGATAACCTGCGTTCAATATAGCCCTGTAAAATGTAATGTATAGCATACTTATTTAATTTTAAAATGGCAATAGATATAATTTATACCAAAGTATTAATAAAATTAAAGAATATAATTTAACAAATCCTGTAGCTTTTTCACAAATGCTTAAAAAGATATTTAGTATGAAAATTAAATCAATATTTTTATTAATAATATTAATGCTATTTTTATCTGCTTGTTCTACTGGTAATCAAAATCAATCACCCCAAGAAGTAGGATTCCAAGGCGGTGATTATGGACCGATCCCTATTAGCTTATATAACCCCGTATTAGCCAATAAAATTAATTTTTCTATATATAAAACTAGAGAACTAAATGGAGCTGGTGGAGCTGCTGAAATTGCAGCTGCTTCAGCTGTCATTGCATCTATATTCCCACCAGGAGCGGTTGTATTTGGAGTCATTAGTGTTGTGAGTGGGTTGGTGGCTGCAAATCAAGTAGCAGGTCAGATAAACCAGATAAATAGTGATCTCAGCTACCAAGAAACTCAAATTCAAGGTATTTATTCAATATTAGATAATTCATATAAGCAAATTTATAATTTGACACTGGCAACTGAAGAACAAAAATTAGAAGCCGATTATAACAATTGGTTTAATAACATATTTGCTCCATCATTATTTTATGGTTATGGTAAATCGACATCCAATATTATTGGTCTAAATAATCAAAACGTGACAGAACCATGGTATCAAAGCTACACTAATGTAGTAATAGAAAGTAACCCATCAATTAATAGTATGGCAACATCAAGTGAGTCAATAGTAAATATACTACAAAATGTGGCATATAGTAGCAAAGCAATGGCTTCACTAAATACCTATAGCCAAAATAATGCATCTAATTTTGTAAATGTTATTAATGCAACCTCTTTGTCAGCAACAACTACCAACAGTACTAATACAGCTCTCATTATTGAATCAGTATCTTTAAGCAGTAATAATACCAATAATGCCACAGTACAGTTATTATTAGCGGCTGAAAACTCCCTACAAGTAATTCTACCGAGGTCTGGAACAATAGCAGCTAGTAATTATATGTTAGCCGTTGAGTCCTATAACCAGTTCATAAATTCAGTTTATCTATCTAATTTGTCAGTATTACAATCTCTGTATACAATCGAAGCTACAAACAACTACCTAAATTATTTGAATTTTGTATCCGCTAGTGAACTCAAGATAGCACTAACTCAAATTTGCCCCCTCGAAGCAAATGGAGATACTACTAATATCTTTAATACAATTAATTTTTATGCAGGTGGTGCATCTAATTGCAGCGGTCAATCCGCTACCGTATTTTACCCAAATGGATATAATATAAATACTATTAACAATAATATGTATGAAGCTATAAATCTACAAAATGCAGAGTCAGCCTTTGTCTATGCTCAACAGCAGTTAACTAATTTATACGCAAGAAGAGTTAATACACTCTATCAACAAACTATGAAATTTATCTATTCTGATTATTCATATCCACAGCAGGGAATAAATTATACAACTAATCAACCAAATCTTTCCCCCGAAATGCAAGCAGTCATTGAATCAACACCACAGGTAAAATTTATAAGCAACCCTGTTCAAAACTATTCAATGCTCAGTGGAAACTGGGTAAATACATCAAATATTTACCAATACCCAATTACCAATATAGATACCACTAACTCAAATATAGAGTCGTCCATAAATAATCAGTTACAAATTAATCCAAATATTTATCCAACAATACCAGCGATAAACGACAATAACTACCCTACTGTTTTCCAAAATATCCAAAGTGGTTATTATGATGGGGAATCAATTGCCGTATATAATAACCAATTATCAGCAAGTCAAACACCGTTTTATTTTAGTGAAAGCTGTACGATTAGTAATGGAGTTTACTATTGGAGTGCTGGCAATCAATTAATCTGTATGACATGGTCGATTGCAAATAACTACTCTATAAATTTTAATAATAGCAGTAATTCTTATAACTTTCAATTATCAAATGGGAATATTCCAACCCCAGGATGGCTGCCAACTGAAGATGTTGGCGGTGTGTACTACTTACTAGGTGGATACTTTAATGTTGCATCTTCGGATCAAGATTATCATATCTATTATAATAGTAATTCTATTGTCAATTCTAGTGCATTTAGTTTAATAAACGGCAATGGAAACTTCTTTGTAAATGATAATTCATTATATGACGGTGGATTTTATAAATCTGGTAGTAATTATCACACCGCCGCTATACAAGTTACCCTACCAAATAATTTTAATTTGCCATTTTACATACTTGGGAAAGGATCTAATAGTAGTGCTTCAGCATATGCGTCATTACAATTAGCTTGCCCAGCTGCTAATAATTCTACTACAACATCAAGTTATCAAAATATGTTAATACCAAGTGTCACTTCGTGTGATACCTCTGGCACAAATGGAAATACAGGTACTAGCGTAATTAAATTCACTCTTAGCGATGGCAGCTCATATAGGCTACAACTAAATGGCGGCGGTGGTGCTGGGTTACATCAAGATGCCTACCTTGAATTAAGTAATTAAATTTACCACCATATTAAACAGAATTTTATCCAACTAAAGACTTATGTAACAATTTACAGAATTAAATCATGGTACATAATCATTATCCAAATAACTCCTAAGTATTATTATGCGATGTCCCAAATTTATGACACCATTACTATGTAATATTTATTATAATTTCCTTGGTTGAATGTAAAAAATATAACCATATGAACAAAAATAAATATAATAAAAAAGGAAATAGTATTATGAACAAAAATCATAATAATAATAATAAAATAAAAAAAATATCAGCATGTGTAATTTTTACCACATCTTTAGTTAGTTGTAGTGGTTCTGGTAGCTCTGGTAATAGTACCCAGAGCAATACCACCCCACAATCTGGTGGAGTTTTTCTATGGACAGAAAGTGAAGCTGTTGTATTAAATAAATCTATTAGAAGAGTTGGGCCAATACCAAAACAAACAACTCATGCCAATTTAGGAGCTATCCCTGATCCTACTCAATATTTCATTAGCTTAACAACCAATATGATAAAGGGTAGTACAACAGCTAAGGTGGCTATTGCAACGGTAAAAGGACCAGTTATGAAGGTTATTACCGTTGGTAAGAAAGTTGCTCACTTTTTTGGATTTGGCAAAAACTCAGCAAATAACGAGGATGTTCTTGAAGGAATATCTGCTCTGTCAGATCAAATTGTTGGAGTATCGGACCAAGTTGAGGTATTACAAGAAGTAACTGATGATGAGTTTGATACAATAATTAATACCAATATGAATAATCATATTTATGCATTAAATAACTCAATTAATAAAATTCTTTTACGAAGTTTTGGTTATGATTCTACAGGTGCTATTGGTTCAGATACGAGCCCTGATACCGTAGGTGGATTATATCGTGATATTAATTATACCCTAAAACCATTTGTTGATGCTGGAATGAGTGAATCAATTAACACCCTATGGTCAGAACCTGGCGCGTGTAGTTCATTTGCCCCATATGCATCAAAAGCAAATAAGACAGTTAACAATGCGATAAATAGTTTATTTAACACAAGCCTGAGCGATTGGACTGATGTCAAGTCTTCTTTATCACAAATGCAGTCAACACTTTTCACTGCTTCAACTGATCCAACTTTTGCAAACCCTATTGGGTTAATCAATAGTGCATATGATGCTTATCTACTAAGCTCAATAAAAATACAACAAGGTTTAGATATGGCTCTCTATATATATGATGTTACTGCTTCATATAATGAGAGCTGTAAACCTTCAACTCCGATTAGCCTTACTTTACCAATGAATGCATATGCTACTACAAACCCAAGTGGCAATCTACTAACAGGCTTGGAAAGCAACACTAGAATGATTGAAAGTGGATTCTTAGCCTACACGACTCAACCGAAAGCTAATAATAATTATTTCTTATATGGACCAGCATATTTTAACCAAAAAACTTCTATCTCTATTAACTCACCAATTATGACTACCGCACAATATTTCAATATTCTTGGTGGGGGGAAATCCATTTTTTCTGGTTGGGAAGTAGACAACTCTTTTATAGAAAGTGCTGTTATTGAACAAGGTTATACCCAAGCTGGTACTGGTCAACCATTGACATCTAACTTAGTGTTTAAGGCAAGCTTCCCTTATTCATATCAAAACAATGGTAGTGAATCCGAAGCATTAGCAACATCAACACTATTTTTACCACAACTAAATTCAGTAGCATATCCATCACCAGATACCAATATAGATGCAGCGTATATAAGATTTAGTGGGCAAATATATAACCGTAAATCGGCTGGAATAGTGAACCAAAGTGTTCCAGAATCACTAAATATTCTGAACGCTTATACAGGTCCTTTATCAACAAGTACATTCGCACCAATTTTTACTATTAGTACCACCAACTCCAATACAAGTAATGAAGGAATACTAAATAACTATGGAAACGTTATAAATCTCGCAGCTTCAGCAAGTCCTAACCAAGATTATTATAGCAATGTATCTCCAACCTCAGTAGCTGAAGCAGTGACTGTTGGTAATGGTAATTGTCTTGGCGTGAACTACTCATATACTGGTGGACAATACTGTGCTTTAACATCAGGTGGTACTGTTGGTATATCTAGTCTTGACAGCGCTAATAGTGGTAATGTATATAAATTTATGACTGCTGGATTTGGAACAAATTTTGTTTCTACGCCTGGTGCTACAGCGGCATTGTCACCTGTTACTTCATCTAGTCCTTTTTCCACTATATATAATACTTTTGGTATAAATAACAACTCTACGCCTTATTTTAGTGCAGGATACGTTAATAATGTAACGAATATGGCTGCTCTGATTACTAATGGCATTACTTCAACAAGCTATGTCCCTGCCAATAAAATAACATATCAAAATTTAATCGCAGGATATAGCGCAAGAGGAGCTCAATTTAATGTAGATAATACATTTGCAGCTAAAGGAAATGCATCTATACCATTTGTTTATATGAGCGATGCTAACGGACATTTCTTTATTTTCACTGTGCAAGGTGTTGGAAATAGTGACATGCTTGGTGGAAGCACAACTGCATCATTTATAACTCCATTGCCAAGTCAAGTACAAAACGTAAGCAGCTATGTAACACCAAATCCTTATGAGCAATATACAGCTGGTGATAACATTTTCAAGGCAATTAGTAACACCAATAATACTAATATTATTACGCCTGGTAACGTTGAAACTCTTGTTTGGCCCGATGGCTCTTATACAAGATTGAATGTAGAGCAAAATACCAATATGGGTAATGAAATAATTTCAGCATTAGTTACAGCGTCTCCAATATCAATTACTAATAATCCTGAAAGTGCGTCAAACCCACAAAACGAAGGAATTGGTATTGTGCCTGGAATTGGTGGCAATTGGTCTGCTTTGTGTTTCTATAATCCAGCTCAGATTAATAATACTAATATTGGTAGTATGTATGCAACTTTTGGATCTGGCTATATGGGCAATTATTATAGCCAATTAACTGGTCAGAGTAGTTTGACATCATTACAAACTTATCCTGGATATTTTCAGCAAGATCAATATGGAAATATACTTCTAACCACAAGTTGTATTGGAGCTGCTACCTCAAGTATTAATGGTACTACGGTTAGTACATTTAACTTAAATTCTAGTTCAAATACTACGTACTTAGTCTTCCATCCAACTAATGTTCCACTTCCAACAAGTTATTCCTTGCCTACTGGTTGTGATATGGAGGATATTTCAGATAATTCTAATTTTGGAATGCCTGGAACTCCATTGAATTTAACCGTAAATAGTTCTGGTAGTTTATCTTGTCAGAACTAGGACTATAAGTTAAATAAAGTGCGTTATTTATAAACAAAGCATTCATTCTATATGAATGCTTTGTTTTATTTTCACATAGTCTAATTTATATCCTCATATAAATACTTGTTTAACTCTGACCATGCTACTAAACTACATTTGGCAAATCAACCTTGCGATTGATCACTACCAATTTAACACCATACTCTAAAACAAAGCAAATAAAATCATCGTCACTTTCTTATTGACTCACAAAATCATCCCATCAGCACGCGATAAATTAAACTCTCCCAAACCATAAGAAATATTTTTAATTTATCGCAACCATGCCATAATAATTAAAAATGTCCCAAATCTATGACAACATTAAATACACTTAACCCATACAATCATGCCCTGTGACCAAGAATCAATAATATTATCTTGTAATCTAAAATATCATTACAATAAAACCCCATCTCTAAGAATAAAATTATTCATTTAAACAGAATAATTTTATTCTATCTAGTATATCAAATAAAAATAAAGGAAAATTACTTGAAACCAAATCAAAAAAAGTTAAAGCATCTACAATATTTATTTTGCGCCACCCTGATTACAATCTCCATCGTTGCGTGTGGTAGTGGTGGAACTACATCAACAAACAACTCAGCTAATGGAGTAAACTTAGTTGCACCCGACAATTACCCAGTTGGGGTAATAGGAGCGACGCAAATTCCAGTTGTTGTACAAAATACAACCTCAAATAATTTAACAAATACTGATTATAGTCTTGTTGGAGCTGGAGCAAGCATCGATGCAACCAGTGCAAAAAATTGTGCCTCAATTCCTGCAAACTCAAGCTGTATAATTAACCTTAAATTATCCAAAGACTCAACACCTAGATCACTTACTTTGAATTCTAATTCTAGCTTAGGCAAGAATAGTACCCAAATAAATTTAATCAATCCAGCTGGTGATACTTATGACAAAGGTGCCGATGGCTTAATCCCATACTTCCCACACAATGTTCAAGCTAATAAAAACAATGCAGATACTTTGGTACCTGTAACTATTTTAGTCAACTCAGTCAATAGTGGTGACTTTAATACTATCAAAATAGTTTCAGCCAATGGTATTCCGCTAAGATTTGATTCCTTAAGCGGTAATACAGGTGGTGGACTAACTAATCTTGCTAAAGGAACCGTCGTATCTCTTTTAGCTCACGTACCAAATGGAGCATCAATTTACGGCTTCAAACTACAAACTTCATATGGTAAAGATAAATCAGTTAGCAATATTGTCAATGGCACCAATATGAACTATGTTGTTCCAGCTGAGCAGTTATCTCTCACTACACCAAAATTAAAAAAAGCAGCAACAGCAAATACTGCTGAATCATGCTTAAAAATAACTGATGTATCTGCAACTGGTAATAATTCAGATGCTGAAATAAATATCACCACCAGCAATACTAGCTATAGTGGGCTATTCTTGGTACAAAATACTACAGTAAATCCTGTTACAATACGAAATATTGCGGTAAGTGATGCGCCTAATTCATTTACACCATCTAAATACCTAAAAATTCAACCAGCTACTGAGTCTGATACAGCTGTGGGAACTACAAAACCTACGATCTGTGCAGAAGGACTAAATCTGCAACCACAGCAAATATGCAATGTAAAAGTAGTAACATCTTCTTTATCAAGCGCTGTAAATAAAACAGGCTATATGGTTGTCGGATTTAAACCAACGACAGCGCCAGAATCATCTCCAGAAACAACCCAATCTAAGCCAATTAATATTAATAAAGTTACTCCTGCAAACAATAACAACTCTAGCCAACTATCAATTACTGCGGATAATTCTTACGCAGGTACCTTAACCAATGGTGTTTATACAATGGGTCTGATTTACAATAGTGGCTCTGATTACACAACTGGTGGGATAACGATAACAAATAACAGTGACATTCCTTTGACAGAATTCATTCAAATGTCAGACTCACCATTGTTTACGGGTGAAAACGATGGCTGTCCGAACACTCTAAAACCATTCACTTCCTGTAACTATACTTTCCATTTTGGTGCAACTACAACAGGTGAAGGTACATATAAAGGAAATATTGCAATTACTGGTGATGCCTCAATCAATATTAACCTCCAAGGTATAGTAGCTAACGTCAATGATAATACTGTATCATATACCTACTCTGGGCTAAATAATGGCGATGGCACCACAGATAATCCATACCAAGTAACACAAAATAGCAGCGCTAGTATCGCATATACGTTTATTAACAATACTGGATATACAATTAGTAACTTATGGGTGAGTCAAGATCTCCAAGATAGTAACTGGTCAATTACTGATAATACCTGCTATGGGACAATTGGAATTGGTGCAAGCTGTACATATACTATTGCACTAAATACCAGTATCTTAGGTAGCGACAATGTATCTATTGCAACAGCATACTTTGTAACAGGAACTAAAATACAAAATACCACACTTGCTACTAGCAATATCAGCAATAGTATTGTGAATGTTTATCCATCTGCAGTGATTAACATTACGCCTTTTGAATCCAATATTCTCCCTCTTTATGAGTCTTATACAGTTTCAGCAAGCTTAACTGGTGGATATTCTGGTATTGTAGATCAGGTTTCAACAACACAGCTTAGTCAAAATTCGTCTTATACGCCAAATGTTATAAGCTCTAGTTGCCAACTATCTAGCGAATCTCCAACCTGTATCGCATATAACTTTTACTCGTCAAATACAGAATCTGCGTCTAACGTGGTATTAGGATTTAATCATAGTAATCAATATGTAAGCTTATTAATGAATTCATTTAGTTATAATTCCTATATACCAAATCTAATTTCAGGAGATGGTAATGGTAATATTTACTATAGTATTAATGATGGTGAAAGCTGGAACCTCTGGACGACTTCTACAATCGGACAGGTCAATGCAATTACTTTTGCCCCAAATGTTGGAGGATACATTGCTGTTGGTAATAACGGTGCCGTTGGGTTATTTGCTGGTGGGTTTAAAACTGCAACAAATAACGCCTTAAATAAAGTCGTAGCAGGTGCCAATGGTGCGGTTGCAGTTGGGAATAATGGACTAAATGTTTTCTTTCCAAACTTGAGCAATAATCCTCAATCACCTGTAATACATAATGGCGGTAATGTACCATCGAGTAATAATATTCAAGGACTAGCCTATAACCCAATAACCAATACCTACGCCGCAGGGACAGCAAATTGCTATCTTTACACTTCAGCAGATAATGGTGCAACTTGGACAGGTTCTCAATATAGCTTCTCTGGTCAAAAAAATTGTTATGGTTTTACTTCAATTGTTTATGTACCTAATTCTCCAATAACATTTGTAGCTGGTGCAGTTGGATCTGGGTATTATTATAATGTTATTTCATTCCAAGAATCCAGTAACCTTTGGAGCCCATGGTCAGGTAACAGTACATTAAATAGTGATAGTTATGGTAATGGAGTCATTCAAGCTAATGGGAATTTTCTTGCTGGTAATAACGGAGATGTGATTGTTTACTTAAACACATTAAGCAATTGGACTAATACGACTACAGGATACCTAAATACTTTTAACTATAGTAATACCAATAGTTTGAATAATTATTCATCAAGCTTTGATATTTCCAATAAATATACTAGCTATTCAATACCAAATCCTCCAGCTGCCCAAGGTAATGGAATTAGTATATTTATAACTAGCGCACATAATACTGGTGCTGTTACTATGATTAATGGCAATACGCCTTCACCATTGGTTCAGATAATGAATGGTGAACAACCAAACGCTCTAGCATTTGGTTTAAACAACTTTGCAGTTGCTACTAGTTCTGGGAACATTTACTTATTGTCTGGCTGTAACACGGAGTCGTGTAATTATACAAACTGGAAAAATGTATATTCATCCCCTAACGTAAACTTTACTGCTATGACAGGTGTTAATAGTAATTAAATGTAATCTTTAATCAACTCTGTTATGGAGTAGACTGGTGTCTACTCCATAATTTTGTGAATGTCTCAAAAATGTGACAGTATTTTATAATAAAAATATATATAATTTCTTATTAACACATAAATTTAGTAAATTGTAACCAAGCAACAAACTCTTATAGTGCTCTTGCGTATAATCCCAATAATAACTTATTTGCAGCGGTTGGTGGAGGATTACGAGAAAGTGCCGAATATGACGTTTATATTTCAAGTATTACAGTCAATAAAGATAATATAAATTTTGCTCCTACCACAGGAACTCCTTCTAGCGCGACGTTCACAAATGTAGCAGCTAGGGAAAACGGATTTGTAGCGGGTGGTTTAAATGGTATATTATATTACTCATACAATGGATTAAATTGGTATCTAACTTGCTTTTTTGTACAACACAGTTTAAACCATTATCAAATTTGTATAGCTCTAATTTAGTGGATGATACAAGTGATGCAAATACATGATTTTTCTGCGGCTGCATCGTTCGAGTTAAAGATTGATCTGTAATAGTATTTTGTTTGAAATTTTTGTGGCATTATGCATTCTTTATACTTTGATAATCAACATGGAACAAATCAAATATGGGATTCATTGTTTTTAAAAAACACCCTGGTGATATATTAAAAACCAGCATGGTTAATAGAAGGTTAGTTTCATCAATTAAAATTGACTCTTTTGATTTGCCTGTAATTAGTATAAAACTTACAAATAATTGGATGTTTAAAGTTTATATTGGTACATTGCCCAATGATATAAATTACAGTAAATTAATCACTACATTGAATAATATGTTACAAAAAGGCGATATCTGTGAATACCAGTTACGCTAGATAACTAATTTTTACTTAAAGACTTAAGAAGTTATTAAACACAAAAAATTAACGGACAGAATCACGAATAATTAACTCAGTCGCTAATTCAGTTTCCAAGTTAGTAATTTCAAGATCATCAATTAATTGAAACAAAGTTTCACCTCCAAGCCTCGCCATTTGCTCAATTGGCTTAAGTATAGTAGTTAAACTTGGTGTGGTGAATTGACAAATCTCACTATCATTAAAACCAATTAGTGCAATATCTTCTGGTACACGTAATCCTGCAGCATTGATTGCTTTTAAAGCACCAATCGCCATTTCATCATTCGCACAAAACACCGCATCAAAATTTTCTTTTGAATTAATCAAATCTTGCATAGCAGAAAAACCACCAGCAAAAGAAAATTCACCATCAACAATATAATCATTCAATAAATTGGCTTGTTGTAATGCTAAACGATAACCAGATAAACGGTCAATACTCGATTGAAGATGCTCAGGTCCATTAATAAATGCAATCTTACGATAATTACGTTTTAATAAATAACTTACTGCTTTTTTAGCCGCATTAACCTCATCCACACTAATACTAACTACATTCGGCAAATCAATTTTACGATTAATAACTACTAATTTCACACCATGCTCTAAAGCAAAGCAAATAAACTCATCGTCACTTTCCTGCTGACTAACAAAAATAACTCCATCAGCACGCGATAAATTAAACTCACCCAAACCGTGTGAAATATCTTTAATTACCAAATTATAGTCTTTGGCCAGTGATTGATAAACACCGTTTAAGCAAGCTAACTTAAAACTTGGAGCCGTCTTACTCGATAAAGTAGAAAAAACCACTGCAATGCAATATTTTTTATTAAGCACCAAACCTTTTGCATCCAAATTTGTTGTGTAATCCAATTCCTTAGCCAAGGATAGAATCTTATCGCGAGTTTTACCTGTAACTAAATTACTACCATTTAAAGCCCGCGAAACCGTCATGTGTGATACACCAGCCAAGCGCGCAATATCTTTAATTGTCGTTGCCATCTTACCTCAATTCACAATTTCTGTATACTATAATCAACGCTCTACAGAAGCGGATTTACCTGTAAATTCTAGTAATTGGCGCATGCTCGGATAACCTTCGCTATCCCCAGCTACCAATGTTGCCATGGCACCAACTCCATTCGCCAATTCGCCACACTCACGCAATGATTTACCGCTCAAAATTCCTGCTAAAAATCCAGCGGCAAAGCCATCACCAGCACCTACCGTATCAACCAACTTGTGTACTACATAACCCGCAACCTTAATTATTTCATCACCAGCGCTAATTAGACAACCATCTTTACCTAATTTTAACACTACCACTTTACAACCCAATTCGTGAAATTTTTGACAAATTTCCTTTGGCTCACTCAAACCCAATAAAAACTCGGCTTCATCTAGACCAGGTAAAATAATGTCTGCATAAGGCACCATTGCCAGCAAAGTCGCCTTAGCCGTTTCGCGATCCCACAATTTTAAACGTAAGTTTGGATCAAAAGAGATATTTACTCCATGTTTCTTGGCATATTTTAAGGCCTGAAAACTTGCGGCATGATTTTCCGCCGATAAAGCTGGTAAAATTCCAGTTACATGCAAAATCTTGGCATTAGCAATATATTCTTCAACAATATCACTTGCACACATTTTGGTTACCGCGGCACCCTTACGGTAATAATAAACGGTTGGGTTACTACTTTGATATTGCTCTTTAAATAATAGACCAGTTGGTAACTCAGAATCAAATTTCACTTGGGCTAAATCAACACCTTCACCTTTTAAGGCATATTCGACATACCGTCCAAATTCATCATCACCCAAACGTGACATCCAGCCAGCTTTAAATCCCAAACGTGAGATTGCAATTGCCACATTTGCTTCAGCACCACCAATTGATTTGGCAAAGCTATGTACAAAACGCAATTGACCAGTAGTTGCGGGACTAAAAATCACCAAAGCTTCACCAAGTGTAATTAAATCTAACATCCTGATTCCTTAAAAAGCAAAATAATTTTTGGCATTATAATAGCTAATATTCTGAATTAATTGCTTTAACTCTTCTTCATCAGCAGGATACTCACCATTTTCCACCCAAGTACCAATTAGATTACACAAGATTCTACGGAAATATTCATGGCGTGTATAAGATAAAAAGCTCCGCGAATCTGTCAGCATACCAATAAAGGTTCCCAAGGCACCTAAATTTGCCAAAGCTTTTAATTGCTCTTCCATTCCATCGCGTTGATCATTAAACCACCATCCAGAACCCAACTGAATCTTACCTCGTGCTTCGTGGCTTTGAAAACATCCCATAAGAGTTCCCAAAACATAATTATCCGTATGGTTCAAGCTATATAAAATTGTCTTTGGTAAACCAACATGATTCATAGCGTCTAATAAACGCGATAGCGGCATCGCCATCGGTGCATCATTCACCGCATCAAATCCAGTGTCTGGACCCAATTTAGATAACATGTGTTTATTATTATTGCGGGTAACATTCATATGTAATTGCATTGCCCAACCACGACTCGCGTATTGTCCAGCCAACCAAATTAAAGTGTGACAGCGAAATTTAGTTTCATCCAACTCGCTTGAGGTGTGCCCACTTAAAACCTGCTGAAAAATTTGCTCAATTTCAACATCATCAGTTTCAGCAAACGGCACATAATTCATGCCATGATCAGAAACTTTACAACCAACTGAATCAAAAAAATCAATTCTAAGAGCCAAAGCAACTAAAAATTGTCCATAATTATTAATTTCACATCCAGTTACTTGCCTTAATTTATTGACCCACACTAAATACTCTGGCGAATTAATGGCTAAAGCACGATCTGGACGAAAACTTGGTAAAACCTGCGTAGCACAATTATTTTTTAGTGCAATATGATCTGCCAAATCATCTAGTGGATCATCGGTAGTACAAATTGTTTCTACCTTAGAAAGCTGCATGATAGCGTGAACACTTAAAGCTCCGCTAGACAACATTTTATTCGCAGTAACCCAAATTTTACCAGCATTAGCTTCATTCAATATGTCATGAATATTAAAATAACGTTGCAACTCCAAGTGTGTCCAGTGGTACAATGGGTTACCAATTAATTGCGGCATAATCTTCGCCCACGCCAAGAATTTATCATAATCAGCCGCATTTCCAGTAATGAAATGCTCAGCTACGCCACAACTACGCATAGCACGCCACTTATAGTGATCACCATCTAACCATAACTGGGTCAAATTCATGAATTGCTTATTCTCCCGAATTTCAGCTTGCTGAATATGGCAATGATAATCAATAATTGGCAATTCTTTAGCATAGTTATGAAAAAGTCTTACCGCTGTTGGGTTTGATAACAGAAAGTTTTCATTCATAAAAGTTTTCATATGGGAGCAATCTTCCAAGATTAAAATTAGATTATTATACTACACTCCTAACCAAACAAACAGAAAACGCCATACTCAAATATTTTAAAAATCAAGCATAACCGTGATAAAAACTTTACAACACTACTAAACAGTAAATTATGCTACAATGACGCATACAAAGTTTTAATATTTCAAGGAGAACCACTGTGTCAACAAATAATCCATTTGATTCTGAAGCATCACAAAAATATTTAACAGGAATTACTAATTTAGTTAATTCAATTAATGAAGTTAATCAAAAAATGATTCAAGTAAATAAATCGTATGTTGAAGAAGGTTACAAATCATATGGTGAACACGTAAAATCATTATTTACACTTAAAAACCCAATGGAAGCAATTGAACTTAATCGTAAATATTTAGAAGCTTTCTCTAGTGACTTTAAACAATTAACGGCTACTCGTGATGAGTTATTCAAAGAATTAGTTAAAGCACTAAGTGCCAACAACAATATGTTCAATATACCAGAATCAATGAAAGAAGCAATGGCTAAATTCAAAGGTAATGGCAGCTTAGATATGTTTAAACCTGAAAATTGGTCTAAATTCAGCGAAATGCTTAAATTTAAATAATTTTCCGTACCGATCAGGCTAAATAGAATCAGCTTCAATTTTGGGGCTGATTTTTATATTTTAACGAGAGTTAATGTCGTCTAATCAGAATAAATCTACACTAATTCTTTTACTCGGTCAAACTGTAAATCGGCAACTGAATTACATTCCATAAAAATTGCATCTTCAATTACTTCTATTTTATGAACAACTTCTGGAGAAACCAATATCGTCGATGGTTCATCGACTACATCAATAAACACTTCTTTATTGCCTACTTTACGATAAGATATTTTAATTACACCAGACACCAAAATAAATGTTTTTGGATTAGTTCCAGCACAAGTACCATAATGATAAGTATTTCCAGAAAGGCTGCCTGCCTTACGAGTTAGAAACATAAATTCACTTTGCGCTCTTGGCAATGTAAACGCAGAAGTAATGCCACGTTCATCATTTCCAACGAAATCAAACTTAGTAATTGAAATTAAATAACTCATCACTAAAAACCTTTAAAAATAGTAATTTTATCAACACAGAATAACACCAACAAAAAATAAAATTTTCTCATAGAGCACAACATCTAATTGTTGATAATTAAAAAACCTAGCATAATTTGAAAACAACTCTTCTGCGCTGACTTAAAATAACACTAACAACTTAATTAATGAATACAACATGGCCATTCATAATATAATACAACCTTGTAATTACCGCTTATTTAATAGCAAATGCTACCCTGAATACAATGAATTACATATAACTTCAACTTTATTATAACAAACAATTAGCACTTGTATAGTCTTTGATTGTCTTTTTGAGGATCGCTATGAGTTTTGCCATGTCCAATTACATTCATAATTTCAGACAATTAACCCCACAGCAAAAGAAAACTATCTTAATTTATATACTGTTATTAAATGTTTTCTTACTTTGCAGTGTAAGTTTATTTGGCTACAAACTAAGTCAAATCAAACAAGATGAAATTGACTATATAAGTGAACGAATTGATGTACCGCCTCTAAATGAATCTCAAGTAGCTTTAGTAAAAGATCAAATTGCCGTCGATACTCAAATTTTCATGTGGAATACTGGAGATATCAATCTGAAAGAAAAGACCGTACCCGTGGACTTTTATGTTCGCTTTGTGTTTAAATCCAAAGATTTTAATGGTAAAACACCTGAATTTGATATTTTTAATGGCAAATTACGCAGCGCGCAATTAATTAACCATCGAGAAGATGGTAATAACACCGTTGAGTTATATCGCGTTGATGCAGATATTGAACCGCAGTTAATGCTACAAATGTATCCACTAGATCAAGAACTACTTTCAGTACGTATAACACCAACCAAAATCGTTTCAAGCAATTACTATTTCAAACTAACTGCATTTCAAGATCACACTGAAAAAGCCCAAACTAATTACGATTTAAATAAGATCGGCTTTGTCAATATGATTGTTGACTATAAACATGAATTAGCTCAATTTGAGAATAGTTTAGAATCAAACGTCAATTACCTAGGTGTAAATCGTGCCTACATGTTATTTGAACATAAAAGCATTCTGTCATATATTAAAAGCATTCAATACATCCTACTTTCGGTATGTATAGCGGTGTTTTCATTACTAATTAATACACGTACTAATAGTCCCAAAAATGGTCGTGTTGCCGTAATTGGTAGTTCCGTATTTTCACTTGCCGCAAACGTATTTCAATTAAATGCTACCACCAAATCAATAAATGCAATTACAGCAATTGACCTCATGACTTTCTTCTGTGGAGTAATTATTGTATTATGCTACTTAATTACTGTTCGCACCTTACGCTTTTTAGACGATGATAGCTACGCTATGGCAAAAATATTTGATCAATCTATGTTTATATTGACCTTATGTTACTCTATAATATTTTTTAGCACTGTTTATATTATTAGTACTTAACGTATACATTATCAAATTAATCAGAATCAAAACTGGAACATAGATAATGACAAAGAAATAAATCCACCTATTCTATACTCATTCATGTTAAGCTTTAGTCATCGATTTTTTATATTTTAAAGGAAAATTTTATGCTAGGAAATGTAAAAGGAAAAGTGACGTTAATTACAGGTGCTGCATCAGGTATCGGTAAACACATGGCAGAGAAATTTGCTGAATCTGGTTCAGCAATTGTTATTGCTGACCTAAATCTGGACGCAGCACAAGCTGTTGCTGATGCGATTAAAGCACAGTATAAAGTTGAAACTTTGGCAGTTGCAATGGATGTAACTAATGAAGAACAAGTTAATGCTGGAGTTAAAGCAACTGTAGCTAAATTTAACAAATTAGATGTACTTATTTCAAATGCAGGTATCCAAACTATCGCTCCTATCGTTGATTTTGATACTAATGCATGGAAACGTTTGATCGATATTCATTTACATGGTACTTTCCTAATCGCTAAAGCTAGTATGCAACAAATGATTGCCCAAAAAACTGGCGGACGAGTATTAGTAACTGGTTCAATTCACTCTGTTGAAGCCTCTAAAAATAAAGCAGCATATGTTGCAGCAAAACATGCTCAATTAGGCTTTGTGCGTTCTATTGCTGAAGAAGGTGCCCAACATAATATTTCTGCTAACTTATTGTGCCCTGGTTTTGTAAGAACACCATTGGTTGAAAAACAAATTCCAGAACAAGCTAAAACATTGGGAATTAGCGAAGCAGAAGTTATTAAAAATGTGATGCTTGGCGACACGGTTGATGGTGAATTTACTACCCTTGACGATGTTGCTAACGTTGCGTTATTCTTAGCTGGTTTCGAAACTAATGCATTAACTGGTCAACATGTATTAATCAGCCATGGGATTGGAATGTAATTAATCATACTCATGAATATAAAACGCCTGTTTTTAACAGGCGTTTTATTTATTTAATTTTTATAGATTCACATTGAATGTAATCTCTTCTGCCAATCAACGAGGTTTTGCTCTTGGAAAAAATCTTCCAAAAAATTCAACATAGTTAATTTGCGTTTGGCCGCCAGCTGTTGCCCATAACTGGTCTGCATTAAATCTGCTAAATACAGCAATTTTTCAAAGAAATGATTAACTGTATGGTTATCTCCTGATTTTGCATTAGCGGCATAAGCATTTAAATCTAACTCATCACTAGGTGCCCGTTCTGGCTTAAATAATGGACGACTTTTTGCACCACCAAAAGCAAAAGCACGAGCAATACCAATTGCACCGACTGCATCAAGTTTATCTGCATCATAAACAATCTTAGTTTCAATATCCTTAAATTGCGGGTCATAACCAGTCTTACTAAAGCCAATGCTATCAATAATTTCCAGTACACGTTCAATTAAATCATTATCTAAATTTTGTGTCTCAAGCCAAGCCTTAGCTCGTCCAGTGTGATCACTTAGCTTGTAATCATCCACATCATGTAAAAGCACTGCCAATTCGACTACTTCACGCCTAGCATCTGTTTCATAGACCAAAATCTGTTGCGCATTTTGCCAAACGCGCTTAATATGTTCAAAATCATGCCCAGAATAATCTGCCTGATGTATTGTTTCTACAAATTTAAACGCACGTTCAATTAAATTATCTTGGCTAATTTTCTGACTATAAAAACAATCATCAACTAAAAACAAAGGAAAATCACTCGGCAAATCAGCTTGTACAATTGAAATAAAACCATTTTTCTCATAAAAACGATGAGCTGCATGATATTTTTTAGTTGTGCCCAAATAGATTTCTTCAATCCCATTTTGCAAAGCAAATTGATATAGCTTATCTATTAATTGTTGAGCAATTTTATATTCTGCACCACGATACTCTTTGGCTACAAACATTTTTCTTAATGCGGCTTGAAAGGCATTAAATGGCTTTAATGCAATACTCCCAACCAATTTACCCTCATCAGTAAAAGCTAACCAAAATTGACCACCACTCTTTTGATAATATTCTGGAATCTGCGATAAATCTGGTTGCTCGTCACGATTAGTTACAACGCCAAACTCTCCAACTTGAATACCTAAAATTAACGCAATAACTTCTTCCGTGTACTGTGGTTCAAATGCTTTGATTTTGATACCCATGATCACCTCATCAAAAAACAAAATGGCAGGCTCAAAAGCCTACCATCATTTAATCAAACACCAATTATTTTTTCTTTTTTGGCATATATAAATCGGTAATGGAGCCATCCACGATTTCACAAGCGAAAGCTACTGATTCAGATAAGGTTGGATGAGCATGCACTGTTAAAGCTACATCATGAATATCACAATCCATTTCAATTGCTAAACAGGTTTCTGCCAATAATTCACCAGCACCAGCACCGACAATTGCTGCACCAATAATGCGATGTGTATTTTTATCCGTAATAATTTTGGTAAATCCATCATCGCGACCATTACCTAATGCACGCCCTGATGCAGCCCATGGGAATTTACCTACTTCAATTTGTAAACCTTGTGCTTTAGCTTCCAATTCAGTTACACCAACCCAAGCAACTTCAGGATCAGTATACGCAATACCAGGAATAACACGCGCATCAAAGAATGATTTCATTCCAGCACAATTCTCAGCCGCAACACGACCTTCATGTACAGCCTTATGTGCCAACATTGGTTGACCAATCACATCACCAATTGCGTAAATATGTGCAACATTAGTACGTTGCTGTTTATCAGCAGGAATAAACCCTTGATCGTTAACAATCACACCAGCAGCCTCAGCACCAATAGTTTTACCATTTGGACGACGCCCCGCCGCTACTAACACTTTATCGAATTTTTGTGGTTCAGTCGGAGCATTTGGACCTTCAAAAGTAACCCATAATCCATCAACTTTAGCCTCAACCTTAGCACATTTGGTTTTAGTTAAAATTGCATCATAACGTTTTTTAATCCGATTTTCAAGGACTTTAACTACATCACGATCAGCACCAGGAATTAAACCATCACCTAATTCAACCACGGTAATTTTAGAACCTAAAGTTCCATACACTTCGGCCATTTCTAAACCAATAATTCCACCACCGACAACTAACATTCTCTCAGGAACTGATTCTAATAATAATGCACCAGTTGAATCAATTACACGAGGATCATCAAATGGAATGCCTGGAACTTTAAATGAATGTGAACCTGAAGCAATAATTGCATTTTTAAAACGAACTACTTTTTTACCTTCAGCTGTATCAATTTCAATTGTATACGGTGATGTAAATTTAGCCATACCTTGGATCTTCTGCACTTTACGTTGTTTAGCTAAACCGTCTAACCCTTTAGTTAATTTACCAACTACACCAGACTTGAAATCACGAATTTTATCAATATCTAGATTTGGTTTACCAAAACTAACGCCATGATGACTCATTTCATCAGCTTCATTGATTACTTTGGCCACGTGTAATAAAGCTTTTGACGGAATACAACCGACATTTAAACAAACGCCGCCCAAAGTTGCATGTTTCTCAATTAAAACTACATTTAAACCCAAATCAGCCGCACGGAAAGCAGCGGTATAACCACCAGGTCCTGCACCAAGCACCACTACATCACACTCAACTTCACCTGACTGAGCAGCGGGTGTTACCGCCGCAACAGGAGCAGCCACAGCTTGTGCCGTTGGAGCTGCAGCTGGTGCAACAACTGGAGCTGGCGTAACTACCGCCGCACCGTCGGCTTGAACTCTAACAACAAGATCACCTTCATTTAATTTAGAACCAACCTGAACCATAACTTCAGTTACAACACCAGCTTTGTCAGCCGGAACTTCCATCGTTGCTTTATCAGTTTCAAGCATAATCAAATTATCGTCAATATTAATTTTGTCACCAACTTTTACATAAACTTCGGCAACATTAACATTATCATGACCACCAATATCTGGAACTCTAATTTCTAAAATGCTCATATTAATTCCTTATTATATTAAATTTATCACTAACCAATCATCACAGCAGCTACTGTGACTAACTAAAAACACAGCTACTATACTAAAAATATTAATCTTAATCACTAACTTAAGCTAAAAAAGAACTTAACTCTAGCTATGAATACATTGATTTTACCTGATCTAAGAAAATTTATCCAGTTGCAGTGCATCCTAAATAACTCATGCCTGCATAATTTTCTCAATTTTACGATCACTCAGAATATGACCAATCGCAAATAAGACACACAGACCAATCACCCACCAGAATAAAATTACTGGATTCATTTCTTGAGTTAAGGCGCCAAACTCTCCACCAAGCCACGCACCAATCGCCCAAGAAATAGCCATATTTAATGAAATAAGTGTAGCTGAAAAACCTTTTGGCGCAAATGTGGTGGCAGCTGCCAGCATAACAGGCAATGTTAACAATTCACTAAAAGAAAATAATGTATAAAAACCAATGATATAGCCAGAGCTACCAATATAATGTGGATTTAAAGCGATCTGATGTATCAATGGCAAAAGTACTAAACTACCACCAGCCACCAATAAATAGCCAATTGCTAATTTCCAACTTAGCGTCATATCGCTCCCAGTTTTATTTCTAAAGCTTTGATACATTGTTGCAACGATTGGTGAATAAATAATGATCAATAAACCATACATGGCATAATACCAAGTTGCAGGAATTGAAAATCCCCCAACGTGACGATCAATATTTTTCTCAGCATAAAGCGTCAAAAGCCCATAAGGCAAAACATAAATAACATTCCAAAAGATGTTGGTAACACATAACATCAAATAAACAGCTACTTTCTTTTTCTCAAGTGGAGTCCACGTTTCTTTGCTGCGTTCGGCACGATGAGTCAAATTACCAACATCTTTCAAGCTTTTATTTTTAGTCATTAGAAAATTAATAATCCCGATTAATAAACCAAAGGCAGCCATACCAAAAGCGTAATCAAAACCATATTCAACCTGAATGACGCCGCCAATCATTGGACCAAAGAAACTACCGATATTGATTGACATATAGAAGATTGCAAACGATGCATCTTTGCGTGAGGTTTCACTATTTTTAAAAAACTCACCGACCATTGCACTAATAGCTGGCTTCATTAATCCACAGCCAGTAATTAATAATGACAAACCGAGATACATCGCTTTTTCACCAGGAAAAGCTAATGCAGCATGCCCACACATCATAATGAACGATCCGGATAAAACCGCCAATTTGCGTCCGATTAGCTTATCTGCAATTATCCCACCAATAACTGGTGATACATACACTAGTGCACCGTAATAACCAACCAAACGCAGTGCTTCGGCATCACTCCAACCTAAACCACCTGAGACGATTTTCGCTGATGCATATAATACCAATAAGCTTTGCATAGTATAAAAACTAAAACGCTCCCACATTTCTACCGAGGAAAGCGCGATAACACCACGTGGATAATTTAATTTGGCCATTGATTGATCTTTCTTCATCAAACAGAACAAAAATAAAAAGCAAAACTGGTACAGTTTTGCCAAAAACAAATTATATTACACTTTATTGTCAGTAAGTAACAATTAGTTTAGTAATAGCTAATTTAACCAAAATTAACTTTATTTAGTTGTTTAATTCTGCAACAATATTAGATTAATCCATCACGCCATGATCACCAAATTACTAAATCTTTGCAAATTTACTTTGTAAAAAAGTAGGTACTTTGGCTGCAGTCAATTTGTTTAATTCAATAAAAACTTGTGGGTCCAAACCTGCTAACGAATAATTTCTATGGAGATGTTTACCTATATGAATTAATAATTCCGCGGCAACTTCGGCATCCGCCTCAGCGCGATGGGCACGACTACTAAAATTAATCCCCAATGCGCTAGATAGATTGGTTAGCTTATAACTTGCTAACCCAGGGAAAATCCTACGCGATAACTTTAATGAACAAATCAAATCTTGATGCTGTGAGGCAAGTCCTAACCGTGCGCTTTCTGCCTGAAGAAATTTAACATCAAAGCTCGCATTATGCACTGCCAAAATATCGCTACCAATAAAACGCAATAACTCTGGAATCACTACCGTATCAGGCGGTGCTTAATTAACCATTTTCTGGGTAATTCCAGTTAAGTCAGTAATGAAAGTTGGGATCCGAACATTGCAATTTACCAATGAAACATAACGCTCTACAACCTTATCACCAACAATCCGTAATGCAGCCACCTCTGTAAGACGATCACCATAAGCAGGATTTAAACCAGTAGTTTCGAAATCTAACATCACAATTGGAGTATTAAACACCGTAGTTTTCCTCAATATACATAGTTAATGCCCTTCCAAAAACATTAGTAATATTGACAGAATTAGTAACAGCCCCATAGTCAAATTAAAATACTGTAAATGACGTGGTGTTTTTAAATATTTACTAACTGCTACCCCACCAACAAACCACATTCCGGTGCAAGGCAAGCCAATAATAAAATAAATTGTTGCGATAACTAAAGCCTGTGTGAACATATTGGCATTTACCACGCTATAAGCTGAAATAACACCAACAGCCATAATCCATGCTTTAGGGTTAATCCATTGAAATAAGATTGCCTGCATAAAATTTACTGGACGCGACTTAGCTGTAACAGTATCTAGCTCACTTGTCGAACGAATAGTTTTCCAAGCTAAATAAAGCATATACAAAGCCCCAACATATTTAATAATCAAATGTAGAATTGGAAAATGCGTAAAAACTTCACCAAGACCAATTCCAACTAAAGTTACCATAATAGCAAACCCGAGACAAATGCCTAGATAATGTGGAAATGAACGCCGAATACCAAACTTAGCACCTGACATCATAATCATCAAATTATTTGGTCCAGGTGTAATACTCGTAGAAAAACAAAACATCATTAATGGCAAATAATAACTCATACATCACTAACCTTATATACTTATGTCAATAACCAAATTTACGAAAAATTCAAATCAAACTACACTATCGTCAAATATTCATAACTGATTTAATTATTTTTAAACCCGCACGCTCAATGGCATAGCAAAAAAACATCTATAATTATTACGATCCTATGCCTCAGCTAATGTATGCCAATTGAAGGTAGTTCCACGCCAAAATTTCCATAAATCAAATTGATTGATACACACATGATCACAACCGTTTAGTGTCGGAAAATAAAGATTCAATTGCTTAACTTTGCCTAATTTCAATAACTTTAAGACTTTTTCCCCCAGCGAAATATCTAACTCATTGATAACTTCTAACCACGATATGCTATCACGATAGCAGGCAGGAAAATAGGCTTTGTCAACCATTATAGTATTAGTTCCAAGCAAGTTAAAGCTATGCTCATCTAATATAAAATTATCCACTAAAAAATTACCTAATTGGCGCGGAGCCTGCTCAGGAACCTTATCCCACATCCAAACACTATTGACACTTAACAACCCATCCTCTTCTCGCTGCTTATTCAATGGCAAATTAAACAGCAGCATTTGAATTTCATTCATTAATTTATGTAAGCGGAGCCGCTGAGGACCTGTTGGTAAAAATTCATCTATATTTTCACCAATAATATCAATTAATGGATAACTTATCGTATCGTCCAAAGCAAAGTTAAGCCCAATTAACCACAAATCATCACTAATTGAAAATACCTCTAATTCATCAGCAAAATGCTCATTAATTAAATCTATGATTTGTTTAACATCATCAGTATTAAGCTGCAATAATTCAGACTCACTAATCAATAAGCGATCACGATCTAAACGCAAATGAGTTGGTTCCATTAACATATAACCAACATATTTCGTTATACCAAACTTAGCGGCATAATTACTAGCCAAACTAAGTTCAGAGTTATTGTGCTTAGCATAAATAAAATCACTCAACTGCAATGCCAATTTATTTAACTTGCCCTTTGCACATAAATTACTGAAGTTAGACAGCTGAATTCGTGACGACAAGTATTCGTAGTCCGCAGAATTAGGCCAAATAAATCCTGGTAAGACTAAATTTAATTCCGACATAATTCAATTTCACCATCAAAAACATGCGTTGCATCACCACGCATGAATAGATTTGCATTCGTATAACTTAAAATTAATTCACCGCCAGGCATAAATACTTCCACTGGACTGCAAAGTAAGCCATCTCGAATTGCTACAGCAGCACTTGCACAAGCACCACTGCCACAAGCTAAAGTAAAGCCACACCCTCGTTCATAGGTACGTAACCCCAATTGCGAGTCCGCAATTTTATAAACAAAATTTACATTCACACTATCTGGAAATAATTCTGAAGATTGTAAATATTCTCCAATTTCTGCCAAATATTCTTCATCTGCCATAAGTTCAAGATCATCAAGAACAATAACAACATGTGGATTTCCCATCGATAGCGCAGCAAAGCGCAGAACTTTACCATTAAAATTTAAGTCATAATGTGTTTGCTCTTCTAACTTAAGCGGTAATGAACTAGGCGCAAAATTTGGAACCCCCATGTCAACTTCAATTTGACCATTTTCCAAAGATTTCCCTGTAATAACGCGCCCCAAAGTCTGTAATTTAATTATAGATTTATGACTAAGATTATGATCTAGAACATAACGAATAAAACACCGCGCACCATTACCGCATTGCCCAGCAACACTACCATCACTATTATAAATACGATAAAAAAAATCACTTACACCATCAGTAGCAGGATCAATTAACAATAATTGATCACAACCAATTCCAAATTTACGATCGGCCAAATAACAAATCTCGTCACTACTAAACTCGTGTTTTAATACCAAATTATTAATAATAATAAAATCATTACCCAAGCCCTGCATTTTACTAAAAGCTATCTTCATTTTAACCCTCGTTTAACAATAAATTGTAACGCCAATGGTGTAACCAATGAAGTTACTACCACCATCAAAAGTACCGCTGCAAACACATCAGATGAAAATACTCCAAGCTGACGCCCTGTTAGCGCAAAAATTAAACCAATCTCACCACGCGGTACCATGCCAAAGCCCACTATCCAACGATTAATTGATTTTGGTAGAAAAACCCCACTAATTAATTTTCCACTAATTGCTGCAATACTTAAACATAAACCATAAAACAGAGTACTCCAATTTGCAACAGCAATTAAATCAACCTGCATTCCTGCATAAACGAAGAAAACTGGTACCAACATATAATTTAATGGCTTAATTAAATCTACCAGTCGCCCATGATGATGGTGAACAATAATTTGATCTTGAATCATCTGCTGAGTTTCTTGATTAGAGTGACTATTTGACAATTCAATTAATTTACTGTACCACTGTGGTTGCTGTGCTTGGCGAAAAACCACCTCATCGACAATCAAACCAGCGACAAAAGCACCAATAATCGAAGCTAATCCAATGGCGTGGGCAAACCATGCCCAAAATAAACAAATGCTCACCAATATTACAATAACCATTGACTCTTCATTGCTGATTTTTAAAACCCACTTGATTAATAATGGTGTCAATTTACGTGCCACAAGCAATGCCAAAGCAAAGAAAATCACAACATTTATTAAAATATGTCCAATCGTAACAAAATTTAAAGTTCCTGCAATAACTAATCCAGAAACAAATGCCAAAATAATTAGGCCCAAAATATCATCAATAATCGAAGCAGTTAAAACAATTTGACAAGCTGCATTGCGTAAAATACCTAGATCTTTGAACACGCGAACAGAAATTCCAGTTGAAGTCGCAGCCAAGGTTGCACCTAAAAATAAATTTAACTGAATATCATGACTAGCAAAGACCCATACTCCAACTACAAAAAACCCAATTAAAAAAGGCGCAATTACACCGACTAAGGCAGTAACCAAACCATGCCGACCAACAGCCAATAAATCACCAAAGCTAGATTCAAGACCAATTTCAAATAATAACAAAATACTACCTAATTCAGCCAATAATCCAAGTGTAGGATTACTCACCACCTGACTCCAAAAACCAAAATGATAATGGGCAAATATAGCCAACAACATTCCTAAACCAAGCTCACCAAGCACACTTGGTAAACTTAATTTACGCACGATCCAGCTCAGACCAGCACCACCAATAATAATGGCCAAAACAAGTAAGATCCACGCTTCCTGTTGCGGCTCCCCCGATTTCGCAAATACCAAACAAGGAATAGCACTCAAAAAAATCCAAACAAAAACTTTAACCGACATAAATTACCCTTACAGAGCAGCTTTGCTTTGTATACAAATTAACAAATAGTCCCAAAATAATCTATTAAAACCATATTCGGTACGCTAATGCTATATTTTATACTAATTCTAATCTTCTCTTACGCACATGCACCAAAAATATTGTCCCAGACAATACGATAAGTGCTAAAATAGTGGAGTTGTATATAACACTTAGGAGAATATAAAGCATGTTTAATCAACCTCCAAAATTTGATGAATTCTTTGCTAACTTAGCTAACTCTAATAAAGCTTGGTTTGATAATTTAGTTGCGGTATCTAGCGGAAAATCAGATCCAGCAGAAAATCCATTGCTAAGTATGTTCCAGCATTTTTTTGATAATAGTAAAAGTTATTTGGAAACACACAATAAATTTTACCAAGATCAATTAAAAATGTGGTCAACTTTTAATCCACAACATCAATCTTCACTAGCTGAAGAAAACAAAAAACCTGCGGATCGTCGCTTTAAAGATGCAGAATGGGAAAAGAATCCATTCTTCTCATACTTAAAAGAAAGCTACCTTGGAGTATCTAAGCAACTCTTCGAATTTATTAGCAAATCGGATGCAGACGATGAAACCAAGTTCCGGATGGAATTTTTCATGCGCCAATATATCGATGCAATTTCTCCTAGTAATTTTGCATTAACGAATCCAGAAGTGATAAAAGCTATGATTGATAGCAAAGGTCAATCAATGGCTGATGGTATGCGTAATATGATGGAAGATGTACAAAACGGCTATATTACCATGACTGATGAAACACAATTTAGCGTTGGTGAAAACTTAGCAACGACTGCTGGAGCTGTAGTTTTCCGTAATGAATTAATTGAATTAATTCAATACACGCCAACCTGTGACAAGGTTTATGAAACTCCACTTCTAATTGTTCCACCATGCATCAACAAGTACTATATTTTGGATATGCAAGAAAGCAATTCAATGGTTAAGTATTTGGTTGACCAAGGGTACAATGTATTTTTAGTTTCATGGAAATCAGCAGACAGCTCAATTAAGACTTACCGTTGGGAAGAATATGCAAACCACGGTGTCATTGCAGCTCTAGAAAATGTCCGCAAAATTAGCGGTAAAGACAAAATTAATACTCTAGGCTATTGTGTTGGCGGTGTAATTTTAACTACTGCGGCAATTCTACTAAAACAACGCGGTTTAGATTGGATTAATAGCATGGGACAAATGACCACTATGCTGGATCACAGCGAACCAGGTGATATCAAAGCTTTCCTAGATCGCGACTTAATGAAATTACGTGAAGCTAAAAGTAAAGCTGGCGGCGTAATGTCGGGACGCACAATATCACAAACATTCTCTGCATTACGTGCAAATGATTTAATCTGGAACTACTGGGTAAATAATTATTTGTTAGGTAAAGTACCACAAAAATTTGATTTATTGTATTGGAATAATGACACTGTTGATTTATCGTTACCAATGCACTCATTCTTAATGGAACGCTTATATCTTGATAATGCACTGGTTAAAGGCGAATTAGTTGTTGATGGCAATAAGATGGATTTAAGCTTGATTGATTACCCAGTATACTTATTTGCCGCTGAAAAAGATCATATTGTGCCATGGATTTCTGCATATAAATCTACAGAATATCTAAAAAATGCACAAATCCGCTTTGTTCTAGGTGCATCAGGACATACTGCTGGGGTAGTTAATCCAGTTACAACTGATAAACGCAACTACTGGGTAAATGAAAATCTAGTTGCCGATTCAGATCAATGGTTAAAAGAAGCAACAGAAATGCCTGGTAGCTGGTGGAAAGATATGAATAAATGGTATGCAGATAAATCTGGCAAACAAGTTAAAGCACCTAAATTAGGTAGCAAAGACTTCCCT
The DNA here is from genome assembly GCA_964652705.1 of uncultured Neisseria sp. Lineage (GTDB taxonomy): Bacteria > Pseudomonadota > Gammaproteobacteria > Burkholderiales > UBA11063 > Aquella. The sequence continues at coordinate 169,840 of CAZZAV010000001.1, forward strand.
GAACTATGCGTTGCACCAGGTGAATACGTTAAGGCTAAAGCTCTAACGGTAATGGAAGCATCAATGGCATAAATTTTCGGCGAACCAAATAAATGGTTCGCTTATTTTTATAAATTTATATTCTTTAAAAATATTTTAACTTTATAAGGAAATATCATAATGACTAAAGTTGTAGTTGTAGCCGCAAGACGTACTGCCGTTGGTAATTTCAATGGTACTTTAGCTAAGATTCCTGCAGCAGATTTAGGCGCGGCAGTAATTAAAGCTTTACTTGAAGAAACTGGCGTTAAACCAGAACAAGTTTCAGAAGTAATTTTAGGACAAGTTCTTCAAGCTGGTGCTGGACAAAATCCAGCTCGTCAAGCTGTAATTAAAGGTGGATTGCCTGAAGGTGTTCCAGCGATTACAATTAATCAAGTTTGTGGTTCTGGCTTAAAAGCAGTACATTTAGGTGCACAAGCTATTTTAACTGGTGATGCTGAAATCGTTATTGCTGGTGGACAAGAAAATATGTCATTATCACCACACTTTGTCTCAGGTATGCGTGATGGTTTCAAAATGGGTAACGCAAGCCTAGTTGATTCAATGATTGCTGATGCATTAACTGATGCATATAGCAAAATTCACATGGGTGTTACAGCAGAAAATATTGCGGCAAAATTAGAAATTACTAAAGAAGAACAAGATGCATTTGCAGCAGCATCACAAAATAAAGCTGAAGCAGCTCAAAAAGCTGGTAAATTTGATGCACAAATCGTAGCTATCACTATCCCACAACGTAAAGGTGACCCAGTTGTATTTAATAAAGATGAATTTATTAAACACGGCGTAACGGTTGAATCATTGGCTAAATTACGTCCTGCTTTCCTTAAAGAAAATGGTACAGTTACGGCAGGAAATGCATCTGGATTAAATGATGGAGCTGCTGCAGTTATGTTAATGTCAGAAGCGAAAGCTAAAGAATTGGGCTTAACTCCATTAGCCTATATTACAGCTGGATCATCAGCTGGTTTAGATCCAAAAGTAATGGGATTGGGTCCTGTTTATGCTGCACAAAAAGTCTTAGATCGTGCTGGTTGGACCCACCAAGATTTAGATTTAGTTGAAGCAAATGAAGCATTTGCTGCACAAGCTATCGGTGTAAACAAAATGTTAGGCTGGGATACAAGCAAAGTAAACGTGAATGGTGGCGCGATTGCAATTGGTCATCCATTGGGTGCTTCAGGATGTCGTATTTTTGTTGACTTGTTACATGAAATGAAACGTCGTGATGCTAAAAAAGGTTTAGCAGCACTTTGTATCGGTGGTGGCATGGGTGTTGCCTTGGCTGTAGAACGGAACTAAGGAAAATCAATGGCATATGTAATTACTGAATCTTGTATTAAATGTAAGCACACTGACTGTGTTGATGTTTGCCCAGTTGACTGCTTTCGTGAAGGTCCAAATTTCTTGGTAATTGATCCAGAAGAATGTATCGACTGCACTCTTTGTGTTGCAGAGTGTCCAGTTGATGCGATTTTTGCTGAAGATGAAGTACCAGAAGATCAACAGCAATTCATTGAATTAAATGCATTGCTCGCAAAAAGCTCTAAGTGGAAAACAATCACAGCGAAGAAGCCAGCTCCAGATGATGCAGATGAATGGGCTAAAGTCAAAGAAAAACTTCATTTACTTGACCGCAATGGTGCGTAAATAAGATTCAAAACAAGCCCTACTATAAAAATAGTGGGGTTTTTAATATCACCCAGACATAATTCAATTCTATGACTATTCCAACTAAACATTAATGTATTTTAGTAATTTCTAATATAACTTGACTTGTATCTATACAATTTGCTATAATGTAATTCTCATATATATGATGGAGGAGTCAAAAATGACAGGTTTAGCACTGAATAATTTACCAGTAGTTTCTAATGGTAGTATTGATGCTTACATTAATTATGTAAATAGCCTACCATTACTGACTGAAAAAGAAGAATTTGACTATGCAGAAAAGTGGCGTAAGCATGAAGATGTTGACGCAGCAAAACAGTTAATATTGTCTCATTTACGTCTCGTTGTATCAATTTCACGTAATTACTTAGGTTACGGGCTACCATTTGCTGACATCATCCAAGAGGGTACGATAGGTCTTATGAAAGCTGTGAAACGCTTTGATACGAGCCATAAAGCACGTTTGGTTACTTTCGCGATGCATTGGATTAAAGCTGAAATAAATGATTTTGTTATAAAAAATTGGCGGATTGTACGCACTGTCACGACTAAGGCACAACGCAAGCTATTCTTTAATTTACGATCACAACGTGAAGACATCGGAAATATGTCAGATAGCGAAGCAAATAAAATTGCACTAAACTTAAATGTGCAAAAATCAGATGTAATTGAAATGAACACGCGTTTAACTGGAAGTGATGTCGCTTTAATTAATGATAGTGACTCTGAATCATCCCCAAGCGACTGGCTTAGCGATAGTGAGCAAACCCCTGAAATGATCATTGAACGTAAGGCTCAAGACAGATTACAAACAGTCGGAATCACTCATGCAATGAACCAATTAGATGAACGCAGTCGCAGAATTATACACACTCGTTGGCTAACGGATAGCGAAGATCAACTTACTCTACACGACTTAGCCGCAGAATTTAATATTTCTGCTGAAAGAGTTCGCCAAATTGAAGTCAAAGCTTTACAAAAAATGCGGGAATTTTTAGAACCATTTGCAGCATAGATAAAAATGCATCTTATAAGATGCATTTTTATTATTTTATCTATGAAATATTTAATTACTTATACACCGTAATCGCTGAAGAACTATTGGAAAGCTCAATCTTAAAGTCCATCGCATTCACATCAGTTGCTTGACATTTAATTGATACATCCTCATAAATATAATCAGGTGAATAGACGGTTGCAAATTTCCAAGCAGAAGGCTCGCCAAGCGGTACTTGATTTACATCAAAAAATAAACAGCGGTAATAAACCTGTGCAGTCGAATTACCAATATTGTGTAAATAGCCTTTCGCATTCAATAAATTATTAACCCGCATTGAAGTTAGACCAACCACCTTAACATTATCTACATTTTTACCCAATACCTGATTTTTAGCTTTATTAGAACCACATGCATTTAATAAAACTATACTCATCATAAGTACAATTAATCTATTCTTCATGCAAGACCTCCTTTAATGTTGTACATTAAACAAAACCTGATTACCAATAACTCGAAAAGTTAAAATCTGATACGGTTGATTCAAATTGATAACTTGAGTATAAGGTAATCCGTTTACGTTGACCGTAATTGTATGCTTGCCATAAGCTAAACTCATTCTGTTAATATAAATTTTGCTCGGCAACAGTGTCCAAGTACGTTCATCAGCACGATCAAGCATAAAACCGCCAAGGCTCGCTCCAATGCTTAATAAAGAGCCTAAATCAGTACCACCAGAACATGAGGCCTGAGATGCAGCAATATTTCTTACCGCCGCGGCAACATTACGCGCAATAATATGCGGTGTTTCATCTCTTAAAGCACGAGCAGCCATTAAATTCACATTAACCATAGATAAAGGCTCGACATTAATTTGATCGATGTTAAATGGATATGCTACCGTATTATAATGATCAGGAACTAACCGCGGATAAAAAATATTAATCATATTCAAACAGGAATTTTGATTATTCGATAAGTTAAAGTTAATTGGTATATGCAACTCTTCAGATTTAATTTGTGGAGCATGCCCAACTTCCTCAACAATCAAAACATCGCTATAACCAGATTTCGGATGCACATTTTTATCAATATTATCAATACTTTGTTGGATTAATGAGTTACTTGGATTAAGTTGCCCAGCTTTAACATAACCAGGACGCGCCAAACTTGGCTCATTTAAGGCTTCAAAAACAAACCCAGCCAAATAATGGCTAAATGCATTCTGATAACTATTTTTCAAAGCCAGAACTTGTGGGTCATTTATATCACTAAAATTATATTTTTGTAAAATTTGACGAGAGATATAACTTTGCTCTTTATCTTGATCAATATTTTTAGCTTCCTTTGCTTCCTCAGCATAAAGTGCTTGATTATAATTCTCAATAGCTTCCTCAATTTGATACATTTTCTTAATTTCAACCCGCGCATTCTCCCAATTATTTAAATCGATATGGTTTAAAGCATGCTCGGTAGTTAAAAATGTTCGCTCATAACCTTTAGGTTGGTATTCAACTGCATTATCATTAATCAACATTGAAGTCATCATAGTACTCAATTGCCCACCAGTACTTACCATCCAACTACTAGCCCACAAATCAATACTTTGCTGTGCAAGACTGAAATTATAATTACTTTGCGTATAATTTTGATTCAGTCTCATTAATTCACCATACTCCATATTATATAATGGATCACCAGTACTCTCAGCTTTCATTGCCAAAGCCAAGTTACCACTATAAATATGCTCCAACGTTGAATTGCTGGTTTTACTATATGAGCTAAATGGATTATTTGCACAAGCTGTTAAACTTAATACAATTAACCCAAGAATACTATTAGCGAACTTCATCTATCTACCTCATTTATTTATATCTGTGAATAAATAATAACTCTAATTTATTTGATTAATATTTTAAAAAATCTAATGAACACTATATGAAGACAAATAATTTATAACATACTGAAAATTAAGGTGAAACACCATATTAGTACATAATTTATTTTGGCATTAAATTAAACTATATAAATATAATTACACAAAACTCTTAAGTAATTTAAATCTTATAATAAAAAACCTTACTCAAAACAGAGCAAGGCTTTCATAAATACAAGTCTTAATGCTGCAATGCGCTAGCGCCAAAAGATAATGGTAACATAGTATGAATCCCATTAACAATGTGAATCTTACCAGATTGACCTGCCATGATTACTCGCATTGGTTTACCAGATTTCTCTTCAGCTTCTAATAATAATTGACGACATTTACCGCATGGTGTAATTGGAAAATCACTATGCGTTCCAGCATTCATATTTTGAAAAGTAACCGCAATAGTTTCAACTGTAAATTCACGATAGACTGAATGCAAATGCAATAACAAACTTTGTTCAGCACAATTCATAATCGAAGTATTTTCATAATTACTGCTGGTTACAATTTCACCACCAGCTAAACGAGCGGCAGTGCCAACATGAAAATGTGAGAACTGTGCAGAAGCATGTGTTACCGCTACTAGTGCAGCCTCAAGCACAGCACGATCAGCTTGGTTAAGCTCTTCTTTAGAATTATATTCTTCATAACTAAATTGAATAGATTTTTGCATAAATTTCCCCAAGTAAAAATCAATTGTAATTAAATATCTACATTCCGTGCACGAAGAGCATTACTTTCAATAAAATTACGGCGTGGCTCAACTTCATCACCCATCAAAGTGCTAAATATATGATCGGCTGCAATCGCATCTTCAATCGTTACACGCATTAAACGACGTACCTCAGGATCCATAGTAGTTTCCCATAATTGCGAGGCATTCATCTCTCCAAGACCTTTGTAGCGCTGAACATTCATGCCTTTTTTTACTTCAGCCATCATCCATTCAAGACCTTCGCTAAAGGTCGCAACCTGTTTACTAGTTTCACCACGGCAAGCTAGCATATTAGCACCACTAATGGTTTCAACCATCTCACCTGCTTTAGATATTCTTGAATAATCACCACTTTCAAGGAAATAGCTATCCAAATTCGTCACAATATAGTTACCATGCTCAATCCGCACAATTTTCAAACGATAACTTTGTTTAATCTCATCAAACAAGACTTCAAAGTTTACTTTAAATGCTGCTAAAGCTGCACCTAAAATCGCTACTGCTTCATCAGCCGATTCTTGAGTAGCTAAATTTAAACGTTTTACACGTAATAGAGCTTCTAAAATTTGTCGATCCATAAAACGGCTATGCGAATCAATTACTTGTTTAGCCTTCAAGAAAACTTTAGCTAAGTTCATTAATTGATCTTTTTCAATTAACGTTACACCATCAGCGCTAAATTTAGCATTGCCTAAGGCTAATTCCAATAAGTATTGATCCATTTCTTCTTGATCTTTAACATAACGCTCATTTTTACCTTGCTTAATTTTAAACAATGGAGGTTGCGCGATATAAATATGTCCACGCTCAACTAAATCTGGCATTTGACGATAGAAGAAGGTCAACAATAACGTACGAATATGCGCTCCATCAACGTCGGCATCGGTCATAATAATAATTCGATGATAACGTAATTTATCCACATTATACTCATCTTTACCAATTCCAGTACCCAATGCAGTAATTAAGGTTACCACTTCTTGCGATGAAAGCATTTTATCGAAGCGAGCTTTTTCCACGTTTAAAATCTTACCTTTAAGTGGTAAAATAGCTTGATTCTTACGATCGCGACCTTGCTTAGCAGAACCGCCAGCCGAGTCCCCTTCGACTAAATAGAGTTCACTGTTTGCAGGATCTTTTTCCTGACAATCAGCCAATTTACCTGGTAAACCTAAGCCATCTAAAACACCTTTACGGCGCGTAAATTCACGTGCTTTACGTGCAGCTTCACGTGCTCGTGCAGCCTCCACAATCTTGCCACAAATTATTTTTGCATCAATTGGATTTTCGAGTAAATAACTTTTCAGACCTTCATTAACCAGCTCTTGCACAACTGGCGAAATTTCCGAAGAAACTAATTTATCTTTCGTTTGCGATGAGAATTTAGGATCAGGTAATTTAACCGATAAAACACAAGCCAAACCCTCACGCATATCATCACCAGTTGTGGTAACTTTGGCTTTTTTAGCTAATTCATGTTCTTCAATATATTGATTCAAAGTCCGTGTCATTACAGCACGTAATGCAGATAAATGCGAGCCGCCATCACGTTGAGGAATATTATTGGTAAAACATTGAATTGTTTCTGAATATGAGTCATTCCATTGCATTGCAACTTCAACACCCATGTCATTTTTCTCACTACTGCAATGAAAAATTTTCTGATGTAAAACTGTCTTACTTCGATTCATATAGGCCACAAACCCTGCCACACCACCTGAATAAGCAAAGTTTTCTTCACGCCCACTACGTAAATCAGTCATTACAATGTTCACGCCATTATTCAGAAATGATAATTCACGAATCCGCTTAGCTAAAATATCATAATGATATTCAACTAAACCAAAGGTCTCAGCACTAGCTAAAAAGTGTACTCGTGTACCTTTGCGACCTTTCGGTGCATCACCAAGTTCTTTAAGCGGAGCAACTGCATCACCCTGTCTAAACTCCATCCAATGTTCTTTACCATCACGCCAAATAGTTAAGCGTAACCAATCCGATAGAGCATTTACTACTGAAACCCCAACCCCATGCAAACCACCAGAAATTTTATATGTATTACTATCAAATTTACCACCAGCATGCAAGATAGTCATAATCACTTCTGCCGCAGAACGACCTTCTTCTTGATGAATATCAGTTGGAATTCCACGACCATTATCTTCAATTGAAATAGAATTATCTTCATGAATCGCAACTCGAATTGAATTACAATGCCCAGCCAATGCCTCATCAATAGCATTATCTAAAACTTCGAACACCATATGATGTAATCCAGTACCATCTTGGGTATCACCGATATACATCCCTGGACGTTTGCGTACAGCATCAAGACCTTTTAAAACCTTAATACTATTACTATCATAATTCTGGAGATTTGTATCTGTCATATATAATCCTATTCTTTAAGCGGTTGGCTTATTTATTATCCAATAATTTTGTGTACTTGCACAGTTAATTATGCACGCAATGGCATAATTACATATTTAAAATCAACTTCACCAGGCACTGTAACCAAAACACTACGTTGATTATCAAAAAATGCCCATTGTAAATTTTCATCGCTGCTATTATTTAATACATCCAAAATATAGCTGATATTAAAATTCAGGCGTAATTCAGCATCTTGACCATATTGAATAACTAATTCATCACGTGAATCTTCTTGCTCTTCATTACGACAACTAATTGTCAATAAATTAGGCTTGAGTTCCAACATCAAAGTTTTTAATTTATCAATTCCTATAACCGCAACACGTTGTACCGCACGTAAAAACTCTTCACGACTAATTAAACATAACTTATCATTAGTTAGAGGAATCACACGTTCGTAATCTGGATATTTGCCATCAATAACTTTGGTAATAAATTGTTTGTTCAAAGTTTCAAAACAAACTTGATTTGGATACAATTTAATTGTCACCAACTCATCACTATCTTCCAATAATCGATGAATTTCTAACATAGTTTTACGCGGCAAAATTACGCTAGTATCTGCAACTTCTGTATCCAAAGAAATATTTACGTAACTCAAGCGATGCGCATCAGTTGCCACCAAACGTAATTGATTACTTTTAATCTCAAGCAGCATTCCATTTAGAAAAACTCGAGTATCATTAGCAGCCATTGAATATTGTACTTTACCCACTAACTCACGTAATTTACTTTGAGTCAATTTGAATTCACCGATTGAAGCATCACTTAAAGTCAATAATGGATAATGCTCAGCTGGCAAAGATTGCAAAGTAAATTTTGCACGTCCAGATTTAACCGTAACTTTGCTATCACTAACATCTAAGCTAATTTCACCATCTGGAACAGCTTTCAAAACATCTTGAAATTTCTTAGCTGGCAAAGTTATTGCAAAATCATCACCCTCAATACCACCATGGATTTGCAAAGTTGCTTGAATCTCCATATCATTAGCAATAACCGTTACCACATCAGCAGATTTTTTCAAATAAACATTCGATAAAATTGGCATAGTTTGTTTCTTTTCAACAAACCCAGTCGTTTGCGTCAATGGCTTTAAAAGCGTGTCACGCTGAAATTTAATTAACATAATTTACCTCAATAACTAATTTTGTAACATTTGAATTAAAAGCTTGTAATCCCGTTCCATTTTTTCATCTTTAGTGCGCATCTCAGTAATTGTCCGTTGTGCATGCAAAACCGTGGTGTGATCACGCCCACCAAAAGCAGCACCAATCGCAGGCAAGCTATAATCGGTCAGTTCTTTGCAAATAGTCATCGCAATTTGACGTGGACGTGCGATTAACTGAGTCCGTTTAGTTGACAACAATTCAGAAATTTTTAGTTTATAAAAATCACAAACAGTTTTTTGAATATCTTCAACCGATACAGTGCGCGACTCACCAGCAATAATATCCATCAACGCTTCTTTAGCTAACGCTATACTAAGACCTTTTGAAGAAAATTTAGCTTGATAAATTACTTTGTTTAAAGCACCTTCTAGTTCTCGCACATTGGATTTAATATTTTGCGCAATAAAAAAAGCAACATCATCATCCAAGGTAACTTTATTCCGAAGAGCCTTGTTTTTCAAGATTGCTACACGCATTTCTAGCTCTGGTGGTTGAATCTCTACAGTTAAGCCAGATGCAAAACGCGAAATTAAGCGATCGTTCAATTTACCAATATTCTTCGGATAAGTATCGCAAGTCATAATAACCTGCTTGCCTTTTTCCAACAAATTATTAAAGGTATAAAAAAACTCTTCTTGAGTTTTAGTTTTATCACCCGCGATAAATTGAATATCATCCATCAATAAAAGATCTAAATTATTATAATATTTTTTCAGCGCATCAAAACCATTGCTCATTGAAGCTCGCACCACATCCTGAATATAATCATTGGCGTGCAAATAACGAATTTTTGCATTTGGGTTTTTCTTATGAACTTCATTACCGATTGCTTGCATCAAATGAGTTTTACCAAGCCCAACGCCGCCATAAATAAATAGTGGATTATGATTACGATTGCCTGGCTCCTGTGTAATATGCATACCAATTGCATATGCAATTTGATTAGAATTACCTCTCACTAAAGTATCAAAGGTAAAATCTTTATTTAATTTTGTCGATTGGTGTAATTGCGCTAAAACTTCTTTATCTTGTTTAGCTTTACTCATTGGTTTATTGCTGCGCAAAGGATTTGGTGCAGCCTGACTCAGCGGCGTTACCGAGTCATTCGAAGATGGAGCAATAACTTGGGCACTATCACGCTGTAAATTTAGAGTTGAGGCAACACTTGATACCACCAAGCTAACTGCAACGCCACCAGTTAACTCACTAAGCACGCCACTAACTTTTGACCAGTATTTTTTATTTACAAAGTCGTGAATCAAACGATTACTCGCTACAATTTCCAATTTACCATCATTAATTTGTGGCTGTAAAGTCTTCAGCCAAGTATTAAATTCGGTGTCGCTAACAATACCCTGTTCTTTTACCAACATAAGACATTGTTGCCAGACTATTTCGAGTTCGGTCATAGTAGTTTATTTATTCCTAAACTGAATTTTTTTGATAGTATTATCGCGTTATTTTACCAGAAAAAACCTTAGCCGATATGATTATTCCAGAGCATAAAAAAACCCGCAAGAAACAAAATCTTGCAGGTCACTAACTTTAATTAGCATTACTATTTAGCATTAGCTTTTTTAGCTGCTTTTAACGCGGCATCAGTGGCAGTATTAATATTATTATTTGCAAACTCACTTACTTGCGCAGAAACTTTATTTAACGCAGCCAACATTTGATTTGAATTTTGAATCCAAGATTTTACCGATTCACCAACGGCCTCGGCCCCACTTGGATTATATTTAGCCAATCCCTCAACTGAATTTAAAGCTGATTGTTGAATATGCTGTAAATTACCTTCAGTAATTTGACTAATTTTAGTTTGAGTTTCACTTACAACATCCAACACGTCACGCACTGAAGCTATATTTTTCTCAACTGCTTTAGTCACAACTGTATTTAATCGTGCGGAAATTTCTTTGGAGTCAGATCCAACTGACAGGTCTTTAAACACATGCGTAGTTTCCATTAATATTTGACGTGATAATTCTAGCTGTATATGGGTTAATTTTTCAACACTATGAATCGAAGTAGTCACTAAGTCCAAAGCAATATCAATTGACTTTTGCGCTTCAGATTTAATTTGATCGTTGGATTTTAACATTATTTATTCTCCTAAATAAAATATTAAATCAGATAGTAGTGCCACATTATGCTATAATATTATACGTGGTTTTACTACCATGCAAATTTTTACATACATAATTATGGTGCATTGCACCATAATTTGTCAAGCAATTTTTAGTTTCATAATCCTTATAATTTTTCCGATTAGGTACCTATGAAGAAACCAGCAGAACTAAGACTTATAAAGAAATATCAAAATCGCCGACTATATGATACGGCGACTAGCACCTATATCATTTTAGAAGATATTAAACAAATGGTTATGGATGGTGACATAATTCAAGTTCTCGATGTAAAATCAGAACTTGATGTAACGCGTAGCGTTTTACTTCAAATTATTCTGGATGAAGAAGTAAATGCAACACCAATTTTTTCGAATGATTTCTTATTTCAAATAATTCGTTTTTATGGCAAAGCTTTCCAACCTGCAGTAAGCCCATTTTTAGAACAAGGTATGGATTTATTACGCCAAACACAAAAGCGTTTTTATTCACAACTCAAAGCTACTCACCCAAAGGAGTCGATTCCGTCGAGTCTTGAACTGTGGAAAGAATTTTGGAGTGAGCGCGGACCAAATGTACAACAAAATATCTTTGAATACTTGACTGCAAGCACAACTAATTTCTTGCAAGTACAAGAACAAGTTCAAGATCAATTTCATACACACGCTGAAAGCTTAATGAGTATGATCAAATTCCCATTTAGCTCAACAAAAGGATAAAAATAATTTATGGCCAAAATCGGTTTTATTTCTCTGGGATGTCCAAAAGCACTAGTTGATTCTGAAAACATTTTAACGCATTTAAAAGCCGAAGGCTACGATGTTGTCAACACCTATAATGATGCTGATCTTGTCGTGGTTAATACATGTGGCTTTATTGATACAGCAGTTGAAGAGTCCTTAGCAACAATTGGTGAGGCTCTCAGTGAAAATGGCAAAGTAATTGTAACAGGCTGCCTTGGCGCTAAAGAAGGTGTAGTCGAAACTAAATACCCTAATGTGCTTGGCGTGACTGGACCACATGCAACCCAAGAAGTTTTAAATTTAATTCATTTACATGTTCCACAACCACATGATCCGTTTGTTGACTTGGTTCCGCCACAGGGAATTAAATTAACTCCAAAACATTATGCTTATCTAAAAATATCTGAAGGTTGTAATAATACTTGTTCATTTTGTATTATTCCAAGTATGCGTGGGAAACTTGATTCATATCCAATTGGTGAAGTTTTAAATCAAGCTGAAAAATTAGTCAAGGCTGGGGTAAAAGAATTATTAGTCGTATCACAAGATACCGCAGCTTATGGTAGCGATCAAAAATACGTAACTGGATTTTATAATGGTAGACCAGTTAAAACTAAATTTTTAGATCTATGCCAAGAATTGGCTAAACTAGATGTTTGGGTGCGGCTACATTATGTTTACCCTTACCCACATATCGATGATATTATTCCATTGATGGCTGCTGGTAAAATTTTACCGTACCTAGATATACCATTTCAACATGCCAGCCCACGAATCTTAAAAGCCATGAAGCGCCCAGGAAATGTTAATGGTCTCTTAGAACGAATTGCTAATTGGCGAGAAACCTGTCCAGACCTAGCGATCCGTAGTACCTTTATTGTTGGCTTTCCTGGTGAAACCGAAGAAGATTTCCAAATGATGTTAAACTTCTTGACGACGGCTCAATTGGAAAAAGTTGGTTGCTTCAAATATTCAGACGTTGAAGGAGCTGGTGCAAATCAACTTGATGGCCATGTCTCAGAAGAAATTAAAGAAGATCGCTACCACCGTTTTATGCAACATCAGCAAGCAATCAGCCTAGCTAAACTACAAACTAAAATTGGTAAAATTATGCCAATGATAGTAGATGAAGTAACACGCAAGGTCATCATCGGGCGTAGCAAATATGATGCACCTGAAATTGATGGTCTAATTTATATCAAAAACATGGGACAATACGATCAAATTCAAGTTGGTGAAATTATTGATGTTGAAGTAATTGCCAGTAAAGATTATGATTTATATGCAAGACCTGTCTAATTGTATAAATATTAAATTACTTGCTTTACTCAGTCTCCATTATTTTTTCTGCGGTTAAAAGATGTGGAGACACTACACTATCTGCTCCAGAACGTTTTGCCTTACCAATATTTTCCTGATAAAGAATGCGTGAGATTATTTTGGGCATCTTGCTTAGATTCTTCGACTCCAAATACTCACGAATATTCATTGTTGCAAATATAGTAGCTTCATCTGTATCAAAAGCAATGATAATCTTTTCAGCAAGCTCTGCTTGTGATCTTAATAATGTCTCTACATGTCCCATATATGGAGATACCAATAGCTTTTTCTCATCAAATAGCACCTGACGGTCATAATCAAAGTTTGTCTCAGTATCGAGCACAAGAAACTCTTTTTTATCTCTCCTATACTGCTGAATTAAAATCTTTGCCAAAATACCATAACCAATTAAAATGATGTGATTACTCATTCCTACTTTCCCTTTATTAATGTTGTTCAATAACTTTCTCAAAATTACATTCATACTGTAAACAATTAAAGTAATACTTGATGTAAAAATCACTATACCAACCAGAATCATACTTAGAACAAAATACTTTGCAACATGAGTAATAGGATAAATATCACCATATCCAACTGTACTATAAGTGACTATACAAAAATATAACGCGTCATGTAAAGATTTTATACTATTAAAATCTGTTCTTAATAAATATACCCCGATTACCCCATAAAGCAAAGCAAAAATAAGTAAACCAGCAAAAAATATAAATCCATAAGAAATAAATAAATCTTGATCATAAACTTTATATGTAGCAACAATTATACAGAATAATAATAGGGTTAATAAGTCAACAAGAAAATTAGCCCATAAAAATATATTGCACAAACATACAAGAAACATTAACACTAAAGTAATTTGCCAAATCTTTCTAGAACGACTAGACATGAGTAAACCAAAAAATAGCATTAAGTATGAGTTAATTATTTGAAGAAATATCTGAAGCCCGAATTTTGAAGTATAAATTAAATCGCTAGCTGGATGATTAATCAAAACAGGTAAAACATCTGACATAAAAATTAATATAGCATTTAAAACCAATAGTAAACTACAGAGCTTGGCAATTACATTATAGTAACGATCAGGCATCATATTTATCCTAAATATTAACATAACACACTTAGATTGTATCATACACAAATATGCATCTCTTAATAGAGATGCATATTTTAATTCCAAGGCTAGCGCCTTTCAACGATGAATAGCTTATCATCAAATCATAGTTTGCCACCATGAAAGAAGCTGGCAGCAAAATACTTATCATAAACTTTTGTTGGCGTAGGTACGTTATCCACAACAACATCAATTACCACTGGTTTATTAAGTTTATAGGCCTTTTCTATCGTAGCCTCTAAATCACTTGGATCAGTTACCGTAAATCCTTCAGCACCCAAGGAACGACCAAGAGCAGCAAAGTCAAAAGCAGGTATATTCATGAAGTCATTTACTTTTTGACTAAATTTCATTGCACGTAACTTGGGATTACCATAAGCGCGATTATTTGAAATCACAAATACAACTGGTATATCATATTCTACTGCCGTTTTAATTTCCATTCCGTGCATAAGTGTACAAGCATCACCGGTAAATAATACATGTGGACGATTTGGCAAAGCTACTTTACTACCAATAACTGCACCCCATGCCCATCCCATAGACCCCATGTAGTCTAGGGCAGTAATTACTTGAGTTGGATCTGTCACTGTCCAATAATGGAATGCAAACATCATATGTGCACCAGAATCAATAGCCATAACAGTATCTTGTGGTAACACATTACGTAATGCTTTAACCAACCTTGCTGGATGAATCGGTTTACTGCTACTAGCTGTATTTTCGACGTCATAGACATTAACATTATTACATGATGCTTTTGCTTCAGCTAACCATTCTTCACGTAATTGTTTACCTGCCAATAATTTAATACTACGCGCATCATTAATTTGTAAAGCATGAGATAAGAATGAATAGCTATCACCAAGAACTTCATATTGATAATCAATATTTTGGAAAACATTATGGAAGTTAGGATAACTAACAATTGTGGTTTTAGCTTTGAATTCTTTACTGCCTGCCATTGTTTCAGCAGAGTTAAGCTGAACACCTAAACACAACATTACATCAACATCATCTTCCATTACTAATTTATTAGCATACGGATGCATAACCCAGCCAATAATACCCAATGATAGCTCATGCTCTTCTGAAATAACCCCTTTTGCACTAATTGTTGTTGCAACAGGAATACTATATTTTTCAGCAAATTGAGTTAACAACTCCCATGAAGATGATTTTCTTACTTCGCTACCAGCATAAATAACTACTTTTTTACCTTCTGATAACGCAGTAAATGCCTCTTCAAATGCAGATTCATTCAAATATTTAGGATGCAACATTGATTCTGACACAGGCTTATAAGTTGCATCATCTTGCACATCGTTATCTTGTACATCAAGTGTCATTGATAAATGCACTGGCCCTTTTGTGCTAGGAGTTAACATTTTTGTCATCAAATTTTTTAAACCAAACGGCACTTGGTGTGCGGAATGAGCTTCAACTTGGCCGGACATTAATGGAGCCATTACCGCAGAGGTATTAATACCCAAAGAACTACTATCTTGAATAAATCCTTTTCCCTCCTCATCCAGAGGGACATCACCAGATATTACTAACATTGGTGAATGATCCGCAGCAGCAGTCGCAATAGCAGTTGCCATATTTAAAATTCCAGGACCACCAATAGCAGCACATACACCAAATCTATTCGAGCTTCTTGAATAGCCATCCGCCATAAATGCGGCACCACCTTCAATAGCCGAACAAATTGGCTGGATACTACCTTCTTCAACCATATCAAATACAATTGGATCTAATTCGCCACCAGGAACCATAAATACATGTTTAATTCCTTCAGCCTTTAACGCTTCAATTACATATCTTTTTGCTTTCATTATATTTCCTTTTTATTTATTAATTTTATCTTCATCAAACTTTTTAAATGCCTTCATAACATATGGTAATTTTTCAAGAACTTTAGGCACGCCAACATAAAGAGTTAATAAAATTAATAAATCTTTAACTTGTTGTTTACTGTTACCTACGTTTAAAGAATTATAAATATGCCCTTCAAACTCTTCATCACAACCACCCTGACCAATCAAAGTAGCAGCAATTAACATTTCTTTATCCTTTAATGCGATAGAAGAGGTTTTCTCTCCCCAAACTTCAGCCATACCATGACTAACGACCAAATCAGCAAGCTCAGGAGAAAACTCATACAAACCTTTATCAACTGAGTCAATAACTGATTGCTCGTACTTCTCTTCCATCATTTTAATGCCAGTCTTATACTTATCACTATCTTTATAATTAATCACGTAAGGCTCCTAAGGTAATACAAATTGTATAGATTATAACCTCTATAAATATAATTCATCAATAGCAGAAAATCGCTATTTAACGTAAACCATCAATTTTGCGCTTTAAGCAAGATGTAAAATTAATTCTACAATCAAATAAACCTAACATTCTGTCTAGATCAATCATTATATCATACAAGTATTCCATCTAATTAATCATATGTGAAACATAATTTATTGATTATTAAGAAGCATGATACTCAGCCAGTTATAACCCAAAATAGCGAGCTAATCACAATTATAACAATTAGTGAATTACTTGGCTTCGCTAATAACAAAAAAATTAGCTTGTACTTGTATAACTAGAGACATCAATAAGCAAGATAGTCTGAGAACTATTTTAAACTACAATGAAATTTATAATATCCTTAATATTACTGGTATCTTAAAAATTAGCGACTCAAACAAATAACATGGAGAAATTTCCAACAATAATAGTTAAAACCTAAAAGGCCACATGCCTTTGCTTCATTAATAGCTTAGATAAAATTTGAACGCTACAAATTTAACAATAGATTAAACAATTATGATCAAAAGAGCAATTTGTTCTTGAAGATAAATTAAGCTTGCATTTAAAGATTTTTAAAAACTTAAAGCAAAGAATAAAACTTATGGAAAATATTTATCCTCTGCATAATATTAGATGTAATGGTCAAATATTTCTGTAGACTATTAAAGCCATTTTATTGCCCTAATTATACTCAGAATAT
>CAZZAV010000002.1:0-125450 GCA_964652705.1 uncultured Neisseria sp.
TATATTAACCTGTAACGGATATATATATCTACAATTTTATTAGATCATTACAGTAGTTATTTAGGTATGTTAAGACCAATTCTTTATCATCAAATTTACGTTTACGACCTTTTCGTATTGGGCGAGGAATATCACAGGAGCCAGTTTCATCATACTGTGTTATCCAACTGCAAATAGTTGCATAACACATAGACAAAAGCTTACTTATTGCTTTTCTAGAATAGTTACCTGTTTTATAAAGGTCAATTACCTTATTTCTTAGATCTTGGGAGTATGCATTCATAAGGATGTATATTAACATAAGTTGAAGTTTATTTTTGCGCTAACTATATAATTATAAGTTTATCGTTATTAAAAAACCTTGGAAAAATCCAAGGCATTGTAAGAAGTAATTAATTTTAAATTAAGTTAATGTAACAAGCCAGTCTTTAATGCGCTAATTACCAGTACCGAAACTATGATCCAGAGTGATACAGCCTGGATTAGAACTGGAGCACCAACGGCTTTCAAATTTTTAAATGATACATTGTAGCCGATTAAAAATAACGCAACGATGAACAGTGATTCACCAAATTCCTTTAAATGTTGACCAGCCTGAGTTAGGCCTGGCATGATAGTTACAACTAATGATGCGCAAATAAACCATAATATAAACCATGGCTTCTTGGTTTTACCGTGTCCAGCTTCCTGCTTGTTTTGACGTGAGTAAACGATTGCGATTACCAAACTCACAGGAATGATCCACAAAGCACGGACTAATTTTACAGTTGTACCTACCATTAGTGCCTGTGGACCATAAGCTAAGGTACTACCAACTACTGAAGATGTATCATGAATTGCTAAAGCTGCTAGTAAACCAAATTGAGTTTGGCTTAGTTCTAAATGATGTCCGATAAATGGGAATAAAATTAAACCAACTGCATTTAATAAAAATACTGCGCCCATTGCTACGGCTGTTTGCTCATGTGAAGCACGGATAACTGGAGCAATTGCCGCAATCGCACTACCACCACAAATTGCAGTTCCAGAGCTAATTAGCATTGAAATTTTGCCGTTATTTTTTAACATTCTTCCAATTAATAATCCAACAATTAAAGTTCCACAAATACTAATTACCGTATAGCCTAATCCCGAAGCACCAGCTTTTAGAATATTGCCTAGATTAAATCCAAAACCTAAAAAGATGATTGCGTAACTAAGTACTTTGCTTGACCAAAGTTTTGATTGATGTCCGATAAATTCATCATTTTGAATGCCAGTTAAGATCATTCCACAAATTAAAGCAATTCCTGGTAAAAAGTGTTTGAAACTAAAGCTACTGTAGTTTAGTCCTAGTAAAATTAAAATAACTAAAGCAAAGCAAATTATTTTTGTCGCTGAGAGGTGTTTGGTGTGATTCATTGATTCTCTTTTAATAATTAATAGTTAATATAAGTGTTTGTATTTATAAAGTTGAGTCGATTAAAGCGTTGTATTACATGGTGATATTTTCCTAACAGATGAAGTAATTGAAGCTAAGCTATAAGTATCAAATCCTGTATCTTAGCCTATGAAGAATGCTATGATTATTTTTGTCTATGCTTGAATCATTTTAAATTCTTGGTTCACATATTTAAACATTTTAATTAAGACCCAGAGAATTACAGCGGTTGCCAAGAACATTTCTACTTTGGCAAGCGTATGCCAAAATTGTCCAGCTTCACTATCAATACCAACATAGCGAGAGTATTTAAAAAGTGCTACCGAACCAACTGCAAGAGGAAAGGTAAATGATGCATAGATTGGTACAAATTGTATTTTTAAATTATTAATTCGAAACATTGAAATATAAACTAATGATGTCATCATTAAAGCCAGAGCTAACAAAATCCCAATGATTTGAGGATTAGGGTTATCAAATGCGGTTAAATAACCAGCTAAACATAGACTTGCTGGTGCACCCATGATTGCAAATGATGGTAACTGCGCATCTTGAATACGATCACCAAAAATTAGGCGATAGAGCATAATTGGTAACATAATTGCATATAGTGTTAAGCCAATATAAAAAATTATGTGCACTAAATTTTCGGCATGCATTTGACTACCGGTAACACATGCAACTACAATTCCAACGGGCGGTACGTACCAGCTTGGTAGCATGTGATTTAAATCAAAATTACGAAAGCGGTGATAGAAAAAACACGCTGTAAATACAATATGGAGAATAATTGCGCTGTACCATAATGCTTGCCCAAGAAGTAAATTATACCTAGCGACCAATTCAGAAATCACCATTAAGCACATATCAAAAGCTGGGATAAAGCTACCTAAAACTGGGTGACTAATTTCATGCCAGAGTAATGTGGGCTTAGATAATTTTTTAATTACGATTAAAAGTAGTAAAAAGGTTGCAATTCCTGGGAAAATATAGAAACCAGGACCAATTGGAAGTTCATTTGCGATTACGTTACCAATACTAGCCATTCCCAATGCCAATCCTGCAACAGCAACTGGAAGTTTTTCTAATTTTCTAATAAACGTTAACATTTTCATATCCTTAATATTTATTTTTATGTAGAGATTATAAATTATCTAATGCACACCTTCAATAGATATAATTTCTATGTGAATATTCGATCCGCATTTTAAAGTTGTGTTTATTTTGATTGGTCGTAAATTTAAGGGCGATATTCTAGCAGATATTTCTCTGTTAGAAACATTTGGTGTGTTATATCGTGGGCTAGAATAATCTTAATGAGAACTGACTAATATGGTAAAATCGAAGCTTTTTAAACTGCAATTATTAGCGAGTAAAGTTAATTATATTTAAGAGTAGCTTATGTTAAAAAAACGCATTATTCCGTGCTTGGATGTCCGTGATGGCCAAGTAGTTAAAGGTGTGCAATTTCGTAATCACGAAGTTGTTGGCGATATTTTGGAGCTTGCCGCACGTTATTCTGCAGCTGGGGCTGATGAATTAGTTTTTTACGCGATTACAGCCAGTAGCAATGCTGAAAATAATGATCGCCTATGGGTGCGTGAAGTAGCTAAGCAAATTAATATTCCATTTTGTGTTGCTGGTGGAATTCGTTCTTTGGCGATGGCTGAAGAGGTTTTAGCCAATGGTGCAGATAAAATATCGATAAATTCTCCAGCACTCGAGAATCCAGCTTTGATTGAAGAACTAGCGAAGCGTTTTGGTAGTCAATGTGTGGTGATTGGAATTGATAGTTGGAATCAAGACGGAGAATATCAGGTTTTACAATACACTGGCGATGAGAAAAAGACTGTTAAATCTCGTCGTAATACTTTAGAGTGGGCAAAAGAAGTCACTGATCGCGGGGCTGGTGAAATTGTTTTAAATTGTATGAATCAAGATGGTGTGCGTAAGGGTTATGATTTAGAACAAACACGTTTGCTGGCTGATTTGGTTACGGTTCCAGTAATTGCTTCAGGTGGTGCTGGCGAGATGTCGCACTTTAAAGATTTATTTTTGCAAACTAAAGCCACAGGTGGCTTGGCAGCATCGGTATTTCACAAGGGAATAATGACGATTGCTGATTTGAAAGGTTATTTGGCTGACGCAGAGATTGCAGTCCGCCGCTAAGTTGAGAAACACTATTTGATTAAGTAGATAAAGAAAGGTAATGGAATTGATAAAAGATATAAATGCGATTGATTTTAATAAAAGCTCTGATGGTTTAATTCCTGTCGTGGTGCAGGATAGTGCTACTTTGCAAGTTTTGATGCTGGGTTATATGAATAAAGAAGCATTAAGTCAAACATTGCAAACTAAAAAGGTAACCTTTTTTAGCCGCAGCAAGCAACGTTTGTGGGTAAAAGGTGAGACCAGTGAAAATTATCTATTATTGCAAGATGTTTTTATTGATTGTGACCAAGATACAATTTTGATCATGGCACGTCCATGTGGTCCAACTTGCCATACAGGGAGTATTTCATGTTTTAGTGAACAAAAATTATCTGGCTTAGGTCATATTGGTATGGTTGATCAAGTAATTCAGGATCGAATTGCTAATCCAACGGAAGGTAGTTACACGCATAAATTAATTTCACGAGGTTTGAATAAGGTTGCCCAAAAAGTTGGTGAGGAAGCGGTTGAGGTGGTAATTGCTGCTTTGGCGGAGACTCGCGAAGATTATTTGGGTGAAATGACGGATTTAATTTATCATTCACTAGTATTGCTACATGCGCAAGGTATGAATTTGGATGATATTGCCGAAGTTATAGCGGAGCGTCATCGTAATAAAACCGTTACGCCATAGTGTACTAGTTGTTTTAGAGTGAGTTATATTTTAAAGGTTACCTAATGAAAAAATTGATGGCTTATGTATTTAGCTCAATATGCTTAATTATTCTATTAGCTTCTTGTGGTGGGAACGGAGGTTGCGTGACATGCGCTGTGGTGCCGCCGCCTGTAACTTCTGTTATCATGGATTCTAACGCTGGTGGTGTCGCCGATGGCGCGGTTAATGTTTCATTAACGCCAATTATTGTCTTGCAGTTTTCAGAGAGCATGAATCCAAGCTCTATAAATTCGAGTACAATAATTTTATCAACTTCAGCAAATCTAAGCCAGACTGAAAAATCTTTAAACTCAAATGTGGCAATTAGTAATATTGTTGCTAACTCCAATAATACTATTTTCAGTTTTAGCCCACAATCAGTATTAAGTGATAATACGAAGTATTACGTAATTGTGAGAAATACCAAGACGGTGGCAAATAATACCGTCAATGCTGAATTTAGCTTCACTACAGGGGATTACACGTCACCGATGGTGAGTATTGTTACGCCTAGTAATGGGGAGTCTAATGTAGCGTTGCTTCCAGAAATGAAGTTACATTTTAGTGAATCAGTTCTGAATGTTAATACATCGAGTGTTACACTGCATAAAAATAGCTTAAGTGGTGAATTAGTGACAACTACGACATTGATTTTAACTGGAACAAATACATATACGTTTGCTCCAGCGGAGTTGTTGAGTCCAGGTACCATCTATTATATTGAGCTTGAATCCACAATTACTGATTTAAATAATAATGCATTGTTACCAGTAAACTTTAATTTTGAAACTTTAGAAAATAGAGTTAGTTCTGTGTCGACTGCTGCAATTTATGCATGTGGAATTAAGTTAGGCAAAGCTTATTGCTGGGGAAGTAATTCTCGTGGTGAGTTGGGCAATGGTACGATGTTAAATGAAAGTATTCCTGTTGCGGTTGCGGTTGGTGGTGATAGTGCTATCCCTGAAAGTGCCAATTTGGTTTCGATTGCAACTGGTTCAGCATATAATTCTGATGGTGCAAGTTGT
Source organism: uncultured Neisseria sp. (assembly GCA_964652705.1). Classification (GTDB taxonomy): domain Bacteria; phylum Pseudomonadota; class Gammaproteobacteria; order Burkholderiales; family UBA11063; genus Aquella. The sequence continues at coordinate 5,312 of CAZZAV010000002.1, forward strand.
GCGGTTGATGATCGTGGCGATGCTTATTGTTGGGGAGATGGTGAGGCTGGTAACATTGGCGATGGCCTAAATACTGTAAGTAATCTTTATCCAGTAAAGGTTGCCAAAGGAGGTAGTAGCGCAATTCCATTAGATAGTAAATTGATTAAGATTGGTACAACTAATAATGCCAGCTGTGCAATTGACAGTAATGGAGAAGGTTATTGTTGGGGGGATAATACTCAGGGGCAATTCGGTAATGGTACAACAACTAATTCTAATTATCCGACCTTAATTAGCAAAGGTGGTGCGAGCGCTATTTCAAGTGATGACAAATTAGTTGATATTGCAGTTGGCAGTTTATACACTTGTGCTTTAGATGAGCATGGGAAAGCTTTTTGTTGGGGATGGAATACCAATGGTCAATGTGGTTCTGGTGATTATGTAAATAATTTATATCCAACGGCCGTGGCAGTCAGTCCAAATAATAGTAGTAGCCAAATTACAGCACAAACTGCACTTAAGCAAATTTCAGCATCAGCTAATACACCTTGTCCAACCAATGAAGTTAGTACTTGTGCTGTTGATGTTGATGGTGGTGGATATTGTTGGGGAAATAATTGGTTAGGGCAGCTAGGCGTAAATGCAGATATTAATACCTTGGGAAATTCACCAGTTCCGCTTAGAGTCTTGCTTGGCAGTTCTCCGAGTCAAATTCCTGCAGGGGCTAAATTTAGTATGATTGCGTCTGGATCTGGCTCAACTTGTGGGATTGCAGATGCCAAGGCTTATTGTTGGGGTTTGAACGCAAGCGGCGAATTAGGTAATAACAGTACCACAGATAGCACTTATCCAGTTGCGGTCAATACAACATCTGGAGCAATTTCGTCTATGACGCAATTGAAAAATATTAGTGTTGCTGATTATGGCGATATTTATTTAATGGGTATTGCTTGTGCCGTAGATACTAAGAATAATTTTTACTGTTGGGGTAATAATGATTATGGCCAATTAGGTAATCATAATCTTGGTACGAGTTCTAATGTTCCAGTTAATGTTTTAATACCATAATGAAATGGATATATTGCTAAATGCAGAGTTTTCTACATTTAGTATTTTTAGTGGTATAAGTATTTAATAGGTGAAGTAAGTTGTGTTAAATTTTAAAACTAGCGCATTATTTGAATTTGCCAACTTTTTGGCAGATGAAGCTGCTAAAATTAGTCGTAAATATTTTCGTCAACCGTTATTAATTGATAGTAAAGAAAATAAAACCCCAGTTACGGTTGCTGATCGTGAAATTGAATTACGTCTGCGTGAACTGATTAAACAGCATTATCCTGAGCACGGCATTATCGGTGAGGAATTTGCCAATAGTGGAGAGAGTGCAGAGTTTTGTTGGGTCTTGGATCCGATTGATGGCACGGTGGCATTTTCTACGGGTAAGCCAACGTTCACAACTTTGGTGGCGTTACTGCAAAATGGTTTACCAATTTTGAGCGTCATAGACCAAGCAATCAGTCATGAGCGTTTTAGTGCCTTGGTTGGCATTCCAGCGCAATTAAACCAACAGTTTTTGCAGACAAGTAAAGTCAATAAATTGGTTGACGTACGTTTGAATGCAACAACGCCATATATGTTTACGACAAATGATGAAAAGTCCAAATTTGAATTACTTCGTAAGCAAGTTCGTTTAACCTCGTTTGGTGGCGATGCTTATGCTTTTGGTTTGTTGGCGGCAGGGCATATTGACATAATAATGGAAGCCGATTTGCAATATTATGATGTGGCTGCGTTGATACCAATTATTACCGCAAGTGGTGGTGTAATTAGCGATTGGCAAGGTAATCCGTTGAGTCGTGAATTCAATGGCCAATGTTTGGCATGTGCTAATCTTGAATTGCAGCAGCAGGCGTTGCAGATAATTAATTCTATTTAAGTAATTGATAAAAATTAAAATAAATTTTAGAGTGGAGTAGTCCCAGATGAATGAACAAAAACGTTTACGAGTAGCTTTACAAAAATCGGGTAAATTATCTGAAGGTAGTTTGGATTTATTGAATAAATGTAGTTTTAAATTGCGCCCAGCTAAAAATCACTATTTGATTCAGTCCAAAGAAATGAATACGGATTTCTTGATGATTCGTGATGATGATATTCCAGGTTTTGTTGATAGTAATGCTAGTGATATTGGTATTGTTGGTGAGAATGGCTATGTTGAATATATTCTTGAGAATCCAGAACATGATTTAGAAATTATTGCCAAATTAAAATTTGCTGCCTGTCGCCTAAGTATTGCAGCGGCACAAGAATCAGGAATTAAGTCTATTGCTGATTTAGCCGGAAAAACAATTGCAACTTCTTATCCTGAAACATTGCGTGATTTTTTGAAAAAACATCAGGTTAAAGCACGGATTTTGGTTATGCATGGTTCGGTGGAGTTAGCTCCAAAAATTGCGATTGCTGATGCAATTTGTGATTTGGTTTCAACTGGTGCAACGCTAAAAGAAAATGGTTTATTTGAGTTAGAAGTTATTTTGCAAAGTGAGGCAGTGTTAATTGGTAGACGTTCTGCAGATGATGAAATCCGTCAACGTACTGCGGAATTGATTTATCGTTTGCAAAGTGTGATTGATGCCAAAGATAGCAAATATATCATGCTACACATCGATAAAGATAATGTGAGTAAATTGAAAGATATTTTACCTGGCTGTGAGTCGCCAACTGTGCTTCATTTGCATGGATCCGATAATAAGGTTGCGGTGCATGTGGTGAGCAAAGAAGGTGTATTCTGGGATACGATTGCACGGTTAAGAAGCATCGGTGCATCGTCAATTTTGGTGTTGCCAATTGAAAAGATGATGGAGTAGTCTTTGCTGTATGATCGTAGGGTTAGAGTGATGCAATGGTAAAATATTTAAGTCTATCTATTAAAGCTAGAATACCCGTAAACAAAATTTAAATTTGTTTACGGGTATTGCATATATGCTATTATCTATCATTAATCTTGGATTAGGAAGACATCATGAAAACAGAAAACCAAGTAATTTCATTTCGCGTACCGAGTGAAATATATGATAAGCTCGAACAATTAGTTAAAGCGACTAAGCGCAACAAGGCTGATTTGTTATTACATTGGCTAGAAGAAGCAATATCCCTCGAAGAATGGCAATTACAGGAAGTTGAGGCAGGAATTAAAGAAGCCGACGCAGGTATGTTTGTATCATCCGCAGAAGCCGAGCGAGTTTTAACCAAATGGCTCTAAATATTCTATGGACAAAACGTGCACTATCCAATTTAGAATCTGAACTTGATTACTATGGACAAATTAATCCACTCTTGGCAAAAGAATTAACGTTAATCATTCGAAAATCTATAGACACAATTTCTTGTATGCCATCCATTGGACGCTCAGGTAAGAAGATTGGCACTCGGGAGTTAGTAGTTGATAAGTATCCATATATTTTGGCATATCGCGTGAGAAATGATGTTCTTGAGGTCTTGGCAATAATTCATCAAAAGCGCAAGAATATCCACAGTCATTATTGAGTTTTGGCTGTTTTATGTAGTGTGTATGGTAAGTATGTGTGAAAATAAAATGAGATAATGAAATGTTTGAATCTTGCATTTTAGAAGTGATTAATCGTTTGGGGTTATTTATTACATAAGTGGTAAATTTATTTGGTGAGTAAAAATTGGAAAATACTAGAGAATTATTAACAATTATTTAGGTAAGCAGTAATGTCTATTCATATAAAGAAAATAAATACTATTTCTGATTTTTGCGGAATTAATGCTGTTAATACGAATCATGAGTTTAAAGACTATAATGTATTTTTTGCTAATAATGGTTCAGGTAAAACGTCTATAACTAGGGCTTTTGAGCTATTAATAAATAAAAATAGTCATATAGGCAAATATCAAACTATCAATTCAACGATGCCTCCAGAAGTTTCATTTTTATTAAAAGACGATAGTTCCATTAATATAAATAGTCATAATCCTAATGTAAGTACATCATTTAATGTGGAAATATATAACAGTGATTTTTTATCTGAAAATTTGCCATTAAACGGTGAATTTGGGTTAAAAAAACTTGATGATAAAACCGTTGTATTGGAGGGGTCTAGTCTAGGCAAAGAGTCAAAGGAGCTAGAGTCACTTAATTCTGAATTGAAATTGAATTTGGAGCGATTTGAGCAAATTAATGGAAATGATAAATCAGGTGAATTAGGTGAAATTTCAAATATACGCTCTACAAATAAAGAATTAAATTTAGAATTCGATAAAGTTAGAACAAATATTACGACTAGAGAAATTCAAATTACAAAAGCAGAAGTAGAAATAAACTTTAATGAAAATATTGATGTTAATGATTTTAATGTATTTCAGGGTATTTTAACTGAAGAACAAGAATTTTCCAAATTGAATGATGCTATTAAGAAATTTACTGATTTAGAGGCTATTTCTACGCCAAATATATCAGTAATTTCATCTCATGATCTTTTTGAACAAGTTTTTAATTTTGACAAAGATAAAGAAGCTGGTTATGTTAGTGAAAGCATAAAAGAACATTTAAAGATTGTAGGGGAAAAATTTATCAAAGACGGTCGACAATTAATCTCTGCGCATGATTTAGAAGTCTGCCCATTTTGTATTCAAGAAATAAAAAATAATACCTTGCAAGAGTTTGTTAACTATTTTAACCAAGCTCTTAATGAGTTTGATAGTAATATCAATAACGTAATCAATCTATTAAATAAAGATATAAAGAGTTTGTCATTTGATAAGCTGTCACTGATTGCTAAACTTGATAAATTTAAGCCATTTTTAAGTAATTTTGATTCGCAAAAGGAAATAATTGATGAATATTTTTCTAAATTAGAGAAATATCTTTCAACTCTTAGAACATTGGTGAATGATCGTAATGGAATTAATGATAAAGATATATTTTCATCTTTATATGAAAATATACTGACTTTGCATGATGGAAATATCTCTGACGTAGTAACTTCAACTAATAGTATTTTAAATGATAAAAAATCACAAGAAAAAAATTTATCAGAAGTCAGAAATGTGTTAAAAAAGCTAAGAATTAATAAAGCCAAGTATAATAGTTTTAATTGCCAAAAAAATATCTTTGACAATGACATGCTTATTAACAAATTATTAGATGAATCAAAAAATCTTAAAAGCAGAAATTTAGAAGTACAAGGTCAAATAGACAAAATAAGTTCACGCAAGCGTCCAGACATTGAAACAATTAATAATTATTTAATTGCCCTAAACCTATCAAAATACAAAATTAATACTGATTATAAAATCACAATAAATACGTCGATTATAGATAATGATAATTTAAGAGTGGTATTAAGTGAAGGTGAGAAGACTACATTATCATTTGCATATTTTTTAGCACGACTCAAATTATTTTATAATAAAAATTCATTAAAAAATTTGGTCGTTGTAATTGATGATCCTATTTCTAGTTTAGATGAAAATAGAATTTATACCACATCATATTTAGTTGCTAAAATTAACCAAGAAATAGCTGGTTGTATTCTGGACGCAGCAGAGGATAAAGGGCAGGTATTTATTTTTACTCATAGTCATATTTTTATGACAAACATAATTAGAATACTAGGTAAGCACTCTTGCTATTATCAATTAGAGCGAAGTAATGAAGAGTTAAAAATAAATTTAAAAAATAATGTAGCAGGATATTTTGATTCATTTTTTCTGTTATTGTTCCGTGATATATATGCTCTATGTAAAAACAGTTCTATTGTTGAAGATTATAGTTTAGCCATAAATTATGGTAATAAAATTAGGATATTGATCGAAAGCTTTATGAAAGTAAATTTTATCAGTCAATTTTTAACAGAAGAGTATAGAGATCAATCTGTCTTTTCTGAAGCATCAATTACGAAAATAATTCAGTTAATTAAGAGCCATAACAGTACTCATAATTTCCATGGTGTGCATTTTGATGGAATAGGTGTTAGAATATCCGATGAGAGTGATTTGTTCGCAAAGTTAGAATCTATTATTAAGGGTTTGCATATGGATAATCATGGAAGCGTTATTGATTACTATAGTCAACATAAAACATCGTTGCATGAAATACAAAAATTTGCAAAAATCATAATTAATATAATGATGGCATTAAATCCTAATCAGACTTGTTTTTATATTGAAGCACAAGAAAAAAATTGATATATGAAAACCAAAGCACTATTTGATGCCAAACGCCTAATTGCTCAGATCGTTACCGATGTGGTCAATCTCGAGGATATTAATTATACTGTACCAGAAGTACAAACACTTCTGGATGGTATAACCGTTGGCGGGCACAAATTACAAGATGAACTCATCACGCTCAATCAAATTAAAGCATGGCGGTATTTCTTTATCACTATTGAGGATGGTTCTTTTTCATTTGATAAAAATTATCTTTTACGTTTGCACAATTTAGTGGCTAATCAAGAAACATTGATATGGGGTGAGTTTCGCACAGGGCAAGTCAGCATCTCGGGAACTGATTATCTACCACCCAAAGCAGCTGAATTAAATCTATTATGGGATAATTTAGAGCAAGAGATAAATCAGAAATTATTGGGTAAGCAACTTGTGACAATTGAAATATATCGCACCGCCATATTGCTTTTTGCCAAAATGGCGCGCATTCAATTTTTCTTTGATGGTAATAAGCGTACTGCACGTATGATGATGAGTGGTGTTCTACTGTCGTGTGGATTACCTATGATAAACATATCAGCCAAACGCAAATTAGAATTTAATCAAACAATGATAAAATATTATGATAGCGAAGATTTTGAATCATTGTTTAACTTTATGTATTCGTGTATTCCTGATTATGTCAAGGAAGAGTATGATTTACCGAATATCTAAAATTTTATATGGCGGAAAAGTCGTAATATTTTGATCAGACAATTTCTTTCAGAGTAGCTGTAATTTTGCATTAAAATTTTAAAATGGTAAATAATAGTTGTAATAAAGCTCATTGATTCTTGATTATATAAAAATGAAATATGGTATATTTTAAAAGGTAAAATATGAAAGTAGTAACATGGAATGAATTAAGCTCGACCGAACAAGAGCAGGTTTTAAGCCGTAGTTCGAGTAGCGATGATGTTGCATTAACTAGTTTGGTTAAAGGTATTATTGATGATGTGCGCACACGTGGCGATGCTGCATTATATGATTATGCTGAGAAATTTGATGGAGCTAAACTTGATTCATTGATTGTAAGTGAAGATGAGTATGCGGCAACGGAGAAACTTTCAGTAACTGAAAAACAAGCGATTTTAGATGCAATTGCCAATATTCGTCATTATCATAGCGTGAGTGCTCCGAAAGCTTTTGAGTTTGAAAATAATGGCGCAAAACTTGGTAAAATTTTCCGTCCAATTGAAAGAGTTGGTCTATATATTCCTGGTGGCACAGCACCATTAGTATCAACGATGCTGATGTTGGCAATTCCAGCGGAAATTGCGGGTTGTCCAACCAAAATTTTGGTGACTCCACCAAGTAAAGATGGTACGATTAATCCAGCGATTTTATTTGCAGCTAAAGCTTGTGGCATCGATGCGGTGTATAAAGTTGGTGGGGCGCAGGCAATTGCAGCTTTAGCTTTTGGTACCGAATCAATTCCGAAAACTTATAAAATTTTTGGTCCAGGTAATAAATACGTGACTGAAGCCAAAATTCAGGCAGCACAACATCATCAAGGTGCGGCAATGGATATGCCAGCTGGTCCATCTGAGGTGTTAGTGATTGCCGATGCAAAAGCTAATCCAGTCTTTGTGGCAAGTGATTTATTGGCTCAAGCTGAACACGATGTGGCTGCACAAGTGATTTTGGTGACAACTTCGCAAACGTTGGCTGAGCAAGTTAAGCTGGAAGTAGTGCGTCAAACCGCTTATTTATCACGTAAGTCAATTATTGAACAAGCATTGGCTAAAAGTGCGACGATTATTGCACAAGATATTGAAGAAGCTTTTGCTATTTCTAATCAATATGCACCAGAACATTTGATTTTACAAATTGAGAATGCGGAAAGTTATTTACCACAAGTGATGAATGCAGGTTCGGTTTTTGTTGGTGCGTGGACGCCTGAATCAGTTGGCGATTATGCGAGTGGAACTAATCATGTGTTGCCAACTTATGGTTATGCACGGATGTATAGCGGCTTAGATGTGATTGCATTTATGAAGTCAATTTCATTTCAAAATTTGTCTGAAGCTGGAATTCGTCATCTTGGCCCAACTGTAGAAATTTTGGCGGATCTAGAGGGATTGACGGCACATAAAAATGCTGTGACAGTTCGTCTAAATCATTTGAATATGTAGTGTGTAGATTGTCACTCTCTTGCGAATAATTCATTTTTGCTTTGTACTTATTTATTAGTATGAAAGTACTATATATGAAATGATGTAAGTTTTGACTAATGGATTGTGTTAACCAAAGTAAATATTTTTAATATAAGTAGCACTCAGAAATGAGTGCTACTTATATTTGTAGATTGGACAATAATTTAAACGGTCATTACCTGTAATGTATTGGTACTACCAACTTTAGAGAATTTTTCCCCCATTGTTGCAATTACTAAATCGCCTTCATTTAAAATATGTTGACGTTTTAGATATTCGCAAGCTTCTTTGGCATGTTCAAATGAGTCTTTGGATGATGTTTTCATTATAAAAGGATAGACTCCACGATAGATTGACATGCTTTGTAATGCTTCTTGGGATCCTGTGATAGCATAAATTGGTACGCCACTTATTACGCGTGACATCCAACGAGCAGTTGAGCCTGAGCTGGTTAAAGCTAGGATTGCTTTTGCTTCCATATGATAAGCACTGAATAACGCTGACATTGAGATTGTTTGTTGAATATTGGCGAATTTTTCATGGCTAAAATGAATGTCCATATCATTTTCAGACATCTTTTCGGCTTCTTCACATACTCGTGACATAGTCTGTACGGCTTGCAATGGGAACATTCCACTTGCGGTTTCAGCCGATAACATGACAGCATCAGTACCATCTAAAACTGCATTTGCAATATCTGAAACTTCAGCACGTGTGGCAACAGGATTTTCAATCATTGATTCTAGCATTTGTGTGGCTACAATGCTGATTTTGTGCTTTTTACGGCAAAGTTTTACTATTTTCTTTTGTAGTCCAGGAACTAGAGCTTCACCAACTTCAACCGCTAGATCACCACGTGCAACCATCACACCATCGCTAGCGGCAATAATTGCATCCAAGTTTTTTACTACAGCTTCGGTGCGTTCAATTTTAGCAATAATTTGTGCATTTGAACCTGCTTCAACTAGTTTACGGCGAGCAAAAATCATGTCAGCAGCTTCTTTAGGAAATGAGACTGCAACATAATCTAGCTTTTGCTCAGCAATGAACAACATGTCATTTAGATCTTTGTCGGTTAGGGCCGGTGCAGTTAAACCACCGCCAAGTTTGTTAATGCCTTTATTGCTTTTTAGAACTCCGCCCTGAACTACATTGCAAATAACTTTGCTACCATCAACCTTGGCAACTGTGAAAGTAATTTTACCGTCATCTAAAAGTAGCGTGTCACCACTTTTTACATCGTGAGATAATTCTTTATAATCAACGCCAACTAGGTCAGCTGTACCAAGCTCGGTGTAAGCAGTGTCAAGAGTAATAGTTGCACCATTTTCTAGGGTAACTTGATTATCAATAAATTTACTTACGCGTATCTTAGGACCTTGCAGGTCTCCCATGATTCCAACTGGCATTGATAATTTGGCCGCAGTACTCCGAATTTTAGCAATATTTTCAGCATGGAATTCGTGTGTGCCATGTGAGAAATTCATGCGAAAAACATTTACACCAGATTGAATTAATTTTTCCATCATTTCCAAGCTTGACGAGGCAGGTCCCATCGTTGCAATAATTTTAGTTTGCTTCATTTTTTCTCCAGTTAAATAGTGTATTTCAGCTGCTATTTTACACCATCTTGCCTATGGCTAGAGTTAATTCAGAGTCAATTTGATATTTCTTTGAAATTGCTTGAAAAGCTACATTTGTTATAGCAAATAATTGGAGGTAAAGTTTTAATAAAATATGATTTAATTGTGTTGATTGTTATGGGGAGTAGTATCTGGTAATTACCATGCGGAGATATAAAATGAAAATTGCGCAAATTAACCATGCAGTTTTTTAATCTAGGATTGAGATTTGCTATGGTTAATGTTGCGCAACCAAATTGGCATCGTATTTTGAATAAGGTTATTCTACAACAGTCGCTGATTCAATAATGATAGCCTCAACTGGAACATCATCATGCATACCATGGCGACCAGTTTTTACTACTTTCATTTTATCCACAACTTCAGTGCCCTCAATAACTTTACCAAATACAGCATAACCCCAACCATGTGCATTTTCTGCGCTAAAGTTAAGGAAGTCGTTGTTTTTTACGTTGATGAAAAATTGCGCAGTTGCAGAATGTGGTTGTGAAGTACGTGCCATTGCAATTGTGTATTTGTCATTTTTTAGGCCATTGTTTGCTTCGTTTTTGATTTGATCGCGTGTTGCCGATTCTTTCATTTTAGCATCCATACCGCCACCTTGAACCATGAAATCATTTATTACACGGTGGAAAATTTTACCATTGTAATGACCTGATTTTACATATTCAACGAAATTAGCTACTGTAATTGGAGCTTTTTCAGCATTTAATTCTAGTTTAATTGCACCAAGAGTAGTGTTCAAAATAACTTGAGTCATTGTGAGTCCTTTTAAAAGTTAAATTTATGAATTTTTATGATTCTGCGCGATTTTAACATAGTGCTGTGCAGAATATGCCAAATGTGCAATTTCTGCAGCCGTGAGTGGGCGAATCTGCTTGACAGGATTTCCAAAGTATAGGTGTCCAGCTTCAAGCTGCTTTCCTTGTGGCACTAAACTTCCAGCACCAATCATTACGTTTTCTTCAACCACCACATTATCCAAAATAGTTGTGCCCATACCAACCAAAATATTGTTACGTAGTTGACAGGCATGTAAACAGCAATTGTGCCCAACGGTAACATTTTTGCCAATTACTAATGAGGTTTCTACTGTTTTACCTGGATTGTCATGCGTAACATGGAGCATGGTTAGATCTTGAATATTACTGTTCTCATCTATACTAATTGCAGCAACATCACCACGAATTACCACGTTACACCAAATTGACGCATTCTTGGCAATTGTCACTCTACCAATGATAACTGCGCTTGGATCAATAAATGCCGAATCTGCGATTTGCGGGAAATGCTTTAAATAAGGGCGAATATTGCTCATCTGTTTACCACTCAATAGTTTCAATGATGTGATTTTGGTTAGTATAAATACATACATCACCAGCAATTTCAAGTGATTTCTTGACGATTTGTTGTGCACTAAGGTTATCGGTATTATCTACTAGTGCTTTGGCAGCAGAATAAGCATACGATCCACCTGAGCCAATTGCAGCAATGGCATATTCTGGTTCAAGTACATCGCCAGTACCAGTAATAATTAGACTATGCTCTTTATCCGCAACAATTAACATTGCTTCAAGTTTTTGGAGCATGCGGTCGGTACGCCATTCTTTAGCTAATTCAACAGCCGAACGCATTAACGCGCCTGCATGCATTTCTAATTTGGCTTCGAAGCGATCAAATAATGTGAAGGCATCGGCAGTAGCTCCAGCAAATCCAACAATTACTTGACCTTTATACAGTCGGCGAATTTTGCGGGCAGTTGATTTAATAACTACGTGTCCAAGAGTTACTTGACCATCGCCACCAATAGCAACCTGATTACCTTTACGAACTGCAACGATAGTGGTTCCGTGAAATTGTTCCATGCTGATTCCTTTCGCATTAAAACCGTTATAATGCTCGTGATTATAACGTAGATTATGTTAAAATATGCGACCTAGATGAGCTTATTTCAAGAGTCTATCGATATATTAAGGAAAATAAATGTTGAAAATTACTTTACCGGATGGTTCCGTTCGCGAGTTTGATAGCGCGGTAACTGTTCTTGATGTTGCTAAAAACATCAGTCCGAGTTTGGCTAAAGTTACTTTAGCCGGCGTAGTTAATGATAAATTAGTCGATGTAAGTCACACTATTAGTGTTGATACTAGTTTACGTTTAATTACGGAGAAAGATACGGAAGGTTTAGAAGTAGTTCGCCATTCTACGGCACATTTATTGGCTCAAGCAGTTAAGCAATTATATCCGTCAGCTCAGGTTACAATTGGCCCAGTTATTGAAAATGGTTTCTTTTATGACTTTAGTTTTGAGCGCGCTTTTACTCCTGAAGATTTAGTTGCTATTGAAAAGAAAATGGCACAATTAGTTGATAAAAACCAGCCTGTGGAGCGGGTTGAAATGTCGCGTGAAGAGGCAATTGAGTATTTTGAATCGATTGGCGAAAAATATAAAGTTGAGGTGATTAGTTCAATTCCTGCTGGTGAAATTATTTCTTTGTACCGTCAGGGTGAATTCATTGATTTATGCCGCGGTCCGCATGTACCAAGTACTGGCAAAATTAAAGCTTTCAAATTAATGAAGTTGGCGGGTGCTTATTGGCGTGGTGATTCTAAAAATGAAATGTTACAACGAATTTATGGTACAGCTTGGCGTAATAAAGATGAACTTAAAGAATACTTACATTTGCTTGAAGAAGCCGAAAAACGCGACCATCGTAAATTAGGTAAACAGTTAGATTTATTCCATTTGCAAGAAGATGCGCCAGGCATGGTGTTTTGGCATCCCAAAGGTTGGCAAATTTGGTTGGCAATTGAGCAATACATGCGTGGTGAATTAGAGGCTGATGGTTATAAAGAAATTAAAACCCCTCAGATTGTTGATCGTAGCTTATGGGAAAAATCAGGGCATTGGGAAATGTATGGTGAATTGATGTTCACGACTCATTCCGAAAATCGAGATTATGCAGTAAAACCGATGAATTGTCCATGTCATATTCAGGTTTATAATCAAGGGCTTAAATCTTATCGGGATTTACCATTACGTTTAGCTGAGTTTGGTTCTTGTCATCGTAATGAGCCATCAGGTTCATTGCATGGAATTATGCGTGTGCGTAATTTTGTCCAAGATGATGCACATATTTTCTGTACTGAAGAGCAGATGGAATCTGAATCAATTAAGTTTATTGATTTGGTTTATCGTGTGTATCAGAAATTTGGTTTTGCTAATATTGAAGTAAAGCTTTCAACTCGTCCCGAAAAACGTGTTGGTGAAGATCATTTATGGGATGCCGCCGAAGATGCATTAGCTAAAGCATTAGAGCACAAAGGTTTGGCGTTTACTTTACAACCTGGCGAAGGGGCTTTTTATGGTCCTAAAATTGAATTTGCATTGAAAGATTGCCTGGGGCGTGAGTGGCAATGTGGAACTTTACAATTAGATTTTAATTTGCCTAATCGCTTGGGGGCTAGTTATATCGCCGAAGATGGGAGTAAAAAAGTACCAGTGATGTTACATCGTGCGGCGCTTGGCTCATTGGAACGTTTTATTGGTGTTTTGATTGAACATCATGCAGGGCACTTACCATTTTGGTTAGCTCCAGTGCAAGTTGCTGTATTAAATATTTCAGAAAAACAATCTACGTATGCCATGCAAATCTGCCAACAATTAACGACGCGTGGTGTCCGTGTTGAAGTTGATTCTTCAAATGAAAAAATTGGTTACAAAATTCGCCAGCAAACCATGCAGAAAATCCCTTATTTGATTTTGGTTGGTGATAACGAAGTTGCCAATAATCAAATTACAGTGCGTAAGCAAGATGGGTCTGATCTTGGTGCGATGAGTGTTGAAGATTTTATTGCAAACTATGCGCAAGTGTAGTTTTGTGAGTATAATTAAATAAAGTTGTGAAGAGTTAAAACTTGCTTTTCTTATAAAGGTTCTAGTTTCTATTCTGATTCGTGTAATTATTTAAAAAAGGAGTTTAGTTATGGTTAAACAAAAAATTATTATTGCTGTCTTAGGATTAGGCGTTATGGCAGGAGCATTTGCGGCTACTGCATCTGCGCCAGTGAGCGCATCCGCTCCAGTTGCTACTAAAGTATCAGGTACACCAGTGTTGATTGAGCGTAGTGATTTGGTGCAGTCTATGCCAAATGCGGTATTATTTGATTTAGGTGAAAGTAAAATGACCACGCAGTTTATGCCAATTTTGGAGTGGAATGCGACATATTTAACTAAATTTAGTGGTGCTAAAATCAAAATTTCTGGCAATGCTGATGATTATAAAGATTCAGCAAAGAACATGACTTTGTCTATGCAACGAGCACAAGATGTACGTTTTGCATTAATGAATATGGGTGTACAAGATCAGCAAATCGAGATCGTTGCTTTAGGTGATCGTGAGCAGAAGTTCAAAAAAGATGCTGATGGGCATCAGCCACGTAATCAGCGTGTTGATCTTTTTTACACTGCAGAAAAACCTAAAGGTTACACTATAGAGAAAGTGCCAGTAGTTAAGATTGATACCTTTAAAGAAGCTGTAATTCCAGAACAAATTTAATTTGGTTTTGTCCGCATATTGATAAAAATACCTTAGGCTTTTAAATCTAAGGTATTTTTAGATGATATAATTAAAATTTTTATCGTACTTATATAATATTTCTAAAAATTAATGTTTTATTTTAAAACTTTTGATTGTGCTAATTAAAAAATCTAATTTGGTGTGTATTCAGTAGTTCATTACTTTTATATTTTGAAATATGGCAACATTTTGTGAGATATTTTTTGTTTGATAGTATCCTTTAGACGTTATCAAGTTTAGTACAATTTAAAATGTCTTATCTTTATAGATGGGATGACAAACGGCTTTAGTCCGGTTACTTTAAGAAAATAATTGAATGAAGAAAATAGCGTTAATAACTGGAGTTAATGGTCAAGACGGATCATATTTGGCTGAGTTACTAATTGAAAAAGGTTACGAGGTACATGGTACTTTAAGACGGAGTTCAATTTTTAATACTCAACGAATTGAGCATTTGTACTTTGATGATTTAGTTGAAGATATGCATAAGCAACGTAAGTTACATTTGCATTATGGCGATATGACTGACTCCACTTCATTGATTCATATTATTCAAAAGACTCAACCGGATGAAATTTATAACTTAGCCGCCCAATCACATGTTCAGGTTTCATTTGAGGTACCTGAATACACTGCTAATAGTGATGCGATCGGCACATTACGAATTTTGGAGGCTGTACGGATACTTGGTTTAGTTAAAAAAACGCGAGTGTACCAGGCTTCAACTTCTGAGCTTTATGGTAAAGTGCAAGAGGTTCCACAAACGGAAACTACGCCTTTTTATCCTCGCTCCCCATACGCGGTGGCTAAACAATACGCTTTTTGGATTACCAAAAATTATCGTGAAGCATATGATATTTTTGCGGTGAATGGTATATTATTTAATCATGAATCTGAACGGCGTGGTGAAACTTTTGTAACGCGTAAGATAACTTTGGCAGTGGCAAATATTAAAAAAGGTTATCAAAAAAAATTATATTTAGGCAATTTAAATGCATTACGTGACTGGGGATATGCAAAAGATTATGTTGAATGTATGTGGTTAATGCTTCAACATGATACACCAGAGGATTTTGTTATTGCAACTGGAGAACAACATTCGGTTCGTGAATTTACTGAATTAGCATTTAATTATGTTGGCATAAAGCTTGAGTGGCGCGGTGATGGTATTGCGGAGCAAGGAGTTTGTCAAGAAACAGGGCAAATCTTAGTTGAGGTTGATCCAAAATATTTTCGTCCAACTGAAGTTGAGACATTATTGGGGAATCCAGCTAAGGCTAAGCAATTATTGGGTTGGAATCCAAGACAAACAAGTTTTAAAAATTTAGTTGAGATAATGGTTGAACATGATTTGAGCTATATTGAAAAAATCAAATTGGCGAGATATTAGTAATGGATAATCTTCTGGTGACTGGTGGCTCAGGTATGGTTGGGCGCAATTTATTAGAGCATTCTGCGAGCAAATCATATAATGTTTTTGCGCCATCTAGTCATGAATTGAACCTTTTTGATTATGATGTAGTTTTGCAGTATCTTAAAGTAAATTCAATTGATGTGATTATTCATTGTGCTGGGCTTGTGGGTGGTATTCAGGCTAATATTCAGAATCCAGTTAGTTTTTTAAATACTAATTTAACTATGGGGGTTAATTTAGTAAATGCCGCACGTTGTGTTGGAGTTAAAAAGCTATTAAATTTGGGTAGTTCGTGTATGTATCCGCGAGATTATACCAACCCACTTAAAGAAGAGTATTTGTTATGTGCTCCACTAGAGCCGACCAATGAAGGTTACGCCTTAGCTAAAATTGCAGTTGCTAAATTATGTGAATATACTAGTAAACAATTTGGAGTTGAATATAAAACTTTGATTCCATGTAATTTATATGGTCGTGGAGATAAATTTGGCGAGAGTAACTCACATTTGATACCAGCTGTAATTAAGAAAATCCATCAGGCGAAATTGACCGCAAGCTCAGTAATTGAACTTTGGGGTGACGGTGAGGCACGACGTGAATTTATGTTAGCTAGTGATTGCGCGGATGGAATATTTTTTGCTTTAAATAATTTTACTAAGTTAGATTATTATACAAATTTGGGTATTGGTCATGATTATTCAATTAATGATTATTATCGAATAATTGCTGAAATAATTGGGTATAATGGAACATTTGTTCATGATTTAACCAAACCTGTTGGAATGCGGCAGAAATTAATTGATATTAGCAAGATGAAAAATTTAGGGTGGAGCGCTCCACATAATCTAGTTTCTGGTTTGACGGAAACATATAATTATTTTTTAGAATCCGAAGGTGTGTAATGAGTCCTAAAAAATATAGCTTGGCTAGTAGTACTTGGGATGATTTTGAGCTTCAAGTAATTCAAAATGTGATTGAAAGCGGTCATTATTCAATGGGGGCATATGTTGCCAAATTTGAAACAGAATTTGCTAATTATGTCGGTAGTAAGTATTGCGTAATGGTGAACTCTGGATCTTCTGCTAATTTAATTATGACTGCGGCATTATTTTATTGTAAAGAGAATCGACTTAAGCCAGGTGATGAAGTCATTGTGCCTGCTGTTTCATGGCCAACTACCTATTATCCATTGGCACAGTATGGGTTAAAGCTTAAATTTGTAGATATTGACAAACATACCTTAAATTATGATTTAAATGCTTTAAGAGATGCTATTTCTGATAAAACTAAGTTGTTAATGGTCGTCAACTTATTAGGTAATCCAAATGATTTTTCTGCAATTAACGCGATAATCAATAAGCGTGAGATTATCGTTATTGAAGACAACTGTGAATCTATGGGGGCATTATTTCAAGAGAAACAAGCTGGAACCTTTGGCGTTATGGGCAGCTTTAGCACCTTCTTTAGTCATCATATGGCGACCATGGAAGGCGGCATGGTTGTGACTGATGATGAAGAGCTGTATCATATTTTATTATCCTTAAGAGCGCATGGTTGGACGCGTAACTTGCCAAAGTTTAATCATGTTTGTGGTGAAAAAAGTGACGACCCGTTTGAAGAATCATTTAGATTTGTTTTACCCGGTTATAATGTCCGGCCAATTGAGATGGAAGCTGCGGTTGGTTCTGAACAATTACGAAAATTACCACAGTTTATTCAAGAGCGCAGAAATAATGCACAGCATTTTCAATCGTTATTTAAAGGTCATCGTGATTTTTATATTCAGCAGGAAATCGGTAAGAGCAGCTGGTTTGGTTTTTCGTTGGTAATTAAAGAGAACTCGAAGTTAAAGCGAAAAGAGTTAGCCCAAAAACTGATGGTTGCAGGCATTGAGTGCCGCCCAATAGTTGCAGGTAACTTTGCTAAGAATGAAGTAATGAAGTATTTTAATTATGAAATTCATGGTGAGTTAAGCAATGCAGAACTCATTGATAAAAATGGTTTATTTGTTGGAAATCATCAAGTTGATATTCAAGAACAAATTAATTATTTGTTGAGCTTAATTTAGGTCGTTTTTATTTTGAAACTAACCAATAAAAACCTAGAAGATTAATATGAAAAAATTGCGAAAACCATGAACAATTCTTTGCAACATAGTAGCTTTGCGATAGATAAATTATTCTATGTTGATTATGCATTGGTCCCATTTAACCAGAAGATTTTGTTATTGGTTCTAAATTAAATGTCTGGTTTTGGTGGTTCACATAGAGCTAAGACTATTATTACATTCGCGGCCTTAGCTATTACAACTTCAATTTCTTTTTTTTCCGTACCTATTTCAATTTCATATTTTGGTAATGAGCAATACAGCATTTTTTCGCTAGTTGGAGATACCTTAGCATATTTGGCTTTGGCTAATCTTGGCGTGCCAAGTGCGGTTGCTACTGCATTTGCGAATTTGAATGACATTAATGCGCGCAAAAAATTAATACGGAGTGGGTTGCTGATTTCAATAGTTATCTCCTTGTGTTTATTGAGTTTGTTGTTAGTGATTTATTTCAAGCCAAATCTTGTTGGAATACTTTTGGGAAAAATACCAGAGTCAATTTTTGGTCTAATAGCCAGGTTTTTTGTTGTTAGCTTATTCTTCTTTATAATTCAATTACCTCTGGGTATGTATGGGCAACTGTTGATATATCTGGGTTATATTCAGATTTCGAAGCTAATAGCCATTTTTTCTAGTATTTTAACGTTATTAGTTTTATTATTTGTAATTTATTTTAAATTGAGTATTGTGAGTTTGGTGGCTTTAAATGGAGTTGTTGGGTTATTAAGTTCTGTACTTATAGTCTTAATTTTTTATAATAAATTGAATGGTAATTTTCATACTACAAAAACCGCCCAACAAGGTGGTGGCTTTTCAGTAACCAGTTTATTAAAAAATAGTTATTTTTATTTTATAAACTCAATTGCTGGGTTGCTAATTATGAATACAGATAGTTTAGTAATTAGCCATAGCATTGGAATATCTCATGTGGTTAAGTATTCAATTGCAAATAAACTAATTTTATTGATTATTTCTATAATGGTTAATTACATCTTGGTATTTGTGGCAGAATTTCCAAAATACCTCGATCAGCCAGAAAATACTCGGCGAATTGTACAAAAGCTATTGCGTAGATTTTGTATTGGGTCAATTGTAGTTGCGATAGGAATAAACTTATGTTTAGTGCCTTTTGTAGAGCTTTGGACGAATCATCACATTGTAATTAGTCATGAATTGGCGTTGTTTTTTAGTTTATACATTTTATGCGTTGGCTTATCTCAAGTTCCGTATTATTTTTTATATTCTTTAAATATGATTCAAGATTTTTATCGGTATGCGATTTTTGAAGGTATCTTAAATTTATTGCTGTCGTTAGTCTTAGTTCGATATCTGGGCGTTGCAGGAGTAATTCTTGCAACTTTTGTATCTCATCTGTGCTGTAGTACTGTTGTGGTAAATTATCTTTGTATAAATAAATTTCCTGATATTTTTACTCGGGGAATAATTCGAGAATTAGCCTCTTACTTTTTATTGTCTGTTGTCTTGATTCTTATGGGTTATGCTTTCTTTAATTTTAAGAGTAGCTTTATCTATTGATTTGGAGGTATGAGTGACGAATATTGTTAATCAGGAATATTGGAATTCTTCTTATGAAAATCTAGATTTGCAAATAGTTTCTAGTGAGGATGATGTTAGAAAATTTATCGAGCAGAATGTTCATGTCAGTAACAATGGCGGTGGATCATGTTTTGAAATTGGGGTGTATCCTGGGAGGTACCTTGCTGTATTTGGAGAGTTAGGATATCAATTAAACGGAGTTGACCAAAATAAATTGGTGGAAACTAAATTGCCTGAGTGGTTAAAGCAGAGTGGTTATAATGTAGGTTTTTTTAAACAGGCAGTAATTGAAGAATTTTGTAGTAATCAGAAGTTTGATGTAGTGTATTCGATTGGTTTTATTGAACATTTTGAAAATTACCAAGAAGTTATTTTAAAACATCTTGAGTTTATGGCAGAAAATGGTACGTTATTTATTTCTGTACCTAATTTTAAAGGTGTTATACAACATATACTGCATTTATTAGTTGATCGTGAAAATTTGAATCGGCATATTTTGGAATCAATGGATCCATCTGAGTGGGCTAAATTGTTAGCTGCCAATGGGTTGGAAATTAAAGGCTTTGGGTATTTTGGTAGCTTTGATTTTTGGGTGGATAATCAATCCCGAAACATTTTTCAACGGATTTTATTAAAATGTATCTTTAAAGTACTACCAATTTGGAAGAAAACTCTAAGGAAAAATTCAGCGATTTATTCACCATATTGTTATATTCTTGCGAAGAAAGTTTGAATTTATGAAGATAGCAATTTTATATATTTGTACAGGCAAATATGATGTCTTTTGGCCGGAATTTTACTCCAGTTGTGAGAAATTTTTTTGTAAAGATGCTGATAAACATTATTTTGTTTTTACTGACTCTGAGCAAATTATGTCCCAAAATGGCATAAGCAAAGTTTATCAAGATAATTTAGGGTGGCCATTTAATACTTTATACCGTTATCATATATTTTTACGAATTCAAGATCAGTTGGCAAACTTTGATAAAATTGTTTTTTTTAATGGGAATTGTTTATTTCAGACACAAATAACGAGTGATGAATTCTTTGGTAAAGGAAAAAAACTGGTTGCGGGGATTCATCCTGGTTTCTTTAATAAGGCGGTTGAAGATTATACCTTTGAGAAGCGTAACGCATCGTTGGCATATATAGAACGTGGGAATTTATATATTGCTGGTGGGATTAATGGCGGTGATGCACAAGGTTTTATTGATGTTTGTAAATTGATCTCAGCCAATATAGATTTAGATCTTAAAGCTGGAATTGTCGCAATTTGGCATGATGAAAGCCATTGGAATGCATATATTAATAATAATTGGCAATTACTTCAATCACAAATTAATTTATTAACTCCTGATTATTTATATCCTGAGGGGTGGCAATTACCATTTGAAGCCAAGATTCTCCTTCGAGATAAAAACAAGTATGGTGGTCATAGTTTATTACGTGGAATAGGCACCTTTCAGCAAAGTTTATTGTTACATTGGTTAAAGAAATTATTAGGTAAAATTAGATGCAAATAATACAGTGTACTGGTGGATTAGGCAATCAAATGTTTCAGTATGCTTTCTATCGTAAGTTACAATTGGATGGCAATACGGTTGCACTGGATCTATCGAGCTTTCAAGATTATAAATTGCATAATGGGTTTGAGTTAGAGCGTGTGTTTAATCTGAATATTATGAGAGCAGATGAGAGAGTGGTTGACGAAATAAAAAAAGCTGCTTTTCCACAGTGTATTTTATCTAGAATCTATCGTAAATTGAAGTTATCAAATAGTTATATTGTGCAAAAAGAGTTTAATTATCAACCAAAATATAGTCAATTGTCAAACAGTAAGACTAGTTATTTGGAAGGGTATTGGCAGAGTGAAAAGTATTTCGAAAGATATGCCAATATTATTCAGACTGATTTCAAATTTCCTGAGTTAGATAAAGTAAATAAATTATTAGCGGCTCAAATCCAGCAGTACAATGCGGTTTCATTACACGTTAGGATGGGAGATTATGTTAATCATCCATTGCACGGAGGAATTTGTACACGTGAATATTATTCTAAAGCAATTGAGTTGATCAAGTCACGAGTGGATAATCCTACTTTTTTTGTTTTTTCGAATGAGATTGAATGGTGTCAACAAAATTTTGAGTTGAGTAATGTCGTTTATGTTACAGGTAATGACGGTGAGAGTAGCTATAAAGATATGCAATTGATGAGCTTATGTCAACATAATATTATAGCCAACAGTTCTTTTAGCTGGTGGGGAGCATGGCTTAACTCAAACCTAAGTAAAATAGTAATTGCTCCGGCAAAATGGTTTAATGATAAAAGCGTTAATGTTAGTGATTTATTACCAAATAGTTGGATAAAGTTATGAGTGTGCCAATTATTTCTGTCTTAATGCCAGTTTATAATGCAGAAAATTATGTTGCTCAAGCCATTGACAGTATTTTGCAACAAACATATTGCGATTTTGAGTTTATTATCGTTGATGATTGCTCAACGGATGGTAGTTATCAAATACTACAGGAATATGCAAAATTTGAACCACGGATTAAATTATTTAGAAATGAGCAAAATAAAAAACTATCTAAAACTTTAAATTTTGGAGTTTCTCGAGCAATTGGCAAATATGTTTTACGAATGGACGCTGATGATATTTCTCTGCCAGATCGTTTTGCGAAGCAGGTTTTATTTATGGAATCTCATCCTGAGGTTGATATTTGCGGTGGGTTGGCATATGTATTTGGCGATTGTGCGCCTGGAACACTAATGAAGGTGCAGGTAACTCCAGAGCTAATCAAAGCTTATAGTTATTTTGTGGATTGTAACTTGATTCATCCTACGGTGGCATTAAGGAGAAATACGTTTGCCAAGTTGGGTTTAGGTTATAATGAGGATGAAAATTGTTTGGCAGAGGATTATGAATTGTGGCTACAAGCATTATCTAAGGGCTGCGTTCTAAATAATTTAGCCACTCCATTGATACAGTATCGTCGCTCCACCACGCAACTTACGAAGGTTAAGCAAGTTGAAATGTTGAAATATGCACGATCGCAAGTAATCATATGGTTAAAAACACTTTTTGATAAGAGTTATACTGAAAAACTGTTTAAACAGCATGATTTTTATATTATAAGAGCTAATCCTGTTAAATTGGTTATTCACTATTGGGGCTTTTATTGTTATAAAAAAAAATTTATTCAACATAATAAGATTTCCAATGTATTGTCTAATCAAGAGATCATAATGTTTTTTCAGACACTAGATCCATTGTATAAAATTTTAAAGTTGGCTAAGAGATTATTTAAATAACATAAGTTTGTACTAATAAGGTGATACAGTATTTTGAAAAAAAGTAAAGTCATATTATTTTCTGCGAATTATCCATATAATATAGGAGAAGAATTTCTCGCGACAGAATTGGTTTACTTGAATAATGTGTTTGATGTCGTTGTTGTTCCTTGTGCAGTTAATCAGATTAAATGTAATAGGGATCCAAAATTAGCAATTGATCGTTATTTGATAGACAATATAAAGATTTTCAATTTACTTTACGCTGCGGTCAAAAATTTATGTTCAATTGGATTTTACCGATCATTATATCAAGAGCGTCAGACGGTTGGTAAATTAGGTCTTCATGAAATAAAAAGATTTATGAGCCAATATGCCAAAGCACGTATAACCGCCAGATTTATTCAGAATACTTTGAGTCTTACGCAACAACAGGTGATATTTTATTGTTACTGGCTAGATTTCCCAGTTTTGGCATTTAAATTTATTCAGCCCCAGGATAATTATAAAATAATTTCTCGTGCTCATGGAGTTGATTTATTTGCTGATCAAAATATTCGTGGTTATGTTCCATTTCAGTTGCAAAAGATTAGACTTTTAGATCGTTTAATTCTGGTTGCAGATAATGGGATGGAATATTTACTGAATAAATATGGTAATCAGCTACGAGATAAATTAGTCGTGAGTAAATTAGGTGTTAGTAAAATATTTCCAAATAATCAACCCTACAATGGTAAAAATCTATGTTTAATAAGTATTGCTTCTTGTGTGAGCATTAAACGAGTTCACTTGATTATTGATTTAATTGCCAAAATACGAGATTATGGCGTTAATTTGGTTTGGGAGCATATCGGAGGCGGGGATTTATTTAATCAAATCCAGGAATATGCGGCTACTCGCTTGAAAAATGGATTTCTTTTTCATGGTTATAAATCAAATTATGAAGTACATGAAATTTTAGCGAAGAATCAATTTACCGCTTTGATTAATTGCTCATTTAGTGAAGGTTTGCCAATCTCAATGCAAGAAGCACAAGCATATGGATTGCCTCTTATTGCGACGAATGTCGGTGGTGTCGCAGAGATCTTTGACAATTATGATTGTGGATGGTTAATTGAGCGCGATTTTAATCTTGAAGATGTTGCATCAATGCTAGCGGTAGATTTATGTAACCCAGAGTTGTGTTTAATTAAGTCTGAAAATGCCTATAAGAGCTTTATGTCAAAATATCAAGCAGAAGTAAATTATTCAGCATTTTGTAAATTATTACAGGAGTTATAAATGTGTGGAATTGCTGGTGTAATTCGCTTTGATAATTTATTATCAGCACAATATTTTCAAAAAATGACAGATATTATAGATTACCGTGGTCCTGATGACGAGGGTTTTTATTTATTCAATAAAGATCAAGAGTTAATTTTAGGTGGCAAATCTAGTTATTATGATATATATTCCAGCTATTCTCCACAGTCCAATATTATAGACAGCTTAGATTTTCAATTACAAATTGGTTTGGCTCATCGTCGTTTATCAATTGTTGATTTATCGCCTTTAGGCCATCAACCCATGTGTATTGATAGCGGTAATTATTGGATTAGCTATAATGGTGAAGTATACAATCATATAGAAATTAAGGCTGAATTAGAAGCTTTAGGATACGTCTTTATCTCTCACTCTGATACAGAGGTCATTTTAGTGGCTTATCAAGAGTGGGGCAAAGAATGTTTGCATAAATTTAATGGAATGTTTGCCTTTTTGATTTATGATAAAGTGAAAGGGTATTTTTTTGCAGCCCGTGATCGCTTTGGAGTGAAACCATTATATTATTACCAAGATAATGCTGGGATTTATTTTGCTTCTGAAATAAAACAATTTACAGTGTTGCCAAGTTGGAAAGCTGAATTAAATCATCAACGCTCATTTGATTTTTTGGTACATGGTTTGATGGACCATACGCATGAAACATTGTTTCGTAATGTTTATCAGCTGCGAGGTGGTGAGTATACGGTTATTGATTTAAATCAATTAAAAGATCTTCAGCAAGTTGGTCTCTTGCATCAGAGTTGGTATGAGCTGAAAATTGCGCGAAGTAAATTAAATTACACAGATGCTTGCCATCAATTTAAACAGATATTCTTTGATTCAATTAAGTTAAGATTACGATCTGATGTGGATGTTGGTTCTTGTTTATCTGGAGGATTAGACTCATCAGCAATCGTTTCGGTGATGGCGAAGCAGTTAAACAATCGTCAAATAAAAACATTTTCTGCTTGTAGCCATCATGTTGCTTTTGATGAAAGTAAATATGTCAATATTGTTGCAGACAAAGTAGGTGCTAAAGCTTTTTATTGTTATCCAGAGGTGGATGATTTATTCAATTCTATGCAGACAATAACTTGGCATCAAGATGAACCATTTGTTTCAAGCAGTATCTATGCTCAATGGCAGGTTTTTGAATTAGCAAAAAGTCAACAAATCTCAGTGATGCTGGATGGTCAAGGTGCAGATGAGCAATTAGCAGGCTATCAAGGTTTGTATTTTCAAACTTTACTGAATCAAACATTGCGAAGTTCTCAGGTAGTAAAGTTTGTTAAAGAATTATTTTATCTACATAAAATTCATGGCAGTAGTATTGTAACTTGTATTTTGAAATCTATTTTAAGTCTTTTCCCTGAAGGTATAACTACTTTAGTGGGTAAATTATTTGGAAAGCAGAAGTACTCTCATTCATGGTTAAATATTAATAAATTGTGTTATGTAGCGCAAAATCCAGCTTTAAAAAATGGTGAAAACAAATCAAGTATTTCAGATACTTCATATGCTCAATTAATTTATAATCATCTTCCAATGTTATTACACTGGGAGGATCGTAATTCGATGGCACATTCAATTGAGTCCAGGGTACCCTTTTTAGATTATAGACTTGTAGAGTTTAATTGTGCTCTACCAGATAATTATAAAATTGAGCATGGCGTAACCAAAAAAATATTAAGGGATGGTTTAGCGTCAACTTTGCCCAAAGAGATTAAAAATCGTATGAGTAAATTGGGATTTGTGACTCCAGAAGAAGTTTGGATTAATGATAATCCAAATCTTTTTCGCCAATTGTTGGAAGATTCATTAGAAAGTAGTCACGGTGTCTTTAACCAAAAAGAAGTTATTCAAATTTTTGAAGAAGTAATTAGCGGTAAACGCAAATTTGACTTTTGGTTATGGCGCGTAATTAACTTTGGGCAATGGATGAAATTATTTAAAGTGCAGTTGTAATGAAAAAAATTATAATTTTGGGCTCTGTTTCTTTTAAGCTAGATAATGCCAAAGTTGGTATTAATTGGATTGCAGAATATTTTGCTAAACATGGTTATTCTGTTACGTATGTCTCTAGTAGTAGTACAATTTTAGATTTATTCTCTTCTCGGCGTAGAAAGCGCTTTATTGCTGCATGGCTTAATGGTGGGAGATTTCGCATTTCTCAAAATTTAGAAGAGGTGATTTTTAAAAGCCTGTGGTTACTAAATCGGTTGAGTAATGGCTTTAAGCATAAAACCGCAGGAATGCTTCAATTACCTATAATTAATGATCATTACGATATTTTAATTTCTACAGTTGGTGCTTTAAGTTTATTTGCGGACAAAATAAATGCTCAACATAAAATATTACGCTTGCAAGATCATCCTCATGATTTTGGTATGAGTAATTATGTGGTTAATAATTTTGAGCGATTATTATCGATTAGATATTTTGATCAGATCTGGTCTGTTTCAAAGGCGTTGCATCGATATGCGGCTCAATTTTATTCCAAAGATAATTTATATCTTCCAAATGGCGTTAATTTGTTAGGGTTTTCAGAAGTTAATAATATAACTAAAGTAAAAAAAGTAGTTTATATTGGTGTGTTTTCTGATTGGGTGGATTTGAAATTAATTTATGATACCGCAATGCTATTAAGAGATTGGCAGTTTGATTTATATGGCCATAATTTTAATGAATCATTGATGATGTCTGAGAATGTTACTTACTATGGACCGTTAGAGAATATAAAAATTCCTGAGATACTGCCAAATTATTCGGTGGGTTTAATTCCATTCAAGAATTCTCCGCATATTCAGGTTGTTGAGAGGCCATTGAAGTTTTCCCAGTATTTGGCAGCAGGGCTTGGTGTTGCTAGCGTCGATTATGGTGGGTTAAGGCAGGGTATGGGCGATTGGGTTTGCTATGGTAATACGGCTAAAGAGTTTTCTATTGCAATTAAACAAGCCTATATACAACGTCAGTCACGTTCAAAAAAAGATGTAATGGATTATCTTAAAAACTATGATTGGAGTATTATTTTAGCTCAAATGTACGATTTAGTGGATAAAATAAATATTAAGCGCCCACCTAGTGTAGCAGGAAATTAGCCATGAGGGTATTATTGATTAAACGTGGAGCAATTGGGGATTTATTGTTGGCAACGCCATTGATTCGCCAACTTAAGCAAAAGTTGAATTGTCAATTGGATATTATTGTGGGAAAAGCTGCAAGTTGGGCTTTAATTGCTAATCCATATATAGATCGTCAAATTACTCTTGCTGATAATGATTTCACAATTAAAGGTGTGTTTCGTCTTGCCAAAAATTTGCTTGTCTTACGAGGTAAGTATGATTATGTTATGGTCTTAGATAAACATTGGTACTTTAATCTAATGGCACATTTGGTTGCGCATAGGGTAATTGGTTATATACGAAGTAAGTGGTCAAATTTTTTATTGATGGCAAGTGTGAGATATGATGATGTTACTCGTTATCATGCTTTATATTATTTAGATTTATTGCAGATGAGTGGTTTGATAGCTGTTGACTATAATGATATTGGATTGGATTTAGCTATTTCAGGTGCGGATAGATTAGTAGTTGATACATTTATTGCAAAGCATCAATTAAAGAATTTTGTGGTAGTGGTTAATAGCGGTGGAAATAACGCGTATGAAGCTAATGGATTACGGATGTTGCCGCAAGATAAATTAATTATATTATTACAGAACTTGTTGCTGCGTGGGAAAACTATTCTTTTAGCAGGAAGTAGCATTGATGCGGTAAATAACCAAGCTTATATTGAATATTTGAATACTCCTGCAGAATTAATTAATGTGGCAGGGATGTTTAATTTAGCCGCTAGTAGCTACCTTATTGCACGTAGTGAGCATTTTTATACAACTGATTGCGGCGCGATGCATCTTGGTGTGGCTCGAGAAATTGGTGATCGGATGACGGCTTTCTTTGGTCCGAGTAATCCAGCACATATTTTGCCCAAAAATTATCTTAAGCAATCGGCGATTTGGTTGGATCAACAAATTTATGACCCACGCTACCAATTAGATGGAACTCAGCAAAAAATTGAGCCTGAGTATTTTAGAAGATTAGAAGTTAGTACGTTATTTAAGTAATTAAATTGTAGATTATTTATTCAATCTATTGGTTTCAATTTTGTTTTGCAGCGCAATAAACTCAGGTATTTATTGATTAATTTGACATGTTATAATAGGGACTCGATACCATATTTTAATTATAAAGATAACTAGCGAATGAAAAAGAAGATATTGAAGTTGTTAATTTTTGTGTTTTTAGCTTTGACTTTTGCCATGTTATTCGAACATTTACATCTATATACATATCTAAATTTAGATAGCTTTAATCGCTACCATAATCAAATTCTTGGCTTTGAACAGCAACATATATTTGAATTTACTGTAGTGTATATCATTAGTTACATTGTCTTGATTGCGTGTTGTGTACCTGGAACTATTATTTTTGATTTAATTGCTGGTTTTATTTATGGACCATTTGTTGGTGTCTTTTTGGTGATCAGTTGCTATTTGCTTGGTGCAATCGTAAATTTTTCTTTAGTTAAAATATTATTTAGAGATATTTTGAGAAAACGCTTTGGACATTTACAACATTTGGTGCTAAACGAACGTGGTATGTCTGCAACTGCATTAAATCTTATTGGATTGCGTTTTATTCCTGTGATTCCATTTTGGTTATTAAATATCTTGGCAGCAATTCTTGGAATTCCATTTTGGATTTTTGTCGGTACTACTTTCATTGGAATAATCCCAACTTCAATTGTTTATGTTTTAATTGGTCATGGTGTGCGCGAGCATATGCGTGAGAATCAACCAATTACGATGGCAATGTTGACAGAACCAAAGCTGTGGGTACCAATGGTGATGTTGGCATTATTAATTCTAATTCCTAATCTAATTCGTTCGATTCGTAAGAAACTTAAGGCGCAGCAACAGATGGTTAAGGATCAATAAGTTGAAATTACTCTGGTTACAACGCTTGTCATTAGTTGCTAGTGACGCTCTTAGTATGTTGTTAGCTTTTATTCTGGCTATTTCAATTACCCAAGTTTATCATGCAGATTTAAGTAACAATCCGTTGGAGAGTTTTTTTACCTTTGGTGTTTCTAAATTTTTGGGGTTACTAATAATTTGTGCTTTTTGGTATAAGGAGCACTATATTAAGCGCCGCCCATTTTGGGAAGAGTTGCGGCAAATTTTTTGGTTAATTGCATTTTTTGTTATGCTAAATTTAGGTGTTGCCTTTGTATTAGGGAAAGGCTCGCTTAAAGTTCTTATTCTTGGTTTTTGGTTATCTTTGGCATTAATTACTCCATGTCTGCGTATCTTGATAAAGCTGATATTGATTCGGTTTGATTTATGGCGACGTAAACTGTATATTGTCGGCACTGGTAAAACCGCTTTAAATGCGTATAATCTGTTTGCAAGTAACCGCTTGATGGGTTATCGCTTGATGGGGTTTATTCAAGTAAGCTCTGCGTTTAGTTATTCTTCGTCGGTTTTTGATTTATCTGTTTCTGTTTTAGGTGAGCAAGATCTCATTGAGTTGGTTAAACTTAATTCTGAATGTGATATTATCATCGCCCTTGAGCATCAAGATTTAAACTGTAAGGTCAACTTAATTAATTTCTTACAGCATAATTGTCTATCACTACTAGTGGTGCCAGAAATTAGTGGTTTGGCTTTGTACGGTGCAGAAATCGACCATTTTTTTGGTAATGACCAATTGGTTTTACGACTGAATAATAATTTGGCGCGTAGTACCAATGCGGTAGTTAAACGAATCTTTGATTTAGTTTGTGTAATTAGTGGATTAATTTTATTAGCGCCATTTTTTATCGTCATTGCACTTGTAATTAAAATTTCTGCAAAAAGTAAGGTTTTTTATCTACATCGAAGAATTGGCAAACACGGTAAGCCATTTTATTGTATCAAATTTCAATCAATGTACCATAATAGCTCTGAGCTGTTAGCTGAGTTATTAGAACGAGATCCACAAATTAAAGCTGAATGGGAGCAATCTTTTAAATTAAAGAACGACCCTAGAGTAACGCCAATTGGGTGTTGGCTACGTAAAACTAGTTTAGACGAATTACCTCAATTATTTAACGTTTTAATTGGTAATATGAGTTTGGTGGGGCCGCGTCCGATTGTCCAACAAGAAATTGAACGTTATCAGGACGGATTTTATTATTACCAGTTAGTTTTGCCTGGGATTAGTGGTTTGTGGCAGGTTAGTGGGCGTAGTGAGACCGATTATAGTGATCGTGTGCGTTTAGATGCATGGTATGTGAAAAATTGGTCATTATGGTATGATGTTGTAATTTTATTTAAAACTATTGGTGTTGTTCTTAGACGTACTGGTGCGTATTAAATCTATTTATTTTTAGGAGTCGTATTCAATGAGTCAAGCGTCAAGTTTTCTAAAGAAGCCTTTTTTTATTCTTTGTTTTCTTGAGTTTTTTGAACGCTTTGGATATTATGGTTTTAATTATATTTCAATTTATTTTTATATCTCTAAATTAGGTTTTAGTGAAGCTCAAGCAACTATTTTGATGGGTGGGTTTGCTTCTTTGACGTATGTCTTTAATGCTGTCGGTGGCTATGTTGCGGATAATGTTCTCGGTATTAAGCGTACAATGTTTACAGGCGCAACCTTACTTTGCTTAGGTTATGCATCATTGGCAATTGGTAGTAATTTTGACCATGTATATGTTTATACCGCATTAGCTTTAATTATCCTTGGTTCTTGTTTGTTTAAACCAGCCCCAACTAATTTAATTGCCTCAATTTATGGTCATGATAAAAGCAGTTTAGATTCAACCTATACTTTATTTTATATGTCAATCAATGTTGGTTCATTCTGTTCTTCCATTATGGTGCCAATGTTAGCAAAGAATTATGGTTATACTACTGCATTGTTAGTGTGCTCGATTGGCGTCTTGGTTGGAATTAGCTATAATATTAAAAACTATGCTGTTTTAAAGCATGTTGATAATGTTATGGGGTTGCAGCCACTGAATTTTAAAAAGATTTTGCCACTTGGTGTGACGTTGTTAGGTGGTTTGTTGTTTGTGACGACTATGTTACAAAATGATAGTTTAATTAATATTTTATTGACAATAGCTTCTATTGTAATTTTTAGCTATTTTATTTGGCAAATTATTCGTGAGTCAGATTCTGCGCAACGTAAGAAAATGATAGTTGCGATGGTTTTGTTAATTTATGCAGTGGTATTTTTTGTCATCTATCAACAAAAAAATACTTCATTTATGTTATTTAATAAACATCATGTAAACCTTTTATTTCTTGGTTGGAACATTAATCCACAGACCGTTCCAGGTTTACTTGGAACCAGCGGGATTATTTTACTTTCTCCTGTTTTTGCTACTTTATATCGTAAACTTGGTAAGAATGATTTGGCACTACCGCATAAATTTGCAGTTGGGTTAATTATGAGTTCGTGCGCATATGGGTTATTATATGTGGTTTGTTGCATGACCGATCCAAGTCAAAAAATTAGCTTTGCCTGGGAAATTTTGGCAATTTCGGTCTTTTTTGCGTCAGCCGAGTTGTTAATTAGTGCACTTGGAGTATCACTGATGGCTCAATTGGTACCAGATAGAATGCGTGGTTTTGCAATGGGAACATGGTTTATTACCAGCGCTTTGGGGATTAAATTAGGTTCTTATGTGGCTTCATTGGTGGCTAACCATAGTAGCCGTGCGGTTGGTGACGTGTATGATCAAGCACAGCAAATTACTAGTTTTCAAAGTTATCAACATTTATTTGGTAGTATTGCACTATTTGGTTTGTCAGCTGGAGTTATTGCTTGGCTTTTGGGTGCAAAATTAAAACGAATGATTAATGCTTAATTGGATGTAAGTCATGTTTGATTATATTGTTGTTGGTGCTGGTTTTACTGGTTCGGTTTTAGCCGAGCGAATAGCAACTCAGCTAAAAAAACGCGTGTTGATTATTGAGCAACGTAACCATATTGGTGGTAATTGCTATGATCAATATAATGAAGATGGTTTATTGGTGCATAAATATGGACCACGGGTTTTTCACACCCATGATAAAGCTATTTGGAATTATTTATCGCAATTTACGGAATGGAAAAGTTATCAACATAAATCTGTAGCTTATGTTGATGGCATTTTGGTGCCAATTCCATTTAATTTAAATGGTCTAGATTTAGTTTTTCCTAAGCATTTAGCTGAGTTGTTGAGTCAAAAGTTGATAGAATCATTTGGTTACGGTAATAAAATTTCAATTTTAGAGTTACGTAAAACTACCGATGAGGATCTTAAGTTTTTGGCAGATTTTGTTTATAACAAAATTTATTTAAATTATACTTCGAAGCAATGGGGGCTTATCCCTGAAGAGCTTGATGAATATGTGACAGGTCGGATGCCGGTGTATATTACGCGAGATGATCGGCACTATCAAGATAAATATCAAGCTATTCCACGCTTTGGCTATAATCAATTATTTAAACGCATGCTTAATAATTCAAATATTAAAGTTTTACTAAATACGGATTATCGTGAGGTTGTAACAATTAATCATCATACCAAGCAAATTAAGTTTATGGGACAACCATTTGATGGTAAGCTAATTTTTACTGGTAAAATTGATGAATTATTTGATTATTGCTATGGTGAATTACCATATCGAACCGCTGACTTTAATGTGAAAGTCTTACATCAGGAACATTATCAGGAAATTGCATGTATTAATTATCCTAATGATTATGATTTTACGCGAGTCACTGAAACTAAGCATTTAACGGGTCAGATTCATCCTTACACTGCGATTGTGGAAGAATTCTATCGACCATGTACACGTAAAGATGTACCATATTATCCAATTCCTGAAGCGCAGAATTTAGCGATATACGCACAATATAAGCAATTAGCTATAGAATATCCGAATATTATTTTATCTGGACACCTCGCAGATTATAACTATTACGATATGAGTGTGGCTGTTACGATGGCATTGGCGAAATTTGAGCATGAATTAAAATTACAAACATCATTATTAAGCACAGGAAGATAAATAAAAATGCAAACAATTTTAGTAACCGGTGGGGCAGGTTATATTGGATCACATACTGTTGTGGAATTATTGGCGCAAGATTATACAGTGATAATTGTTGATGATTTATGCAACTCTAAATTAAGCTCATTGGCAAGGATTGAGCAAATAAGTGGTAAGAAACCAATTTTTTATCAAATAGATATAGCCGATGAGTTAAGTTTGACAAAAATATTTACGCAGCACAAAATTGATGCAGTTATTCATTTTGCTGGACTTAAAGCAGTTGGCGAGTCTGTGCGTGAGCCTGCGCGCTATTATGAAAATAATGTTGCTGGTAGTTTGGTATTGCTTCGAGTGATGACAGCGCATGGAGTAAAATCAATTGTATTTAGTTCTTCGGCAACAGTCTATGGCGATCCACATACAACTCCGATTACTGAAGATTTCCCATTGTCCGCAACGAATCCATATGGTTGGACTAAGCTTATGATGGAGCAAATATTACGAGATACATACCACGCTGATAATTC
Source organism: uncultured Neisseria sp. (assembly GCA_964652705.1). Lineage (GTDB taxonomy): Bacteria > Pseudomonadota > Gammaproteobacteria > Burkholderiales > UBA11063 > Aquella. The sequence goes on from CAZZAV010000002.1 coordinate 39,195, forward strand.
TTGGTCAATTGCCTTATTGCGCTATTTTAATCCAGTTGGCGCTCATAAATCTGGTTTGATTGGAGAAGATCCAAATGGGGTGCCAAATAATTTAATGCCATATATAACCCAAGTTGCGGTAGGTAAGCTAGCGAAACTAAATGTGTTTGGCTCTGATTATCCAACGCATGATGGAACTGGAGTACGAGATTATATTCATGTCGTGGATTTGGCTAATGGTCACTTAAAAGCGTTGGAGTATTTGGCAAAACATAATGAATTATTGACCGTAAATCTGGGTACGGGAATCGGATATTCCGTTTTGGATGTGGTTAATGCATTTGCAAGTGCATCGGGTAGAGACATTCCATATCAAATACAACCACGGCGTGCTGGGGATGTAGCGAAATGTTTTGCCGATCCAACAAAAGCTGCACAAACGTTGGGTTGGTCATGTGAATATGATTTGGCTCGGATGTGTCAAGATAGTTGGCGTTGGCAAAGCATGAATCCACAAGGTTATCAATAAGCTTATCTAGTGCGCTTAATCTGCTAATCAATGCCTTTGAAAATTTAAGCTAGATTAGTTTTGTTCCTGAGACCAAAAGTGTGGTGGATTTGTGTTGCGAATAAACTTAAGGACAATAGAGAGAAAAGTATGAAACAATTACCGATAGGGATTTCAACCTTAGAAGAGGTACGTGCAAAAAATCATACCTATGTTGATAAGACTAAGCATGTGTTTAATTTAGTTGAGGCGAATAAATACTATTTTTTATCGCGTCCACGCCGTTTTGGTAAATCATTATTGCTAGATACCATCAAACAAGCCTTTTTAGGTCGTAAAGATTTATTTACTGGGTTATATCTAGAGAATAACTGGGATTGGAGTGTAAAACATCCCGTAATTCATCTAGACTTTGGCACTAGCTCGGCCTATGAGAGTAAACAACGCTGGTTGACTGATGTACATAATACACTCAATTTATGCGCTGAAATTTATGGTGTCGCGTTATCACAAACTGATTATGGGGCAAAGTTTGGTGAGTTAATTCGCAAATTAGCTCAACATATTGGACAAAAAGTGGTGGTGTTGATAGATGAGTATGATAAACCAATTTTGGATAATATCACTAATCTAAATATAGCGATAGAAATACGCGAGATGCTTAAAGGTTTCTATACCTATATCAAATCGAATGATGAATATTTAAAATTTGTACTTTTAACAGGGGTATCAAAATTTAGCAAAGTAAGCTTATTTAGCGGACTAAATATTCTCGATGATATCAGCTTAACTAAAAAATATGCGGATATTTGCGGTTATACTCAAAGCGAATTAGAAAGTGAATTTGCCGAATACTTGGAAGATGGCAATGTTGATAAACGAGAGTTAAAGACTTGGTATAACGGCTATAATTTTGCCGGTACAGAAGAGCAAAAAGTTTATAACCCATTTGATATTTTACTTTTCTTTAGTAAAAATTATGAATATCGTGCCTACTGGTTTGAAACCGCTACACCAACGTTCTTGGTTAAGTTACTGCAATCTAAACATTATTTCATTCCTAATCTGGAAAAAGTTGTTGTCAGTGATAATCAACTCTCTAGCTTTGATATTGACAATATTCCATTGCTCACACTATTATTTCAAACTGGTTATTTAACGATTGATAAACCAACCAAAATTGGTACGCAATATGCTTATGTCTTGCGCTATCCCAATCTTGAGGTTAAAGCCAGCCTAAATAATAGCTTGTTGGAAATTGGTGCTGAATTACATTGTAAAAATCAAAATAGTTATGATTTAAGCATTGCGTTAAATGAAAATAGTTTTGATCAGCTCAAGATAATATTAGGTAGCCACTTTGCTAGTATTCCACATGATTGGTATCGTAAAAATGATATTGCCAATTATGAAGGATTTTATGCCAGTGTGGTGTATAGCTATTTGGCAGCATTGGGTTATGAACTTATCGCTGAAGATGTCACTAATCACGGTAAGATTGATTTAACCATCATCATGCCAGATAAGATATTAATTTTTGAATTTAAACTAATTAAGCATGGCACAGCAGCAGAGGCGATTGAACAGATTAAAGCTAAAGGCTATCCACAAAAATATCACAGCACAGGCAAACCAATTCATTTAATCGGGATTAGTTTTGATCCTGAGATCAAAAGCGTTACAGAGCTATCACATGAGTGCTGCTGCATATAAGCAGTTATGGTAAAATATCGCACTACTCAGGCTGTTTGATTATTTGATGGTTGGCTATTAAATAAAGTAGATATAGGAAGTTGTAAAATGAGACTAACTCGGTATGAGATAGATGCAATAAAAAATTGTTTTACTCAAGTTTTTAGTGCTGGGCAAATTTACCTGTTTGGTAGTCGCACGGATGATACAGAAAAGGGCGGCGATATCGATTTATATCTTAAGTTAAATGATGCTACAAATTGGCATGAAAAAAAAATAAAGTTTTTGGTTAATTTAAAATCAAAAATTGGTGATCAAAAAATTGATGTAATTATCTCTAAGGATGTTAATTCAATTATTGAGCAAGAAGCTGTTTTGACAGGTATTTTATTATGAGCAATATGAGTAATACCTTTAAAGAAAAGATATTTGAATGTGATAAGCATGTGCAAAAAATTCAAACAGCCAAACAATATTTAAACGATATTATGCCTTTTTCAGTTGAAGGTTATGCTCAAATAAGTGATATTCACGCCAGTTTTGTTGATCAACTTATTTTTAGATTTTCTAAATTACAAGATACGATAGGTGAGAGTTTATTTCCCGCTATTTTGATACTTGCTAAAGAACAGGTCAAAAGTAAAACATTTATAGATGTTTTAAATCGTCTCGAAGAGCTGGAAATCTTCACGAAAGATCAATGGCTGGAGTTGCGAGAAGTCAGGAACGAAATATCCCATGAATATTCATTTAATGTGGATGATGTAGTTGTTGGTATTAATGATATATTTAATCGGAGTGTTGATTTAATGAAAATATATCATAAGATCAAAGACTTTTGTAGTAAGAGGTTTAACCTTGTTTTATAATAATAGTGTTACAAAATTCTGTAGGGGATTATGAATTGACGGGTGTAAAATGAAATTAGCAATTTTGGCGATAAAAAATCGCAGAATGTTACTCAATCTGATTAAGTCAGATTTTAAAAATCGCTATTTGGGTAATCATCTCGGAATAGTGTGGGCATTTATTCAGCCATTAGTGATGGTAACTGTGTATTGGTTTGTTTTTACTAAAGGTTTTCGCGTTGGAGCGGTATCGAGTGTGCCTTTTTTATTGTGGTTGCTAGCTGGTATGGTGCCATGGTTTTTGCTCAATGATGCGATAATGAGTTCGAGCAGTGCAGTAACTTCACAAGCCTTTATGGTAAAAAAAATTGTGTTTGAGGTTAAACTATTGCCGCTGGTAAAAATCGGTTCGGCGGTGATTGTGAATCTCGCATTTTGGATTTTACTTTTGATCGTTTGCTTTGCTTATGGTTATTATCCAACGATTTGGTGGTTACAATTGGCGTATTATATGTTTTGTATTATCGCTATTAGCCTTAGCTTGGGCTTGTTATTTTCGGCAATTATGCCTTTTTGGCCAGATATTGCTCAAATTGTAGCCGTGATTTTTCAGGTGCTGTTTTGGGCAACCCCAGTTATGTGGGATAAAAATTTGATGTTGTCTCATGCTAAATATCAATATATCATTAAACTTAATCCATTTGCTTATATTATTGATGGCTTTCGTGATACGGTGGTTTCGCAAGTTCCATTTTGGCACTATTATAATCAAATGATCTATTTTTGGGTTTTTGTGTTGGTGGTTTATTACTTCGGTAATCGCACTTTCAATAAACTAAGACCACATTTTGCAGATGTGTTGTAGGATATAGATATGAATGCTGATATTAGATGGGTTCAACGCTTAGATAATTTTATCCGGGCTTTAGCTCAGTTGCGATATGGTGTGGAGTTGTTGGAAGAAAGAAAATTATCCATCCTTGAAGAACAGGGTATTATTCAGGCTTTTGAGTATAACCATGAATTGGCATGGAATTTATTAAAAGATTATTTATCTGAATATGGTGGCTTAGTAGATTTGATCGGTTCACGAGATACGACTCGTGAGGCCTTCAAACGTGGATTAATTGAAAAAGGCGAATTATGGATGTCGATGATAAAAAGTCGCAATCTCTCCAGTCATACCTATAATGAAGATACAGCCAAAGGGTTGTTAAACATAATCCCCGATTATTTTGTTGAGTTTGAAAAGCTGGTAGCTAAATTTACTAAATTAAGAGAAGAAAATAATTAGATGCGATTTGGTCTAACCGAGAATATCATTGAGCAGATTAATAGTATTTTTGTTAAGCATCCCTCGATAGAACAAGTGATTGTATATGGTTCACGAGCCAAGGGTAATTATAAAACTGGTTCTGATCTTGACTTAACCATATACAGCACTGAACTCAATCAGAGGTTGTTGCTCCAAATTATGACGGAATTAGATGATTTACTCTTGCCGTACAGCATTGATTTGTCCATTTACCAACAAATTGATAATTCTAATTTAATAGAACACATCCAACGAGCTGGAATAATTTTTTACCAAAGAAAAAATGATGAATAAAGATATCGCAATTAAAGTAGAAAACCTTTCAAAGGTTTATAAATTATACAATGCACCAATTGATCGGATGAAAGAGATAAATCAAATCATTAATTTAATCATGGTGTGGTTATGAAAAGTATTGTATTACTTACTGCAATAGCACTTAGTGCTTCTTTGATTAGTTGTGGATCAGGTTCTGCAGGTTCTGATTTAAACCATTCAACGATTAATGCTAGTAGTTTTATTGTAAAAAATGGTTCTTTAAACCAATCGTATAATTCTCAAATTTCAAACTATACGATAAAATTTGAAAGTAGTATTAACGTGTGTGGAGAGAATGCTGAAAGCATTATAACAAGTTGCTTTATGATTGAATCACAAGAGTTGAAGTTTGGCTATACAACTAAATTTTATCTAAATCAAACACCCATTACGCTTAAGAGAGTAGAGAGTGATTTTCCAGATATTCTGTGTCAGAATAAAAACACTATTGATGATGGCAGTACATATTTGATTACGCCATATTCTTTCGTTACTGTAGATCATCAGGATGCTTTTGCTCCAGTTAATTATTTAGTTGCGTTGACCAATCAGTGTTATCCTATATGGTATCAAAGATTAATTGGTTCTCATGGATATGATCTAAAACTAGCAGATAACAATACCTTAATTTATAAAAATATGAGTAATGTTGATGGCGCATTGGTTGATAATATTCAATTGTTAAATAATACAAGTACGGTGTACCTTGATGGCAAAGATGTGTTAAATGATATGCATGATGTTATCTATATGGCTAACAAAAATTATATTAATTTATTTAATAATGAATCGACAAATCAATTTATTGATGAATCTGGAACTGTTGGAGATATTTTTTATACTTCTTTTTCTACAAGTCAAGGAGAAACAATATTTAGAGCTATAGATTATTATAATGTTTCAGATATATTAGATCAAAGTGAGGTTAATTACGTCGTTGGCGGTGTACACTATACAAATTTAGATCACGGTAATTCAATTGCATATACAAATGATGGTAATATTGTTTATAATAGCCGTAATACAAGTTCTATACTAAAAATAAATCCACAAAATGGTAATGTTATTTGGCAATTTGGTGGTTTACGAAATCAATTTATGGTATTAAATGACCCGTTATATCCATTTATGTATGAACACTTTGTTCGTCAATTACCAAATGGAAATTATATGGTATTTGATAATGGAACAAGCGAGAGAGGTTATTCAAGAGTAGTTGAATATGCTATAGATGAAAGCGCTATGACGGCTAGATTAGTGTGGCAATTTATAGATTCACGTCACATTTTTGCACAATATATGGGTAACGGTGAGCGATTGTCTAATGGTAATACAATTGTTAATTACGGAACTCTTGCGGATAAGACTTTACCTCAGGTTGAAGAGGTCGATTATTCTGGAAAAGTAATTAATCAAATATTTTTCCCAGAGAAAACATATTCTTATCGTGCTTATAAAGTTATTTTACCTACGGCCTATAGAGATTTAGTTATGCCAACAGAGGATATAGCTCTGCATCATAGTAATTATTCAATTACAAAATCAGTTAATGTTCATCCATTTAATTATTAATTCGAGAATATAACAAATGAATAAAGATATCGCAATCAAAGTAGAAAACCTGTCTAAGGTTTATAAATTATACAATGCACCGATTGATCGGATGAAGGAATCTTTACATCCGTTTAAAAAGAAATATCATAAAGATTTTCATGCAATAAGCAATGTTTCATTTGAAGTTAAAAAGGGTGAGACAGTTGGGATTATAGGTAAAAATGGTTCTGGCAAATCAACGCTATTAAAAATGATCACTGGCGTTTTAACTCCAAGTTCTGGAAGCGTTGAAGTTAAAGGGAGAATATCTGCTCTTTTGGAGCTTGGCGCTGGTTTTAATATGGAGTATACTGGTTTAGATAATATCTATTTTCAAGGCAATCTCATGGGGTTTGAGCACGAAGAAATGGATGTAAAAGTTAAAGAAATATTAAATTTTGCTGATATCGGTGATTTTATCCATCAACCTGTAAAAAATTATAGTAGCGGAATGTTTGCACGTCTTGCATTTGCTGTCGCGATTAATGTTGAGCCAGATATTCTAATAGTTGATGAAGCACTTGCCGTTGGAGATGCAAACTTTCAGCTAAAGTGTCATAAGAGAATGGATGAATTAAGAGAAAGTGGTGTTACTATACTATTTGTTTCACATGATACTTATTCTGTAAAAGCTTTGTGCCAAAAAGCTTTGTTTTTGAACAAAGGTCTCCAACAAGGGTATGGGGCAGCTTTAGAAATGGTAAATGATTATTTAATATTTCTTGACGGTGAAAATCAGCCACTGGAGATAAATGACAATAAATTATCTATCTTAAATGAGAGTGATAACGACACAGAATCACTGGATCAGGATAATATAGAATCAGATGGGGTAAAAACCACACTGCCAGCTAAAATTACTCTGGTAGATGCACTCGGTAAGATGAAGATAAATGATAATGAAATAACAATAATAACTGGTGAAACTATTGAATTTTATGTAGAGTATGAAATATATAGTCAAGAAATAGAAGAAGTTGTATTGGTTTTTAATCTATATCGTGATCGAGACAAAACTTATGTTTGTGGAACAACTACGCTAATGGATGGATTTGAGCCTATAAAAGTAAACCTCGGCATAAATAGTTTTAAGATAAGATTCGACAATTTTTCTCCATTATCTGGGAGGTATCGTTTGCGAATTGCGATTAATGAGAAAAAAGGCTTGGGAATTATCGCTGAACAAAATGATGCAATTTTATTAATAGTTAAAGATAAGCACCAAGCAGAGGGTGTTGTTAATTTAGATAGAAAGTGGATATTATAATGATAGAGAGAATACCTTTTGAAAATGATAAATTTAGTTATAACCCACTAGAAGCGAGTATCCATGTTGCACGTTATCAAGTTGCAAAGCAATTTGTCTCTGGGAAGAGTGTTTTGGATATTGCTTGTGGTGAAGGGTATGGCTCTTTACTAATGAAACAATGGGGGGCGAGAGAAGTTACTGGTGTGGATATTGATTTGGCTGCAATTGAAAGTGCGAAACGAAATTTTCTGGTTGACGGAGTGAGTTTTATTTGTGGTGATGCAGAAACATTAACCTCTAACGATAAATTTGATGTAATAGTTTCTCTTGAAACGATGGAGCATGTGGAGAATGAGCAGGTATATTTATCTAAATTAAAAGCGCTTTTAGCAGAAGATGGTGTTTTAATTCTTTCTTGCCCTAATGATCATTGGTATTTTAGTGAAAATGAATCTAATCCATATCATTTACGTAAATATACTTTTCAAGATTTTGTTAATGCATGTAGACCTATTTTAGGTGATGCAGATGCGTGGTTATTGGGCTCCAATATTTTTGGTTATGCTAATTTTCCGTTTGACCCTGCAACAAATAGTATCAACTTGCATAAGAGTAATGTTTCAATGAAAGACATTGTTAATCTAAAATCGGCAGATACAAGCTTAGTTTTTAATGATGATTCTTTTTTACCAAATCAAAGTGAGAGCCTTTACTATATAGGAATCTGGGGAGTGGCTAATGAAAATAATGTTGATATAAGTGGAAATTTGTTTCCTCTCAGACCTGTTGATGTTAATAAACACTCAATCCAATGGTTATTCTCAATGCCTAATAGGGTTAAAGAGCTTGAGTATTCTTATGCTATATTAAAAGAAAACATTAATTCAAAAGATTTATATATATCTGAATTAGAGGCGGCTAATCTTGTGTTAAAAGAAAATATTGAGATTAAAAATAAATATATTGAAGAGTTAGAGAATGCTTTAACTTTATGTCGAACTAAAAATTAGTAAATATATATTTTAGGTGTTTGTATGAGTAAAGAAAATACCATTTTAGAAAAACTATCCCATGTACCATATTATTTAGCCAAAAATTTGTGTCTGGGTAAGTCTATTTTGGATGCCGCTTGTGGGGATGGTGAGACAAGTAATTTATTGCTATCATTTGGTGCGGACAAAGTCACTGGTGTGGATTTAAGTGTCGAGCTTATTAAAAAAGCACAAGATAATAATTTTGATCAAAAATTACAATTTCATGTCGCAAATGTTGAACAACTAGAAAATTTTTTTGAAAATGAGAAATTTGACGTAATTATTTCAAATCAAACAATTGAGCATGTTGTTGACGTTGACAAATTTATTGCTTCATTAAAGTATTTGATAAAAGAGGATGGAACTATCATTATTTCTTGTCCTAATGAATCAGATTTGACCGAATCGTTATCTTTTGATAATCACCATACTAAGTTTTCATACGAGTCATTTGTTCATAAATTATCAGTAATTCTAGATATGCCTTATGTGATAATTGGCTCTTATCCTATATCTGGCTTAATTAGCCAAAATATTTCAGGTGAAGTTAAACAAATCAGCCGCGCTGCTACCATTATTCAAAATTCTTATGATAGCTTTAATCAAACAAATGCTAGGTTGTTTACTGCTGTTTTTTCGCGTAGTATAAATTTTGAACCCTTTATTGACTTGGATATCCATAGCCAAACATCTTGGAGTAGTTTAGTTAAATATGACTATCTGAACGAATTAAAAATCAACCGAGAGATCTTTGAATTAAAGCAACGGTCACTAATCTCTGAAGCATTAAGGATTGAATTGGAGTTTTCCAATGATGTAATATGGCGGCTTAATAATGAATGTGACGTCCTTAAAAGTGATCTTGAATCATTGAAATATAAATGCTTATCTTTAAAGTATGAATGTGACGTCCTTAAAAGTGATCTTGAATCATTGAAATATAAATGCTTATCTTTAAAGTATTGTATCAAGCAAGTAATCAAGCTATCTATTAAAAAGATCTTGCCGATCAAAATAATTAATTTCATGAAAAAGTCTTAAGATGAAAGATATTCAACTTTTAAGCTTGTTAAACAGAATTCCGCTAGGTCAGCGTGGTGTAGGCGTTTTAGGAGAAAATCTTACCATCTCCACCCTTTCATTAGAGAGGCCAAGTCTTACATTAAAGTTATTGAGTTCTATTGAAATACATATTAGCGGTTTTAGAGGAAAGATATTAATTGTTGACAATGGGTCAACAAAAGAGACAATTGACATCTTAGAAGAGTATATTAAAAAAAGCACTCTAAGTATTCGCTTGGTAAAGGCTAAAACAAATCTTGGGGTAGCTGGAGGCAGAAACTATTCTGCTCAATTTGTCGAAACTGATTGGGTCATGTTTTTAGATAATGATATTTATATTGAGAATGATTTTTTATCAATACTGCATAATGAAATAGATGTTTTAGGAACTCATTTTATTTCATTGCCCTTGAAAAATCCTGATGGTACATTTTTTGCTCAGGGTGGAAAAATATTTATTACCAATATTGATGCTAAACAGATTCACATTGGTGGAGGTAATGCAGATTTAGAGTTAAATCATCCTGAATTATCTTCTTTTTTATTTGGTGGTGCGTCTGTTTTAAATGTACATTCTTTCAAAAAAGTTGGTATGTTCAATCAGGGTATGTTTATAGGTTTTGAGGATACAGAATTTTCAATACGACTATGGCAGTTTGGATATAAAGTTGCGACGAGCACAGTTAAATGTTTTATTCATGATCATCCAATTGCAACAGCAGATGAAGATGTTAATTATGAAAAAAAAAGATTTTCAACAAATCATATTCTTCGGTCAGCAAAAGTTGGAGAATCTAAACACTTTTTTTCTTTTTTATCACCACATGATATGGAGTGGCTAAACTCTAAACTAGCTAATTATGATGATAATCAGATTGATGGGGCTAAAAATATTCCACATGCGAAAGAAATTAGTTGTAATAAATTAAAAATAGGTATTGTTCTGGATGTTGTGGACTGGGCATTTGCAAATATTATATTTAATGTTGTTAATTTAAAACAAAGTAAATTTGAATTTATTGTTGTGCCAGCAAATGATTTTATGTCTTTTGATGGTAATTTAGCTAGAATTATGATGTCTATTGAATCATGCTCAATTGTGCATTTTATGTGGCGAGCGCATCTTTTTAACTTAGAGGGGATTGTCAAAGATTTTTGCAATTCGAAAAAAATAAGTTATATAGATTTTGAGCTTCGATTTATTAAGTGCAAACTTTTTTCAGCTTGTGTTTATGATCATTCGTTAGATCCGAGTGGTGATAAATTTATTTATGATTCATTTGTTAATCTTGTTAAAACTAATTATTATGTTTCCAGTAATGTGCTTCGCCATAACTATGAACAGATAGATGGTTTACCATCCCCAAGAGCTGTTTGTCCAGATGGTGTTGATCTAAAGCTTTTTAAACCATGTAATTTATCAAGATTTAATTTACCACAGTTGAATGATCGTGTCATTAAAATTGGCTGGACAGGAAATAGTAAATGGGGAGAAAATGACCATAAAGGTCTTCATACTATTATTAAGCCTGCAATTGAAAGACTACAATTGGATGGATATTTAGTAAAGCTTGAGATAGCAGATCGAAATATTGTTAAACGTGAACAATATGATATGCCTGAGTTTTATAATTCAATTGATATTTATGCTTGTGCTTCGTTAAATGAGGGAACCCCGAATACGGTTCTAGAGTCAATGGCTTGCGGGATTATGGTTGTAACCACAGACGTAGGAATAGTACGAGATGCATTAGGACCTAAGCAGCAGCAATATATAGCGGATAGAACAGTTGATGATTTCTATATTAAACTAAAAACATTATTAGATAATAAAAATCAGTGGTCGGAGTTAGGTAGAGAAAATTTGGAATATATAAAATCATGGGACTGGCCATTAAAAGCACAGCTAATTATAGATTATTTTAGTGAATTAGCTCTTTCATTGCAAAAAGGATAAATTATGATATTAAAAAATAAATATAAAGTTATTATGCTTGTTATTTGGCTGTTTATGGCTTGTTGTTTCTATGCTCTATACTCACCAGGGCTATTATCGCCAGATTCATGGGACCAGTTAAGTCAAGCATTAACTGGAAAATTTAATAATTGGCAACCTGCTATTATGCAAATTCTATGGCATTGGTTGATTCCTGTGTTTGGTGTTTCTGCTTTATTGTTGTTTCATGTGGCTCTGTATTTTCTATCATTGATACTGTTATCATTTTGGTTTATAAATAGGTTCAGGGTTTTTCCTGTAAGTATTATTTTGTTAGGTCTTTTCCCCACCTCTCTTTATGTGTTAATGTGGGTATGGAAAGATGTTGGTTTTGCAGTGGTATTGTTTATAATTGTAGTTCAGGTATTGGTTGTTGAAAATAAAAATAAATTTGTACACTGGGTTATATTGTTAATGTTATTTTGGTATGTGATAAATGTTAGAATTGGGAATTCTTTTGTAGTGTTACCAATTCTATACTATTTAATCAGTAAAAGTTATGTATTTTCAACTGGAGGTATTAAAAACAGAGTTTATTCATTTTTAACTTCAATAATTATTATCGTATGTAGTCTTGTATTTCAAATGTTAATAAATGCGTACTATGATGTAAAACCAAATAACGCATCACACCCATATTATATAGATATGGTTGCAACGCTTGTGCAAACTGGAAAACCATCTGCGATTAACGAATTTCCAGATTATTTAATGAAAGATCCTAAGAAAAAAGATGAGTTGGTAATTTTGTATAAAAAAGATCCCTATTGGGCAGATAATTTTGCTTGGGGTCCCGCTAGTAAGCTGGTTTATCCTAATATTGGTTCGAAGGTGGTGGCTCCTTATTTAAGGATTATTTCAGCACACCCGCTAGCATACTTAGAGCACCGTATCTACTTTGGATTTTATTTATTAATGACAAAAAGTATTGTTTGGTCTGCTATAAAAACCGAGGATTGTAGCCTAAATGAGTATCAAAAATCAGCGTTAAACAATAATATTAAATATATAAATACTGAGATACGGGGAAATATGGTAACGGGATTTTTCGATAAATATGTAAACATTTTATCTTTTTTATACATGCCATTAATTCATTTTATATTTGCAGTTATAACATTATGCTATTTTACATATAAGAGGCAATTTACCTTAATTAGCGCTATATCAAGTTCGATCTTACTGTATTTTTGTATAATGTTTTTCTTTTGTCCAATTATTGGGGAAACTCGTTATTTCTATTGGGTCTATTTATTAAATAATTTTAATATATGGTTATTATATATGCGTTTTAAATATAATATTGCTGTATAGATGACTTATAGTATTTTTAGAGATATCCCAAACTTTATTAAATTTTTATTTATCGGTGGTTTTAATACAGCTGTTTGTATGCTATTATTTTGGCTACTAAATAGAACTGGCCTGAATTATTTGTTGTCTAGTGGATTGATGAATGTGTTTGGAGTAATCGAGGGTTATATCTTAAATGCTATTCTGCTCTACAAAAGTAAAATCAGGTTTAAAGATTTACTGAAATATGGGAATGTGTATTTATTTGCTTTTATTGCAAATTTGTTGCTTATGTACGGATTTGTTACTGGCTTAAATTTGCCGAAATTGTTTTCTCAGATATTAACTACTGGTTTGTTAACAATAATAAATTATCAAATTATTAAATTATTTGTATTTAAGGTGAAAAACTAATGATGAATAAGAAAAAGATTGCAGTGTTAATTCCTGCTTATAATGAAGAACAAACTATTCGTGATGTTATTATTGATTTTTGGTTATATGGCAAAAAAGATCAATATGACTATAAAATTTATGTTGTAGATAATAACTCAAATGACAAGACTAATCAAATAGCCAAGGAAACATTTTTGGAGTTAGGTGTTACAGGTGACGTTATGTTTGTTCGCCGTCAAGGAAAAGCTAATGCAGTAAAATATGCTTTCCAAAAAATCGATGCCGATGTTTATATTATGATTGATGCTGATTGTACTTATTGGGCAGAAGATATTGATAAATTTATTGATCCAATTTTAAATGAAGATATGGACATGGTCATAGGCGATAGAATGTCAACAGGGCATTATGCAGATGAAAACAAAAGAGCTTTTCATGGGTTTGGTAATTCATTAGTTAAAAACATGATTAATTACATATTTAAAGCTAATCTTAAAGATATTATGACTGGATATCGAGGGTTTAGTCGAAAATTAGTAAAAAACTATCCTATTTTGTGTGAGGGTTTTGAGTTAGAAACTGATATGAGTATATTTTGTTTAGAACATAAATTCAATATTGTAGAAGTGCCAATTAAGTTTACTGATCGACCAGATGGAAGTTTTTCTAAATTAAATACTTATACAGATGGTATGAAAGTAATCTTCACAATCCTGAATATGTTCAGAAACTATAAGCCTCTTCAGTTTTTCAGTCTTATTGGTTTCGTATTGCTAATACTCGGGCTTATAGCTGGAGCGTTCCCTATAGCCAACTATATAGAAACTAAATATGTGCAACAAATTCCTATGGCAATATTGTCTGTTGGATTGGTGATTACATCTATTTTAACTTTTTCAATAGGGTTAATCCTGAGTAGTGTTAGGCGATATCAAAATATTAATTTTGAGGTGAGAATACTGAATGAATAATTCTGAAATCGGTTTTGACCAAGGTTACAAAATTAAGTTGTTTATGGGGTAGTTTGCATGTGTGAATTTTTTATTTAAAGTTAAGTATTTATAATATGTATTTTTTGGCTCTTTCGAGTTTCGTGTGGGTAAGGCTAAAAACTTAACCCACCCATTACTAAATAAATTAACGCTTTAAAATGTATATTTAGTTATTTTAATTTTAATGATAATTTAATAATGAGCTCAATATACTATTCATTTTATTTTTTTATTGGATTTATACTATTTAAAAATAAGAGGGTTTTGACCTTATTTTTGTCTTCTGTTTATATACCGCTGTTTTTATCTATGTATGCAAGTGCTTTTTTTATTTCAAATTCTTTCATTAATAATATCGTTATACGTGATCTTCTTACCGGTGTTGGAGCATGTGGTTTTATTTGTATCGCATTAGAAAATAAAATAATAAGAAAAATTCTAAGCATAAGTATAATAAATTTTTATGGAAAAATTTCGTATTCATTTTATTTGTTTCATTTACCAATAATGTACTTGGTCTTGTACACTATTAATGGTGATTTATTGTTTTGTAAGGTATTAATTTTTTTATTAACTTCTTTTGTAGCGTATATAAATTATTTATTAATTGAAGAAAGATTTATTAAAGTTGGTAAGGTCTTATTTAACTAGGCTAGTGTAGATTAAGTTATGCTTTTTACATCGAGGTGTGATATTTGATGAGTACAATATTTATTGATTTTTTTGATACGATAGTGCATCGTGCTATACCACCAGAAGAGGTTAAGAAGCTTTGGGCTAAAATCTTGGCTGTTGATTTAAAACTAGAAGTGGATATTTACCAGCTACGTTTTAAAATTGAGGCACAACTTTGTGCGGATAATTTTATCAAGCATCAAGAGAATGAGTTTCGTTATAATGATATGTGCGCTCTGCTATGGAATGATTTGAAAGGATTTACTGATTTAAACTTTGAAAGATTTTTAATAATATGCCGTAGTTTAGAGCTGCGAATAGAAAAACAAGTTCAGTATGTAAATAACGATAATGTTAAATTTTTAATAGATTCTAAAAATAATGGTAAAAAGATTTATTTAATCAGTGACTTTTATTTTGATTTAGCACTATTTGAAGAGTTACTAAAGTTTCATAATTTGTCTGAATTGTTTAATGGTGTATTTATTTCTAGTGAATATATTGCGTCTAAGCGTAGTGGTAGGTTGTATCAGAAAGTACAAGAAATATTGAACCTTACCTCTTTTGATAATTCCCTTATGATCGGTGATAATCAAATTGCCGATGTAGTTAATGCTAAACAGGCTGGGTTAAATGTTCATTGGAGTGACGCATCGGTCAAGCATAAATATTATAGTACTACCTCAGCGACTGAAAACCTTGCATTATTAATTGGTAAGTTTAATTATGCCTATAATGTCAATCAAAAACTAATTTATCCAGAGTTAGCTTTATCTTTACATTTATTTATTGTTAAATTGGTGAGTGAATTAAAGATAGCTGGTGCAAAAGATGTTTTATTTATGGCTCGCGAAGGTGAATTTTTAAAAAAACTATTTGATCAGTATGTATCTTTCACTGGCGATGCTATTCGTTCACATTATTTTTATGTATCGCGCCGATCAACGTTTTTGCCTTCTTTATCTTCGCTAGACCAAGAAGACTTTCATGTTTTATTCCGTCAATATATAAACATTTCACCGCGTGAATTTTTATTAAATCTAAATTTTGAGGATATACAAATACGCGAATTGCAAAATGTTATTGATTATGATTTTGCAGCTAGAGTAGATAATTTTCCAGAATCAATTGAGTTTCATCAACTCAAGCTTTGTCGTTTATTTGGTGAATTATATGAGGATAATCGATTACAACAGCTTCAAAATTTTAACCATTATTTTTCCAGCTTTAATCTTGATTGCAATGAATTATTTATTGTTGATGTCGGTTGGAAGGGAAGTATTCAGGATAATTTAGCAAATATCTTTAAAACGCTAAAAATTAATGGATATTACCTAGGCTTAAATATTGCGACAGGTGAGACGACAAAGAGTACTAAAAAAGGTTTATTATTTGATCCATTGACAGCATTTGATATTTCATGTTCTAGTTCAATCTATAATGAATGTACTTCATTGTATGAAGTTATACTGGGTGCATCACACGGCAGTACCAGCAAGTATTTACCAGACGGTAGTGTGGAGTTGCTTGAAAATGAGATTGAGAGGAATTTATTTCATAACACTATTCTACCCATTCAGCAAGAAATGTTAAACTATATACGACTAGTCGGTGGTATTTTTGCTTGGTCAAATAAAACTTCAAATGAAATTGAAAATTTTATTGTGCGTAATTATGCCAATTTTATTTTTAATCCATCCGCGAAACAAGTTGAGCTGTTTTCCAGTGTCTATCATGTTGAAAGCTTTGGTGTTCATGAGACAACTAAATTTATTTCTGGAGGTGGAAGTTTTTTTTCTAGCCTAAAGAAATTTATTAGAGCTCCAAAGAGGTATATAAAGACTTCTTTTTGGACCGCTCAAAAATTAACTGTAGAGAAGCTAGGTGTTTTGAAACCAATTTATAAATTTTATCGAATGAGAAAGATAGTTAAATGAAGATAGCATTTACATTAGGGTCTGAAAAAATCAGTGGTGGTACATATGTGATTTTTGAACATGCAATTAGAATAAATAGACAAGATAATTTTGAAGTAACGATTATCACCGAGCATGTAATTAATAAAGATCTTGATTTATCTTGGCATCCAGAAGCTAGAGAGCTAAATTGGGGAACTTATGATTTGTGTAATGATGAATTTGATATATTAATTGGTACCTGGTGGCGAACTGTTTATGAAATGCCAAGAGTAAGAGCTAAAAATTATTGTTATTTTGTACAGTCTATCGAGTCAAAATTTTATAGTGCGCAAGATGAGAATATAATTCGTCAATTAGTTGATTCCACTTATAAATTAGGTATGCCTATAATCACAGAGGCAACTTGGATTAAAGATTATTTATTGGATAATTATAATATTAATGCTTACTTAGTTAAAAATGGAATACGTAAAGATGTTTATACCATCATGGGAGAATACATTGTACCGAAACTAGAAAAAGGTAAATTGCGTATTTTAGTAGAGGGGCCACTTGGAGTTGATTTTAAAAACACTGAAAAAGCTTTAGAGCTAGCACGTAAATCTGATGCGGATGAGATATGGTTAATGACGTCATCTCATATTAAAACTCATAAGCTTGCTGATCGAGTATTTTCGCAAGTCCCGATATTTAAAACTCCTGAGATTTACCGTTCTTGTGACTTAGTGTTGAAGTTGAGTTATGTGGAGGGTATGTTTGGGCCTCCATTAGAGATGTTTCATTGTGGTGGAACTGCGGTTGTTTACGATGTGACTGGACACGATGAGTATATGGTGCACAAATATAATTCTTATGTTGTACATCGAGATAATGAGCAAAAAGTTATTGATTATCTTAATTACCTAAAAAAACATTATAACACCCTTAGTGAGTTAAAATATAATGCATCTATTACGGCTGAGAATTGGTATGGCTGGGATGATGCAGCTGAGTGTTTTAAGCAATCATTATTTGATATTATTGAACACGGCACAATCAATCAAGATATTTTGAAACAAAATTGCACTTTCTTTTTTAATTGGTATGTAATTGCTGAAAATTATCGTCTAGTAAATAATAAAAACTTTAGCGGAAGAGTACGCGGCAAGCTTAGAAAGCTTAAAGTTAAATTTTTAGGTTAGTATGTTATTTTTCTTAGTTGTATGGGAGATTTATAGTGCAGATTGCATTTTTATTACCTCAGATTGGAATAAATGGTGGTATTTATGTTGTACTAGAGTATGCAACTAGAATAAATGTAAAGCCTAATGTTGAAGTTTTTATTATTACTGAAAAGCCTACATTAATTGAAGATTATAGTTGGCATACAAGTGCACATGAGCTTAAATTTATAACTCTTCAAGAGGTAAATTGCTTTAAGTTTGATATCACTTTTGCTACATCATGGAGTACTGTATTTTTTTTGCCAAGTGTAAAATCTTTGGTTTATGCTTATTTTGTTCAGTCTATTGAGTCTAGGTTTTTTCTTAATAAAGATCAATTATTTCCGCTTATGGCAGATTTTACATACGCCTGCAATATACCGACAATTACTGAAGCAACTTGGATAAAAGAATATCTTTATGACAAATATGGAAGCAGTTCCTATTTAGTAAAAAATGGTATTCGTAAAGACCTTTATCGTACAGATGGTGCCTTAATTAAGCCACGAGATAGACATATATTAAGAGTGTTGGTTGAGGGGCCTCTTGGTGTAAGTTTTAAAAATGTGGAAAAAACTTTAACGTTATGTAAAAAATCCTTAGCTGATGAGGTTTGGCTGCTGACATCAAGTAAAACATCTGATCTATCTTTAGCAGATAGAGTTTTTTCACATATTACCATTGAACAAGTGCCATTAGTTTATCGTTCGTGTGATGTAATTGTAAAGCTTAGTTATGTTGAAGGTATGTTTGGGCCACCATTAGAGCTTTTTCATTGTGGAGGCACTGCTATTGTTTATGATGTTACTGGTCATGATGAATATATTATTAATAATCATAACGGTATCGTAATTGCACCTGACGATGAAATTGGTGTGATAAACGCTATTAATGAGCTTAAGCGTAATCCAGATAAACTAGCGCAGCTTAAATTACATGCTCTTGAGACAGCCAACGCTTGGCATGATTGGGCGTCAGCCTCAGAAGATTTTTTTAATGCTTCTGAAGAGTTAATTAGTAATGCAAGTAATAATAACAAAAATAATAAACATCTCCTTGAATTAATTGATAATTTTAAACGCGTTGTGGAGTTGAGAGATGATCATACGATTTTAAACCAGATAATAAACTCTACTAGTTGGAGGTTAACCAAACCGTTACGTTATTTTAATCAATTACTTAAAAATTTAAAATGGAAATTAAATACGAAGTTTCGATAAATTTAATATTATGTCTTCTAAGATTTATGCTACAAGCAACCTTCGGATTAAATGAAAAAAATTATGATAAATATGTCAGTCGTTATGGCGACTTATAATGGTGCTAAATATATATCTGAGCAATTAGATAGTATCATTGCGCAAACCTTAGCTCCTGATGAAATTATCATTGTTGATGATTGTTCAAACGATAATACTTGGTTGGTTTTGAGTGAATATGCGCAGCGTTATCCGCAAATTAAACTTTATCGCAATGATGCTAATCTTGGGGTTGTTAAGACTTTTGAGGTTGCATTGATGTTATGTACTGGTGAATTTATTGCACTTGCGGATCAAGATGATTATTGGTTACCGAATAAGCTTGAACTATTAATGGCGAATATTGGCAGCAACTGGCTAATCCATAGTGATGCTTATATTGTGGATGAGAGTCTTAATGTTATTAGTGAATCATATAACAGGATTAAACCTTATCATGACAATAGTTTAACTATGTATTTGCTACGTAACAATGTTACAGGTTGTACTGTATTACTTCATCGCGATTTATTAAAATTGGCATTACCGTTTCCACCCAATGTGATTATGCACGATCATTATTTGGCATTATGCGCTAAATATTATGTTAAACTGATTTATTTGAATTTACCGTTATTGAAATATCGTCAACATGCTCAGAATGTAGTTGGCAGTGGAGAATCTCAGAGTTATTCGGCGATGGTTGCAAATTACCAAAAATACATTTTATTTTTGGATGGTTTATATTTTGCCAAAATTCAATTTGATCATGT
This sequence comes from uncultured Neisseria sp., assembly GCA_964652705.1. Taxonomy (GTDB): domain Bacteria; phylum Pseudomonadota; class Gammaproteobacteria; order Burkholderiales; family UBA11063; genus Aquella. The sequence goes on from CAZZAV010000002.1 coordinate 59,277, forward strand.
TCAACTGGCTTGTGCTAAAAATTATTTTGTTTCCATTGTGAATGCACGCATGCCACAACTCGCTACGGTTAGAATGGTTAAGCAGTTATTCGGTTTAAAGAATGTTGTTGCATTATTTTTATATACGTTATTTGGTAAGCGCTTTGCAAAATCTATGTTTGATAGAAAGAAAAGGTAGTTCGATTGCTTATAAATTTTAACATAAGAAATCAATTTAACCAATTTATAAAAAGGATTTGATATGAAATGTGTGATCTTAGCAGGCGGTTTAGGTACTCGTTTATCTGAGGAGACGGTCTCGCGTCCAAAGCCGATGGTAGAAATTGGTGGTAAGCCCATTTTATGGCATATTATGAAACTTTATTCCTATTATGGTGTAAATGAATTTATTATTTGTTTGGGATATAAAGGTTATGTAATCAAAGAGTATTTTGCGAATTATTTTTTGCATATGTCGGATGTAACTTTTGATATGTCGAATAATCAGATGACGGTGCATAATCAACATGCTGAGGCATGGAAAGTTACATTGGTGGATACAGGTGATGAATCTATGACTGGTGGACGTTTGGCACGAGTAAAAGATTATGTTAAAGATGAAGAAGTTTTTTGCTTTACCTATGGCGATGGCGTTAGTGATGTAAATATTAATGATTTGATTGCCTATCATCAACAGCATGGTAAATTAGCTACGCTCACTGCTGTTACACCACCAGGTAGATTTGGCGCATTAGATATTCAAGCTGGTAAAATTCGTAGTTTTAAAGAAAAGCCTAAAGGTGATGGAGCTTTGATTAACGGTGGGTTCTTTGTGTTATCGCCTAAAGTAATTGATTTGATTGATGGTGATAGTTGTGTTTGGGAACAAGGACCTTTAGAGAGCCTCGCAAAAAGCTCTGAGTTAATGGCGTTTGATCATGATGGATTTTGGCAGCCAATGGATACGCTGCGTGATAAGCATCATTTGGAAGAGTTGTGGAGCTCGAATAAAGCGCCGTGGAAGTTATGGAAATGATAAATTCTCAATTTTGGCAAGGTAAGAAGGTTTTACTAACTGGTTGCACGGGCTTTAAAGGTAGCTGGATGACTATTTGGTTGAATATGCTGGGTGCTAAAGTGTTCGGTTATTCATTAGCCGCACCAACTAATCCCTCGATGTGGGAAGATATGCAGCTTGAGGCGCTATGTGCTGAGATGTGTTATGCCGATATTCGTGATTATGCTCGGTTGGAGAGCTATCTTCAGCAGGTGCAGCCTGAGATTGTTATTCATATGGCGGCGCAGCCGTTGGTGCGTTATTCATACCTACATCCACGTGAAACCTATGAAGTGAATGTAATGGGCACGGTTAATTTACTTGATGCCATTCGTAATACTGGATTTGGGCGTGCCGTGGTAAATGTGACGACTGATAAATGTTATGAAAATAAAGAATGGCTATGGGCTTATCGTGAAAATGAACCGATGGGTGGGCATGACCCTTATAGCAATAGTAAAGGTTGTTCTGAATTAGTTACATCAGCGTTTATTAATTCGTATTTTGGACATTCAGATAGCCAAACGTTTGTTGCCAGTGGCCGTGCGGGTAATGTAATTGGCGGTGGTGATTGGGCCGAAGACCGCTTAATTCCTGATATCATTCGTAGCTTTAGCAAAAATGAGCCTGTTAGTATTCGTTTTCCAAATGCGGTGCGTCCTTGGCAACATGTGCTTGAACCACTTTCGGGTTATTTATTGTTAGCTGAAAAATTATATAACGACAAACAGTATTATGTTGGCGGCTGGAATTTTGGTCCACTTGATAGCGATACCAAAACAGTTGCACAAATTGTGGATCAGATGTGTGCTATTTGGGGCGATGTTGCAAGTTGGAGTCGCGATGGGAATGATAATCCACATGAAGCGAATTTATTACGCCTAGATTGTTCCAAAGCACGAATGTTGCTGAATTGGCAACCAGCTTGGAATAGTCAAATAACTTTAACTAAATTAACTTTATGGTATAAGGCTTATTTTGCAGGGCAGGATATGTTAGATTTGAGTAAACAACAAATTAATGAGTATATGAAGGATATGCAATGCTAGAACAATTGCAAACAGAAATTTTAGATTTAGTGGGTAAATTTGCAGAGCAAAAATATGTTGCAAAACCATTTATAGCTGGTGAAACGGTTATTCCTCCAGCTGGTAAAGTTATTGGTGAATTAGAGCTTAAGTATATGGTTGAGGCTTCGTTAGATGGTTGGTTAACCACTGGGCACTTTAATACTAAGTTTGAACAAGGTTTGGCTAAATATTTGAACGTTAAACATTTAATTACGGTTAATTCTGGTTCATCAGCAAATTTGGTTGCTTTTAGTACCTTGACCTCGTATAAGCTTGGTGAGCGTGCTATAAAGCCTGGGGATGAAGTGATTTCAGTGGCGGCAGGATTTCCAACGACAATTAATCCAATTCTTCAACAGGGTGCTGTGCCAGTTTTTTTAGATGTTGATATCCCTACTTATAATATTGACGTAACTAAGTTGGAAGATGCGATTACTTCTAAAACTAAGGCAGTATTTATTGCGCATACTTTAGGCAATCCATTTAACCTAAAAGCTATCCGTGAGATTTGTGATAAATATAAGTTGTGGCTAATTGAAGATTGTTGTGATGCTCTTGGTTCAAAATATGATGGTAAACGAGTTGGTACTTTCGGTGATATAGGGACCGTTAGTTTTTATCCAGCTCATCATATAACTATGGGTGAAGGCGGTGCTGTATTTACGAATAATGATGAATTAAAAGTGATCGCTGAATCATTCCGCGACTGGGGGCGTGATTGTTATTGTAATCCTGGTTGTGATAATACCTGTGGTAAACGTTATTGTCAACAGCTCGGTAAATTGCCTTTTGGTTATGATCATAAATATACATATTCTCATTTAGGTTATAATCTTAAAATTACAGATATGCAAGCTGCATGTGGTTTAGCTCAATTGGAACGCCTAGATGGATTTGTAGAGAAACGTAAAGAGAATTTCGATTATTTAAAAAATAAATTACAAGAGTGTGCTGAGTTTTTAGTCCTACCTGAGGCAACTGAGAACTCAGAGCCTTCATGGTTTGGTTTCCCGATTACCATTAAGGAAAATGCTGGCTTTAAGCGTACCGATTTGTTGAATTACCTTGAAGATAATAAAATTGGCACACGGTTACTTTTTGCAGGAAATGTGACTAAACAGCCTTATATGCAAGGACGCAATTATCGCGTTGTAGGTGAGTTAATTAATTCTGATCGAATTATGAACCAAACTTTTTGGGTTGGAATTTATCCTGGTTTAACTGAGGAAATGTTAGACTTCACGGCAGAAACTATCAGCCAATTTTGTGGTGTTGGATTCTGAAAGTGAATAAATGAGCAAGATAAAAGCATCTGATTATATTGTTGAATGGTTTAGTAAAAATGGCGTAGACACTGTTTTTGGTTATCAAGGTGGTATGGTAACACATATTGCGGATTCTATAAATAATCATCCTATGGTTAGCTTTATACAGGCATATCATGAACAAAGTGCCGCTTTTGCGGCAGTTGGTTATGCACGATATAGGAATAGTATAGGTGTAGCTATTGCCACGAGTGGACCTGGTGCTACAAATATGATAACTGCTATTGCAGATGCTTTTTTTGATTCTGTTCCTGTGATTTTTATTACTGGTCAGGTAAATGCTTATGAATATAAATATGATAGACCGATTAGACAGTTGGGGTTTCAAGAAACTAATGTTGTTGATATGGTTAAACCTATAACAAAATACGCTGCACTAGTTGATAAGGTTGAGGATATTCCATTAGCCCTTGATAATGCTTTAAAAATTGCTTTGAGTGGCAGAATGGGTCCAGTTTTATTAGATTTGCCTATGAATGTGCAACGAGAGTTTATTAATTTAGATGATGTAAGCCAGTGTGCATTTGTATGTTCTGATGAGCAGTTACCGGTATTCAATATCAATATAGATAATATTTTATCTGTAATAAATGAATCAAGTAAACCGCTTGTGTTAATAGGTGGTGGGGTATATAAAGACAATTGTGCCAAGGAAGTATTTGACTTTCTTAATAAAAATAATTTGCCTTTTATATCCTCTTTACATGGTAAAAATTCGTGTGATGAAACATCTGACTTATATCTTGGTACGATCGGTTCTTATGGCAATCGGTGTGCTAATATGGCATTAGGAAGTGCAGACTTGCTAATTGTATTGGGTGCGAGATTAGATGTTCGTCAAACTGGAGGTCTGCTAACTGGTTTTTTGCCACATGGTCAAATTATTCAAGTTGATATAGATGCCAATGAATTAAACTATGGTAGGGTAATAAATAAAAAATTAAACATAAATACCAACATAAGAAGTTTTATTGAAGCCTTGGAATCAATAGATTTATTTGAATATAATCCTTCTTGGGTAAATTATTTAACCAATCTTAAATGCAAATATAATCAACAAAAAGAGATATTAAGAAATATAGACAATAGCTCTCCATATAAACTGATGGAACTACTTAATAATACCGCGGAAGCAAATGATATTTTTTGTGCCGATGTTGGGCAGAATCAAATGTGGGCGATGCAAATGCTAAAGTTACAAAAAAATCAACAGTTTCATACCTCTGGTGGCCTCGGTTCAATGGGGAGTTGCCTTCCAATCGCTGTAGGTATAGCGTTTGCAAAAAAAGACTCTTCTACAGTATATGCAATTAATGGCGATGGTGGTTTGCATATGTCCTTACAAAGTTTGCTTTTAATTAGTCAATATGATTTACCAATTAAAGTTGTGCTCATCAATAATAAAGCTCTTGGTATGATTACTCAGTTTCAGGAGTTATATTTTAATAATCAGATGGTTGGTACAAAGTTATCTGGTGGATATGCAGTTCCAAATTTTTTAGATATCGCAAGATCATATAACCTAAAGTATATTAAAGTTGATGTGACAAATAATCGCGAATTTAGTAATGATGAGTTTAGAGAGTTTTTTGTATCCAAAAATTGTATTTTAGAGTACGTTATTGATGATTGCAAGGTGTTTCCTAAGTTAGAATTTAATCAACCTAGTTATAATCCTTCACCAGTTTTACCTGAAGACGAACTTTTGGATAATATGTTGATTACATCAGCTGAGGTGAATCAATAATGGCATATGATGTAAGTTTAGGTAATATTAATTTGACTTTGCTTGCAAGCAAAAAGATTTTTATCACTGGTGGGACTGGTTTTTTGGGTAAAAATCTGCTGAAATTTTTAACCGATAATGATATTAATCCACATAATGTGACTATTTTAACGCGTAATGAGAAGAAATTTAGGCAACAATTCCCAGAATTATCCAATCAAGAATGGCTAAACTTTGAGCAATCAGATATTAGAGAGCTACAGTGGAACAATCATGAGTATGATTACTTTATCCATGCTGCAACAAGCGTTATAGATCAAGCAGATTCTGGAACCTTATTTGATGAAATAGTTATAGGAACCAAACAAGCCTTGATATTTGCTGAATTAGCTGGTGTTAAGAGTTTTATAAATATAAGCTCAGGAGCTGTTTATCAAACTAATTTTTTACTTAAAGGAATAACTGAAAATTCTCCATTGGTTCATCAATTAGATAATTACAAAAACACTTATGCAATAGCTAAAATAAGTGGCGAACATTTGGCATACTTATCTACGCATAATAAGACAATGAAAGTTACTACTCTACGGTGCTTTTGTTTTGCTGGTAGATATTTGGAATCAACTCATTTTGCAATAGGAGATTTTGTACAAAAAGCACTTAATCATGAAGATATAATTGTACAGTCGGGTAATGGTGTTTATCGCTCTTATTTAACTGGAGCTGATTTGGCAAGACAAATATTTGAAACGTTGGCTTTATCTGAAATTCGCGCAAATAATTACGAGGTATTTAACCTTGGGTCTGATATTGCAATAAGCTTACCTGATTTGGCACATAAAGTAGTCGCAGTTTTAGGTGGTAAGTCCAAAGTTACTATACCAAATATAAACCATACAGATATTAACTATTATGTGCCAAATGTTGATAAGCTGCAACATTTGTTAAACAGTGATGTTAGAGCACTAGATTTAATTATTTTAGAAACTGCACAGTATTATAGCGAATTGTTTTATCAAGTAGGTAAATGGTGCTAATTAACATTTGGTGAATTTTATATACTTGATCAGTTAATAAAGCTGTTGATTTTATGAGAAAGGTTAGTTGATGAAGATGCCAAAAACATTATTGATTGCTTCTGCTGGTTGGTCTAACAGAATTATTGCGGCATCAGTGCAAATTATTTCGATCCCTATCTTTATTCGGCTATTGGGGTTGGATGGTTATGCTGCATTTTCAGTTGTTTCTGGATTCATCTGTTGGTTTGCTTTAGCTGAGCTTGGTCTTGGTAGTGTTTTACAAAATGAAATTTCTGCACGCCAAGCGAGACATCAAGCATTAGATGGTGTTATTGAGAGACATCTTTCAATATTAATTTTTACCACTATATTTTGTATCTTGCTTTATATCCCATTGAGTTTTTTAGTTAATCATTGGTTATCGAATACCTTCAGTTCATATCAGTATTTATTATTGATTGCTGGTTGTTTTTATATGTTTTTATTTAACTCGAATGTAGTTTATAAGATATTTTTTGCTAAGCATTGTGGTTATATTAGTTATATTTTTCAGAGTATCGGTAATTTATTGTGGTTTGGGATTTTATTGTTGCTTACGTTTTGGAGTAAATTAAAGTTTTCTCCTGAACTGATTATTCTTGTAACCCTAATTCCTCAGATCTGTGTTTCACTTTTTCTGTATACTCGGCTTGAAATAAATTGGAAGAATGTTTGTAGTTTTCCTTCAGTTACTCTTTTTCAAGAGTACAAATCCATACTAAAAATGTCTATGAATTTTTTTTGGGTTAGCTTGATGTCCAATTTTGTTTTGGGTGTTGATTATTTTTTTATTGCAAAATTTTTAAACCAACATGACATTGTAACCTACAATATTATTAATAAAATATACATTTTTGTTGCTTTTGGTTATAGCGTTTTATTAGCATCATTGTGGCCAATTTTATCCGAGTTATATGTTATTGGCGAAAAGTCTAGCTACAGGAAAGCTAATCGTACTTTAGTCAAATATATATTTTCTGCATTTTTTTACGTAATTTTTGCGTCTTCATTAATTATAATATTTCGTGGTTATATCTCTTCAATCTTAGCTAAGTCAGCTATTGAGATATCAGTTCAATTAATTGTTTTATTCTGTGTATACTATTGTATTCGTGTTATCGTCGATTTCATTTGTGTAGCATTACAAAGTCGTGGTCAAGTGAGGGTTTTAATGGTAACAGCGCCACTACAAGCAATAGCAACCATTTTATTGATGAAGGCTTTTGTGAATAAATATGCACTAATGGGAATTATGTATGCTTTAATACTGGGTTTTATTTTAACTGCATTTTGGATCTTACCAGTTTCTTATTTTCGGGGGAATAACCGTGCAACAGAATAAAAAAATACTTTCAATTGCTATTCCCACTTACAATCGTAGTCATTATTTGGAGTTATTATTAGCATCGATACTTAGACAATATGACAGTTGTGCTTCATTAATTGAAATTATCATTTCGGATAATGCTTCAACTGATACAACTAATTTGGTTGTAAATAAGTATATTGAATACGGACTAGAGATTCAATATGTACGTAATTCAAATAATTTAGGCGCCGATAGAAATATTGCTCAAGCTTTTATGTTGTCTTCATGTGAGTATGTTTGGGTTATGGGTGATGATGATTATTTCTTAGATAAAGCCATTATTACTGTTTTAGATCTTATTCAAAATAATAGTAAAACTCCGCTTGGTATTATTTATCTTAATGCTACATCAGATAAAGTTGATATTAATTCTCAGGTCGGAGAAATTGAGTTTCAACAAAATATTTCTAGGGATGAGTTTGTAAAAAAAATAAACGTGTTTTTAACTTTTATTTCTGGTAATGTGGTTAATAAAAAGATATTTTTGAATAATTATAATATAGAATCAATTAATCAATACATGGATACAAACTTGGTACAGTTGGGGTGGATATATCGGATAATTATTAATAGTAATAATTTTGCAATAATTGATACAAAGCTTTTATTTGCTCAGGCTGATAATTCTGGTGGATATAACATATTTAATGTTTTTGCCGTACATCAATCTAAAATTGCTCGTGCTGAGTTAAATAAATTTCCTAAGTATATAGCGTGGATTGAAAAAGGAACTATGTTGAAGTGTTTTCCTGTCTGGATTTATCTTCATTTATGTGAGGGATTAACTACATTTGATAAGTATGAGGTAGATATCTTTCAGGTTCTACAGCGATCTTACGGGAAGTATTATGAGTATTGGATTTTTATTTATCCAATGAAGTTTATGCCAAATGTAATTCGGCGTATATTTAAAAAGATAGTTGTTTCTTTTTGGAATTTTAGTGTACGATTCAGATAGTATTTAGGTTTGTTTGATATGTGGTTTTAAAGATTTATTTATTACATTATTAGGTGATAAACTATTTTATGGTAAAAGTATTAAATTTTTTCAGTATGTTGAAACGAATTGAAAATAAAAAATTTTTATTCAAGATAATTTTAATTGATCTATTTATGGGTAGGCTATTTCAGTTTAAAATATACTATAAGACTATTATCTTAAATAACGTCTCTTCATCAATTAGAACGCATAAATTTATTAGCAGTCCAAAAGATGACCGTGTTTTTGCAGGAATTAAGAAAATTTTCCTAGAGCATAATGGTAAATTATATATTAATTCAGTTGAATTTGGTGGAGCGTTCTCTTACATTCAAAATACATCTAAGAATTTTCCCGCTTTAATTTTTAATTCTACTGCGACCGATGTGATGCAAACTAATGTTGAATTTATTTTTGCTGAAATTAATCATGTGTTTGCGGTTCATGATCTTGTATCGTTGATTAAAGAGTTTAATATTTCTAGTTTGATTGTTAATCATTTGATTTGGTCAAGAAATTTCTTGATTGTAGACGAAATTATTCACATTGCTAAAATTATGCGTCTTGAAGTGTCTGTAATGGTTCATGACTTTTTTTATCTTTGCCCAAGCTTTAATTTATTGAATGATAAGGGGGAGTTTTGTAATTTGCCAGATGAAGCCACATGCCGCAATTGTTTAAGTAGGTTGCATTTGGGTAATACATCACCTGATTTAGTTATTTATCGTGATACTATTAGGCTTTATCAAGGGAATCATGTCCTTACACATCATGAATGGAGGGGCAGATTTAATGCATTATTTGACTGTGCTTCAAGTATTATTTTTCCATCAAATTCTGCCCGAAATTTATTTTTAAAGATATTTGTACAGTTTGCGGACAAAAGTCAAGTCATTCATCATGATTTACGCTACCTTTCTCAGATCAATTCATTAACGACTATTCCAAAATCAGCAACTATGTGCGTGGCGATGATGGGAGATATTAAATATCACAAGGGGCGAAAAATATTAGAGCAAATCGTGCTTGCCAGTAGTAAGAATAAATTGAAAATTTCATTTTTAATTATTGGCAGTTGTGATAGTGGAATAATAGCACGATCAGAAAACACTATTGTGTTAAATAAATATGCAATATCGGACTTAAATTCTATTTTGATTAAGCATCAGGTAAGTTTATTTTTATTTTTGAGTATTTGGCCAGAAACTTTTTCATTTGTAATTCATGAGATGATGCGGGTTGAATTACCTATTATTTCCTTTAACTTGGGTGCTCCTGGTGAGTTCTTGAGTAATTATAAAGATGCTACGTTAATTAATGAGGTGTCATTTCAAGCAATTTATAATGCTTTATTACTCAAGTACTATACTTATCAAGCAGGTCTACCCAATCGGGCAGAACTATTTAACTCATTTTCTATTTCAGTTGCAATGGCGACATATAATGGTGAAAAATATATTCAAGAGCAACTCGAGAGTATTTTGAAACAAACTCTTCCTGCTCAGGAAATTATTATTGTGGATGATTGTTCTACTGATTCAACATGGTCAATCCTTGAGAGTTTTGCAGCATACCATGAGTGCATTAAGATTTACAAAAATCCCAATAATTATGGTGTAGTAAAAACATTCAATCGGGCTTTGTCTTTGACCAATGGTGAGTATATCGCATTAGCTGACCAAGATGATTTTTGGGTTTCGCATAAGTTAGAGGTTTTGATTGCTAATATTGGAGATAATTTATTAATTCATAGTGACGCTTATGTTGTTAATGATAAATTGCAGATAATTAATTCTTCTTTCTTAGGAACCAAGGCATTTACCAAAAAAATTAGTAATTATTTTGTGTTTAATGATGTACATGGATGCACTGCGTTGGTTAGGCGTGAGCTGTTGAATTTAGCTTTGCCAATTCCTGATGGATTTTATTTACATGATCATTATTTGGCTATTTTTGCTGCTGCACTCAAGAAGATTACTTATATTGATCAGCCATTAATTTATTATCGTCAGCATGAGGCAAATGTGGTTGGAGTTAATAAAATAGACGACTATGAAGATTATCAGAACCATTTTCGTGTGTTGCATGATAGCTTAACTTTATTATCCCATCCTTCTTTTAAGCAAAGTTTGGAGTTGTCATATGGAGTTGATTTTTATCGTTCAAACTTACTAAATACTCCAGCAGGGTTTAGAACTTACTGTTGGTATTTTAAAAATTTTTCATTGGCACGTTCGATATTTTTTGTTGGCAGAACTTGCTTTGGTCGTAGAATTGGGCGCTTAATTTTTAAGCTTAGAAATAAAATACAATGATGAGTAATGAGTTGATTATTTCAGTTGCGATGGCAACTTACAATGGTGAAAAATATCTCAGAGAGCAATTGGATAGTATTCTGGTACAGACTCGTTTGGTTGATCAAATTATTGTTGTTGATGATGGATCTTCTGACAGTACGCTGTTGATATTGGATGAATATAAGCAACGTTATGAAAATATAAAGGTATTTTCAAATAAGATAAATTTAGGCGTTGTCAAAAGTTTTGAACTAGCGATTAGTTTGTGCTCAGGTGATTATATTGCTTTGTCTGATCAAGATGATGTGTGGTTTCCCAATAAAATTGCAGTGTTATTAGAACAAATAGGTAATAATTTACTCATTCATAGTGATGATGTTTTAGTTGATGATAGCTTGCAAGTAATTGAATCATCGCATTTTGCTTGGGGGAAACAGGTAGACAAAACTAACTTCTTTGATTATTTGGTGAATGTAAACGTTACGGGTTGTACTGTGATGTTTTCGCGTGAGTTAGTTAATTTAGCCTTACCATTTAAAAGTTATTCTTTGCCTCACGATTGGTATCTGACCTATTATGCCGCATATCTATCAAGAATAAAATTATATTTACAACCTTTGTTGTATTATCGGCAGCATGAAATTAATGTCTCTGGAGCTCGTAAGAAGACATTTGCACAATATGTTAGAAATTGTGTAGAAGTTGGTCTTGGGTTAAATGATGTTCTAAAAGATGATTTTTTTAGACGTGATTCTGATTTGATATTAATGCGTAATTATAAGCAAGGAGTTGCTAAGCGCTCTTTACTAGGTTATAGAGAAACCTTTCAATTACTTAGAAAAGGTAAAGTTGGTTGTAAATTATTGATATTTTATTGGCTGATGACGCTTCCTCCTTTATCGCTTAGTGAGAAAATTTACAATATAATTAGAAAGTATATTTAACAAAACATTTGCTACAATTTTAAATTTATAAAGTGAAGAATATATTTATGAAAATAGCCATAGTTCATGACTGGCTTTACACGTATGCTGGAGCTGAAAAGGTTTTAGAGCAAATTATTCAGTGTTTTCCAGAAGCAGACTTATTTAGTTTAATCGACTTTATTCCAAATGGTAAGCGTGATTTTATTGCAAATAAAGTTGTGAAAACTTCATTTATTCAGAACTTGCCATTGGCAAAAACTAAGCATCGCCATTATTTGCCATTGATGCCATTAGCAATTGAACAATTGGATGTAAGTGATTATGATGTGGTTATCAGCAGTTCACATGCCGTTGCTAAAGGTGTTTTAACAGGTCCAAATCAATTACATATTTGTTACTGTCATTCACCAATTCGTTATGCTTGGGATATGCAACATCAGTATTTACGTGAAGCAGGAATTACGCGAGGTTTTAAATCATGGCTTACACGCTATATTTTACATAAAATTCGGTTGTGGGATTATCGTACAGCTAATGGTGTAGATTATTTTGTTGCCAATTCTAATTTTATTGCGCGAAGAATTTTTAAAGTTTATCGCCGTGACGCTAGTGTGATTTACCCAAATGTGGACATTGATAAATTCACGCTACAAAGTGACAAACAAGATTATTATTTAACCGCATCGCGCTTGGTTCCATATAAAAAAATTGTTTTAATTGCTGAAGCTTTTGCCAAAATGCCAGATAAACAATTGAAAATTGTTGGTACTGGTCCTGATCAAAAGAAAATTGCAGCTTTGGTGGCAACCGCACCTAATATAGAATATTTGGGATTTGTGGAAGATAATGGTCTGGTTAATTTAATGCAAAATGCAAAAGCTTTTGTGTTTGCTGCAGAAGAGGATTTTGGAATTATTCCAGTTGAAGCTCAAGCCTGTGGTACACCAGTCATTGCTTATGGGCGCGGCGGAAGTCTTGAGACTGTAAATGGATTAAACAGTAGTTGCCCAACAGGAGTATTTTTTAATGAACAAAAAATTGACAGTATCCTTGCCGCAATATCCCAATTTGAAAATCAGAATGTAATAACTTCTGATAATTGTCGTCAAAATGCGCTACGTTTTTCAGCACCGCGCTTTAGATCTGATTTTCAGCAATTTGTGGAGCGTAAATATCAAGAATTTTGTGCGGGTATAAATTAATGAAAAAGTTTTTATTACAAAAATGTGCTTTGGTAATGATCGATTTATTTTCATTGATATTTACTTATTGGCTTAGCATCCAGTTAGCGAATGTCGTTGAGCCAACTAGGGTGCATCGTTTTGATACTGATCACTTGGTATTGGTTAAGGCGTTGAATGCGTTGGCAGTTATAGCCTTATTTTGGATTGCGGAGCTGTATGCAAAACGCCGTCCAACTTGGGAAGAGTTACGTATTATTTATAAGCAGATTATGTATATTTTGGTGCTTGATTTTGTCGTAATTTCTTTGAGTAGGTCTGAGCATGTAACTTATTTATTTTTCTTTATGTTTTGGGCAATGCTGTTCATAATTCTACCATTGTTCAGGACATTTGCAATCCGAATTTTGTTACATTATAAATTATGGCAGCGTACTGTGTATATTGTTGGTTGTGGTGAGACAGCACTGATGGCATATAATTTGCTTAAAAATCGCCGCTTAATGGGTTATCAGATTGCTGGTTTTGTTAATTTTGACGCGAGTAAAGAAATAACTAATTTAGAGCTTGATGGTAATTTTGTCCAAGTTTTAAATCTTGAGCAATTATTATCCCGTAGTCGGTATAGTGAAATTGTAGTTGCTTTGGATTCATTAGAGATGGTTAATAATTTGCAAAAAATTTTTAGTCTACAACGGCATTTTATTTTTGTGAGTTTGGTTCCTGATTTAGAGGGGCTTTCTCTATATGGTATGGAAATTACGCATTTTTTTGGTAATGAACAGTTAATGTTGCGCTTGGAGAATAATCTAAATCGGCGCTTAAATAGATTGGTTAAAAAGATATTTGATTATCTAGTAGTTGTTGCATGTTTACCATTTATTGTGCCAATTATGATACTAATTAGTTTGTTTATTTTCTTAGAAGACAGGGGTAATCCATTTTTTATTCAGCCTCGGATTGGCAGAAATGGACGAGTGTTTGGTTGCTTTAAATTTCGTAGCATGCATAAAAACGCAGAAAAAATGTTGTTACAGTGGCGAGATGAAAATAATTTAATTTATCAAGAGTATGTTGCAAACAATTTTAAATTAGCAAATGATCCGCGAGTAACGAGTATTGGACGGTTTTTACGTAAAACCAGCTTGGATGAGTTGGGGCAGTTGATCAATGTATTGCGCGGAGAAATGAGCTTAGTTGGTCCGCGTCCGTTGATTGAGCGTGAAATTGTTGATTATAATGATGGATTATTTTATTATAAAATGGTGAGCCCTGGTATAACTGGAATGTGGCAAGTTAGTGGACGTAGTAAAACTTCTTTTAGTGATCGTTGCCGTTTGGATAGCTGGTACATCAAAAATTGGTCTCTTTGGTATGATGTTGTTATCTTGTTGAAAACGTTTGGAGTAGTTTTAAAGCGTGATGGAGCACATTAATTGTGGCTTATTTATAAAAATCGTTCTAGTGATGATTAAATAAGTGTATAATTAAGGTTGAATTTTATTATTTTTTAGGAGTAGTGTCATAAGCACTGAAAAGCAAACCCGTATCAATGGTGCGATTAATGTACCCGAGGTTCGTTTAATTATTGATGAAACTAGTGAGCAGCTAGGAGTTGTTAGCATTCGTGAAGCATTGGCTAGGGCTGAAGAACTGCAATTAGATCTAGTGGAAATTTCTCCCAATGCCAATCCACCTGTATGCAAAATTATGGATTTTGGTAAATTTAAGTACCATGAGCAGAAAAAAGCTCATGCTGCTAAACAAAATCAAAAGCAGGTGCATGTCAAGGAAATTAAATTTCGCCCCGTGACTGATGATCATGATTATGAGATTAAAATGCGTAACGCAAGGCGTTTTTTGGAAGATGGCGATAAAGTTAAATTTATTGTACAATTTCGTGGACGTGAGATGGCTCATCAAGAGTTGGGTCTGCGTTACTTATTACGTGCTGAACAAGATTTGATTGATTTAGTCGTAGTTGAATCTAAACCAAAAGTCGAAGGTCGTAATGCAATTATGATTGTGGCACCGAAAAAGAAAAAATAAGAGAGTAGTATGAAAGTAAGCGGTTTTACTTTTCTGCGAAATGGAACAATTTTAGGCTATCCCTATGTGGAAAGCCTAAAATCATTATTGGCAGTTTGTGATGAAGTAGTAGTTGCACTTGGTGATAGTGATGATGACACTTTGGAGCAAGTTAAGGCTATTAATGATCCGCGTCTAAGAGTTATTCAAACTACGTGGAATGAAAATATGCAGGATCGTGGTTATACTTACGCGCAACAAAAGATGATTGCACAGTTCAATTGTACAGGTGATTGGGCATTTTATCTTGAGGGTGATGAAGTAATTCATGAGCAAGATTACGCAACGATTCGTGCTGCAATGGAAAAACATCTTGATGATAAGGATGTTGAAGCTCTAGTTTTTGATTACTATCATTTTTACGGTTCACCGACTACCTATGCGTATTCTCCGCGTTGGTATCGTCGTGCGCCTCGAATTATTCGTAATAGTGTACGATCTTGGGCACCAGACGGTTTATTTTGGCTGATTATGAGTGAAAATAAGCGTGGACGTTATCCAAATGCAGCCTTGGTTGGTTGCCATTTGTATCATTATGGTCATGTGCGTTCAGTAGCCAAAATGAATGAAAAACATAAGCGAGTTGCTCATTATTGGGGGCAAAAATTGCCTGAGTTTGAGGGGTATGGCGATATTGACTCACAGAGTATTCTGAATTTTACGCAGACCCACCCTGCAATTTTAAAGCATTGGCTTGCGAATGATGCAGAGCAGAAGTTTGTTGCTAATATGGATTATCAGCTTTCAAAACGTGACAAAAAACATCGTTTAGTAAGTAAACTTGAGAAAATTCTTGGCGGTAAAGATTTTACTAAGAAACATTATAAGTTGATTAGAAAATAGTGTTATTATTAGCTGTATTTGACGCAAGTGGAGTCAGTTCCTTAAGAAGTAATATTTAATATGTTTCCTAAACTTAATCAAAGATTTATATTAGATTTTAGCACAAAAATACCTCATCAAATAGAAGAGTTCCGTCGCAGTGAACCATTCTTCAGTGCATTAAAGCAGACAATTCGTACGTATCGACGTTTTTTTACTTTGTTGTTTTTAAAGCAATTAAACCTTGAGCTAGATTTAATTCCTGAAAATGCGTCTAAAATACTTTGGCTGAATCCGTCCAGTACCAGTATTGGTGATTCTATTATGGAATTATCGGGGCGTAAGTTGTTAAATCATACCAAATTTGAAGTGCATTTGCTAAGTGATCGTAAAAACAGCAGTTTATATTTAGAAGATTTAGTTTTTAGTAAAGTTTTTAATGATCCGTCTCAAATTGTCGAAACTTACGATTTAATTTTGATGGATGTATATAACACTAAATCGATTAAAATGAAATCTAAATATTTTCCTACTGTGCCATTTTGTGCTCTACAGGGGTATTTTTATGGTGCTGATTTTAATCGATTATTATTTAGCTTTCATCGGGTCAATGCACTATTAAATTATCCGTATATTCAGAATGAGGTTGATTCATTAGCACATAATTATTTATGCATAAATGATTTATCCAAGGAAGATTTTCAAGTGGTAATTGCTGTTGGTGGTGAAGATTATTTACGGACTTACCTGTCATGGAATGTGGTTATTGGTGAATTATTAGAGTTAAATCCACATTTGCGAATTTGTTTACTTGGTTCAGAAAATGGTTTAGTTTTTGCTGAAAATATTGTGGCTGAATTTGGTGATAGAGTTACTAGCCAGGTCGCCAAGTTGAGTCTTCTTGGTACTGCAGGCGTTATCGCCAGAGCTCAAGTTTTTATCGGAGCTGATGGTGGCTTAATGCATATTGCAACAGCATTTAATTTGAATGGTGTAGCTTTATTTGCAAAGTTTAGACCAGAGCTTCGTTTATCAAAAAATAGTAAAGTTATTCCCATATTTTCTTCATCAAATGTTAATCAAATTAAACCATCACAAATTATTGCTGAATTGAAGCAATTAAATTTAGTACGGAGAGATTTATAGTTATGAACTCGTGCATCGACAATAAATTAATACCTTTTGCCGCATTATTATTTGGTATTGGGATAGCAACTTCAACTGCTTTGATGTCAGGCAGCTATATTTTATTAATTGCCTTAGTGTTAATTAGCACTCAAGCTCGTTCTTTAATTGTTGAATCATTTAAAAATAAATTTGTTTTATGTGGTTTTATGTTTTATGTCTTAGTTTTATTAGGCATGCTTTGGAGTGATGCTGATTTTCATGATCGTAGTAAAATGGCATTGCGGGTAGTTGGTTTTGGATTTTTACCAATTTTTTTTGCTGGGTTACGAATTAGAAATTCTGCAAAATTATTATTAAAAGCTTTTATTGCTGGGGAAATTCTTAGTGCGGTTATTTCCATCAGTGCATGGGTCTTTAATCACCCAGTTTTAATGGGTTTGTCTGACGGTGTGACAGAGGGAGCAATTTTTAAATGGGTGGTTTTCCGTGGGCATTTGATTCATGTGGCGTTTTTAGCTATCGCGGCAAATTTCTTGTTATGGGAGATAATTAATAAATCAAATTCAGATAAAAGAAGATTATTATATGGTTTTTTTTATCTAATTAGTGTTTTTGATTTGATGTTTTTAGTTCAGGGGCGCACCGGTCAGGTAATGTTCTTAGGAATTACTTTTGTAGTTTTAATTAGTAAATTCAGACTAAAAGGATTACTAAGTTTTATTGTTATAATAGCCATTGCAGTTCCTGCATTATATAAATTTTCCCCAGCGGTTCGTAATGGCATTTTAGAATACTCCCATGAGCGGGCACAAATGGAGCAGGGTAATTATAATACAAGTGCTGGTTTAAGAGCACAATTTCATAAAAATAGTTTGATAATGTTTAAGCAAAGTCCATTGATTGGTCATGGTACAGGTAGTTATCCATCTCACTATAAAGCTTTAGTCGCAGGAACTAATCAGGCGATTAATACTCAGCCACATGGTGATTTATACTTGGTTGCGGTTGAACTTGGAGTTCTTGGGTTGTTGGCTTTTGTTGCGATGTTGTTGGCAAATGTTTTTGAATTATTTAAAATGAAGAATCGAACCACACAAACTATGGGGTTGGTTTTGTTGACAGGCTATTTAATTGCTCTAACTCAAAACTCATTTTTCACTGATAATGTAACTGGATTGGCATTTATGCTTTTGATGTTGAGTATTCAAGCAGTTAGCATGAATTGCTCTAGAACGCTACCATAAGCAGTTTTATGTTCGGAAGTATATTCTCTTTATGAAAAATAGATTATTTTTTATTGATGTATTGCGTGGAATTGCTGCTTGTATGGTTATTTTTCAGCATTTGTTTGAGATAAAGTCTGCATGGTTTCATCGCTTTTCTAGTGATTACTTTCAAGCCGGAGTTTTTGGTGTTAGTCTATTTTTTATAATTAGTGGTTTTGTAATAACTTTATCAATTGAAAAAGCATCATCGTTGGTTGGTTTTTGGATAAAGCGTTTTTTTAGAATTTATCCGCTGTATTTATTTTGCTTAGCCTCCGTTGTGTGTCTTGGCCTCAGTAATGGAGAGCATTTTAGTGTCGTAAAGTTGTTACTCAATGTATTGATGGTTAATGAACCAGCATCAATGCGAATTATTGGTTTATCGTGGACGCTAACTTTTGAAGTGATTTTTTACGTTTTAATTACTGGTTTAGTATTAATAAAATTGCAAGGGAAGTTATTGCAGATTAATTGCGGATTAATCATTCTAGCGTTATTGATGGCAATTTTAAAAAATAGTTATGCCGCTGTAGTTTTGATTTATTTTATAAATTTCTTTGCTGGTGGTATCTGTTATTTATATTATACAAAGCGCTTAAGTCCACAGGTTTTTTATAGTTTTATTGTCTTTTTATTAATTAGCTTTGTCGTAGTTAATTATTATGGATTAGCCCATGTAACAGATGCTGCGATTGGTAGTCGAGCATTTCTTCCGCGCACTTCGGCTAATATTTTGGCTTTGATAGTGTTTTGTTTGGCATTAAATTTACAAATGAATAAAATAATGCAAAATCGTGTGTTTTTGTATCTGGGTGAGATTAGTTATTCATTGTATTTAATGCAGGCAATAGGTCTTGGTTTGGCAAGTAATGCATTGGTTGCATTTATCCTAACTTTGATTATTGCAACATTAACTTATTATTTAATTGAAAAACCTTTTATTCGTCTTGGTCATAAATTAGCGCATAGTTTTTAAATTAATTCGCAAGCACAGATGCTTTATGTTTTTTGGAGATTTTATGCTGGTAAATTCACGCATAGCATTAGTTATTCCTTGTTATAACGAAGAAATTACGATTGGTACAGTAATTGATGATGCGAAAAAATATGCACCACAAGCTGAGATTTATGTAATTGATAATAATTCTTCAGATGCTACGGCTGAAATTGCTCGAGCACGTGGTGCTAACGTTATTCATGAATATAAAGTTGGTAAAGCATATGCGATTAAAACTGCATTTCGAGTTATTGATGCAGATATTTATGTAATGATTGATGGCGATGATACTTACCCACTTGATCAAATTGACAAAATTATCGAACCAGTTGCCGCTGGTCGTGCGGATATGTCGGTCGGTGATCGTCATTCTCTGGGGCATTATAGTGCTGAAAATACCCGTAAATTTCATGGTTTTGGTAATGGCTTAGTAAAAAAGACTATTAATTTGTTTTTTGCTGCTAAGCTAAATGATATTTTATCTGGTTATCGTGCATTTAGTCGCAGTTTTGTAAAGAATTATCCATTGATTTGTGAGGGATTTGAAATTGAGGCTGATATGACGATTCATGCTCTTCATTATGACTATAAAGTGCTAGAAGTTCCAATTACTTTCCAAGAACGCCCGGATGGCTCTGAGTCTAAGTTAAATACCTACAGTGATGGAATTAAGATTATGAGTTTAATTGTTGAATTGTATAAAGATAATCGCCCATTAGCGTTCTTTTCAATTTTCTCAGGAATTATCTTTCTTTTTTCATTGATAAGCGGGGGTGTAGTTATTGATGAGTTTTTAAAAACCCAATACATTACACATGTTCCGTTGGCAATATTGAGTTCTTCGAGCTTTGTTTTAGCGATTTTGCTTTTTATTAGTGGTTTAATATTAGATACCTTAGTTAAGCAAGATAAGAAAAATCATGCATTACGCTTACTTAGTGACGGTAATGTTCGTTAAGTTTCTGCAATCAAGGTTTTTTAAATTTTTAATCTCCGGTGGTTTAAATACACTAATTTGTCTATTGTTATACTGGATTCTAATTCATAATCAGGTTAATTATATTTTTGCAAGTACACTGATGTTTATTTTTGGTGTGATTGAAGGGTATATTCTTAGCGCAATTTTCATTTTTAAACATAAGATAAATTTCTTACATATGGTGAAGTATACGAGTGTTTATATTAGTTCGTATATTTTAAATATTGCTATTTTAGCGATTGGTGTTGAATTAATTGGACTTAGCCATTTTATGTCGCAGGTGGTTACTTCGGCATTAGTTGCGGTACTTAATTATTTCTTGGTTAAAATTTTTGTTTTTAAGCAAAAGACAGCAAATGACTTCAAATAAAATATTTCAATTTTCATTAATCAAACTCTGGCTTTTATTGAGCATAATTTTAAGCACATTGCTTGTCTCGATTAGCAGTGTTTCAATGCAATTGGAGCGTCTGTCCACCAACCTACAATCTGGTAATATTAATTACCATTCTAAATCTTTTAATACTGACTCCATTTTTGTTAATTTTGGTTTTAATTTGCCAAATAACGATAAGAATCAATTGACTACCGACATTGCTTATCCAGAAATTTATGAGATGCGAATTAATCAACTTAAGATTAATACATTGTTTAGCACCAAGCCGTTAATAATTAACTTAAAGCAAAAGACCCAGTTAATTGAAATACTTAAACTAGATCGCAATTTGACCACTCCTGTTTCTGTGAGCGTCGTTAATAATGACGAATTACCAATTATTGCCGCTAACCAATTACTACTTGGTGTACTTAAGGTTGTTTTAATTTTTGCTATTTTTGGATTAGTATTGAGTTTATTTAATGGTCTGAGATTTGCTTATTTAAGATTTATTCGGTTAGACCCTAAGCTCCTTGAGCTACCTTATAGTAATAAACTTATACTACTTGGTTTAGTCATCGTAAGTGGCTTGTATTCTCTGTGTCGTGGCCAAGATTTTAATTGGGATTTACAAAATTATCATTTTTACAACCCATATGCTTTTTTAAATAATCGTTTATTATTTGATATTGAACCTGTTGGCGTACATAGTTATTTTAGCCCAATTTTGGATATCTTTAGTTATTTAATTATTCGTAATTTTAATCCAATCTTGAGTGCTTTTACGCTTGGTGCAGCCAGTGGTTTGTTTGCTTTTGCAGTTTATAAGATTATTCGTCTGATATATACACAAGATATTAAGTTAGCA
This sequence comes from uncultured Neisseria sp., assembly GCA_964652705.1. Classification (GTDB taxonomy): domain Bacteria; phylum Pseudomonadota; class Gammaproteobacteria; order Burkholderiales; family UBA11063; genus Aquella. The sequence goes on from CAZZAV010000002.1 coordinate 80,767, forward strand.
GCCCTTCGATTAAATAATCCACAATTATACATGGCAAGTATTATATTGAGTTTGTTGCTGGCAATTACTGGATTTGCGAATTTAACGCAAATTGGTACGACCATGAATGAAAATTTTGTTGCAATACCAGTTGTTTGGTCATACTATTATTTGTTGAAATACCAAGATTCAAATACATCAAATTTCCTGTTTTTATCTGGTCTTTTAATTGGAGTCGCATTAGGTTTAAAGTTAACCGCAATTGTATTTGTGTTATCTTTGGTGATAAGTTTTATTCTTGTTAATCCGCGTAAAGTTTTTCATCATAATGCGGTTGTATTTGGTTTAACCATTATCGCGGGTTTTTTATTGATCAATGGAATTTGGTTAGTAAAAATGTACCAAGTTTTTGGCAATCCATTTTTTCCAAATTTAGGTAGCTGGTTTAATCCAGATACAGCTGTGGCATTCGCACCAGATACAACGTTTTTGCCAAAAGATTGGTTACACGGTGTGTTTCTTCCGTTTTACTTATTGTTTCCAAGTCATTTAACCAGTGAGCAAACAGTTGTTGAGCCACGTTATGCATTGGTATTGCTCTTGTTAGCCTGTGCGGTGTTTAAAACTAAAGATTTTTTTAATAATAAATTATTAAGAGTATTACTAATTAATTTGATTGTTGGCTATATTTTATGGGAAATAATCTTTTCAATTCAACGTTATACTGTATCATTAGAAGCATTGTGTGGAATTTTGGGAGTTGTTTTATTGAATTATTTATTTTATGCAAACGGTAATGCGCATAAAATAATTTTAACTATCAGTATTGTGGTATTGCTAATTTCTAAAGCTGGGAATTTTAATCACATTGGCTACGCGCATAAGTTTACTGATTTAGGAATTCCAGATACGGAGCTGCCGCATAATGCTTTAGTTATTTATGGTAATTATCCGATGGCATATTTATCGGAACCATTAGGATCTAGTAATGTTTATATGAATCGACCTGGCGATAAAGGCTCTAAATTTAATGAAGCACGCAAGCAACAAGCTTTGACACAGTTTAGTCGTTCTGGGCGAGATGTGTTTTTAATTGATAAAAACCCAGAAGAAATGCTAGCTGATAACGCTTTATGGTTAGAAGTTTATTCATTAAAAATTGGAAAATGCTTAACCTTTAATAACACTCCACGACAAATCATGTGTCGTCTAATTTATACTGATAAATCTAATGTTAAATAAATTAAGCTTAGTGGTTATTACGCATAATGAAGAAATTGCTCTTGAGAGTTGTTTACAATCTTGTGTCGATTTAGTTGATGAAATTATTATTGTGGATAGTGGTAGCACCGATCAGACGGAATCAATTGCTGAAAAATATAATGCTAAATTTACATATCAAGAGTGGTTGGGTTTTGGACCACAGAAGAATTATGCTGTGAAATTAGCTAAAAATGATTGGGTGTTATGTCTTGATGCAGATGAATTCTTAACTCCAGAATTAGCGTTGGAAACTCGCAATGAGTTAAATCAGCCACAGGCGAATGCTTACCAGCTGGTGCGTTGTAATAAATTTCTGGGTAGATATTTACGTAACGGTGCTGGATATCCAGATCGTTCAATTCGCCTATTTAATCGGCAATTTGCCAATTGGTCAAATGATTTGGTGCATGAAAAAGTCGAGCTAATCAATAATGGCAAAATTGTTACACTAAAGCACGACTATTTACATAATAGCGGTGAAGATTTTATCAAGTATTTGCACAAACAAGATCGTTATACGACCACTCAAGCCTTGAGAATGTTTGAATTAAATAAACCAGTTAAACTGCGCAAATTGTTTCTCTCACCATTTGTACATTTTATCAAATATTATTTGCTAAAAAGAGGTTTTTTGGATGGGGTAGCCGGGTTTATTCATATTGGAATTGGCTCAATTAATTCATTTCAAAAATATGCTAAGCTCTATGCCTTGTATCAACAAAGGAAATCATAAATGCATTTTGATCATCCAATTATTTATTTTAGGAATCCTGCGCCACGCGAATCCATGTTTTCTATTTTAATTCCAAGCTGGAATAATTTGGAGATGCTCAAACTATGTATTGCGAGTATCCAAAAAAATTCAAGTTTCGCCCACCAAATTATTATACATGTTAATGATGGGTCAGATGGGACGCTTGAGTGGCTTAAAACTCAAGAATTTAGTTATTCTATTAGTACCGAAAATGTTGGGGTCTGTTATGCTATGAATGCGATGGCGACCTTGGCAACTACTGATTACTTGCTATATATTAATGATGATATGTATGTTTGTCCTTTGTGGGATAAAATTTTATATGAACAAATTCAAAAAGTAGGGCACAAATTATTTTATTATTCGGCAACGATGATTGAACCAACTTTTTCACGTAATCAGTGTGCAGTTGCACCACATGATTTTGGGCATTCACCAGGTGATTTTAAAGAAGCTGAATTACTGGAATTTGCCACTCAGATTGTTAAAAATGACTGGTATGGTGCGTCATGGCCACCGTCGGTTGTACACCGTGAAACTTGGGATAAAGTTGGTGGTTTTAGTGTAGAATTCTCCCCTGGTTTTGGGTCTGACCCTGATTTCAGTATGAAGCTTTGGAATCTTGGGGTTAGAGATTTTCGCGGTTTTGGTAAAAGTTTGGTTTATCATTTTCAATCTAAAAGCACTGGGCGTGTGGTTAAAAATGATGGTCGTCGTGATTTTGCCAAAAAATGGGGGATTACCATTCGCTTCTTTTACCGCAAAGTTTTATGCTTTGGCGTAGTTGTTGATGGACGTGAATTGAAATTTACCAAAGGCTTTAATTATTATTTGGCCAGATTTAAAGCTTGGAAAATTGCGCGTGGCTAAATATTATAAAGTTAGTTTAAATAGGTAAATTGTTAAAGATGATTCGTCGTTTTATATTTTTATATGTGCTTGGCATAACAATGTTGTATGCGCAAAATAATATTGAAGGTTTTTATACTGGAGTTGGTACTGGTTTTAATGTGACTTCAAATAGTAATTTAATTAAAACGAACGGAGTTGATCAACAAATAAATGGTATTCGTGAGCTAGGCAATCCATCAGGGTATTCATTACCAATTTTAGTTGATGCTGGTTATCGTTTCAACCCCTACCTTGCCGCTGAGTTTAATTATAGTTATAGTGGTAATCAGCAATATGTTGGACCTGTGGGTGTCTCTGGGGGTAATAATGTATTTTGGGGTTCACAAAATATGTTTGGTTTATCTGCAATAGGATATTTACCATTGACGACAGATTTATATTTAAAAGGTCGTTTGGGTTTAGCGTATGCAATGGCGACTATGACCACATACATTGGTGATCCAGGAACTAAAATGATTACTTCTGAATTTGGTGTTGGGTTACAATATTTTATGAGCAAATATTTGTCATTAGATTTTGATTATATTAATTATGGATTATTAATGCCGATGCAATTACAGTATAATTCTCCAGGACCAAGCACACCAAATTTAGGTGTAATTGACACAATTAATAATAATCAATTTTTTGTAAGTTTGACCGTACATTATTGAATTTGTCAGTCTGGGGTTGTTGCTAAAATATTCTCAGTTGTTGATTTAATTATGATATAATCTATCCCTCAAAATGGTGGGTAGTTAGGTTCCTCAAGTTCTCGTTTATCGAGCACCTTCTATCTGAATTACAACTGCGATTAATACAAGGTTCAAACATGCCTAAAATGAAATCAAAGTCTGGTGCTAAAAAACGCTTTATCGTTCAAGGTAGCGGCGGCATCAAACGTTCTAAAGCATTCAAACGTCATATATTGACTAAGAAAACAACTAAAAACAAACGTCAATTACGTGGTACAGTACAAATTCACCCTAGCGATATGGGTCATGTACGTAGCATGTTGCCTTACGCATAAATTAGGGAGTTAAAGAATGCCTAGAGTAAAACGTGGTGTCGTAGCACGTGCACGTCACAAAAAAATTATCGCTTTAGCTAAAGGCTATCGCGGTCGTCGCAACAACGTATTCCGTGTTGCTAAAGAAGCGGTGATGAAAGCTGGTCAATATGCTTACCGTGATCGTCGTCAAAGAAAACGTCAATTCCGTAGTCTATGGATTGCGCGGATTAATGCTGGTTGCCGTGAATTAGGTTTGACTTATAGCCGTTTTATTAACGGTCTATTAAAAGCTGAAGTTGCTGTTGATCGTAAAGTATTGTCTGATTTGGCAATTACTGATAAATTAGCATTCGCTAAATTTGTTGAGCTTGCTAAAAGCAAATTAGCGTAATAAAGCCAGTTGCTTTATAATAATGGGGGCTAGAGAATAGTCCTCATTTTTTTTGCGTGGATTTTATGAATAAAACCTCTATTGGTGATAAAGAATTACAGCAACGGGTAGTGCATTCGTTAGAAAAAGTTTGGGATTTAACCGATGATTTAGTTGAGTTTTATCCATCTTATGATAATTATAGTGTTACGGTATTTGGATCTGCTAGGATTAGTGAGAATTCAAGTGCCTATCAAGATGTGATGGAGTTTGCCAAAAATCTTGCTCGCCTAGAGTGTAATGTAATTAGTGGTGGTGGACCAGGGGTTATGGAAGCTGCTAATCGCGGTGCAATGTCTGGTAAATTGACGGATTCACCGATTAAATCTGTAGGGATTAATATTGAGTTGCCATTTGAGCAACGAAACAATCAATATTTAGATGAGTGCTTCCCGCATAAAACTTTTTTTACACGGTTACAGCATTTTACGGCAGTTAGTGATTGTTTTGTGGCTTTTTATGGCGGAATTGGCACGGTACTAGAAATTTTAACGGTATTACAATTGATGCAGGTCAAGCAAATCTCGGATCGCAAATTAATTTTGGTGGGTAGTATGTGGCCTGGTCTAATTAAATGGTTTGAAGCCGAAATGTTAAATGAAGACATGCAGCTTATTCATAGTGGTGATTTATTAATTCCACATTTGGTGCCTCATTATCAGGATGCTTTAGAAATAATTAAGCAACATAAAATGCAGCTGGATTTATAAACGATTAATTTAAAATTGAAAGAATTAGAGATGGTGGAACAACTTACTCAAGTTTTGGTAACTGCGCTTAGTGAAATGCAAGCAGTTGCTTCTATTCATGAATTGGAGCAATTCAAGTCGCGTTATGTTGGTAAACAGGGTTTAATTACCGCGTTCATGCAAAAATTAAAAGATTTAGCGCCAGATGAGCGTAAAGCTTTTGGTGCGCAAGTAAATCAGGTTAAAACTGAATTTGAAGTAGCTTTAAATGAACAGCGTGCTGGGATTATTGCACACGAATTAAATAATAAGTTAGCCACTGAGACTATTGATGTTACTTTGCCTGGTCGTGGAATTGCAGCTGGAAGTTTGCACCCTGTCACGCTTGCATTAAATCGGATCGTAAAGATTTTTGCTCAATTGGGTTTTGCGGTATCAGATGGTCCAGAAATTGAAAATGATTATTATAATTTTAAAGCCTTAAATATTCCTGATAATCATCCAGCTCGTGCGATGCAAGATACTTTCTATACTGAAGCTGGTAATGTTTTACGTACGCACACTTCGCCAATTCAGGTTCGTTATGCTGAGACACGTACTCCGCCGATTAAAATTGTAGCACCTGGACGTGTCTATCGTGTGGACATGGATGCAACTCATTCTCCTATGTTTCATCAAATGGAATTATTGTGGATTGAAGAAGGAATTAGTTTTGCCAATTTAAAAGCAATTATCATTGAATTTATGCGTAAATTTTTTGAAGATGATAGCTTGCAAGTACGTTTTAGAGCATCATTTTTCCCATTTACGGAACCTTCAGCAGAGATTGACATTTTCTTTAGCAAGACTGGTAAATGGCTAGAAGTTGGTGGCTGTGGGATGGTTCATCCAAGAGTGCTTAATTATATGAATATTTCAAGTCATGAATATACCGGCTTTGCGTTTGGTTTTGGGATTGATCGTTTAGCTATGCTTAAATACGGTATAACTGATTTACGTTTAATGTTCGATAATGATTTAGATTTCTTGGCGCAGTTTAAGGGTTTATAAGATGAAAATTTCATGGAATCATTTGCAAGGTTTTTTTAGTGAAACCTTGGATAAAAATTTGGTATTAGAGCGCTTAACGATGGCAGGTTTAGAGGTTGAAGATGATCAACCAGTTGCGCCAGAGTTTAGCGGTATTGTGATTGGTTTGGTGACTGAGTGCATTAAGCATCCTGATGCAGATAAGCTTTCTTTATGTAAAGTTGATGTTGGCACAGGTGAGGACTTACAAATTATCTGTGGTGCAAGCAATGTTGCTGTTGGGGTTAAAGTTCCATGTGCTAAAGTTGGTGCCGTTTTACCAGAAAACTTTAAAATAACCGAACGTAAAATGCGTGGAATATTTTCCTATGGAATGTTGTGCAGTGGCGATGAGTTAGGTTGTCCAAATGATATCGACGGATTGCTACTTTTGCCAGAAGATGCACCAATTGGTGTTGATGTGCGTGAGTATTTAGATTTAAATGATCGCATTGTTGAGTTTAAGATTACCCCTAATCGTGGTGACTGCTTATCTTATACTGGTTTGGCACGTGAAATTAGTGCACTAACTGGATTTAAGTTAAAAGAATCAACTGATAGTATTAATTACCTTCAGCAAATTAGTTCAAATTTGGCGGTAACAGTTGATGCACCGCAAGATTGTCCGCATTATGTAGGTTTAATTGTTAGTAATATTAATAATTCTCAGGCTAGTCCGTCTTGGTTAATTAAGTTGTTAGAACGAAGTGGTGTGCGTACAATTTCTCCAGTTGTAGATATTACTAATTATGTGATGTTACACCTTGGTCAACCGATGCATGCTTTTGACCTCAATGCAGTACAATTTGGAATTACAGTGCGTATGGCTAATGTTGGTGAACAATTAAAGCTATTGGATGGTAAGGTTGCTAATTTAGCGTCAAATACATTGATAATTAGTAATGCAGAAAGTAACCCACTAGCAATTGCTGGTGTAATGGGTGGATTAGACTCTGGTGTGCAGATAACCACTACATCTTTAGTTTTGGAAAGTGCATTCTTTGCTCCAGCAACAGTTCAAGGCAAAGCTAAGCAGTATGGAGTTAGTTCTGATTCGGCTTTCCGTTTTGAGCGCGGTATTGATCCGCAATTACAACATGATGCAATTAATTTGGCAGCGCAATTGCTGGTTGAAATTTGTGGTGGTATGCCAGCGGATTATTTACATTTTTCAGCACCACAAGCTACGAATCAAGCTCTATCAATTGAGTTAAATTTTAATGAAATTGATAATTTAATTGGTGAAAAAATTGCGCATGAACAAATAATTAGTATTTTACGTGATTTAGGTTGTCAATTAACTCTTATGGCAGATGGGTTTATTGTAACACCACCAAGTTATCGTTTTGACTTAAACATTAAGCAAGATTTTATTGAAGAAATTATTCGTGTTTATGGTTATGATAAAATTGAAGCAAAAATGCCTAAATTAACCTATACTTTAAATTCATTAGATGAGCGCCAAATTCAATTTAATAATTTTAAGCAAACTTTACTTGGGCATGGATTTAATGAAATCGTTAGTTATGCGTTTATTGAAGATAAATATGCCGATTTATTTGTCAATCAACAAATTAAAATGGTTAAATTGCAAAATCCAATTGCAGGGTTAAATGTTTTAAGAAACAATTTATTGCCAGGTTTAATTAAGAGTTTGCAGTATAATTTGAATCGTGGTTATGATCATGCGCGCTTGTTTGAGTTGGCTCGAGTGTTTCATAGTGAAGATGCTAATCAACAGCCATTGCATTTGGCTGGATTAATTTATGGTAAAATCTCTGCCTTAAATTGGACGCCAATGGCACAGCAAGTTGATTTTTATGATTTACGTTTAGTGGTTGAAGAATTATTGGCTGGTTATGTTGGATTGACGTTAGTTAAAAGCGATACAACACATCAACTTTGCCATCCAGGACGCAGTGCGTTAATTCAGATTGGTGAGCTTGTAATTGGTTTTATTGGTCAATTGCATCCAAAATTTGCAAGCGAAATTAATGGCGTTGATTTGCCGTATGTTTTTGAAATTAATTTGGATATCTTACCAAGTTCAAACTCATTTAAATTAAAAGCAAGTAGTAAATTTCAGAAAGTATCGCGAGATTTAGCGTTTGTTTTAAATAAAAATGTGCAAGTTGGTACGTTAATGCAACAGATTAAACAACTTGAGATTGTTGAATTAATTGATTTGGCTGTATTCGATATTTTTGTCGGTGGGAATTTGGCGGCGAATGAGAAAAGCGTTGCCTTTAATTTTGTTTTCCAAGCTGAGAAAACCCTAGGTGATGAAGAAATTAACTTATGGTTGAATTCAATCAAATCTTTAGTATGTGATAAATTTGCAGCAAAGCTGCGTTAATTTTAAATTTTAATTATTTATTTTTCTGAGGAAAATATGACAAGTACAGTAACAAAAAATGATTTAATTCAGGTGGTTATGTCTAATTCTGAGTTAACGCGTGTTGAGTCATACCGTTTGGTAGAAGACTTCTTTGATGTAATGAGTAAGAGTTTAGAGGATGGGTCAGAGGTTAAAGTTTCTGGTTTTGGTAATTTCGTATTACGTGACAAAAGCCCACGTGTTGGTCGTAACCCAAAAACTAAAGAAGAGTTTCCAATTAATGCGCGTCGTGTAGTATCTTTTCATACTAGTAACTTATTGAAAGAGCAGATAAAAGGATTTAAACCAGAGTAGTTTACTGGGATAAATCTCCTACTGGTTCAGTGGGTTATAACCACAAAATTAATATGGTGATTAGCGGTTTTATGTTAAAATAACGGCTAGAGAAATCATGAAAGGATTCTACAATGTTTAAACAATATTGGAAAGAGATTTTCTGCTTACTCGTAATAAAGGCCGTTTTATTAACTGGATTGTGGTACAAGTCATTTCGGACACCTCCGCAATTAGATGATAAAGCTGCTGGTGAGCACATCATTTATTAATTTTTGAGGGTTAAACTATGGAAACACTAGTTGACTTATCGCGGTTACAATTCGCGATAACTGCGCTATACCATTTTATTTTCGTGCCATTAACTTTGGGCATGACATGGTTATTAGTAATTATGGAGACTATCTACGTAATTACTGGTAAGCAAATCTATAAGGATATGACTAAATTCTGGGGTAAGCTTTTTGGTATTAACTTTGCAATTGGAGTTACCACTGGTCTTACCATGGAATTCCAGTTTGGTACTAATTGGGCGTATTATTCACACTATGTTGGCGATATTTTTGGCGTTCCTTTAGCCATTGAAGGCTTGATGGCGTTTTTCTTAGAGTCAACATTCATTGGAATGTTCTTCTTTGCGTGGGATCGCGTATCGAAGAAACAACATTTATTCTTTACAATCTTAGTTGCTATTGGTTCAAATTTATCTGCATTGTGGATTTTGGTCGCTAATGGCTGGATGCAAGATCCAGTTGGAACAGTTTTTAATCCAATTACTATGCGTATGGAAATGTCAAGTTTCTACGCGGTGTTATTTAGCCCTGTTGCACAAGCTAAATTTTTCCATACAACCTGTGCTGGTTATGTAACTGCTTCAGTGTTTGTGATGGGAATCTCTGCTTTCTATTTGTTGAAAAAACAAGATCTACCTTTTGCCCGCCGTTCATTTAAAGTTTCTGCGCTATTCGGTTTTTTTGCTTCAATCGCGGTGATTATTATGGGTGATCAGTCTGGTTTATATGTGTATCATGCGCAACCATCAAAATTAGTTGCAATTGAAGGTATTTGGCACACTGAGAAAGCACCTGTGCCATGGTCATTAGTGGCTTGGCCAGATCAAAAGACTCATTCTAATCTTTTTGATGTTAAAGTTCCATATCTTGGTAGTTTAATCTTAACACATGATTTTACGACTGATGTTAAAGGTGCCGATGAGATCATTGCAGAAAATAAAGTTAAGATTGTTAAGGGGCAACAGGTTCTATTACAACTTGAACAATTTAGAAAAAATCCTCATGATACATCATTGGTCGCACAAATTCAGGCTAATTCTGAATATCTTGGTTATGGATTGTTATTGAAAAAATATACCGAAGATTTACATAATGTTACACCGCAGATGGTTGATCAAGCTGCTGAAAGCACAATTCCTGGTGTTTTACCGTTGTATTATAGCTTTAGAATCATGGCGTTTCTGGGTGCATCTTTCTTTATGTTATTTGGTTTAGCTAGTTGGTATTCATTTGGTAAACGTAAATCTTATGAAGCCAAAACTTGGCTACTAAAATGGGCCTTATGGTGGATGCCAACTCCGTGGATTGCTTGTTGGGCTGGTTGGATTGTTGCAGAATATGGCCGTCAACCATGGTCAATCTTTGGAATTTTACCAACTTATTTATCTGCATCAAGTTTAACTAGTGGTGAAGTTATTTTCTCGTTGGTTGGATTTGTGGTAATTTATACCTTATTACTAATTGTTGAATTATGGTTGATGTTTAAGTATGCACGCTTAGGTCCATCAAGTCTTGGTACTGGAAAATATCATTTTGAATTAGAGGGGAAATAACATGGAATATGCAATTCTTCGCGTAATTTGGTGGGTGCTGGTTGCCGTGTTGATGGTTGGTTTGATGATTATGGATGGTCATGATATGGGGGTTGGAACTTTATCGCCATTTGTAGGTAAAACAGACTCTGAACGCCGTGCTGCAATTAACTCGGTTGCTCCGCATTGGGATGGAAATCAGGTTTGGTTTATTACTGGTGGTGGTGCAGTTTTTGCTGCGTGGCCACTAGTTTATGCTGCATCATTTTCAATGCTATATCTTGCGATCTTAGCAGTATTGTGGACATTATTCTTACGTGCTCCTGCATTTGATTATCGTTCTAAGATTGCTAATCCAACATGGCGTGCAACTTGGGACTGGGTCTTATTTGTTGGTTCTGCAGTTCCGCCATTGTTATTTGGTGTGGCTGTCGGTAATGTCATGCTAGGTATTCCATTTCACTTTGATGATAGTATGCGTTTGACGAGTGATGCAACTAATCCAATTTTTGGATTTTTAGGATTACTGTCACCATTTGCATTATTATGTGGCTTGGTTTCTTTGTGTATGACTATTGCGCATGGCGGGGTTTATTTGTCAATTCGTACTGAAGGTGGTATGCAGTCTCGTGCTAAAAAAGCTGCTACAATATTCTCGATTTTGGCAATTGTGTTGTTTGCTATTGGTGGTTTAATGGTAGGTCATATTAATGGCTATGTTGCGACTAACTTGGATCCTAGTGCTGCATCAGATCCGCTGATGAAAACAGTTGAAGTAGTGAAGGGGGCTTGGTTAAATAATTATAAACTGTATCCAATTACTATGTTAGTGCCTGCACTAGGTTTTATTGGGCTATTGGGTTCAATGATATTCAATGTTAAAGGAAAATCAGTAATTGCGTTTATTTTTAGTGGCGTTGGGATTGCAGGTATTATTTTAACTGCTGGGGTGTCGATGTTCCCATTTATTATGCCATCTAGTACTAACCCGATTAGTAGTTTAACTGCTTGGGATGCTACCTCATCTGAGCACACTTTGCTTTTAATGTTGGTTGCTGCAATTATTTTTGTGCCAATTATTTTGTGCTATACTAGTTGGGTATACAAAATAATGCGCGGTAAATTAACTGCTGCACGAATTGAAGAAAATTCACATTCAATGTATTAAGGAGAACTATATGACATTCTTAGTTTGGGCGATTGGCGCCTACATTATAGTACGTATTGTAAGTGATAGCCTAGTTAAGCAAGAACGCGATCCAAGTGATTTAGATCGTTAGTCTCAAAATTTAATTTTAATCCCCACTTAGATTTAAAAGTCTAGTGGGGATTTTAATTATATAAAGTTCAAATTTATGATTTAATGAGGATCTTTATCCTAATTTTTTGTATCGACTGGTCTAGTTTTTCTATGTTATGATACGGTCTTATTAACTTTATATCACAAAATCTTCAACTATAGTTTATTTTACTTTCCAATATCCGTATAACTATATACAATTAAATTGTAGAGCTAATTGTTTGGTCTGCTTCAGGTACAGGCAGTTTTTTGATGAAGAAGTTTATGATATATCGTACTACATGTCATCGCCAAACGTGAAACGTGAGATTGATTTGAAGTTTAAATATATTTAATCCTGTTAAGTAGGGCATTATGCAAATTTTAAAGTATGTGTTTTTAGGAATTATATCGGTAAGTGCTTTAGTTGGATGTAATCATCAAAAAAGAAATACCCATAAGCTATTAGTTAACCCAGAATATGTTGGACGTTGGACCGATTCTTCTGGATGTAATCTTGAATTGGCTAATGATAGTAATCACCTGAAATTAGTATCTTTTTCTAATGGACAGCAACATTATGCAGATGTCTTTTTAGAAGTTCAAAAAGATGGTATCTTTACGCGTATTCAATCTGAAAGCTCTACAGGTATAGCGTTCTCAGGAATATTCTCTGAAGGGTTTTTAATGATTGATAATAAGCTATGTAAGCAAGCTTTACATAAAGATAGTAATCAATAGTGTTGCATATTTGTTAATTTATCAAAATTGATTTTAGTTAGTCGATTGATAATGAACAAAAACCTAATTCAGCCATATTTAATTTACTTCGAGTCATTAAAGTTAAGAGAAAGTGTTTGTTTTAATTGTTAATGATTGATTCATTAATCATAGATTTATTGATTTATTAAACCTAAGTTATATAAATTTTTATGATTTAAGACTTTATACTAGTAAAATTAAGCTTAATAACCTTGTTGGTACGCAATGGTTAATGATAAAATCTACGTTTAAATGTGCTTATTAGGTAATTTTAACAACTCATTCATAAGGGATTTTGAAAAATATGAATAAGAAATGGAAAGCTTTCTTATCCGGATGTGCTGCCCTTGGGGTTATGGCATCGCTTAGTGGTTGTAAAGAAGCAGTGCTCATTCACTCTAAAGGTATGATCGGACGTGATGAAAGAGATTTAATTTATACGGCATTGATTTTAATGCTTTTAATCGTTGTGCCAGTTATTATCATGGTATTTGTATTTGCTTGGAAGTACCGAGCTTCAAATACGAATGCACGATATGAACCAGATTGGCATCATAGCAATAAAATTGAGGTGGCTATTTGGGGTATTCCAATTTTAATTATCGTAATTTTAGCAACCATTACGTGGAAAACTACCCATGAATTGGATCCATATAAGCCAATTGAAATGAATGGCGTGAAGCCAGTTACCATTCAAGTGGTTGCACTGGATTGGAAATGGTTATTTATTTACCCAGAGCAAAAAATAGCTACTTTAAACTATGTGGCTTTCCCTGCGAACGTGCCAATTGAATTTAAGGTTACTGCTGATGCTCCGATGAATTCATTTATGATTCCGCAGCTTGGTGGTCAAATTTATGCAATGGGTGGAATGCAAACTAAATTGCATCTAATTGCTGATGAAGCTGGTGATTATGGCGGTCGTTCGGTAAGCTATAGTGGTGGTGGTTTTAATGGTATGATATTTACTGCTCATGTGACAAAATCGCAACAAGATTTTGATGCGTGGGTTGAGCAAATTAAACAAAATCCAGCTACCCTTGATGGTGCAAAATATCTTGAATTAGTTAAGCCAAGCGAATACAATAAACCGCAATATTTTGGTTCCGTTCAAGATAATTTATTCGACGATATTTTGATGAAGTTTATGATGCCTGGTATGGATAATATGCAGGGAATGGATCATAAATAATCTAGTTTGGTAATTTATTTGTTTTAAGTTAGGAAGTGTAATGTTTGATTTAATGGGAAGATTGTCATGGGATTCAATACCAATCCATGAACCGCCTGCAATAATTGCGGGTGGTGGTATGGTTGGTGGTGCAATAGCCCTATTTGCCCTAATTACCTACTTAGGTAAATGGCGTTATTTGTGGACCGAGTGGTTGACGACAGTTGATCATAAAAAAATCGGGGTCATGTATATCATAGTTGCAATCGTAATGTTATTGCGTGGTTTTGCGGATGCATTATTAATGCGTACTCAGCAGGCGATTTCGGTAGGATCTAATTATGGATTCTTACCGCCAAGCCATTATGATCAAATCTTTACAGCGCATGGCGTAATCATGATTTTCTTTATGGCTATGCCGCTAGTAATTGGTCTAATGAATATCGCGGTGCCATTGCAAATTGGTGCACGTGACGTGGCGTTCCCATTCTTAAACTCATTAAGCTTTTGGCTATTTGTAGTTGGAATGGTCTTGATCATGATTTCATTGATCGTTGGTGAATTTGGGAAAACTGGTTGGTTGGCATATCCTCCATTATCAGAAACCCAATATAGTCCAGGGGTCGGTGTTGATTATTATTTGTGGGCACTGCAGATATCAGGTATTGGTACCTTAATTTCGGGGATTAATTTCTTTGTAACAATTATTAAAATGCGTTGTCCTGGTATGACGTTAATGAGAATGCCTGTGTTTACTTGGGCTTCATTATGTGCAAATATTTTAATTATTATTGCTTTCCCGATTTTAACTGTAACTTTGGGTATGTTGTGTTTAGACCGTTACTTAGATTTCCATTTCTTTACTAATGATTTTGGTGGAAATCCAATGATGTATATTAATATGATTTGGGCTTGGGGTCATCCTGAAGTTTATATTCTTATTTTGCCATTGTTTGGGGTTTATTCAGAGATCGTTGCGACATTCTCTAAAAAACGCTTATTTGGCTACACAACAATGGTTTATGCAACAGTATGTATTACTATTTTATCATTCATCGTTTGGTTGCATCATTTCTTCACGATGGGTGCTGGCGCGAATGTAAATGCATTCTTTGGTATTACAACTATGATTATTGCAATTCCAACTGGGGTTAAGATTTTCAACTGGTTGTTTACAATGTATCGTGGACGAATTACCTTTACAGCTCCAATGTATTGGTTAATTGGGTTTATGGTGACATTTACAGTTGGTGGTTTAACAGGTGTATTGCTTGCAGTTCCTGGTGCTGACTTCTTATTACATAACAGCTTATTCCTAATTGCCCATTTCCATAATGTTATTATCGGTGGTGTGGTTTTTGGTTGTATGGCTGGTTTGTCATTTTGGTTTCCAAAAGCCTTTGGTTTTAAATTACATGAAGGTCTAGGTAAAGCGTCTTTCTGGTGTTGGATTGTTGGATTCTTCGTAGCATTTATGCCGTTGTATATCTTGGGGTTCATGGGCGCTACGCGTCGTTTAAGCCATTATGATGCTTCAACTGGTTGGCATCCATTCTTTGTAGTTGCGTTCTTTGGTGCTTTAATTATTTTTGCTGGGATTGGTTTCCAATTATTGCAAATCGTAGTTAGTATTATTCAGCGTAAACAAAATATGGATTTAACTGGTGATCCATGGGATGGTCGTACATTAGAGTGGTCAACTCATTCACCAACTCCATTCTATAACTTTGCTTTTGTTCCAGAAGTTAATAGCTTAGAGCCTTTCTGGGATGCTAAACAAGCAGGTATAAAACCTGAAACTCGTCCATATGAAGATATCCATATGCCGAAAAATTCAGGCTTAGGGGTAATTATTGGTGGGTTTGCCTTTTTATTCGGTTTTGGTTTAGTTTGGTATATGTGGTGGTTAGCAGCAATTGGTGCAGTTGGAATGATTGTTAGCGTTTTTGCTCGCTCATTTGACTACGACATCGACTACTATGTTAAAGCTGAAGAAGTTGAAAGAATAGAAAATGAATATCTCAAGAGGAAAAATGGATAATGGCAACAAATGCACTTAATAATCATGCCGAACATCATGAACATGATGATCATGGGGCAACCTCGCGAGTAGTATTTGGTTTCTGGATCTATATTATGAGCGATTGCATATTGTTTGCATGTATTTTTGCAACTTATGCAGTGTTACATGGCAATACTTATGGTGGACCTGGAGCAAAAGAGCTCTTTGAAATGCCATATGTTTTGACTGAAACATTTATTTTATTGACTAGTAGCTTTACTTACGGTTTAGCAATGCTTGCTGTACACAAGGGTAATAAAAATCAAGTTTTAGTTTGGTTATTCGTAACCTTCTTACTTGGTTTCTCTTTCATGTGTATGGAAGTTCACGAGTTCCGCAACTTGATCGCAGAAGGTCATGGTCCGCAACATAGCGCGTTTCTATCATCATTTTTCACTTTAGTTGGGACTCATGGTTTGCACGTAACGTGTGGTTTAATTTGGATGGTTTTGATGATGTTACAAGTGTCTAAACATGGCATTACTAACGTTACGATTCGCAAATTAACTTGCTTAAGCTTATTCTGGCATTTCTTAGATATCGTGTGGATTTTTGTCTTTACGATTGTATATTTGATGGGAGCAATGTAATGTCTAATCAACATCATATTGATGTCGAAACTGGAGCCGGTCACGGTACGATGAAATCTTATGTGATTGGTTTTATTTTATCGATCTTGTTAACTATAATTCCATATCTGATAGTTGTTGACCATATGCTAGTTGGTACTGCATTAGTTGCGTCTATTGTGATTTTGGGTATATTTCAATTGTTGGTTCAATTAGTGTTTTTCTTACACTTAAGTGCTAAGTCTGAGCAGCGTTGGAATTTATTAACTTTTATTTTTACTTTGGTAATTGTATTGATTTTAGTTGTTGGTTCGTTATGGATCATGTGGAATCTGAATTATCATATGATGGAACACTAATCTATTTAAATTAGGACGTTCCTTTGATGGTGGCTAACTCAGCTAAGCGTATAGCTTAATCCGTTTTGAGTTAGCCATTTTCTTATTTGCATTATTGAACAATTAAGCTGTGGTAAAACTAAGGGTCTATTAACTGATATAAATTGTATCGGTCTAAGCCATGATGGTAATAGAGTTCATAGTTATTAAAAAGGTATTATATTTTGATGAAGAAATTTATTTCCATTACCAAACCAGGAATTATATTTGGTAATTTAATCACAGTTGCAGGCGGGTTTGGCTTGGCATCGCAAGGGTCATATAATTTAATTCTACTTTTATCCACCTTAGTGGGAATCTCTTTAATTATTGCATCTGGTTGTGTATTTAATAATATTATTGATCGTGATATTGATAGCTTGATGGAGCGGACTAAAGAACGCGTAATGGTTAAAGGGCATCTTGGGCCAAAAGTTGCTTTAGTTTATGGTGTTTTACTTGGCTTTCTAGGTGCTTGGATGTTATACCATTGGGCAAATATTTTGACAGTGTATGTGGCATTAATTGGTTTGTTTTTTTACGTAGTTGTATATAGTCTGTGGTTCAAGCGTAATTCAATTTATGGAACTTTAATTGGTAGTATTTCTGGATCAATTCCTCCTGTGGTTGGCTATTGTGCAGTTAGCAATAAATTTGATTTAGGTGCATTAATTTTATTTGTTTTGTTAAGTGTTTGGCAAATGCCACATTCATATGCAATTGCGATTTTTAGATTTAATGATTATTCGGCAGCAGGAATTCCTGTTCTTCCGGTTAAAAAAGGTATTCAAATAGCCAAGCGCAATATGTTGTTATATGTAGTTGTTTTCATGCTGGTTTCAAGTTTATTGACAATTTGTGGCTATACAGGGCAATATTATTTAATTGTATCTTTAGCCGTTGGTTTTTGGTGGATTCGTTTGGCTGTTAGTGGTTTTAGTAAATTAGCCAATGATATTTCTTGGGCGCGTAAAATGTTTGGTTTTTCGATTATAGCGATTACGTTATTATCGGTGATGATGGCGTTAAACTCGACCTCACATCCATTAATGTAAAATTATAATTTACAATTTCACAGAAAATTATTATGAATAAAAGCAATAAAATCTTGTGGATTATTTTTCTAACGATTTTTATTGATATGCTTGGAATTGGAATTCTTATTCCGGTTTTTCCGTTATTGATTACTCATGGTTCAGAATTTAGGGTTACGCCTGATAATTGGAGCACTACTCAAGGTTTTGTAATGGCTGGTTGGTTACTGGCTGCGTATCCATTAGCACAGTTTTTTTGCACACCAATTTTAGGGCAATTGTCTGATCAATTTGGTCGTAAAAAACTTTTGGGCCTGTCAATTAGCGGTACTGTAATTTCTTATTTATTGTTTGGTGTTGGAATCATTACTAAAAATTTACCTCTACTTTTTTTTGCGCGAGTTCTGGATGGCATGTCTGGTGGCAATATTTCTATTGCACAGGCTGTGATTGGCGATGTCAGTAGTCCTGAAAATCGAGCCAGAAACTTTGGTCTGATTGGTGTTTCAATTGGAGTTGGCTTTGTCCTAGGTCCATTTATTGGTGGTAAATTATCGGATCCATCTTTGTCCATTTATTTTAATGCCTCTACGCCATTTTGGTTTGCGGCTTTGCTCAGTTCAATTAATGTCTTTTGGGTAGTTTATTTTTTGCCTGAAACTTTAAAAATCAGAGCTACCAAAACGTTTAATTTACTACGTCCACTACATAATCTGCAGCAAATTTTTAAACATGATTATTTACGTATGGTCATTCCTGCTTTATTTTTATTTAATGCAGGGTTTACTTTTTTTACAACCTTTTGGGGCATAATTTTGGTTGAGCAATTTGGTTTTAATCAAGGTCAGGTTGGTAATTTTTTTGCTTACTTAGGGATAATGATTATCTTGGCGCAAGGTGGGTTTGTGCGGCGACTTTCTGGTAAAGTGAGAGATTATAAGGTCTTAAATATCTCGATGTTTTTAACCTCAGCGTGTTTATTCGTGTATTATTTCTTACCAAATAATTTTATACTAGGAATTTATTTAGTTCCACCAATATTGGCAATTGGAACTGCATTGACAAAATCATTTAGTAGTGCTGTAATTACACGCTTATCTCCGTCTGATTCTCTCGGTGAATCAATGGGAGCTAGCTCGAGTGCAAATGCTTTAGCTCAAGTATTGCCTGCCTTATTGGCGGGTTATGTTGCAGCGTTTCATGCACGCTTGCCTGTTTTGGTTGGCGCAGTAATTGTTAGTTTAGCTGGGTTAATTTTTATCATTTCATTTAGTCAGCGTTACAAACTTAAATAATCACAAAAGTAATTTGGTTCTAAGATATAATTTTACACTTTATAGCATTTGAGGATAGAATTTAGATGATGTATATAGATAATGTGAAATTTGCCAAAAGTGGTAAAGAAATTAAGGGTAAACTTGATTTACTTAAGTGTGAACGTATTCAGGAAATTGATAAATTTAGTGGCGAGATTTCTTATAGGTTAGTTGGTTGTGTGGACACACTAAATAGACCTACACTTAAATTATCAATTTATGGTATAATCGGCACTTTATGTCAAAATTGTTTGCAGGATATGGAGCTTGAGCTCGATAATCAGTCACGTATAACAGTTTTTTTTAATGAGGAACAGCTTGATGCTGCGTTATTTGCAGAGGAAGATTCCGATGTCGAAGACGGGGTGCTTGCTGAAGCTGAGTTTGATGTCATGCAGTTGCTTGAGGATGAAGTAATTATGTTACTTCCTTATGCAAGTAAGCATGAGTCTTGTATTGGGATGAGCTATCATGATAGCGCAGATAACCCATTTGATATTTTAAAGAACATTATTTAGAGGTAATAATCATGGCAGTTCAACAAAATAAAAAATCTCCTTCTAAACGTGGTATGCACCGCTCTCATGACGCAATTACTGCGCCATCTACAGCAATTGAAGCAACAACTGGTGAAGTACATTTACGTCATCATATTAGCCCTAACGGTGTTTACCGTGGTAAAAAAGTTCTTAAAACTAAAGGTGATTAATTCTTATAAAGTAGCATAGCTATGGCGATAATTCTTGCAGTAGATGCTATGGGTGGTGATCACGGTGTCAACATTACCGTACCATCTTGTTTGCGCTTTTTGAATGAAACTCCAGATGTTAATGTAATCTTGGTTGGTGACCGTGATGCAATTTATAAACAAATTGGTGATAAATTATCTCAATATAGCGATAGAATAGAAGTTGTCCATGCAACTCAAGTGGTTGGTATGGATGAGGCACCACAAAGTGCCATGCGCACCAAACGCGATTCGTCTATGCGAGTTGCAATTAATTTGGTTAAAGAAGGTAAGGCGAATGCGATTGTCTCCGCAGGTAATACTGGGGCGTTAATGGCTATTTCGCGTTATGTTCTACGGACAATGGATGGCATTGATCGCCCAGCGATTGCCAAACTGTTACCTACCGTCAAAGGTGAGGTTTGTATGCTGGATCTAGGTGCCAATATTGAATGTTCTCCAGAGCATTTAGTTCAATTCGGTATCATGGGTGCCCAATTAATGCGTGGTGTGACTGGCAAAGCTTCTCCAAGTGTTGGTATTTTAAATATCGGTAGCGAAGATATTAAGGGTAATGAAACGGTTAAAAAGGCCGCAGAGTTATTGAAAAAGACTAACCTTAATTTCTACGGTAACGTTGAGGGTGATGATATTTTTAAAAGTGTGGTTGATGTAGTTGTTACTGATGGCTTTACTGGAAATGTTTCTTTGAAAACTACTGAAGGTGTTGCCAAAATGATTGCGTTCTTTTTAAAAGAAGAATTTACCAGTAGCTGGCTTACTAAACTAATTGCTTTGATTTCTTATCCAGTTTTAAAGCGTCTTAAGTTGCGTTTAAATCCAAGTAAATATAATGGTGCGGTTTTACTTGGTTTAAATGGATTAGTTATAAAAAGCCATGGTGGTGCTGATATTGACGGATTTTATTATGCTTTAATGCAAGCTCATCATGAGGTTGATGCTGGAGTAATTGGTCTTTTACAAGATTACTTACAAAATAATAAGCATATTGATGATGAGAGTGATGAACTTATTGAGTTTAATGATTTGAAAAGCTTATAATTTTTAAAATAAATAGTATATAAATTTAAAAAAGTTGTTTAGTGGTAAATTGTTAATCAAAATAAGGTATAATTTGGGCGGGGTTTCAACCCTGCCTTTTATTTTTTCTTAGGGTAGTAAAGTTAGTATGAAATATTCAAAAGTTATCGCTACCGGAAGTTATTTGCCAGAGAAAGTTTTAACAAATAAAGATTTGGAACAATTAGTTGAAACCAATGATGAATGGATTTTCGAACGTACTGGGATTCGTCAGCGGAGAATTGTTGCTGAAGGTGAAAAAACTAGCGATATGGCTTACCAGGCTACATTGAATGCTTTAGCAATGGCGCAAATAGAGGTTAGTGAAATTGATTTGATAATTTTTGCAACCAGTACTCCAGATGTGATTTTTCCATCAACTGCGTGTATTTTACAAAATAAGTTGGGTATTAAAACCAAGGGTTCATTTGATCTTCAGGCAGCGTGCACGGGATTTATTTACGCATTAACTACTGCAGATTGCTATATTCGTTCAGGCATGGCAAAAACAGTTCTAGTAGTTGGTGCTGATTCTATGTCAAGAATTGTGGACTATACTGATCGTGGAACATGTATCTTATTTGGCGATGGCGCTGGTGCGGTTATTTTACAAGCGAGTGATGAACCAGGAGTCCTTGGTTGTGATATCCGTGCGGATGGAGAATATAATTCCATCTTAACTTGTGATGGACATTTATATAATGGTGAGATTTTGGGTAATCCATATGTGCAGATGGATGGGCAAGCCGTATTTAAATTTGCGGTTCGTGCATTAACTGCGGTTGCTAAAGATTTGGCCAAAAAAATAGAAATAAATTTGAAGGGTGTGAAATGGGTAATTCCACATCAGGCGAATATTCGCATTTTGGAAGCTACGGCTAAACTGCTTGGTACTGATATGGATCATGTAGTAACAACAGTTGAGAATCATGGCAATACTTCAGCTGCGTCTATACCATTGGCATTTGATTGTGCTGTGCGCGATGGTAGAATTAAGCGAGGGGATCTTTTACTGCTCGAAGGGGTTGGTGCAGGGTTCTCGTGGGGTGCTGCGTTTATTAAATTTTAATTTATGGGAATATCGATTATGACTAAATTTGCATTTGTTTTTCCTGGGCAAGGCTCACAAGCTTTGAAGATGATGGATAATTTAGCAGAGTTTGTTGTGGTTAAACAGACTTTTGCGGAAGCTTCGGCTGAAATTGGAGTCGATTTATGGGCAATGTTACAAGAAGAGAATGCAGATAATATTAATCAAACTATAAATACTCAGCCTTTGTTGTTAACGGCAAGTTATGCTACATATTTAGTTTGGTTAGAGCAATCTGGAAATAAAGCCCCTGATTATGTTGCTGGACATAGTTTAGGTGAATATACCGCTCTAGTAGCTAGTGGTATTCTAAATTTTGTTGATGCAGTTAAATTGGTGCGAAAACGTGCTGAGTTCATGCAAGAAGCAGTTAAACCTGGTGAAGGTGGTATGGCGGCAGTTTTGGGACTTGCCGATGAGCTAGTAGTTGAAGGTTGTGCTGAAGTTATGGCTAGTGGTTTTGGTGTGGTGCAAGGTGTTAACTTTAATTCAGTGGGACAAGTTGTTATTGCAGGTAACAAGGTCGCAGTGGATAAGGCTGCAGAAGTACTTAAAGCTAAAGGTGCACGTAAAGTTATGCCTTTGCCAGTATCAGTACCATCACATTGTGATTTAATGAAACCTGCTGCTGAGAAATTAGCGTTAGAATTAAATAGTGTTACGTTTAATTCGGCTAAAATTCCATTGGTACAAAATGTAAATGGTGAAGTTGCTAATGATGTGGCAGCAATTAAAGATGGATTGATTAAACAATTATATTCACCAGTTCTTTGGACTAAATCAGTTGCTACTTTAGCCGATAATCAAGTTATGATAATTGTGGAGTGTGGTCCAGGTAAAGTTTTGTCTGGATTGAATAAACGTATTCATGAAAGTGCTGCATTGTTTAATTTAAATTCTGCTGCTAGTATTGCAACCTTACAAGAGTCTTTGTAATTTTAATATGCTAAGTACAGAGCAACAAATTATTTTAAGGCATATGCTTATTGCTGTGTTGGTTGTATTAAGTTTAGTTGTATTTTCATGGTGTATACCGTTGAATTTGCCATTTAGTCGACTTTATGTTTTTCTGTTAGCATTAATTTTACCGATATTTAGTTATATTATTGGAATTGGACGGATTGCTGGTTTACGCTTTTTTGATGAAAGTGTTAGTAATCCATTAATTGTGATGAATAATAAAAATTTGAATGCATTTAAACAATATTTGAGTAATACTCATGAACAGATTTTTTTGGCTGTAGTTGTTTATGTTGTTTTGTCAGTAACTTTGCCATCACAGCAATTATATTTACTTTTATTATTTAGCTTATGCTTTGCAATTGGTCGAATTTTGTTTGCACAAGGTTATACACGTGGTGCAAGTGGTCGCAGCTTAGGATTTGCACTTACATTTTATTCTAATGTGATTGGGTTTGTTCTTGGTGTTGCGTGGTTAATTAAAGCTATTGTGTAAATGTTAATTTGATTTAAATTTAGAATTATAAGATAGTCATAGATAAAATTAATTGGATAATTTATTAGGAGTTATTTATGTCAGAAATTAAAAAAATTGCCTTGGTAACTGGTGCAAGCCGTGGTATTGGTCGTTCAATTGCAATTACCTTAGCTCAGAGTGGTGTAATTGTAATTGGTACGGCAACTAGTGAAAGTGGTGCTGAAGCGATTACATCGTATTTAAAAGAATTTGGTGGGCGTGGGGTTGCATTAAACGTAAATGATAAAGATAATATTGACGCGGTAGTTAAAGATATTGCGAGCAATGAAGGTGATTTGACTATCTTGGTAAATAATGCGGGAATTACTAAAGATGGCTTATTGATGCGTATGAAAGAAGAAGATTGGGATGCTGTTTTGGATACTAATTTGAAATCAGTGTTTTTATTGGTTAAAGCAGCAATTCGTGGCATGACCAAAGCGAAATTTGGTCGAATCATTAATGTGGCATCAGTAGTTGGATTTATGGGTAATCCTGGGCAGATAAATTATTCTGCAGCTAAAGGTGGAATGATTGCAATGACTAAATCATTAGCCAAAGAATTTGGTAGCCGTAATGTGACGGCGAATTGCGTTGCACCTGGTTTTATTCAAACTGATATGACGGATAAATTGCCTGAAGATGTACGCGATTCATATATTAAAAATATTCCACTTGGACGCTTTGGTCAGGTTGAAGATATTGCTAATGCAGTGAAGTATTTAGCTAGCGATGAAGCTGGTTATGTGACTGGCTCTACTATTCACGTAAATGGTGGATTATACGTCTAATTTGATTGTAAAGATCTTAATTTGTAGCTATTATTAAATCAAGTAATATTTATAAATAATCAGTGTAAGTATCAATAATGTTGTTTATGGCTATCTTCGATAAAT
The DNA here is from genome assembly GCA_964652705.1 of uncultured Neisseria sp. Classification (GTDB taxonomy): domain Bacteria; phylum Pseudomonadota; class Gammaproteobacteria; order Burkholderiales; family UBA11063; genus Aquella. The sequence continues at coordinate 105,189 of CAZZAV010000002.1, forward strand.
AAACAACATTATTTTACATAATTTGTGCAATCTGTGTGTAACATCAATTAAATAACCAATCAATTCCTCATAGTATTATCGAATAATTTTGTAGAATTTTATACATGACAGTATTTTTCATTTTACCGCTTATCCCACTAATTGGTGGGATTTTTACGTTAATTAATTATTTCCGCCAAAAAGACACCAAGTTACTTAGTAATGTTTTTAGTGGACTTTTGTTTGTATGCGCTTTATTGGCGGCTTTCACCTATAAAACACCACTAGTATTCAATATTAATTTTTTTGAGGGTGCAGATAATATTATTCAAGATATTAAGCTGCAACTTGAAGGTCTATCATTATTCATGATAGTTTTGGTAAGTTCAATAAGTTATTTTGTGCATCAATTTGCTAGTCGATATTTGAGCTCTGATGCAAGCCAAGGGCGTTTTATGGCGCAGTTATCATTATTAACTGCCGCAGTGTTATTTCTAGTTATGGGGGGAAATCTCTTAAGCTGCTTTTTAGGGTGGGAGTTTGTTGGATTAACATTATATTTATTATTAAATCATTATCACTATGATCAAAGAGCGAATCGTGCTGCCAAAAAAGAATTTATTATTAACCGGCTGGGTGATGCTGCCTTCATGGTTGCAATAATATTATGTTTATTCTATTTTAACTCAAGTGAGTTTAGTGTATTAGCATCAAAACCGGTAATTATCTGGAGTGGGTTTGGCAGAACATTGTCATTACAAACATTAATAGTGTTTTTAATTTTTATTGCCATAATGACAAAGTCAGCACAATTCCCATTTCATATCTGGTTACCTGACACCATGCAAGCTCCAACACCAGTATCAGCAATGATGCATGCTGGAGTAATAAACATCGGTGGATTCTTATTAGCACGGCTTAGTCCATATATTCCACTTGGTTCGGTATTAAGCGGTTTCATCTATACTATTGGCATGATTTCAATGGTTGCTGCAGCATTTTTTGGACTTAGTCAACACGATATTAAACGTCAACTAGCGTACTCTACCATGGGACAAATGGGCTATATGATAGTACAAACTGGATTAGGCTTTTTCTCTGCTGCGGTCTTTCATTTAGCTGCGCATGGTTTTTTTAAAGCTTATTTGTTTTTGTCTGCAGGTAGCACTATCGGTCATAAATATGAAAGCCATGGAGGCTCACTAAGACAAGGTTTAACTGCGATAAAAATCTCCGCGCTAACCTTCATTATTTTTGCCGAATATAACATCCTAGTTTATCATCATTTTCCAACATCCGTTGCTATTGTTGGAATGTTTGTTTCAATGTCACTTGGACAATATATGTCCGAATTAACAATGTTAAGGATATCCAATAATCAAAAAGTTGTTATTTATCTTATCAGCTTAGTATTTTTAACGATCTATGTTTATTTGATTAATGGATTGGATGATTATTTAAATTTATCTGTGGTAAATCAAACATCAAATGTCTCTTGGTATAAACTTGTGATTGCAATCTTGGTTATGCTATTACAAGTTTTTGTTTGGATAAAACCTTTAATCAAAAATGAAATATCCGTTATTGTGACGATTCGCGCATATTATTTCAGTGTGAATAAATTATTTATAGAGGAGTTTTTTCGTAAATTTATACTACAACCTTACGAGAAACTCTCTATTAAATTAAATGAACTTTGTTTATACCGAGCGTTTAAATTACCATTAGGTGCAGTAATATTTGGTTTTATTTCTGTTATCGTTATGTTACATGGATTGTTTGATTTAACAGGTGATGAGCAGAATAATTTATTAGTACTGCTAATTTTGACATTACTTGTGATTTCATTAATAACAGCATATAGGGCTAACACTTTAGGTCAAATAAATTATTATCTATTTATAGCTCAAATTAATATGGCAAGTATTGGCTTGTGTAGTATGACTAGGGGGTTTTTACGAACTCTTTCACTACTACAACTATTGAATGCTACTTTAATTTTTATTGGCATATATTATATCCAAAATTCATACCAGCAGACTGACCATGAACCGCCAAAAAGTGTTGGTAATAAACTTATTTGGTCAAGTTTTTATTATTGTATTTTAATGTTTTTGTTAGTTGGAGTACCATTTACCACAAGCTTCACTTCAGAGTTATACATTCTTAGTGATGTTTTACAAGGTAGTCCATGCTTTGTTGTGATCGTAGCATTATCATTTGTATTTTTGGCTATGGCAATATTAAATGCATTACAAGAATATGTATTTAATGCTGAATCGATATTGCTGAAGCAAAATACTCAAATTAGCAGAATAGGCCATGTTTTTCTATTAGCATGTATTTTTTTTAATATCATAAACGGTTTGGCGCCTAGTTGGTTGGTTCGTCACATTTATCTTTTTGGGGCGTAATAATGATTGAAGCTTTGATCAACAAAATTACAAAGTGCATACCAAGCTACCCACCATTACAGTCATTTAATGCGAGTAATCCTCTAATTGGACTCCATGAGTTACCGTTTGATGAGGCTATCGCATCTGTTGCTAAATATGCACCGATATCAGGCACTCTCTCACTACATAAATATCATGCCTTTTGGCAATCTGGTAAAATAAATATCAATGACTTGAGCTTTGCGATTAAAGACTTTTTGGTTCAACAAAATATTCAAACGATAACTGAAGATACAATTTTAGAACTATTATTAGATAAATCCTTGCAAAGTAAATTTGCTGATATTGATAGCAAAGTTAGACGTAATTTTTCGGCACAAATTTCTGGATGGTATGTTCAAAGCAATCAACGTGTATTTAGCTTTGTGGCACGCTTTTTTGATATAGGTCAAGCGAAATGGCAAATGCCAGTAAAAAGCAATCAACTCTATTTAGCATGGCTTGAATACGCTAAGGTGAATTACTCTCGATATGCAATAATGCACCAGATGACAGACAATGTTTATACATCAATCAGAAACATGTTAAATTTAGCAGATATTCATGAAGATAATATTGAAGACTATTTACTTAAAGTGTTATTTCAAATAATTGGCTGGGCTAGCTTTGTTCATTGGTTAGAGTTAGTAGAGATTAATCCATATGTTGATAAGCGGGGTAAAGTAGCAGATATTATTGCAATTTGGCTTGCTGAGACATCAATTTTACATGGGAAACTTATGGAGTTTCCTGATAGTGTTTTTACCAATGTCGACAGCGAATTTGAAGAGGTTCTTCGTGAATATTTCAAAAAATACAATGCCGATGAAGAATGTTTAGTAAAATTAAACCGTCATAATTGGAACTTAATTTGGCAATTGGCACTAGAGCATAATTACCGAGATAATCTAGTTCGCCAGATCAAATTAAACAAGCATCGAACGATAGCAAAACCAACTGCACAACTATTATTTTGTGTAGATGTACGTTCTGAAGGATTACGTAGATATCTTGAAAGTTATAATAATTATCAAACTTTTGGCACTGCTGGTTTTTTTGGAGTTGGATTTGACTTTCATCACCAACATAATGTAACAAGGCAAAGCCCAGATTGGAGTACATCTCATCATTACTTACATGTCCCGACAAAACGGTTAACTCCATTACATAATGTTTTCAAAAATTTAGTTAATGGCTTATTACGAACCAAAAAAAGTTTTTTGGCTCCATTGGTATTATTTGACGTTGTAGGTCTATGGTTTAGCTTAAGAATTATGGCAAATACTCTAATGCCATGGAAGAAGAAATTAATTGGTAAGCATCACCAATTAGAATATAATAGTTTTGATATTTTTCAAGACAGTAATTATTCGATTCAAGAATTAAGTCAACAAATAGCTAAACTTCTCAGAAGCATTGGGCTATGTAACAATTTTTCTGAATTAATAGTGGTATGTGGACATTTAAGTGAGTCAGTAAATAATCCTTTTATTTCGAGTCTTCATTGCGGTGCATGTGGTGGTAATAGTGGAGCACCAAATGCAATTGCATTCTGTCAAGCAATCAATGATCCACGAGTGAGAAGTCACCTAAGCCATCATGAAAATATTCATATTCCTGTTTACGTACAATTTGTTGCGGCTACTCATAATACAACTACTGATCAAGTGGATTATTACTATAATCAACATGTACTAAGTATTGATAATATCGAAAGATTAGATAGGTTAAAAAGGGATCTTGAGTTAGCAGGGAGAGACTTGTGCAATGAAAGGCAGTTACACATGGATGCCGAGCAAAGCGTTGATGTGCGTAAAGGTGACTGGGCTGAACTACAGCCTGAATTGGGGCAGGTTAATAATGCAGCATTAGTCATCGGACCGCGCGGAATCACCAGAAATATTAATTTACAACGAAGCGTATTTCTTCAATCCTATGATTCTAAATTTGATCTTGATGGATCAATCTTGAATGATATTTTTAATTCAACAGTAAAAGTCGTCAACATGATAAATAGTCAATATTATTTTTCAACTACTGATCAAAATCTTTTTGGTAGTGGCAATAAAGTATTACATAACATTGTTTCACAATTGGGTGTTATGGAAGGCAATAGTTCAGACTTAAAAATTGGCTTCTCACAACAAAGTTTATTTTACAAAGGTGAATCAGTGCATTTACCGCTAAGGTTATGCATCATTGTATGTGCCCCTGAAAGTTTAGTAACTGAAACCTTGGCTAAAAATAGGCTATTAACTAAATTAATTGAGGGAAAATGGCTTAACTTTTATCAAATAGATCGCCAGTAAGATGTATATAATTATCCAGCATTAAGTGGCGTTATCTTAATATTTTTAGTCATTTGATAGTTTTGTAATTGCCCATTTAAATGTGGAGCCTTGAATTAAAATTGAAGCTAGAACTACAACGTAGGTAATTGCGACTAGACTGTCAGGAAATTTATCGATAGATAATGCTAGAGCTATTGATAATCCACCGCGAATCCCACCCCAAGCTAAAAGAGTACTTTTTTTGTAAGAAAAGCTAGCTTGGCGTTGAAAAAGCATACTTAGTAAAAAGTCAGGCGCCCATACGCTGATTAGGCGCGCAATAAATACAATAATAATACATACAACTCCAAGTATTATTGCGGCTTGATCAACTTTGATTGTTAGCATCATTAGTCCGATTAGAACAAACAAGAATGCATTTAATATTTCGTCAATTAACTCCCAAAAGTTATTTAAAACTAAAGTAGTTTCTTTGCGGAAATGCTGTTTTTTAGAGTATCCGCCGATGATTAATCCAGCTACAACCATTGTAATTACGCCAGATACATGAAAGCGGTTAGCAACGACATAACCTACGCTTGATGCCGCAATTGAGATTAATGTAGCAACTTCTGGTGAGCGTGATTTCTTTAGTAAACGGCTGCAAATGACTCCGACAATGATTCCTAATATAATTCCACCACCAGTTTCGTGGATTAAACTTTCTGCTATATGTGCAAATGTAATATGCGCATTCTCATAAACCATTTGGCTTAAAATTACTAACATTAAAATGGCACCCGCGTCATTAAATAAACCTTCACCTGTGATTAGAGTTTTTAGCCGCTGCGGTGGGTTAGGAATTGCTTTAAATGTTCCTAACACAGCAATTGCATCGGTGGGAGAAATTAATGCTCCAAAAATTAAACATTCGCCTAAAGTAAATGGAACGTTAAATATGTGCGCAATATAATAAAGCATATAGCCTGTTAGAAATGTTGAGATTACGATGCCTAGGCTAGCTAGATAAACAACCGGCACAATTTCTTTTTTTAGTTCAATTGAGTTGACGTGTAGACCACTGGCAAAAAGTAGGTAACCAAGCATTACATCTAAGACAGTAGTTTTAAAATCAACACTTTTAACCATTAAATATAATGGTCCAGCAAATGTCGGATTACGTGCTGAAATTATACTAACACCAATTGCGATGGTTATACTGATGATGGTAAGTGCGATAGTTTTTGGGAGGCGTAAATAACGGTCATTGATATAGCTGGCAAGTGCGGTTACCAAAACTAAAGTGGCAAATAATTCATGTAAACTCATCTGGTAATTGATCTCCTAAATAATTGATTAATTTAGTGGTTATTATAACAGATTGTGAGTTTTTTAAATGAATTGAAATACAGACCTCCTTTTGTTTTTATCACATATTGCCTAGATAAGGTTGATTTTTGTGACCAATGTTTATTTCCCGAATGTGGTAATTAAAACAAGTATGATTGTGTTAAAATGATGATGATTTATAATATTTCATGATTCTCTAAGCTTGACGTTGATGGAGTGTGAAATTATTACTTTAAAAGCAATAGTAAGACTAATATGGAGATAAGTCAGATTTTAGGCGAGGTGCATTTTAAGAATGTGTCGGCTAAAACAATTGCGAGTACTGTTTTTTAGCAAATTTATCTTAAATTAAACGCAAGTAATAAATTTGATTTAATTAAGAAAATTCATGCAATTGTGCTGGGTCGTATGACTCCTAAATCGCTAATTAGTAATAATCAGTTAATTTTATTTTCACTTGGTAGTTGGGATATTTAAATGATACATGAGTGAGTATTTATTCCTATTGTTTTATTTTGAGGTTGATTGATATAATGTAAACAGCTAATTAATAATTATGTTGGTTAGATTTTTTAATAAGGAAAAATAATGTTGGTAAGTGGTAAAAAATTTTCAAATACGGTTGCTAGTGCTACTAATACAGCAGAGTATGTTGTCGCTAGATTAGTCGATATTGGAATTGATGTTTCTTTCTCAGTGCCGGGTGATTTTGCTTTCGCTCTTGATCATGCTTTAATTTCTAATCCTGAATTAAAAAATATTGTTAATGCCAATGAGTTGAATGCTAGTTATGCAGCGGATGGATATGCTCGTGTGAGAGGTGCTGCGATACTTTGCACTACTTATGCGGTTGGTGAACTAAGTGCTTTAAATGGCGTTATGGGATCAAAAGCAGAAAATTTAGTGGTCTTTCATCTAGTTGGCGCCCCAAATGATGCTGCAATTGCTAAACGTAAGCAGGTTCATCATACTCTTGGTGATGGTGATTATAATCAATTTATAAGCATTTCATCCGCAGCTGCATGTGTTTCTGCGGTTATTACTCCTGATAGTGCTCGTCGTGAAATGAACCGCGTTATTCGTGAAGCATTTAAGCATCGTAAGCCTGCGTATATTTCGCTTTCTCTTGATGACGGAAATAGACCTGTTACAGATACTACATTAGACGATGATAATTGTGATCAAATTAAAAGTAATCCACGGCAATTATCTCAAGCTGTTGAGCTTGTACTTAAGCATTTGGCTCATGCAAATAAAATTGTGGCAATTCCATCAATAAAATTGGGTCGCTTTGGCATTACTGACAAGGCACTAAAACTAATTGAGAAATTGGGCATTCCTTTTGTCATTATGCCTCATGATAAATCATCAGTATCAGAAGATCATCCACAATATGCAGGATTTTATGCAGGATTATTATCTGATGAAGGTACCTCACAAATAGTTGAAAGTGCTGATTTAGTCCTTAATCTTGGTGATGCATTATGGTCGGACTTTAATACTTCGGGATTTACCAACAATCTTGATTTAAATAAAGTGTTAAATTTAGCACCACTATATGTAGAAGATAAAAATACACGAATTACCAATGTTTATTTAGCTGAATTACTCGACGCCTTATTAGATAAAGTTCAAGCAAAGAATTATTCCGTTGATTATAATAAACCTCAGTTATCAAGGTTAGCTGTGACGAATGCGGATTTAACCTTAAAAGCTGTTTATAATCAATTATTGCACTTTATTGCGCCCTCTGATAATTTGGTAGTTGAAACTGGATCATCATCGCTTAATTTACCTAAATTTCCTCTTCCAGATGGAGTTAAGTATCATAATCAAACATTATGGGGATCTATTGGTTGGGCTACTCCAGCAGCGTTGGGAGTTGCTTTGGCCAATTTAGATTCACGAGTTATTTTGTTGACAGGTGAGGGTTCGCATCAGCTAACTTTAAATGAACTTGGAGTGATGGGGCGCTATAAAGTAAATCCAATTATTTTATGTATTAATAACTACGGATTTATGGTTGAAAGGGCATTAGAACTTGATCCAGATCCGAGCTATGATGACATTGCTCAGCTAAATTACGCTCAATTACCGACTGCATTTGGCTGTAATAATTGGTTATCAATAAAAGTTACCACCGAAGTTGAATTTGCTGATGCTTTAAAGCGTGCACGTGCTCATATTGATGGTGTTTATATTGAATTGGTTACCGGCAAGTATGATTATGGTTCTACTTTAGAGTTTTTTAATTCACATCTTAAAGAAATGTATGGGAGTTAATTTTTTTGCATGTATTTTAGTTTTTGAATTTAAGAAGAACTAATGATAGAGATTTAACTAGTAGATTTATTTCTGGTTTCTGTTGATTGGAATGAGAAAATTAGTTAAGATCAATATCTATTTTAATTAATCTTAAAAAATAAGCAGCTATAAAAATATAACTGCTTATTTTGGGAGAGTTAGTTAAACACAATCTGTTGATCTTTAGTTTCAACTAAAATTGTTTGCTCAGGTAAATATTTCCCAGCTAAAATTGATTTGGCCAATGGATTCTCAATGTATTGCTGAATCGCTCTTTTGAGCGGGCGTGCGCCATACACTGGATCAAATCCAACTTCAGATAATAAATCTAAAGCTTCGCTACTAATTTGTAAATGTAGATCCATTTTGTTGAGACGTTTCTCAAGACGTTTCAATTGAATTTTTGCAATTTGTCGAATTTGTGCTTGATTTAAACCATGGAATACAACTACTTCATCGACACGATTGACGAACTCTGGACGGAAATAATTTTTTAATTCTTCCATCACGGTTGCTTTAATTGCATCGTAAGGTTCGTGACTCATGCTTTGAATTTGCGTGCTCCCAATATTTGAAGTCATCACAATTACAGTATTGCTAAAATCAACGGTACGACCTTGACCATCGGTAAGACGACCATCATCGAGCACCTGTAGCAAAATATTGAATACATCAGGATGAGCTTTTTCAACTTCATCAAGTAAAATTACGCTATATGGTTTACGGCGTACTTGTTCAGTTAGATAGCCACCTTCTTCGTAGCCTACATATCCTGGAGGTGCACCGACTAAACGTGATACGTTATGCTTCTCGGAATATTCTGACATGTCAATTCGAATTAAATGTTCTTCACTGTCAAATAAGAAACCAGCTAATGCTTTGCACAATTCGGTTTTCCCAACTCCTGTTGGGCCTAGAAATAGAAATGAGCCATAAGGTTTATTTGGATCTGATAAACCAGAACGTGAACGACGAATTGCATCAGCAATTGATTCTACCGCTTGATCTTGACCAATTAATTTTTCATGAAGTTTATCTTCCATATAAATTAATTTATCTTTTTCTCCTTGGAGCATTTTGCTAACTGGAATTCCTGTAGCCCGTGACACAACTTCAGCAATCTCTTCAGCACCAACTTCGGTCCGGAGTAATTGCATTTGCTTATGTTCGCTTTTTTCAGCTTGATGCAACCTTCCATTTAATTCTGGAAGTTTTCCATATTCAAGCTCAGCAACTTTTTGCCAATCTCCTTTGCGTTTATAATTTTCAATTTCAGACTTGAGTTTATCAATTTCATCTTTAATTGATTGTGCACCTTGAATCATAGCTTTTTCGCTATTCCAAATTTCTTCTAGATCAGCGTATTCTTTGCCTAAGGTTGCAATTCCATCTTCAATAATTTCTAAACGTTTTTTACTAGCATCATCTGTTTCTCGTTTGACAGCCTCACGTTCAATTTTTAATTGAATTAAACGGCGTTCCAGTTTATCCATAACCTCTGGTTTAGAATCGATTTCCATTTTAATTTTTGATGCAGCTTCATCAATTAAATCAATGGCTTTGTCTGGTAGGAATCGATCTGTAATATAACGTTGGGATAATTCTGCAGCTGCAACAATCGCTGGATCGGTGATTTCTACACCATGATGAATTTCGTATTTTTCTTGTAAGCCACGTAAAATTGCAATAGTATCTTCAACGCTTGGTTCGCCAACTAAAACTTTTTGAAAGCGACGCTCCAGCGCTGGATCTTTTTCAATATATTTGCGATACTCATCCAAAGTTGTGGCACCGATACAATGTAATTCACCGCGTGAGAGTGCCGGTTTTAACATATTGCCAGCATCCATCGCGCCTTCAGATTTACCAGCTCCGACTAAGGTGTGAATTTCGTCGATGAAAATTAAAGTTTGTCCTTCGTCTTGAGCCAATTCATTGAGAACTGATTTTAATCTTTCTTCAAATTCACCACGATATTTAGCACCAGCTAATAATGAGGCTAAATCTAATACTAATAGGCGTTTATTTTTGAGTCCTTCAGGAACTTCACCATTAACAATTCGTTGTGCTAATCCCTCGGCGATTGCAGTTTTACCAACTCCTGGTTCACCAATTAAAACTGGGTTGTTTTTAGTGCGACGTTGTAAAACTTGAATTGCACGGCGGATTTCATCATCGCGTCCGATTACAGGATCAAGTTTCCCCAGCCGCGCACGTTCGGTCAAATCTACAGTATATTTTTTTAGAGCTTCACGTTGTTCTTCGCTATCTTGACTATCAACCATTTGTCCACCACGAATGTCCATAATTACTTTATTTGCATCAGCAGTTTTTATATTAAATTGTTTTAAGATTCGTCCTAGTTCGCCTTTGTCCTCGAGTGCGGCTAATAAAAATAATTCAGATGCAATAAAGTTATCCTGTAGTTTCATTGCGATTTTTTCGGTGACATTTAATAAATTATTTAAATCACGTGAAAGAGTAATTTCACCAGCACTACCAGTTACTTTAGCAATTCGACTAATACTTGCCTGTAATTCAGTTTTTAACGGGTTGATATTTACACCTACTTTGGCAAGTACACTAGCTATAGTTGAGTTCTCTTCATTAAGCATTGCCAATAATAAATGTTGTGGCTCAATATAAGCATTATCATGTGCTAATGCCAAACTTTGTGCCTCTTGTAGAGCAGTTTGGAATTTGGTGGTTAATTTTTCAAAACGCATAATATTCTCCTTTTGCGTAAGGTTATACTTAGTATATGGAGTAGAATTGGTTATTTTCAATAAGAATTATTGGATGTTTTTATTTAAGTTTGATTATGTCTAATTTTGATGATTGGATTAAGAATAAATTAATGTTGGATATAGGGCGTTAGTTTAAAATTTGGCGAAGTTAAAATGCGAGATCGTTTTTGTAGAGAAATATAAATATTATCATGACTCAAAATATGAGGATTGTGGGTGATATCTTTAATTTTGAGTCATTCATTGAAGTAATTGATTAATTTTTACTTGGTCGCCAACCCTTATTTTGTAAAGCCTGAAGAATACCATTTTTATCCAGTCCGATTGAACTAAGTAACAACTTTGGATCGCCATGTTCAATAAATTCATCTGGTATGCCAAGTTGTAGTACTGGATTCGTTAGATTGAGTAGTTGCATAGCTTCAAGACATGCTGATCCTGCACCACCCATAATTACATTTTCTTCAATAGTTACAATATAATCATGATCCATACAAATTTGTTGAATTAATTCAATATCTAGTGGTTTTACAAATCGCATATCACAAATAGTTGCATCAATTTCTTCTGCGACTTGTAGAGCAGGGTGCACCATTGAGCCAAAAGCTAAAAATGCAATTTTTTTACCTGTACGTAATATACGTCCTTTGCCAATTTTCATAATTTGCATTGGCTCTAAAGTTGCTCCAACACCTGCACCACGCGGATAGCGCACTGCACATGCTTTATTGAGTCTAAATCCAGTATAAAGCATCTGATAACATTCATTTTCATCACTTGGCGTCATAATAATCATATTTGGTACGCAACGTAAAAAACTAATATCAAATGCGCCAATATGGGTCGGTCCATCGGCACCAACTACTCCAGCTCGATCAATTGCAAATAAAACTGGCACTTCCTGTAGGGCAACATCATGAATTAATTGATCATAACCACGCTGTAAAAATGTAGAGTAAATAGCTACAATTGGCTTAATGCCTTTACTGGCAGCACCACCTGCAAAGGTGATTGCATGTTGTTCTGCAATTCCAACATCAAAAAATTTATCTGGATGCTGCTTAGCAAATTCTACCATGCCAGAACCTTCACGCATTGCAGGGGTAATTGCAATAAATTCATCATCAATTTTGGCTATTTCACATAAAAACTTACCAAAAATATGGGTGTAAGTTGGTGCTGATGGCTTACCATTTTGCATCCCTTCAGCAGGGTTAAATTTGCTAACTCCATGGTAGGCAATTGGATCATTTTCGGCCAATTTATAACCCTGCCCTTTTTTAGTTACTACGTGTAAAAATTGTGGACCGTTTAGCTTACGAATTTCACTTAACGTATCAATTAATTGATCTAAATCATGACCATCAATTGGGCCAATATAATTAAACCCAAGCTCTTCAAACATTGTACTTGGCATTACCATGCCTTTAATGTGTTCTTCAACTTTATGAGCAAGTTTCTGCATACTTGGTACAATACTAAGTGCTTTGTTGGCTGTATCTTTAACGGTATTATAAAAGCGACCAGCTAGAATTGAAGATAGATAGTTACTTACTGCACCGACATTTTCTGAAATTGACATCTCATTGTCATTTAAAATAACTAACATGTCAGTTTTAAGCCATCCAGCATTATTTAAACCCTCGAAGGCTAGTCCAGCTGTCATGGAACCATCACCAATAATTGCAATAACTTTGTCTTTCTTATCACGTACCTGATTAGCAACAGCCATACCCAAAGCTGCTGAAATTGAAGTTGAAGAGTGTCCAACATCAAAAGTGTCATATTCACTTTCGGTTCGTTTTGGAAATCCTGATAGACCGCCAATTTGGCGTAGGCTATCCATTTTGGTACGTCGACCAGTAAGAATTTTATGTGGGTATGATTGATGTCCAACATCCCAAACCAGTGCATCATTTGGCGTATTGTAGACATAGTGTAATGCGATTGTAAGCTCAACACAGCCTAGGTTTGATGCCAAATGTCCACCGGTTTTACTGACGTTTGACAGAATAAATGCTCGCAATTCTTGAGCTAAGGTGTGGAGTTCAGCACGTGTTAGTTTGCGTAATTCGTGAGGGTAGTTAATTTGTTCTAATAATGAATGGTGATTGGCCATACTGCTTTAATCTTTTAAAGTTATGATTTATGAATTACGATAACAAACGTTATCAGCCAGAAATTTTAAGATTTGGCTATTCGGTTGTTGTTGAATCAAGTCGATAATTTCTTGATGTAATTTTTTTGCAGATTCCTGAGCTTGTTCAAGACCTAATAAGCTTACATATGTTGCTTTATCTTGGAGGTGATCTTTATTAGCTGTTTTTCCTAGCGTTGCGGTGTCTTCTGTTACGTCAATGATGTCATCTACGATTTGAAATAATAGTCCAATTTTTTGTGCAATGAGATCGATTCGGCTATATTGCTCTGGATTAACGTTTGTTCCTGCCAAATATCCAGATAGAATGGATGCACGTAATAATGCTCCAGTTTTTAGTGAGTGCATTTTTTGTAATTGATTGAGAGTAAGGTTTTTTCCTGTGCTTAGCCAATCAATAGTTTGCCCGCCAACCATTCCCTGTAGTCCTATTGAACGAGCGAGTAAATTTATAATATTTAATTTATTTATGGCAGGTAAATTTAGTTGCTCAGAGCTTAAAACTTCAAAGCATAAAGTGTTTAGTGCATCGCCAGCTAAAAGAGCAACTGCGTCTCCGTATATTTTATGGTTTGTTGGTTTACCTCGGCGCAGATCATCGTTATCCATAATGGGTAAGTCATCGTGAATTAAGGAAAAGCAATGAATTAGTTCAACAGCGCTGCCAATTGTTAATGTTGTGTCTAGGTCGGCATTACTAAGGTGTCCTGCAGCAATCGTGAATAATGGGCGGATTCTTTTACCACCGTCGAGGCAAGAATAACGAATTGATTCAATAAGCGTAGTGCAATCACTTGGTAGGTTTAATAGTTCACTAATTCGTGATTCAATTTGTTTTAGTGATTGCTGATGCCATTGTTCAAAATTCTGCATATTATTCCGCATTAAAATCTTTTAATTGATTTGTTTCTTGATCGAGTATTTTAATTTTTTGCTCTACATCACGAAGTCTATCCTGACAGAATTTTACCAGTTCCATGCCATGTTTATACTTATTTAATGCTTGATCAAGATCAATTTGATCTACTTCAATGTGTTGAATAAGCTGTTCTAATTCACTTATTGCGTTTTCAAAATTTTCTGCAACTTTTTTAACCATGGTTAGTTCCTTGTATTAATTTATTGATTGGTTTAATCATGATTAAGCAAAGTATAAATACTGCTAAGCTAAAACCAAAATAAATATTAAAAGAATGTAAATATGTTGCATTTAAAGTTTGTTGGGTTGCATCAGCAGCAGCTACGGAGCTTTGGGCAAGTAATCCAGCTAATTTGCCACCAAGTCCAATTGACATGAGAAAAATCCCCATCATGGCACCATGTAATTTATGTGGTACAAGTGTGCTAACCATTGCTAATCCAACTGGTGCTAAAAATAGCTCACCTAAGGCAATAACTAAATAACTAAGAATAATTGCAAACTGTGGTAACAACGCATTATGGCTAATTGCGATTTGTAGGCAGACAATTAATACCAAGAAACTAATACTGTTGCAAAGAAAACTTAAACTAAATTTAGCTGGTATAGATAAATTCTTATTTCTACGCTGCAGCCAAATCCACATACCATTTACGAGTGGACCAAATATAATTACTCCGAGAGACTCAAATGCGGTTAATGAACTAGCTGGGAGACTAAGTTGTGTAATACGTGCAGTAGCAAGAGTTACTGAGAAAAATTGTTGGAAGTAAACAGCCCAGTATAGACCAGAAAATAATGTCAAAAGGCTAAACGCAATTAGCTTGTTACGTTCAATTTGTCGGTAAGTATTAATAGTGTAGATCAAGAAAATTACGCTTGCAATTCCGATTGCTCCGAATAGGACATTGGATAAAACCTCATTTTGGATTCCAAAAAATGCAATAGTTGCTAATACTATGATTGAAGCTAATGCTTTAATTATGTCAGCTGCATTGTGTTGAATATTGCGAGTATCATGCAAATTGTACTTAAGTTTGCCAATGAAGAAAGTTATTAGTGCAATTGCCAGCCCAGCAGCTGCAGAACCAAACACGGCAAACCAGCCAAAATAGGTTTTTATGAAACCACCTAAGAAACTTCCACCAATAGCGCCAAAATATATTCCAACATAAAATAAGGTGTAGCCAATTTCTTTTTTTTCGGGGTGTTTTTCGTAGAGTGTACTTAGCATGCTGGATATGTTAGGTTTTAGCATGCCTGTTCCAACCGTTACTATAGCAAGTCCACAGATAAATAAATTTGCGTCAGTTGATATGGTTAGAAGTAAGTATCCTCCACATAAGAGTGCTGCACCGAGCATGATTGCTTTTTCATAACCGATGTAGCGATCGGCGATAATTCCACCAAAAATACTATTTACATAGGCTAATGCTGTGAATGATCCAACCATTGCATAAGTTGCCGAGTCACCTAGATGAATTTTCTCTAAAGCATAAAAAACCAATAGCGATTGAAGTATATAAAATCCATAGCGTTCCCACATTTCAGTTAGAAAAAAAATAGCGAAGCCTTTTGGTTGTTTCTGATCTAGCATTATTAGGGCGCCTATAGATAATTTAATAGCACGAATTATAGCATACTTGTGATATTAATAAATTTTGCAGTGCCGCAAAGTTTTTTGCGGATTTATTATAAAAACACTTGCAATTAATTTCAAAGTTAGATTATAATACTGATCTCAACTAAAGGAAGCTTGGCAGAGCGGTTGAATGCACCAGTCTTGAAAACTGGCGAGGATGCGAGTCCTCCGTGAGTTCGAATCTCACAGCTTCCGCCATACTATAATCAATCTCATCATAACTTAATAAAAGTTCTTTATAATAATTCTCTCAAATACAACTATTCCTTATGTTATTATAGGGGTCAGCCAAAAATATATTGTTACTGAAGTGTAGTATTAAAATTACATAAGTTATTGTAGCTGTAGTTTTAATTTCAAAATGCTGGGCTTGTATTATATTGCGTTTACGGTTAACTGTATATAGGTTGGGTACCGTTAATATTTTGCACATAAATTAGTAAAGTATTTGTCTTATCATATCATTTATTCATAGAAATCATATTCGTATAAACTTGCTTAAAGGGCATTCTTAGCAAAATGGATTCATTTAGTGATTTATTTTATTCACCAACAGAGGCTGTTGAGTCTTGGATTTTTAAGCTTATAATGGTTACGGTGTTATTTGTGTGTATTATATTTTTTATCCTGATCAAGATAAGAAATAGTAGACGCAAATTAATTGAGCAAGAATTTCAGGATACATTTGCAACGAATCAGCTTAAACACCATATAAAGAATAACGCTAGTAAGTCATTCTTTATTGATCAGCATGAAACTTAGCACAATGCATGTAATTGTATGCTCTCTATTTTTAGACTATGACTAATTTTGCGATTCTCATCATGAGGTCGTAATCTTCTAGCGTATGCTTTTGTCTCTTTAGTTTCTAAATATTTGTATTTAGAGTAATTGAAAGTAGCTTATTAAATTGACAAAGTGTTATTGTTGTGTTTAAATGATGGAGTGATATCGTTGTTATATAACGCATTGATATAACCCAGGTTGATATATTTAAATATAATTTTCTTTGGGGTTTGAGATATGAATTTTATTTGGTCTCTCGCTGTCATAGTTTGGGGGATATTGGTTTTTAATCTTTTTGTATATGTTTATGATGGAAAAGCTTTAGCCGCTGAAATAGAATCTCACCTTCGAGCTAATTCTTATGGTGAAAGCCATGATAACTTTGAAATTGTAAGAAAAAAAGATGACAGCTATTCAACGATTACGTATAAGAATTTATCTCGAGACACCTGTAATGGTGCTATTAATGCATTAAATGATGATTTAAAAGATCATGTTATAGATAATTGTGATAATTCTTGGCTTAATGGAAGCTCTTTTACCATTGTTTTTCAATGATGCTTTATATTAAAGCCAAAGTTATAATATTTTTGTTTTAATTAATATTTATATGATTTGCTTGAAAGCAAGAATACCTACATTTTTTTAACTACTGCACGTAATTAAATTAATGGTGTCTTGATATATTTCTTTGTAACAATGCTTGCTGCAGCAATAAAATACAATTATCTGGACTTATTAATGTTGCAGAATATCCCAAATAAGTTAAATTCGGTTCTTTGTAATCTCCAGAAATAAATCTTGCTCCAAACAACATTTCCAATACTTCATCCTGAATAGGGTCTGTAATTCGAGACGACGAAAGTAATTTTAAGTAGTTAAAAATTTGAGTTTTATCCATAGCTTTCTCCTGTAAACAACTTTATGATTTTATGTTTAATCTATAGTTAAATTCACACATGTTATATCTTATACTAAATAGAAATTTATAGTCAGAATTGGAAAGTTTGTTAAATTAGTTTATACTCATGTTAACTATTATACTCCTAATTAAAGATACCTTCAATATTTAAATATCTTATATTCTGTAATTCTCAGATAGTTATAATTTTATCTTGGATATTTAGTTTATTTTTTTTAACAATTGTAACTCATTAAATAAAGGCAATCGTGGCTTTATCATTATGCTATAATTGAATTAGTCTAATAATTCGGAGCGGTTATGAAGTTATTTATTATACACGTTGGTTATTATGATTATGAAGTTGGCATGTATGAATTACATTCTCAATTTTTAGTTCCTGCCGTATCTGCAGCCGATGCTAAGGCGTTGGTTTTAGCAAAAGAAGTATTCCTGCGTAAGAAAATGCATATAGATGGTATTCAAGAAATAAATCAAGTAGAAGGATATTCGATTAGCTTACATTTTGATGAAAATCAACTTGAAAATAAAATCTATAGTTATAATGAAATAAAACAGTTATAAGTTTGTGAAAAATCGAGAGATTGCTAATTATGTGACGTCTTTGTTATTCATGCTGTATTTAAATAAAAACTAGTATTTAGCAGCTATGGGGTTAATATTATTCAGTAAGAATTGTATAAATGCAGTGTGCCTATATATATCTGGATGGATATCTAAAATATTTTTAAACAGTATTTATTTTAAGTTATATTATGCGTGTTATTTAATAGTGTGCGCTAATATTTCAACGTTATTTTATTAGTTACTATGCGTTTTATTATTATAGTTTATTTTTTGGTGGGTTGTACTGGTTTCGAACCAGTGACCTTCACGATGTCGACGTGACGCTCTACCACTGAGCTAACAACCCGTTGCTATTTTGTTGAAGATGCATTGAGCTTGTTTTGTATATCATTTGCAGCATGTGTTATATTAGCAATTACATCACTGGAGTTTTTACTGTTGGTGATGTTATTTACGTGGCTAACTCCTTCTTGAATGTCTGCAACTGAGACATTTTTATCTCCACAAGAGCTAATGAGTATAGACATTATAACTAACATTAAGGATGATAAAATTTTCACTCTAGATCACTTTCATCAAGTGATTTAATTTTAAGCAATTTAATCATAGCTGTGAACCAAAATAAATTGGTAAAAATACTTGCTGCTAGCAATAGAAAATATAAATTAGAAGTGTTACTAAGCTTATAAACATAAACCGCGACATTAATTATGATTGAGTAAACTAACAGAATGGTACCATAAGTAAAACTTTTCCATTCTTGTATTTTGTACACATAGGTTAGCATTCCAATTTGGAGAATACTTGCAATTGGCTGAAATACTAGGGAGCTAATCATGTAGATTGTTGCTAACAAATTTAATTTGGTATTTGTACTCAATTGATTGCAGACTATTCTGAAGTACTTGCTGCTCTTGGATTAGCGGTTGGGCTATTAATTGCGCTGTTACTGCCAATAGTGCTGCTGCCGCTACCAACATTTGCACAAGCTACAAGAGTAAGTGTCAAAATGGTAATTGTTATAAATTTAGTCATATTTAATCCTTTAGTGTGGTTCCATAACTTCACTTGAACCAAGTTCTAAGTCGGTTGTGGCATCTTTGTTTGATCCATATGGACTTCCTGTGTTTGCGCATGACTGTATGTTAACACAGAAGAAAAACAAACAAAGTATTTGAAAAGCTTTTTTGTACATTGGTTTCACTAATTATAAAATCTAGATTCTAGAACCTAACTAGATAATAGGATTTATACACCGTATTTTAGATGAATACTATAACTTGTCATGAATTTTAGCACACAACACCACCAGCCATATAATTTGTGGTGATGTGCGCGCATTATTTTCTGTATGCTTGGTATTTTAAAGTATACCAGCCTTTTTGCAGCTATTTAATAATGAGCTAGATTCATTGGTGGCAAAGTTACATTTCACTTCTTTTTTTGTTGCATCATTGATAAATTCAACCTGATAAAGTCCATCTTCCATCTTCTGTTTTTTCAATTGACAAGATTTTTGAACTTGTGCCAAAGTTGTTGATGAGTTTAATTTCATGCCATTACATTGCAAGGTGCTCATATCTAAAGAGCTTGCAAAACTTAGACACGGTATTAGTGACAAAGAAAGTATTAATTTACGCATCGTGTATTCCTTAAATTAGTTTTTACTGTGTTATTCATATTGTCAATATTTGTATTAAGAGCATAATTGTAGCTGAT
The DNA here is from genome assembly GCA_964652705.1 of uncultured Neisseria sp. Lineage (GTDB taxonomy): Bacteria > Pseudomonadota > Gammaproteobacteria > Burkholderiales > UBA11063 > Aquella. The sequence continues at coordinate 124,987 of CAZZAV010000002.1, forward strand.
ATCTAAAATAATTGTCAAAGCTATAGATCTTTGGTAGCTTATCAATTAATTGGGCAACAGGTTTAGTCAATAACAATGTAAATTTCATCGCGTGAATTTAAGGAGTATGAAGTTTTTATTTTACATTGGTTTCAAGCGTATATTAGTAGAATTGGCACTATTGATAATGTCTAATTGAGTTCTAATTAAAGTTGATCTGTGTTATTTTAGTAAATTTTACTCTGATTTTAATTGATAAGTTTAACATTATTTCAGCATGTGATTTAACGGTTGGTCTAATGGTGAGATGGTTTATAGGATTTATTAAATTTATAACTTATGATTTGTAATGGTTTTTAACTATTGTACTGCAAAAATTGCAGTATCCTAAATTAGGGCCAAGTTAGTATAATTATAGTTATTTTATATATCTATAATGGTAGGCAAAATTAGTACCAAAAAGTAGTTGAATCTTAGATATAATT
>CAZZAV010000003.1:0-7542 GCA_964652705.1 uncultured Neisseria sp.
CATAAGGATGTATATTAACATAAGTTGAAGTTTATTTTTGCGCTAACTATATTATTTATAATAAATTTGGTTGGTGCAATTACAACAATTAAAAAAACTGAGTCACTAACATCAGTGCCAACATCAATCATGGTAGATTCAATTGAATTTTTAAATTCTTATAATATTCAACTGACTGGGCACATTATGCAACGTTACCCTAAATCACTTGAAAATGAAAAAGGTATCAAATTTAATGATGAGTATCAAATTTAATGATGAATTTGATGTACGAATAAATCAGATCAGTTAAGAAAAATTAAATACCTACGACATAATCACATGGTCATTCCAAGTAAAAGTTAAGGAAAATTTTGACTATACGCATTATACGTTTAACCAAAGTAGCATATAGCTCGCAATTAGTCCAATTTTACAGCGCAGCAACATACTCTTAGTTCCTGACTTTGTTTACTATAATAACCTTACTGATATCAACTCAGTCAATGGAATTGCCCATAATTTAATTATTCCAGGTTGGCACATACGAGGTAGTTATTTTACATATGAACACGATAGTTCACGTATGTCAAATGCCGCTAATACTTATCAGACAATTGATTTGCCAGCATTAATATTTAATGTGATTGTTGGTGCAACATTTGGAGATGCTTTAATCACTACCATTATTCCACCATTAATTATAACTTTAATTTTATTTATAACTTTACTGACTATTAGTCGTAGAAAAAATAAATTTATTGAATTTAAAGTCGCAAGTATCTTAAGCTCTAGCAGCGGCATGATATTTACAATTGTTTTTACCCATGTTATTTTACGTAATAAATTAACCTCAGCAATTATGTATATTGAATATTTTTATTTATTAATGTATATAATCGTGCCTTTAATACCAATTAATGCATTTTTATTTTCAACACATCGCTATAAAATTATAAACTTTGGAAATAATATACTTATTAAATTATTATTTTTCCCAATCATTAATTTATTAGTATTTATAATTAGTTTGTGAAGGTTTTCTTAATATTCAAATAAATAATTATAACCAGATACTGAACAAGTTCGTAGTCATATACAATCATATACAATAATTTACCTATTAGCGCAAAATAGATGAAAATTGATTTAATTGATTCCGTAAATCACGCCAATTTGGCAGAAAATTATTCATAAGCGCGTAGAAGCGTGAACTATGGTTTTGCTCAACAAGATGACATAACTCATGAACAACTACATAATCAATTAATTTCACATCCAATTGAATTAACGCCATATTTAGGTGAATTCGATGTGTATGTTTTGAATAACTGCCCCATCTAGAACGCATTGTTTTAATACTTAATTTTGGCAGATCATAACCGCGTTGAGCAAAAAATGTGAAACGTTCTTTTAATAATTCTGGAAATAATTCAGAAGAAACTTGTCGATAAAGATTTTGAATTAATTGTTGCTGTATTTTCATCGTCATTGTGGTCGAAGAATAAATCTCACAAACATCATTAACAATTGCAATTGAATTTTCGGATTTTATGATTTGCTTATGACTAATTGGATAATTTACACCTAATAAATGAATACCTAGCAAATCATCTGATGTCTCTGGTGCTTGCTGGATCAATTTTTGTTTCAATTTAGCATAATATAATTTTAATAAATCTTCAATTTCTAGTTTAGATTTATACATTGGGCTACTTACTTCAATACAACCTCCACGAGCACGCAGGTAATAATTTTTAATCGGCTTATAATTAACCTTAATCAACAAATCACGAAACAGAAAATTTAATTTTTGCGTCATTTAAAACACAAGCTCATAATTTGATTTGCCAATCTTCAGCTGTTTCTAGGCTATCTTCATCATTAATATTATAGCGAATTAAATCTGGACGATTAATAGCAATTGCAAACTTTTCAAGCATTGCAAATTGTAAATCGTTTAGGTGTGGCTTAATAACTGGATTTTTATATTCTTCTGGTCTAACCTTCACTAATAATTTACCAAAATCAATTTTATTTGCAGCTAAAACATCTTGAATCGCAGGCACCATCTGATTTATTTTATAAAAAGCTCCATTATTAATTGCATATAACACCAATAAATCATTGGTATAATCAATCGCGCCGCAATGGCAAATTTTTTTTAACTCAGCAAAGTTTTGATAAATAATGATATTAATGCGATTAATCTCTTTAATCTTAACCGCAAGATTATTTAAATTATGCGTGTGATTAATGTGATCACTCAAAGTAATAAAATCATATTTTCTCTTATGTGTCATCAGATTAACCTCGTGTGTATAATGTTATAATAATATCACAAATAACATAATTTATTTTATAATTTTATTCCAAAGCCTGTAATCCAACTTCTCTTTTTTAAAACACATAGATGAATGATACCGCTAAATTGTTAAAGATTATATTGAATAATGTTTCATCAATTTTATTTAAGATTTATTACTCATTACTTAAGTCAGAGCACCAAGATTAATTAAATTGAAACAATGTCAACTACCCTGAAAAAATTGTATCCATTAAAATATAAAAGACCAATCTATATCTAGAATTGGCCTTTTAACATATAAAAAATATTATCAAGTGATTTGCTTATATAAATCAAAGTATTTCTGTGCAGCAGCATCCCAGCTCAAATCTTGTGACATCGCAAATTTTTGAACTTTTTTCCACTCAGTTTTACGTGCGAATAACGCAAAAGCACGCCTTGCCGCAGAATTAAACCCTCGTACATTAAAGTCATCAAAGACAAAACCAGTTGCAGTTTCATCAGCAAGATTTTCTAGTGAACAATCCGTGACAGTATCAGCTAAACCACCAACTTTATGAACTAATGGTAATGTGCCATAAATCATGCCGTACAGTTGGGTTAAACCACATGGCTCAAATCTTGAGGGAACCATAATTACATCACTACCAGCAACTAAACGATGTGCATGATCTTCATCGTAACCTAATTGTACCGCTACAGATTCTGGATATTTAGCGGCAAGCGCTGCAAATGCGCTTTCAATTTCTGGCTCGCCAGAACCTAAAATAGCAATTTGACCACCACGATTGATAATTTCCAAGGCGCCATCAACCACTAAATGCAAGCCTTTTTGTTCGGTCAAACGACTAACAATTGTAAATAATGGAAATTCATTTTGAACTTTTAATCCAGTATACTCCTGTAACGCAGTTTTACACTTAGCCTTACCCGTCATTGAGCGCACACTAAATTTACTTACAAGAATTGGATCAATCTCAGGATTCCAAACTGTTGGATCAACACCATTTAAAATACCAACTAAATCTTGATTTTTAGCACCCAATAATCCACTCAGACCACAACCTTGCTCAATATCTTGAATCTCATCGGCATAACTAGGGCTCACAGTAGTTAATTTATCTGAAAAAAATAATCCAGATTTCAAAAATGAGACCTGATCAAAAAACTCCAAACCGTTCATGCCAAAAAAATAACTTGGTAATTCTAATTCACCAAAAACATGTGCAGGAAATAGTCCTTGATATGCTAAATTATGCACCGTCAACACAGTTGATGCCAATTTATGACCATTTGATATCTCTGCAGCTTTAATGTATGCAGCGGCGAGACCAGAATGCCAATCATGTCCATGTACAACTTCAGGTTTCCAGGTACTATCTAACCCCTCCGCTAATTTTGCCGCTACCCAACCAAGTAAGGCAAAACGGCGATAGTTATCTGGGTATGCCTGACCATTACTCGCGACATACGGGTTACCTAAACGATCAAATAATCCTGGAGCATCAATAATATAAGCTTTAATCTCAGTATTTGGAATTAAGCCATGAAGTAATCTTATACTAGTTGCACCAAACTTATTTGGTAATTCAACCACTAAATCTTTATCAGCAATACCCTGCATAAATGCAGGAAATCCAGGAAGTAATACTCGGCCATCGCAACCTAATTTAGCAAGCGCTGGTGGTAGCGCTCCTGCAACATCAGCAAGGCCACCTGTTTTTAATAATGGGAAAAGTTCACTGCACACATGAAGAACACGCATGATTCTCTCCTTTTAGAAATATAAAAGCGAAGCCTAAATTGGCTTCGCCAGAGTAATTTAAATTTAGGCTTTAAGTTTTGCTAACATTTCTGTAGTTACCAATACTACACCTGTTTCGGTTCGCTCAAACCGCTCAGCATCAAAAACAGGATCTTCACCAATAACTGTTCCAGCTGGAATTACACATCCGCGATCAATTACCACTTTACTTAAGCGCGAGCCTTCACCAATTATGGTATCAGGTAAAATAACAACCTGATCTAATTTAGAATAAGATTCAATTCTTACATTCGAGAATAAAACCACATGTGATAAATTTGAGCCATTAACAATACAACCACCTGATACCAAAGTATTATAGGCAACACCATGAGCGCCATCTTTATTTGGAATAAATTTTGCTGGTGGTAATTGTTGTTGATGAGTCCAAATTGGCCAATCTTTATCATATAGATTCAAATCTGGTTGATTTGAAGCCAAATCCAAATTACCAGCCCAGAAAGCATCAATTGTACCCACATCACGCCAGTATGGTTCACCATTTGCACGTTGAACACATGACAATCCAAATGGATGTGCTAACGCACGCCCTTCACTAACTATGCGTGGAATAATATCTTTACCAAAATCATGCGATGATTCTGTATTTAAAATATCTTCGTCAAGTAATTGATATAAGTATTCAGCATTAAAAATATAAATTCCCATACTAGCTAATGAAACTTGATCATTGCCTGGAATGGTTGGTGGATTTTCTGGTTTTTCCACAAAGCTCTTAATATTACGCTCTTCGTCAATTCCCATAACACCAAAAGCAAATGCTTCTTTACGTGGAACTTCGATACAACCTACGGTACAACCGGCACCATTTTCAACGTGATCTAATAACATAACCGAATAATCCATTTTGTAAATGTGATCACCAGCTAAAACGATTACATATTCAGGTCCATATGAACGTAAAATATCTATATTCTGATATACAGCATCAGCTGTTCCACGATACCAATGTTCTTCATTAACCCGTTGTTGAGCAGGTAATAAATCTACAAACTCACCTTGCTCACCACGTAAAAAACTCCAACCACGTTGTAAATGACGTAATAAAGAATGTGATTTATATTGCGTTACTACACCAATTTTACGAATTCCTGAATTAATACAATTTGATAACGCAAAATCGATAATCCGGAATTTACCACCAAAATAGACTGCTGGTTTAGCACGAGTATCTGTTAATTGTTTTAATCGTGAACCACGTCCACCTGCTAATACTAATGCCATGGTGCGTTTAGGCAATTGTCGTGACTGTTTTAAATCTTCTAACGAAGGCTTCATAGATATTCTCCCTTTAATTATAATTAATAATAAAAACGTTAAAATAAATTATGTAACAACGGTTGGCTCTTGCATGCCAGTACGAACTTTAATTTCAGCAATTTCATCGGCAATTTTAATTAATTCAGCTAATGCTGTTTGAGTTGGAATCTCAAATTTGCTGGCATCTGATTCATATTTTTCTAAATAAACACGCAATGTCGCACCTTGTGTTCCAGTTCCGGATAAACGTAAAACTATCCGTGAACCATCGCTAAAAATTAAACGAATACCTTGGTTAGTTGAAACTGAACCATCTACCGAATCGCTGTAACTAAAATCATCCGCGAGTGTTAAAGTATAATTACCAAAAGATTTACCAACTAAGCTACTTAATTTTGCTCTGACTGTTTCCATTAAACCATTTGCTGCGGCACTATCAATTGCTTCATAATCATGGCGCGAATAAAAATTTCTTCCAAACTTAGCCCAATGTTCATTAACTAATTGATTTACACTTTTGTTTGTAACCGCAACCAAGTTTAACCAAAATAAAACCGCCCATAATCCATCTTTTTCACGAATGTGATCAGATCCAGTTCCATAACTCTCTTCACCACATAAAGTCACTTTACCAGCATCAAGTAAGTTACCAAAAAATTTCCAACCAGTTGGGGTTTCATAACATGGAATACCCAAAGAAGATGCTACACGATCTGCAGCTGTTGATGTTGGCATAGAGCGAGCAATCCCACTCAAACCAGATTTATACCCAGGAACCAATTTTGCATTGGCCGCTAAAATTGCTAAACTATCTGACGGAGCAACTGAAAGTTTACGTCCAACAATCATATTACGATCTGCATCACCATCGGAAGCTGCCCCAAATTCTGGAGCGTTTGCACCATCCATCACAGAAATTAAGTCATGAGCATTAACCGGATTTGGATCTGGATGATGCCCGCCAAAATCTTCCAGTGGCTCACCGTTTACAACAGTGCCTTTCGGAGCATTGAGAATTCCCTCAATAATCCGAGTAGCGTATGGACCACCTACAGCACTCATTGCATCAAAACGCATTTTAAACCCACGTTTAAATAATTCACGAATTGCATCAAAATCAAAAAGCGTTCCCATTAATTCTGCATAGTCATTAACTGAATCAATAACTTCAACGTCCATATCTTCAATTTTAAAAGTAACTAAACTATCCAATTGAATCTCTAAATCTGTTGTATCACTAATAACATATTCAGTAATAACTTGAGTATTTTTATAAATTGCGTCAGTAATTAGTTCTGGGGCTGGACCACCATTACTAATATTATATTTTATTCCAAAATCACCATCTGGACCACCAGGATTATGACTTGCAGATAGCACAATTCCACCTAGAGCTTTGTATTTACGAATAACACAGCTTACAGCAGGAGTAGAGAGTATGCCACCTTGCCCAACTAAAACTTTTGCTACACCAGCTGCAGCTGCCATACGTAAAATGGTCTTTATCGCAACACGATTATGATAACGACCGTCACCACCAACAACCAAAGTAGAACCCTTAATTCCATCTACGACATTGAAAATTGATTGAACAAAATTTTCTAGATAACCTGATTGTTGAAAAACGGTAACTTGTTTACGCAATCCAGAAGTTCCTGGTTTCTGACCTGAAAACGGCTGCGTAGCTAAAGTTTTAATACTCATACTCACTCCTAATAAACGTTAAACTATTAATTTTAAGAAAATATGTATCAATTAAGAACAAATAATTTTGCTGCAGCGCACATAAAGCACTGTATTGTCAATTAATTATTACATTATAGCAATGATTTGTTAGTATTGTATCATTAGTATAAATTTGACTGCATAATTTTGTAGAAATTTATTCATATTTGTGTATTTATTAACACCTTTTTATATATTTAATTACAGTTACTTAACACTTAAAATTAAAGTAAATTTTTATTTCATATCTTATCAATTTTTATAATTAACTAAGTTAATTAAAATCACATATCACCAACCACCTTAAAATACGTCAAGTAAACCTTTAATAGTTATATTGATATTATGGTAAAATATGCGCAATCCTATTATTATTTGTATTGAGGCGCCAATGAAATCTAAAAACACTCTCAAAACCGCTAAATCAGAAACAATTATCACAAAA
>CAZZAV010000003.1:7642-80705 GCA_964652705.1 uncultured Neisseria sp.
ACTCCAAAAGTAGAAACTCCAAAAGTAGAAACTCCAAAAGTAGAAACTCCAAAAGTAGAAACTCCAAAAGATGAACCAGAACCCAAGAAAAAAGCGACTGCAAAACCTAAGAAAGTAGCTGCGGAAAAAGCATCTAAAGATGAGGTTACCATAAAAGAAACCACTGTTAAATCAAAAAAAGCTCCAGTTAAAAAAATCAAAGAACAGGCCGTGGCAGTCACTGAAACTACCCCACAAGAGACAGTAGGCATTTCAGATTTAGATAAATTTTTATTTCATGAAGGTAAACACCACAATGCCTATCGTTTCATGGGTGCTCATGCAAGCAATGAAAATGGAGTTGATGGAGTACGATTTACGACTTGGGCACCAAATGCTGAACAAATTTGTGTTTTAGGCGATTTTAGTCATTGGTATCAACATGATGAAAACGCTATGCAAAAAGTTAGTGATGCTGGTCTATGGACTGTGTTTATACCCAACGTAGTTGCAGGCGGTAAATATAAGTTCGCAGTAACAAATAAATATTCACATCACATGGTTTACAAAAGCGATCCATATGCCATTAATACCGAATTACGCCCACAAACTGCATCTGTAATTCAAGCTCATACTGATTACAAATGGAATGATAGTTCTTGGTTAGAAAAACGCGCCAAAACAAATTTCTTCGAATCTGCAATCAATACGTATGAAGTACACTTAGCTTCATGGAAAACCAAAGATGGTCGTTTCATGACCTATACTGAATTAAGCGAAGAATTGCCAGCATATTTAACTGACATGGGTTATACCCACGTCGAATTTATGCCGTTACACGAGCATCCTTTAGATAAATCTTGGGGTTACCAAGCTACGGGGTTTTATTCAGCAACTAGCCGTCATGGTGATTTAGTTGGCCTGAAAAAATTAATTGATACGTTACATCAACATAATATTGGTGTAATTTTAGATTGGGTTCCAGGGCACTTCTGTAAAGATGAACAAGGTTTAATTAACTTCGATGGCGGAGCAACTTATGAATATCAAGATTACCGCAAAGCCAATAATCAAGGCTGGGGAACGCATAACTTTGACTTAGGTCGTAATGAAGTGCGCTCATTTTTAATTTCCAATGCTTTATATTGGATTGAAGAATTCCATATTGATGGCCTACGGGTTGATGCGGTATCAAATATTGTGTATCTTGATTATGATCGTAAACATGGCGAATGGGAACAAAATGTTCACGGTGGTAATGAAAATCTTGAAGCAATTGGTTTCTTGCGTGAATTTAACTGGACCGTTCATCATTATCATCAAGGTGTTATGACTATTGCTGAAGAATCATCTGCTTTTCCTAAAATGACTGGTTCTGTGCACGATGGTGGTTTAGGTTTTGATTTCAAATGGAATATGGGATGGATGAACGATACTTTACGCTACATTGCCCTAGACCCAATTTATCGTAAACATCATCATCATTTAATTAATTTCTCAATGCACTACCATTATTCAGAAAAATTCGTTCTACCAATTTCGCATGATGAAGTTGTACATGGCAAAAAATCATTGGTAAATAAAATGTGGGGCGATTTATGGAGTAAATATGCTGGTCAACGCTTGTACGCGGCATTTACCATCGGACATCCAGGGAAAAAACTATTATTTATGGGTAATGAATTCTCTCAATTTATTGAATGGCGTGAATTTGAGCCATTACAATGGGAAATTATTGAAAAATTCCCAGCACACCATGACATGTTGCTATTCTATAAAAAATTAAATCATTTCTATACTGCAAATCCTGCTTTATGGGAATCTGATTACGATCAAGAAGGATTTAAATGGATTGATTCAAATAATGGTGAACAAAGTATTTTATCCTTTGTACGTTACAGTAAGGATAAAACTCAAAGCTTAATTTTTATTTCAAACTTTACCCCAATGATGTATTTAGATTACAAACTTGGCGTTCCTGAAGCTGGATCATATCAAGAGGTATTTAATTCTGATAGTAAAGAATTTGGTGGTTCTGGTCAAATTATTACCGAAAAACTGCTATCTAATCCTGAAGCTTTAAATGGTTTTGAGCAACACATCACACTCAAAATTCCACCAATGGCAACATTAGTTTTAAAACGCATTGATTAATCTTAAACTTAAAAATAGACGCTAAGAATTTAGGGGAAGTAACGAAAATATGGCATGGCAAGAAAAATTTGGTAACTATAAAATAATTACCGGTTACCAGATGTTAAAACGCAACATTGATACCAATAATATTCGCTTTAAAGTTAAAGTTGATGGTTACTTATTTGCTTACGTAATCGGTGATTTTAATCATTGGAAAAAATCCGAACATTATAAAATTCAATGGGTTGCTGACTCAAATGATGCAACTCTTGCCATGATGAAAGATATTCAATTTGATGATGGCCTGGAAGCAGGTTTTCATCAATACAGTTATCTTTTGGTTGACCCAGATGGAAATGAAGTTTTATTATCCGCACAAAATGATGGCTTTAAAGCCTTTAACTTTGAGTGGGAAATTAACACACATAATTTAGAGATTAAGGCCTCTGAGAATACGATTGTAATTGATTCTCCACTTGAGCTAATTGCAATTAAAAATGTTGGCAATAATCGTCGCGAAGTCGTGCATGTTGAATGGAGTATTAGCCCACAACATGCTGGCATTAGTATCCATAATGGTAAATTATTAGTTAATCATACTGCAAATGAAATTAACGAAATTACTATTACCGCAACTAACACCATAAAGAACTTAAAGGCAGAACGTAAGTTTAATATCAGCAAAGAAATACGTACTGAAAAATTGATTCATTTTTATAAGCGAGATAATCTTTATTCAGGAAACAATTTCTCATGGAATCTCTGGACTTTTGATTCTACAGGTAAAGATAATGCTTCGGTTACCCTATCAAATGAAAGTGATTTTGGCGTAACAGGTTTGACCTCTAGACAAAATGTGATTGCCAGAAAAAAAAGCTGGGATACAGGCTGGAGTAATGATTGGTCTGAACAAACACCATCTTTTGAACTAAATGAAAAAGACACTAATTATTATATTATCCAAGGTGATAATCGCATTTATACTAATTTAAGTGACGTAGTCAACCGAATGAATCCACGAATTGAATTAGCAATCATGGATAGCAAAAGTAAAATTACTGCTTACTTATCTGATACACCACCAATTGGAACTAGATTTGATCTTTATATTAACTCAATTAAACAAGAAGATCTAACCATTTTAGTCAAAGAAGAACTCAAACAAGTAATTTTCTTAGACCTGGTTACCACACCGCGTTCAAATGATTTTATAGTAATAAAAGCTAATGGTAATGCTTTTCTTGCCTGTAAAGTTACTATGCGAAATTACTTGGATAAATTTTATTATTCAGGTAATCAAATGGGAGTTATTTTTCATGATGATAAAATTAAATTACGTATTTGGGCTCCGACTGCTAAACAGGTTGAATTATTAATATATGATGATGTTTTAACTATACCAAGTCATCCAAATTTTAGTTTTATTACACAACATGAAGTAGTAAATGGAACGCATTATATTGAAATAGAAGCAGCCGAATTTCAAAATAAATATTATTTATACCGCCTACATTTTGATGATCTGGATAATCACGGTCGACACACCATTAAAACTACCTACGCGGTAGATCCATATGCAAATGGAATTGGATTAAATGGCGACAAGGGGTTTCTACTCGATATGAATTCAGAGCAAGTCACCCCAAATGATTGGTCAAATGATCAGAAACCACATTTTATTAATCCACAGGATGCTATTTTATATGAAATGCATATTCGTGATTTCACGATTCAGGCAAATAGCGGTATTACCCCGGAATTGCGTGGAAAATTTATTGGTACAGTTGAAACTGGTAGTAAATATCATGATCCAGTCAGTAATAATCAAGTTAGCACTGGTTTAGATCATTTAGTTGATTTAGGCATTACTCACGTTCACCTGCTTCCAATTTTTGATTTTTCATCAGTTGATGAGACCAGATTAGATGAAGAAGATAACCGTAACTGGGGCTACGATCCCAAAAACTATAATGCCCCAGATGGCAGCTATTCCTTAAATCCATACGATCCTATGTTACGCATTCTTGAAACACGTAAAATGATCCAGAAATTTCATCAAAATGGAATTCGCGTTATAATGGACATGGTGTATAACCATATGACTAATACCAATAATATGGATAATATTGTCCCTGGATACTATTTCCGTACTGACAATAAAGGTAAATTTACCAATGGATCAGGTTGTGGAAATGAAGTTGCTACTGAACGACCGATGGTAAGAAAATTTATTGTGGATTCAATTTTACATTGGATTAATGATTACAAAATTGATGGAATGCGATTTGACTTAATGGAACTGATGGATTTCGAAAGCATGAAGAAAATTGTTGCAAGCACACATGCAATCGATCCAAGTTTATTGATCTATGGCGAGCCATGGAAAGGCGGCGATTCAGTTTTAACCAACGGAACTTACCGCGGTAAGCAAAAAAATCATAATTTTTCAGTATTTAACGATCTTTTTAGAGATGCAGTACGTGGTTCAAATTCACCAAGCAGTGGGTTCGTCAATGGTAATCCGCATAATCCGCTAAATTTATGGCATGTAATTGATGGTTTGAAAGGTTCTATCAATGGATTAACTGCACTAGCAAGTGAATCAATTAATTATATTGACGCACATGATAATTATACACTCTGGGACCATATTGAAAAAAGTCAAAATCAAAGTTTAAAATCTGGTGAATACCGCAAAAACTTACCCGTAGATTTATTTAGCAGTACGTTAGTTCGCCAATATTTACTTGGCTTAGGAATTATTCTAACCGCACAAGGAATACCATTTTTCCAAGGTGGTGCAGAAATTTTACGTACCAAAAATGGGGATCACAATAGCTATAAAAGCAATGACATGATTAACGCATTTCATTGGGAAGACAAACTGACTTACTTACCTGTCTTTAATTATGTCAAAGGATTAATTGAACTAAGAAAACAACATCCAGCTTTCCGGATGTCTCAAGCGAGCATGATTAACGAACATCTTAAAATTTATCCAGCATACCATACCGATAGCTCAGGTGTAATTATTGCACATTATACTAATCATGCTAATGGCGATAGCTGGGAGGAAATTGTTGTTGTATATAATGCGAGCAATATTAATGATTACGATGTTAATGAAATTTTACCTAAACCAAAGAAAAAAGGTCATTGGAAAGTAGTTGTTAATCATGAGAAAGCTGGTGTTGAACCCATCTCTGGATTAATTGAGGGTAAAATACCATTATTAAAATCACACTCTTTATTAGTTGTTCATGATTAGAATAAAGTAATTTCAAGATAACTAGATAAAATTTTATCTAGTTATGAAACCACGGCTATTTAAATAATTTAAACAGGATTGCATGTCTTGTCAATAAAAGCAATCGTATTAAATATTAATAACGTCACTGTCCAACAATTTAAAAAATGAGATAAAAAATGAGTGTCCTAATTGTATTATTTGCACTAGCCTTTCTTATGTTTGTTGCTTACAGTGGTTATAGCGTTATTTTATTTGCGCCGATTGCTGCGCTACTCGCTGTATTTTTAACTGATCCGCATTTAGTCGCACCAATGTTTTCCAATGTATTTATGGTTAAAATGGTAGACTTTATCAAATTATACTTTCCTGTATTTATGCTCGGTGCAATCTTTGGTAAAGTTATTGAGCTTTCAGGTTTTTCCAAATCAATTGTTGCATCAGTCATTAAATTAATCGGCAAAGAACGAGCAATTTTAGCCATTGTGCTAGTTTGTGCGGTGTTAACTTATGGTGGAGTTTCATTATTTGTTGTTGTATTTGCAGTGTACCCCTTTGCTGCTGAATTATTTAGAACCGGTGATATTCCAAAGCGTCTAATTCCAGGCACAATTGCGCTAGGTGCATTTACATTTACGATGGACTCTTTACCTGGAACCCCGCAAATTCAAAACATTATTCCAAGCACTTTTTTTCAAACCAATACTTGGTCTGCACCAATTTTAGGATTAGTTGGGAGTGCATTTATCCTAATTATAGGTATATTGTATTTAGAACTTTGCCGCAAACAAGCTAAATTGTCAGGAGAAGGATACGGAGCTAATTTAATTAATGAACCAGCTAATATTACTCATAATAAACTTGCTAATCCCGTAATTGCGATTTTGCCATTATTTGTTGTCGGAATATCTAACTTTATTTTCACACGCCTAATTCCAGTCACCTACGGTAAAGAATTTACATTACAGGTTTCAGGCAAATCTATTATTGTTGAGGTTAGTAAATTAACTGCAATCTGGTCTGTAGAGGCAGCCTTAATTTTAGGAATTCTAACTGTAGTATTATTTGCATTTAAACCAGTGATAAAGCATTTTGCTGAAGGCAGTAAAGCTGCAATCAATGGTGCGCTATTAGCATCGCTAAATACTGCGTCAGAATATGGATTTGGTGGCGTAATTGCCGCAATGCCAGGGTTTTTAGTAGTTGCGTCTGGTTTACAAAATATACCAAATCCATTAATTAATGAAGCCATTTCAATTACAACACTCGCAGGAATTACTGGCTCTGCTTCTGGTGGGCTAAGCATTGCACTTGCAGCAATGTCAAATCACTTTATAGAAGTTGCACAATCAATGCACATTCCTTTAGATGTGTTTCATCGCATTGCAGCTATGGCATCGGGTGGTATGGATACATTACCACATAATGGTGCAGTAATTACAGTATTAGCTGTAACTGGCTTAAGCCACAAACAAGCCTATAAAAATATTTTTGTAATTACTTGCATCAAAACCTTGGCAGTATTTTTTGTAATTGGCTTTTATTATATAACTGGTTGGTACTAAATAATAATATTGTTAATAAATCTAATACAGCGCGTTATACAGTATACTGTATCGTATAATTGCTCCTCAATAAAAGTGCTAATCATTAGAGACAAAAATGCTAACTATTTCCTTACTCTGCTGCTTAATAATAACTGGCTTAGCCTCTGAAAACTCTAAATTAACTTTTTGAGCAACGGTTCCAATTCTAGTTTGATACCTCAACCAGTGACCATTTGAAACATAAGTTTGACTTTGCACTGTATCAGTTCCTTGTTTTAAATTTGATTGCTGCTTACTCGTCACAATGTCATCAGTTTTTACCGAAATTTGAATATCCGTAATAACAGAGTATGTTACGTTTTTAATCGCACTATCTGCAATCCATGAAACCGCCGCCACACCTACTCCTGCACCAATTCCACCAATTACACTGCCCGTACCATAGCCAACTGCAAGCCCAGCTAATCCACCTAAGATAGTATCACCATAACCTGATTGTACCGCGCTCCATGCAGATTTAGTATTTTCTGCTCTACCAGCTTGCAATACGTTAACTTGTACTAAATTATAAGCAGCAGATTCATCATGAACAACCTTCCAACCAGCTTGAGTAAAATTATTAGTTAAATCTTTGGTAATACCGTTTAAATCTTCAGGAGTTGTGTTTTTAACCTGGATAAATACTGTTTGATGAGAAATTGGTTGTGGATCTAAAAAGATCGTATTACTCATTTTCGAACTTACTTCTAAGCTACTATGATTAATTAACGCAGAAGTTGCACTACAGCCTGCCAAACTAATACCACCACTCAGTACTAATAATTGATAAATCGTCTTAACTTTCATAAAATTGCTCCTAAATTCAAATTGATACAATTATTCAACCCTCAGATCAAAGATTATCATTATTAATTATACAATTAAATAACAGATCCTCAATTCCAGATACATAAATTTCAGATGAATTACAAAAAATTAATTATATAGTTAACACTAAGGCAAATCACCTATTAAATAGCATAAATATAAATTTATATCAATATATTATTGTATTAGAAATATGCGGTTTAAAATTGCGTTAACTATATTACACCAAATATATCCATCAAATATATCCATCAAATAACAAAAGGATACCATTGTGGTATCCTGATGTTATCTATAAGATTAGAAAATTAAGCGTTTGGTGCAGAATCTACAGCAACTTCTGCTGGTGCTGATTCATCAACAACTGGTGCAGGAAGAGCAGCTTTAACTGACAAGCGCATTCTACCACGATCATCAAACTCAACTACACGTACCTTAACATCTTGACCTTCTTTGAGATAGTCACCGACATTATTTACACGCTCATTAGCAATTTGTGAAATATGTACAAATCCTTCACGCCCACCCATAATCGCAACCATAGCACCCATATTACGATCTAATAAACGTGTTACTTTACCATCATATACTTCACCCAAGATAGCCTCGGCTACAATTCCTTCAATAATAGAGCGAGCTTTATCAGCGCTATCACGTAAACTTGAAGCAATTGTAACTACCCCTTCATCACTGATATCAATTGAAGCACCTGTATCAGCTATAATTGCTTTAATTACAGATCCACCTTTACCAATTACATCTTTAATTTTTTCAGGATTAATTTTCATTGTGTACATACGAGGAACTAAATCAGATAATAATTTAGGGTAAGGCAATGCTTCTTTCATCAATCCAAGAATATGCATACGACCTTCGCGAGCTTGCTGTAATGCTACTTGCATAATTGGTTTAGAGATACCTTCGATTTTAATATCCATTTGCAAAGCAGTAATACCATTTTCAGTACCAGCTACTTTAAAGTCCATGTCACCCAAATGATCTTCATCACCCAAAATATCAGTCAGAATCGCAAACTTGTTACCATCTAAAATTAAACCCATTGCAACACCAGCAACGTGATCTTTAATTGGAACACCAGCATCCATCAATGCTAAGCATCCAGCACAAATTGTTGCCATTGAAGAAGAACCATTTGATTCTAAAACTTCAGAAACAATACGTAAACTATATGGAAATGCTTCATGTGATGGCAAAATTGCTTTTAGTGCACGTTTAGCTAAATTACCATGACCAATTTCACGACGTTTTGGTGCGCCTAAACGACCACATTCACCAGTAGAGAATGGTGGAAAATTGTACTGTAACATAAATTTATCACTATAGCTACCAGAAATAGCATCAATTAATTGCTCATCCATTTTAGTGCTACCAAGTGTAGCAACACCCAAAGCTTGAGTTTCACCACGTGTAAATAGAGTAGAACCATGAGTGCGTGGTAATAAGCCAACATTGATGTTAATTGGACGAACTGTACGAGTATCACGACCATCAATACGTGGCTCACCATTTAAGATTTTGTCACGAACAATTTTTGATTCAATATCAAACAAATGATTATTAACTGTATTAACTAATCCAGCATTATCGGCATTGATAATTTTTTCTAAAACATTAGCCTTAACTTCACTTAATTTTGTTGAGCGAGCTTGTTTTTGACGAATATCATAAGCACTAACTAAATCAGCATAAGCTAATTCTTTAATTTGTCCAATTAAAGCCTCATCTTTAGCCTGCTCTACATAATCCCAAACTACAGGATTAACTTCACGTACAAATTCATTGATAGCATTAATTACAACTTGCAAGCTTTCATGACCGAACATCACACCAGCCAACATCACATCTTCAGTTAATTCTTTAGCTTCAGATTCAACCATCAATACTGCTTGTTTTGTACCAGCAACAACTAAATCTAAGTCTGAAACTTCTTGTTCAGTTTTAGTTGGATTTAAAATAAATTCACCATTAATATAACCAACACGAGCGGCACCAATTGGACCTTTGAATGGAACACCAGATAGACACATTGCAGCTGAAGCACCAATTAACGCAGCAATATCAGAGCGAACTTCAGGATTAAGTGACAAAACAGTTGCCACGACCTGGATTTCATTGTAGAACCCTTCTGGGAATAATGGGCGAATTGGGCGATCAATTAATCGCGCAATTAAAGTTTCATGATCAGCAGGGCGACCATCACGTTTTAAAAACCCACCGGGAACTTTACCAACCGCATACGAGCGTTCAAAATAATCTACAGTTAAAGGAAGAAAATCTTGCCCTGCCTTAACATCTTTTTTTGCCACAACTGTAACTAAAACTACCGTCTCATCAATCGTTACTAACACACTAGAGCTAGCCTGACGAGCCATTACACCAGTTTCTAAACTTACGGTATGCTTACCGTATTGAAAGCTTTTAACTACTTTATTAAACACTTATAAATCCTTGAAATTTAGATACAATTATTCTTAAAGAAGCTATTCAATCAACTCAATAACTTAAACTGACAAAATAGCTTCCTAAACCTAATTTAAGAATAATAAATTACCCATGTTAAATTTTAAAAAAATTGCCAATACAAAAATACCAGCACTACGGGCTAAAAACTAAGCGCTACTTAAAGACAACCCATAGAATGCAATTATAACATAAGTAATCAATGCTTGCACTTATTGAAATTATTAACAAACTCGACACGCATTCATGTATGAGCAGTACATTATAATAATCAAATAAACTTATCACAATTGAAGATAGTAAATGTTTTCAGAATAGAGAATAGACAATCAAAGCATATTCAAAAGGTATACTATTGTATTGTCACGAAAGTATATAAATAAATGCAACCGCCCACTATTGATTTATTAAATGTTGGAATGATAATTCCGCTAGCCTTAATTGTAGCTTTTTATTCAAAGTTGAGACTGTAATACCAATATATTATGACATCCTAAAATCATTATTATGAAACTAATGAACTTACATCATAGGTAAAAATCTTTACTAATAATGACGTTTAGTTTAAAATACCATGCTTACAACGTCACCAATACTTTAAAAATAAATAAGTTTTATAATTAAAGTAATCCAGATTCTAAAATGATCAACATATCTAATCTACTTTTTAAAGGTATATTCACATGGAAACTGCTCACAAAAAATTTAAATCTAGTTTATTATTCAGCATAATATGTAGTGGTTGCATAAATGCATATGCAATAAATAGCCAACCTGTAGCCCCAGAATTAGCAACGGCCAAACAAGAAAAGCCCCTAGTCACCGCTAAAAACTCAATGATCGTGACAAATAACCCATGGGCTAGCCAAGCCGCAGAGCAAATCCTAAAAGAAGGCGGAAACGCAACTGATGCAGCAATTGCAGCCGCATTTATGCTAGGGTTAACTGAGCCGCAGTCTTCAGGTATTGGCGGTGGTGGTTATGCGTTAAGCTATCAAAACCATAACAAACAATTAATAGCTTTTGACGGTCGAGAAACTGCCCCATCTAGCGCAACACCAGAATGGTTCTTGGATGAACAAAATAATCCGTTAAGCTTTGAATCGGCTATGCTAAGCCCAAGATCAGTTGGTGTACCAAGCGAAGTAGCGATGCTCTATGCTATGCATAAAAAAGATGGTAAATTAGCTTGGAGTAAGTTGCTTGATCCAGCAATTAAACTAGCTAATCATGGGTTCCCAATGAGTCCACGCCTATTTAATTTATTAATTGGTGATCAAGAAATTCTTAAAAAAGATGCTCAAATACGCGAGGTTTATTTCAATAATGATGGAACAGTCAAGTCTATTGGTACAACCGTAAAAAATCATGCTTATGCAAAAACATTAGCATTAATTGCCAAATCACCCAAAAACTTTTATTCTGGAAAAATTGCTGAAGATATAGTTAATACAATAAATCAGGCAGCAAATAAAAAACTTTATTCATTAGCTGATTTAAGTGATTACAAAGTTATTACTCATCCTAGTGTATGTAGTACATATCGTGATAAATATACTATTTGCTCAGTTCCTCCGTCATCCAGCGGCGGTGTGACAGTACAAGAGTTAATGAATATTTATGCACAAAATTATAATACCGCGGAATCACAAGATGCAAAATGGGCATATAACTTCCT
This sequence comes from uncultured Neisseria sp., assembly GCA_964652705.1. Taxonomy (GTDB): domain Bacteria; phylum Pseudomonadota; class Gammaproteobacteria; order Burkholderiales; family UBA11063; genus Aquella. Next base: position 19,578 of record CAZZAV010000003.1, read on the forward strand.
TGAAGCCAGTAAATTAGCTTTTGCTGATCGAAATCAATATTTAGCTGATCCAGAATTTGTAAAACAACCAGTGACAGGATTATTGGATAAAAAATATATTGCAACACGTGCTGCTCTAGTAAATGAATCACAGGCTTTAATCACACCTGTTGCAGCTGGAGTACCAGAAGGAATTGACCCAAGATACGCACAAGATACAAGTCCAAAACCACATGGAACAACCTCGATTTCTATTGTGGATAAAGATGGTAATGCGGTGTCAATGACAGTGACTGTAGAACATCAATTTGGTAGCCATCTCTTTACCAATGGATTTTTCCTTAATAATGAATTAACAGATTTCTCATTAACCCCTAAAGCAATAAATGGACAAAACGTTGCGAACCGAGTTGAAGCAAATAAACGCCCACGCTCATCGATAGCTCCAACGATGGTCTTTGATCAAGATGGTAAATTACAAGTTATAACTGGATCACCTGGTGGCAGCCAAATTATTTGCTACGTGGCTAAAAACTTAGTGCAAATCTTAGACTTAAAACAAAATGCGCAACAAGCGGTTAGTTCAGGAAATTTATGTGCAGCTAATAACATACCACAAATTGAGAATAATTCAAGTGTGATAAATTTTTTACCACAACTAAAACTAGTTGGCGAATCATATGTTTTAACTGATATGGTGAGTGGCGAAACGAATATTGTCCGCACTCATGATGGCTGGAGTGGTGCCGCAGATCCTAGACGAGAAGGAGTTGCTATCGGCAATTAATTCAAAATAATAAAAGCAGCTAAGTTTAGATTGATCTGCTCCCCACTTAGTAGACAGATTATAAAAAGGCCATTCTTTCATAATGACGTCGATATTCAGTCGGCGTCATTTTGTTTAATCCAAGTTGAATTCTCTCATTATTGTAATAATCAATATAATCTTTAATCATTATTTTAAGTTCATCATAATTCTTGGTTGTATTTAAATAAATACTTTCAATCTTCAAATGCCCAAAGAAGCTCTCTATACAAGCATTATCTAAACAATTTCCTCGTCTTGACATACTTTTCGTTAGCCCTAGATTAATAAGTTTAGTTGTGTATGCATGTGATGTATATTGATGACCTTGGTCACTATGCAGAATAGCTGTATTCCTTAATATTAAATTACTGTTTGATGAGCTAGTTAAAACAAGATTTATGTCATTGTGTTGACTAACCTCATATCCTCTAACCTCATTATTAAACAAATCAAATACGACAGATAAATAATATTTACTTCCATTTACTTTTAGATACGTTACATCTGTATTTAGTTTGTGCAGTGGCTTTTATTGTCTGGTGAATCTGGGTTACAGGATGCTTGGGGTAAACATGGCAATCATAATTCTCCCGGTATACCGAGAAAGAACTTTGAGTCAGAACTAGAACAACTTCGCTATGAGAATATAAAGTTAAAGGGAGAGCTCTTTATTCTAAAAAAGTTCGAGGAACTCAAGAAAAAGCTCAAAGGTTAACGACTCTTAAATATGACATGATAGATCAATATGCCAATAAAACTAATCTTAGTATATCTGAAATATGTCATATATTACGTACTTCACGAAGTGGTTACTACAAATACAAACGAAGAGTTGTTTTGTCTGATGACACAGAATTAATCAACTTAATTCGAAAAATTTATAACCGTCATAAAGGTCGTTATGGATATCGTAGAATACATGCGGAATTAATTAAGTCTTGTGGACTACAGCTCAACCATAAGAGAGTATTACGTTTAATGCGTAAAATTGGCTTAAAATCAAAGATCAGACGTAAGAAACAATACTTTGGAATAAGTGATAAGTGAATCACATAAATCGCCAAATATAATGAATCGTGATTTTATTACAGACAAGCTTCTTAATCCATCTCATAAGTACGGATGTTGTTAGATTAAACTCATTACAAATAGCGTTGCATATGTTTGTTTTGTGTCTAGTACATAAAAAACTCCCTATATGTAGTTAGTATAAATGCTTTCTTTATACTTGTCTACTTTATAGGGAGCAGATCATTTTGGCAACCTTTTATTGTTTTTGCGCCAAGCAATCTTCAAGATTTGCTATATTAAATAAGATAAATTAAAAAGCTATCTATTAGATCTTCAAGTGTGTATAAATTACACCACAAAATAAAGTCTTTTCTTTATCTTACAAGTGTCATTCTAATTTTCAGAAAACCCCCACGCCGGACCCTGACCAAGTGGAGTAATAGCCCCTGTACTTTCTGCACCTTTGAATCCTAAATAAATGCTCTTCCCAAAAAAGGCAGGGAGACCATATAATGTATTTGCCACACTAGGAATTGATACAATACTTTGCCCTATATAGGGCATAACAGTAGCAAAACCTCCAAAAGATGTATAATTAAAAATTGTAGAAACAAATGGAGTTGACGAGCCACCATTCACACCGCTTAACATTGAAATAACATTATAATCACCGCTTGCTGGACAATAAAAATTTTCATATGGTGAAGGACATAACGCAATCGGAGCATCCATTGCATACGTTGGAGTCCCGCTATCAAACATCGCAACTGTATTCTGGCTGCCTACGTTTGCAATAAAAAATCCAACCGGCCAAATATCTGTATTTGGAGAACCCAATAATTTACTCACACTATTTGAAACTTGATTGTTGTCTTGTGTATTTAGACCAAAAGTTAAAGTTCCAAATTGACTTTCCATTGTGGCAACAGATTCTACCTTAGGTAAACTAAAGATAACACCATTATTATCGTTTACAAATGCGGCAATCGGGTTAATGTTTAATATTTGCGGTATACTATTTGGACTAGATACTTCAGTACAGGTATCACCATCACAAGTATAAACTCCACCAGGAGTATAATCATTATCTGGATTACTAATTGGATTAATACCAATAATACCATTAGCTCCAAACCCTATTGCTAGATTTGCAGGTGGCATACCATAACTGCAAGAATTAGGAACCATCTCTGAATTATTATACTCAAAAATTTGTACAGGTATATTAAATGCAGATTCTTCAGCAATTCTCAAATCAAGGTTAACCACAGGACCAAATGCGTATCCAGCCGCGTATTGCATACATTGATAGACAGGAAAACCGTTATAATTAAGCGGCGTTATTCCATTTAAAGCTATAGCTGACTGATTGATTCTCAAGCCAGTAGAACCACTATCAACAACAATATGATCAATAGTTTGACAATTACTTGTACCAACTTGACAAATGGTTAAAGTGATATATGATCGATTATACGCTATTCCATTAATACCACTATCTACTACCAAATTTACGCTATTATTAACAGTCGGCTTTATTGTAAATGAATTATTAGTACCGCTATTACACGAAACAATACTAGTGCAGATTAGTACTAGAGAACCAACTAATGATAAATTTTGTTTCATTAAAATCGCCTATTTCAAGTCAGAAGTGTTTGTATTTAAAGGCAATAGAGATGGAATATATGCAATCCCAGATATAAAATTAGCTGATCCAGACATTTGCATTACAAAATCATTACCTACCAAGTTAAAATTATTCATGTCATTATTCGTTTGTTTGAATTTACGATCTAATTGATTAAAGTATGATCCAAATATTTGTTGGAAATTAGGATACGACCTACCAGTCCATGTTACCGCAAAGACCTTATTATGTGCGGAAAATTCTTTAATAGTTCCAGTTTTAGTCTTGATTATTGAAGTGATAAAATTGGGATTATTGGAATTATTTTGAGTTGTTACTTGTGAAACAAGTGGTGCTAACACTCTGTTATCTTGTTGAATAGATATTACAGCTTCGCCTAAGGTGGCATAACTGATTGACGGAAAAAACACACCACAAATGCAGGTTATGATTAATGATTTACTCATTACAATTACCTTAAAATATATTATATAAGTATTCTACTATGTGAAATTTCTTAAGTCAAGTAATAAAATCAGAATCAATTGCAAGACTTAACATTGTAGAAATCCACTTAACGTCGGATGAGTTAATCAACACTATATTTTTAATAAAAACTATATTCTAGCGCTCCTAAAAAGCATACAATAACGTAAATTTATTTATAAGCATCAACATGAACTATCTTGAGCAATATATATCAGCATTAAATTTGGTAATTCTACCAGAACAAAAAACAATAATTGTCGATAAAGAATCGCAATTTAAATACCTATCCCCTGCAATTCGCGAAGATTATGGCTTTATTGATACTAATTTTGCACACATTAGCTATGTTGATTTGCCGCCAATTAAGCAAATTGCACCAAGTTGTACCGAAGAAGATCAAATTTGCTTAAAAACCCTAAAAACCCAACAATATATAACCTCGCAAAATCACCATGGCGAAATTCAGCTTTTTTTGAAACAAAAAACTCCATTAATTGATCCAATTATAAAAAACGGGATTGGTGTTAGAGTAGATTTTTTTCAAATTTATTCTCTGGGACACTTTAAACCATATATCAATAATCATATTGCCAAATTTGATAACAGAATTAATGCAATCGAAGATCGACAGAAAATCCAGTTAACCGAAATGGAAGAATTGATTATTTTCCTCTTGATTTTATATGTCAAACCTAAAGTAGTTACAATGCATTTGAATGTGATTTTGAATAAAGATATTGCAATTAGCACTGTACGCAACATGATACATCAGCAATTATTACGTAAATTTGACGTAGTAAATACCGAAGAGTTAATTGATAAGGCGATTTTCTTAGGATATGATACGATATTACCTCGAATTATGGTCGAACAATTTAGCATTCAAATCATTAATAAAAATTAGCGCACTCTTTCGACCGAGGCGCTAACTTTATGTAATTTAATTTTATAATAAAATATTTTAACTAATTGGCTTAGAGCTTAATAACTTAAGCAACACATTATATAAATTATCATTACGAAAATTAAAACGAAACTCGCACTCTTTCAAATGTAGGTAAAACTTATGTTTCGCCACCCCTTGAAACTTAGCAGTCCTATCTTTGGTAAACGACCAAAATTTATCTAAGTTATCTACATAACTTGGCTTGTCTGCAAATTCTTGATTATTGTCATAACCTACTGCAATCAACCCATCTGATTCGTTTACATCAACCGAATGTACCGTTACCTGCTTTAGTTTTCTCTCACCATGCAGTAACTGTTGCAATTTACCAGATGTGCAGTTTGCCAACATTTCTGCATAAACTTTGCCACGACGCTTTAAAATTCCAAGATTAGTGGTAATTTTTTCTTTAATCGTTAATGCCTCACCAAGAACTTTGGGAATCGGCTCCACTTCATTTTCTAAGATTAAAGATTTTTCACCGTGAGGTTCATCATTAAATGGAGCATATTGCTCACAAAACTCTACCATTCGCGAACGAATTTCATTTAAATATCGATTAACTGTATTTCTATTAATTGCAGTCTCTAATGCAATCTGTGTTGCTGACATATCTTCAGCAAAATATTTAACCATTTTACGAAATTTATACTCAGAAATTTTCGCTCGGCGTACATATTTATTTTTAGCAAAATCCATAACCTAATCCTGAAATTTATACCCTATTCTAGTCTAGCTAAACTAGGCTAGTTAGCCTATTTTATTACCATCTATGTTATGATGGAGCTATAAGATGTTAATCCTTATGTTTATTGTGTATTACAACCTGAATTGTATATATATTATAACATAAAATATAGTAAGAGATACGAATGAATAAAGTAGACAATTTTCGCTTGAAATTTAATAACGACGATAGAGAATACGTGCCAATTATGGTCGGTGGAATGGGTGTGGATATATCAAGTAGTGAGCTTGCTTTAGAAGCTGCTCGATTAGGTGGTATTGGGCATATTTCAGATGCACTGGTCACCGACGTCTCTGATCGTAAATACGACACTCAATTTGTTGCTGACAAGCGCAAAGAATACAAAGAAAGTATTAACAGCATAGATAAAAGCCGCATTCATTTTGACGCTGTAGATATTCGTGCCGCAATGCAATTGCATGTTGGTAAAACCATGGAAGCAAAGCGTGGTAATGGTCTAGTTTTTGTAAATATCATGGAAAAATTAACCATGAATAACTCCAAAGACACTCTAAAGGTGCGCTTAAATGCAGCACTAGACGCAGGAATTGATGGAATTACCCTTAGTGCTGGATTACACCTTAATAGTATCGCAATGATGCAAGAGCATAAACGGTTTCATGATGCGAAAGTAGGGATTATTGTTTCTTCAGTTCGTGCCTTACGTCCATTTTTACAACGTGCAAAACGCTCTAATCGGATGCCTGATTATATCGTAGTTGAAGGACCATTAGCTGGTGGACACCTTGGATTTGCTTTTGATAATTGGAAAGAATTTAATTTAGCTGTAATTTTCAGTGAAATTAAACAATTTTTAGAAGAAAGTAATCTAGATATTCCGTTAATTCCAGCAGGTGGAATTTTCACTGGTAGCGATGGTGCAGCATTCTTATCTGATGGAGCAGCAGCAATTCAAGTTGCTACTCGCTTTACAGTTACCGAAGAGTGTGGATTACCTGCCAAAGCTAAACAGGAATACTTCCGTGCAACAGAAGCCGACGTTGAAGTAAATAACTCTTCACCAACTGGATATCCAATGAGAATGTTGAGCTATTCGCCATCAATTGGTGCAAAATTAAAACCAAATTGTGAATCATTAGGTTATTTATTAGAAAATGGCACTTGTTCATATATTGATGCATATGAAAAAGCTAAGGCTGAAGCTGCCAGTCGCGGTAGTAAATCCTTTGGTGTTTATGAAAAAACTTGCCTATGCACACACATGCAGCTTTTCCAATGCTACACTTGTGGTCATTATGTTTATCGTTTAAAAGACACCAGTATTAAACAAGCGGATGGAACGTATCAACTGTTAACAGCAGAACAAGTTTTTCAAGATTATCAATTCAGTACAGATGGAAAAATTGCATTACCTAAAAGCAATCTAATCTGATAAAAATGAATATAAAATACAAAAACAAGTACGATGAAAATGATTTTTTTGATGATTATCTAAAATTTAGAAAGGATAAACCAGAAAATAACAAATTTGAACTTGAATGTATTTTAACATTTATAGCAGATGTTAGCCACTTAGATGTATTAGACATCGGTTGTGGTTATGGAGATATTTGCCGTAAAGTGCTCGACATGGGGGCCTGCTCTGTAACAGGAGTAGATATGTCGAGCAACATGATAAATCTTGCGATAAATAAATCTAAAAACTACTCAAACCTTCAATATATTTGCTCAGATTTCATGCAATATGACAGTAATAAAAAATTTGATTTGGTACTCAGCTCATATTGCATACATTATGTAAATGATATAGACACACTTTTCGCCAAAATTTCAGCACAACTAAAAATTAATGGAACCTTCATTTTTTCGCAGCAACATCCATTATTTACATCAAGAAGTAAATCTCAACAGCAAAATAACAATTTCTGGACAATTGAAAGCTATTTATTAGAAAATGCTCGAATTAATCCTTGGATTGGGCATAATGATACGATTAGTTATCATCGAACATTTTCAACTATCATCAACTCAACTATTAAAAATGACCTTCAAATTGTATCTATTTTAGAGCCGTCTAATCCATCGTCAAATCAAGACACGTTGCCACCATTCCTTATGATAAAATGTATTAAAATTAAATAAGTTAAAGTATAAATTTTAATCATAAAGCAAAATCTAATTACTTACTATCTTGGTAACTTGGATTCATTGAAATTACATCATCACTTGGATCAACTCTCACGACTGTGATACGTATATGCTCCAAATCAACATCTAAATATTTTGCCTCCGCTGCATCAGCTTGTTTCAAATCATTCAGTTCTTCGAAAATAATATTAAAAACATCTTCTGCAGACATCTCTTGATCTTCATCTCTATATTCACAATCAAGGATAAACGATGACTCTGTTACTCTATCACCACCAATAGCTCGCTCCAAATCAAGCTGTAACCCTAAGAGATTATTTCCTGCAGAAAGAGTTATATTTTCGTACTTTGATAAATCATATGCTACCATAAAAAAAGCCATCGCAATACTTCCTATTAAAACCACCAATTAATTAAGATCGAGAGTTTATCATAAACTAACTATTAATAAATATATCATTCAATTACTAGAGTTGATAATTCTTTATTTTTAAATTTAATAATCATAAATGAATTCGGTTTAATGACATAATACTATAAAAATTGTTAAAATGTATATTATTTAAAAATACAAACATTAATCAAGATGAAAAATAAACTCAAATCACAAATAAGATTAAAGGCACATATTTTATACAATAAAAGCAATACCAAAGCATTGCTGCAAAAAATAAATACGGTATCTTATTTGTGGTGCTTGAAACCAAAAGTGGTAATCAGAGCAACTTGGTTAGGAGTTGCAATGGTGTTTATTCCTATAGGATTTAAAAGCTTAATAACCGCAATCTTAAGTAAAATATTTCATGCCAATTACTTTGTAGTATTCAGTATTAACCCATTAACAATAATACCTATTTTATACTTTGAACACTACATTGGTTCTCAAGTAATCAATTCTAGATTAGCATTTAACATCAGCAAACTAAATGTAGACTTATTACTAATCAACTGAAAATCAATCGTGATACCGTTAATAATTGGCTCTGCGATAGTAACGACCATAGCGACAATTACAATAGGATCACCTGTTTGGATTACATATCACGTAATAAACAAGTTTCTTAAAAAAAAATAATCTATATAATTAATAGCAACTAAATACAACCATATTTTTATGTTCTGCTAAAAATTCAAAGAAATCTAACTTAACCCACCTTGTGTTAAATACAACAAATTTTGGTGATGACACGTCTTGCAACATTTAACCCATGTTAAAATTCTCGCTTAAATAATTAGTCCAGAAAGTAATAAAATGCAACAAAATATTTCCCAGCAAGACAAGCTAATTTGCTTAAGCGATCACATCCAACCATTTTATGCTGTAAATCCACCAATTTGTCAGACTTCAATTTTTAGCTTCCCAAATATTGAAGAATATATTGCCTATAAAGACAAGCAAAATACAAATTACTGTTACACACGTGGGAATAATCCAACATGCCAAGTTCTCGAACAAAAATTAGCGGCACTTGACCAAGGTGAGCAGTGTCGCGTATTTTCTTCAGGCATGGGAGCAATTTCTGCGAGTTTATTTTCTTTATTAAAGTCTGGCGATCACGTGGTAGTGCTTAATACAGTATATGGACCAACATTAGACTATTTACAATTCATGGCAAGATACGGTATTACATTTGAAGTTATCCAAATTCAAAACAGCACAGAATTAGATGCAAAGATCTCTAAAACTACAACTTTAATCTATACCGAGTCACCTGCCACAATGACCTTTGAAATGCTGGATCTACAAGCTTTAGCAAAATTTGCTAAAACCAAAAATATTCTAACAATGATTGATAATACTTGTTTAAGCCCACTCTTGCAAAAACCGCTAACTTTAGGAATTGATATAGCAGTTTACTCTCTGTCAAAATACACTGGTGGGCATAGCGATGTAATTGCGGGAGCTGTCGTTGCTTCAAAGAAAATCATGAGCCAAATTGATAAATATGGTTATAAGTTATCTGGTTCTGTCCTAAGCCCACATGATGCGTTTTTATTATTGCGTGGACTACGCACACTACCAACAAGACTGGAAGCGTTGGCGACTACCACAACCCTAGTAATTAATTATTTAAAAGATCATCCGCAAATTAAAGCCATTTATCATCCATTAACTTACACGATAGAACAACAATCACAATATTTAAAGCAAGCTAGTGGTTTTGGCGGACTATTTTCTATCAAATTACAAACCAATAACACGACTCAGATTCGGCAATTTATCAATACACTTGAAACATTTCATATTGCTGTTAGTTGGGGTGGCTTTGAAAGCTTAGTCATGGTACAAAGTATTGATGAATTACGTGGTGCCAATAGCGATAATACAATAATTCGTCTGTCACTTGGGCTACTTGATGCTAATACAATTATTCAAGATCTAGAACAAGCTTTAAATCAAATAGGAGAACATGATGCGTAAGTTTATTTCAATGGATTTTTTCCAAAATCTTGGCAAGGCATTTATGCTGCCAGTCGCATTACTCTCTGCGCTTGGAATGCTACTCGGAATTGGCTCTGCGTTAACTACTCCACAACTCTTGGAACTACTACCTTGGTTAAAAAACCCACTGATTGTTTTTATTGCACGCTATATAACAACTATTGGTGCCTTCGGCTTTCAAAATCTACCGACGCTATTTGCTATCGCAATTCCAATTGCTCTAGTCAAAAATGAAAAAGGAGTGGCAGGATTTGCTGGGTTTGTGGGCTTCTACATTATGCATAGTGCAGCTAATTTTATGTTAGTCGATCTCAATTTACTAGCTGCCAGTAATGATCTCGTAAATCATGGACAGACCATAATTTTTGGTTTGCAAAGTATCGATATGGGAGTTTTAGGTGGAATTATTTCAGGAATCATAGTTGCCAAACTTCATCAACGCTTCTATAACATTCAATTACCAGATGCTCTCTCATTTTTCTCTGGTGCTCGCTTTGTGCCAATCATCACAACCATAGTCATGAGCTTGGTTGGTTTAATTTTACCTTTAGCTTGGCCACCAATTGCTAATTTAATTAATCATGCTGGGCAATCGTTAACTTCAACTGGCATATTTGCACCATTTTTCTTTGGCATGGGCGAAAGACTACTCTTACCATTTGGTTTACATCATATCTTAGTCGCGCTAATCCGCTTTACTCCTGCTGGTGGTGAAATGTTAATTAATGGGCATATGATCTATGGCGCTCTGAATATATTTTATGCACAATTAGCTGATCCATTAACCCAAAATTTCAATGGACAAGCAACACAATTTTTATCACAAGGAAAAATGCCAACCTTCTTATTTGGATTACCAGGTGCTGCACTGGCAATTTATCACTCTGCAAAACCAGAAAATCGCCCGCAAATAAAAGGAGTGCTAATTAGCGGTGTAATTGCGTGCGTGATTGCTGGCATTACTGAACCTTTAGAGTTTCTATTTTTATTTACCGCACCCTATCTATATCTAATCCATGCTATTTACACTGGATTGGGCTTTATGTTGGTTTCTATGTTACATGTGACGATCGGTAATACTGACGGTAATTTAATTGATTTGGTGGTATTTGGAATACTACAAGGTAATAAAACTAAATGGTATCTAATTTTACCTGTTGGACTGGCATGGTTTGCACTCTATTATTTTACATTCAAACTAGTGATTCGTAAGTTTAATTTACAAACACCTGGTCGTCAAGAAAGTGATAACAATCAAGCAGCTAATCAAGAAATCAAGAGTAAAATTATTCTGAGTAAAAATGAACGAGCACAAGAAATTTTAGCGGCATTGGGCGGGAAAAATAATCTTGCATCGCTTGATAACTGTATTACACGTTTAAGAATCGTTGTCAAAGACATGAGTAAAATTGATGAGGTCAAGATAAAAACAACTGGGTCACTTGGAATTATTAAGCTCGATGCAACTAATTTACAGATTGTTTATGGCGTACAGGTACATTTGATTAAAGCAGAATTAGAAAAATTACTCTAAAAGCTATTCTACGCCATAAAATACTTATGCATAGCAACTATGGTTAGTAATTAACATCATATATATATTAGGCGCATAAAAGCCAAGTTTTGCTTTATCATCAAATAATCCACAACTTTTATGATACGTAATATGCCAAGTGGTGAAATGAATACCATTAACTATTTAATGGCAAAAAATATGTATTTCCAAAGGTTCCAACTTACGTATTATAAGAAAATCTTAGCAAATGAAATGAATTCTAGCCAATATATCGATTCATTTATGGAGTTAACAATGCAAACATTTTTGTTTTAGCAATATTTATTGTTATCTGTACTGTTCTTTGAAAATCATATTTAAGATAAAAATATTGATTGCTTCTAATAAATTCAGTAAAACTTGGCATTTGTATATATAGAGCAATCATGAAAATATATGATAAAAATGTGGCGACATTATTTGAACTTGAAAATTTTAGTGCTGTTCCAAAAGATTTTTTTAGCTTAAAATTTTCTAGGTTAACGCTATACAATTCATCTAATATTAGATGACTTAAAAATCCTGATGATATAGATATAGCTAGCATCCATTGATTTACAGGATGAATAACAAATGTAACTCCAAAAGACCAACAAAACATTATTGGTATAGAATGGAATATCCCACGGTGCACTGTAAATCTATTGAATAAACTACTTAATACATAACGAATAAATAAATAGATTAAAAAACACTCAAGTACAGAGCGATAACTAGTTAAACAATTATGAATTATGTGTTCAAGAAATATGATGCTAAAAAATATTGCTAATGTAGTAAAAATAACTCGTTTAGAAATCGAATTTTTTGAATCTATGTCTGGCAAAAAACCACCAACTAAAGCAAATAATGTGTATATAAAAATATTCTTAAATGTTCTGGCATGCGGTTCCAAAAATATTAAATTTGAAATTAACCCAAATGATATAGAACCAATAACATGTGTCTTAAAATTTGCCATTGACGAAGTTTCAATAATGTTGTGCTGTAAACAGCCAAATATCTCCCAGAGAATTTATATATTTCTATGATTAATGGAGAAAATTAAAATCTACAATTCTTCCTAAGTTATTTTTATATTCAACTCTTCTAACTCCAAATGAATTTTTTTGATCAGAATTATATCACGTAGTGAAATGATATAAGTATTTTTAATAGAAACTTTTGATTGAACTCTTGGATATAAATTTATTAATTGCATTTTAAAGTCGATGATTTACCATTACTTCTAATATTAATACCACACATATTTAGTAGCAACAATTATGTTTCCATATTTTTTGTCCATTCGTGACTTATAAAATTTATAAAAAATCAAGTTAAACAATATCTTCATTTAAGAATACCTGGTCCAGAAATCTCTGCGCCAAGACCGTGTAATCATGTTCACGTATTACATATTTTTTACCATTAGTACCCAATTCAGCACGCACAGTATCAGGTAATAAACTAACTGCATTGATTGATTTTGCAATAGCATCAACATCCTCAGCGGCAATTGAAAAACCACAGTTTGCCTCAGCAACCAAATCGTTTCCAGCAGTTACCGAATGAATAATTGGTTTGGCAGAAAGCATATAATCAAATAACTTATTTGGACAAATACCAAATCGATAAATCGGCAAATTATTCCAGCCAATGTATAATACATCACAAGCGGACAAAAATGCAGGGATTTGCATTTTACCAATCGCAGGCATAAAATAAACATTGGCTAATTTTTCTTGCGCTACTCGCTCAATTAACCGAGGTTTATTTGGTCCATCACCAACTAACAGTAATGCCACCTGCTTATCAATTTTTTGACACGCATCTAGCAAATAATCCAACGCGTTCGCCTCACCCATGCCACCAGCATAAGCCAAAATAAATTTATTTTCCAGTCTTAACTGCGCGAATAAGTTTTGATGCTCAGTTGGCAATTCCTGCTGTGAATTTAACCAATCATCAACTGCAACTCCATTAGAAATATACACAAATTTATCCACCGACATACCATGCAATTGCATATAGTTTTGGGCTTTTGGCAGCAAGCTTACAACCTTATTGGCATGCTTATAACCAAAATTTTCAGCCCACTGCATAGCCATAATAAATGGATGCCACTTTGACATTCCTCCAACTTCAATCGGGGTCAATGGCCACAAGTCATGAACCTCATAGACAAATTTAGCTTTCGCTGCCTTAGCAATCGAGTTTGCAATTAATGTATCAAATGGATAAGTAGAAGAAGCAATTACTAAATCTGGTTTGAATTTATTCACAAACTCTGGTTTAAGTTGCTTCACTTTCTTTAAAAAAGAGAAAATATTAACCACGCGCTTCAAACCATTTTCACCATAAGGAGTGGTTTTACACCAAATATACTCAATTCCATCAATGTTTTCACGCAAAAAATCTTCATTTTCTTTTATAGTAATATTTTTATTACGAATATGTGACAAATTACTCGCAACAATTGTAACTTTATGCCCTGCACGAACCCACTCACGGGCAAGATAATACGGGCGGTACTCCATTCCATGATAGATAGAACCTGCATAGTGGTTAATATAGAGTATATTCATTTAAGATTTAACCTTTTGTTTTATTTCTTTATTATTTATTACAATTTAAAATTATATGACAGTAAATTGAGCGCAACTAATATTCATTACATTATGGTTTGATAATTATTATTGGTCAATTATTTTATCTATATAAGTATTGCTGAAACCCCACAAACATAGACCTGATATTTTTAACTTCCCCCAATATTCTTTGTGCTTCACTTAGTGAATTATATTTAAGTTCTAATAATACAGGTAATTTCTCTTGGCTTAGTTCTTCAACCCCAATTTCAATATACTTGTCTAATACAAAATTAATAAATTCTCTTTGCTTCTCATCAAAGATTGTAGCCAATTTTAACTTGGCTATTTCAACTCTATCGGCTCTGGTTATTGGTTGTGCGTCACTATTAAAGACATATTCCAATACATCAAATAAATCACTATTTTCAGCATTAATTAGTTTTTGGAGGCTGTAAAGTTCATCTCTACCATAACCAAGTTCAGTAAGTTGCTCCAAGAGGTTTTTGCGAGTAGCTGGATCGCTCCATAGAGCCCTTAATTCTTCTTCATCTTTAAAAAATTCTGGTAATGTGCCAAATAAGCCATTTAAAAATTCTTCTGCTGATATTGGTTTACCATCGGCACTCCAAAATGAAGTAGAAATCATATGTTGAATTTCTCTCTCTTTGCCATCCCTGAGTTTGATTTTTACTTTCTTTCTGCCACCAGTTTCAGTTTCTCCCTCATTACCATTCTCTTCATTTGGTTCTGAGTGGTTTTCAGGGCTATTAGTAGGCTTTGGTTCACTTGTGTCTTCTTCTGGTGCCAGTGGCTCACCATCCCATTCAGGGTCTGCAAAATGCTTATAAGCATCAACATAATCATAGATTGTAAAGTAATCCTTACCATCAAAGGTCCTTGTTCCCCTACCGACTATTTGTTTAAACTCAATCATTGAATTAACAGGCCTAAGTAAAACAATATTTCGCACATTTCTGGCATCAACTCCAGTTGATAGTTTTTGTGAAGTTGTTAGAATAGTTGGGATAGTTTTTTCATTATCTTGGAACTCTCTTAAATACTTTTCTCCTTGCTCACCATCATTGGCAGTAACTCTTACGCAGTAATCAGTATTTGGATTAATCTTTTTCTGATTAACTAAATCTCGAATTAATCCGGCATGTGGCTGGTTAGCACAGAAAATAATAGTTTTCTCATTGGGATTAGCATTATTTAAGAAGATTTGAACTCTTTCAGCCTCTCTGGCTTCAATCTCAATAGTTTTATTGAAATCTGATTCGGTGTAGTGTTTACCTTGCTCAACCTCTCCCTCTATAACCATGTCATCACTGGTATAAATATAATCATCAAGAGTAGTTTTAATTCTTTTAACTTTAAAAGGAGTTAAAAAACCATCATTAATACCCTCTTTTAGAGAATAAATATAAACAGGTTCTCCAAAATATCTGTACGTATCAACATTATCTTTTCTTTTCGGGGTGGCAGTCAAACCCAATTGAATTGCCGGAGCAAAATATTCTAAAATACCTCGCCAATTGCTTTCGTCATTAGCTCCACCTCTGTGGCACTCATCAATAACGATAAAATCAAAATAATCTCTTGGATATTCACCAAAATATGGTGCTGACTTACCATTTTCATCTTTGCCACTCATAAAAGTTTGAAATATAGTAAAGAAAATACTACCATTGGTAGGAACTTTGCCTGTTTTCTTAATTTCTTCTGGTTTTATTCGTTTAAGTGCTTCTTCTGGAAATGCTGAAAATGAATTATATGCTTGGTCTGCTAAAACATTTCTATCGGCTAAAAATAGTATTCTTGGCTGTCTTAAACCATCTCTTTTAATATTCCATCTGGTTTTAAATAACTTCCAAGCAATTTGAAAGGCTATTGCTGTTTTGCCTGTGCCAGTGGCTAAAGTCAATAAAATTCGCTCTTTATCATTGGCTATGGCTTCCATTGTTTTATTAACTGCCAATTCCTGATAGTATCTTAGTTGCCAACTACCACTTTTATCTTCAAATGGAATAGAAGCAAATTTTTCTCGTAACGAGTTTTGAACGGCAAAAACCATATTCCAAAGTTCATCAGGTGTTGGATAGGTGTTTATAAACTCTTCTTTTCCTGTCTTCATATTAATGGAATAAATTTTACTCCCATTAGTTGAGTAGGTAAAATCAAGGTTTAATATCTTGGCATATTCTTTTGCCTGTGCCACTCCATCACTTGTTGATAGTTTGCTTTTTTTGGCTTCAATAACTGCTAATTTAATGCCTTTATAAACCAAGACATAATCAGCAATAGTTTTTTTACCTCTTTTACCACCAGATTGAATTTTACCTGCTGTAATTTGGTATTCTCTTAAAACTCTTGAACCATCAACAACACCCCACCCATATTGTTTGAGTAGTGGATCAATTAACTCTGCTCTGGTTTCTGCTTCATTCATTTATGTTTGCCTTATTATGATTGGTTTCCATATTTTTTATAGTCATAAGCGCAAATAATTTTACGATATTCTGTTTTATTACACTCTGGTCGCAGTTGATATTTTCTTATATATTCTTCAACATAGTTCAAATCAACTTGATTCTTTAATATAGTCCAAATAATTGCTTTTATCTTATTTGAATTTGAGATTTCTTCATTTTCCTCTATCTTTGTAATATTAATCTCGCTAGTTTGATATCGATCTTCAATGTTTGATATATAATCTTGTAATTTTTTATCTTGCTGTGCTCTGTATTTATCAAAATCAGTAATAGGTGCTCCTATATAATTAAAACCGTAAACAGCGATCCATTGGGTTTGATTAATTTTTTGTTGATTTATTAAATCCAAAATTGCAATATTTTTTGTTTGAATAATTTCGAAATAATGTTCTAGAATTTCAGTTAAGGTATGAAATTTATAACTAATACTTTTTTCAGCACCAATAAATAATATTTTATCACTATTCGTTAAACCTTCAGTACCTTGCTGAATTTGGACTTTTATTGCTGACTCATCTGCTATTTTAATATTTCTAACAATTGACTCTACTCGCCTTATATCCATTGCAGAAATAGGCAAAGAAATGTTTGATATTGCCTCATAAATGGTTGTGAAGTCATCTGTTTTTATTTTATTTATTCTTACAATATTTTGTGGATTTAATGAAACATCATGTTCTACAACGTCTTGATTATTCGATTTTCTTTCAAATTCAACCAACAAAAAATTTTGCTTAATTTTATTTGCCAAATTTGAATTTGGCTTAATATACTTAAAAATTGTCTGTAATATCTTCCGAATATTTTCATCTCCAATACCATAGCCAATAAATATTATAGGATTATGGATAAACAAAGATAATAATTGAGCACGTATTAAATCATATTGTTCATCAAATTTATTATAATCTTCTTTAGTAATTACAATATTATTAATTTTTGATATGCAACCGTGAATTTTATAAACAGAACCATATGGATTACTAAGTAAAATATCATTGCCTATTAGTGGAGTAAATCCCGTAGTTTCTTCAATGAAATTATCATAATTGGTTGTAATTATTGAACCTATATTTTTAGATGCTTTTAATAGTTGTCTTATCTCATTTTCATAACATTCTTGATAAGTACTATTTTTGATCAATTCTGCCACATAAATTTTGAATCTACTAAGCTGGACACCATCTCGCATCTTTTCAAAAAATTCATCATTTATATACTTAAACTTACCATCTCGTTCCTTGGTTAAGGCTTCATTAAATTCTTTTTCTATTAAACTCGCCAATACATCGTATTTATATTCGCTATTTATAAAACATTGTGATTTTAATGTATAAAACTCTTCATCATTTCCAGTTAAATCAACCATTACTCTTTTTAGTAAGTTTTCCCATGTATAGGAATTAGTCAAATATCTTAGGCTTAGACCTGCTCCCACAAATAAAATAGGGTAGTTTTTATATCCATTAACAAACTCTCTTATATTCACGATAAATCCCCATTAAATGCTTTCTGTAGAATTGACTTTTTGAGGTCTTCTAATTCAATTATTTTTTGTTGATATATACTTTCAAGTTGTTTTGTTTTGGCTTGTAAGGCATCTAATTTCTGAACAATGATTTGTTGGGTTTTTAAATCTGGAACTGGAATAATAAATTCTCTCATCGTCTTCAATGAAACATTTTTTATTGTAGCACCTGTTGCTTCTTTGTGAGCATATTGCATAAAGTATGGGCTTTTAAAAACATATCTAACAAAATCCCTATTAATACTTTCTTTTAAATTAAAGTAACAAGCACTCTTTCCCAAAATAATCTTTTCACCATTATAAAATGCAACATTCCCTAATGTTCCGTTGATAGAAACTAAAACAGTTCTATCAGTTAAATTTTTCTTGTATTTATTGTATTCCTCTATGGAAACTCGTTTTGTATTTTCCTTTAACTCAATAACGCCATCGGCTAAATTGTTTCCGTTTATAAAATGATATTCACCGTCAATAGTATATTTTGGTGTTCCATGCAAACCATCACCCAATACAGTTGTAAGATCTTTTAATGTTTCTTTTTCCCAATCTTCACCTTTATTAGTAAAAATACCATTCAAATAACTATCAAAAAGTTCTTTGGCATTTTTTAGGTTTTTCTCAGCATTTTGTTTTGCTTGCTCTATTGCAGAAAATGCCTTATCCAAGATTTCTACTATTCTTTCTTGTTCTGTTAGTGATGGAACTGGTACTTCAATATTCCTTATATCAGATAAATTAACTCTTGGTCTTGTAGCTCCAGAAATATTTCCTGTTAGTTGTGAAACAGAAATATCAGTATTTAAAAAATACTCCAGATATCTGTAATTAACAATATCTTTATCTGGTCTTATTCTCACAATATCAGCCGTAATAATTCCTGATTTATATTGGGTTGGAATTAAACATGTTTTTCCAATTGGAATACCCAATTTGGCAAGAACAATGTCTTCTGTTATAAAAGAATGATATTTTAATTCTTCTGCTTTTTCAGGAGTGATATATTTAATACTTTTGTCAATGAAATATCCTTTACCTATATTTTGTAACCTCAAAATTGGAATACCAATGTCTTTATAGTCTGCAACCTTTAAATTAGAACCAAATGGACCAGAAACAATTGCATCTTTATTCTTACTTAATTGACATAATTTTTTTATTTCCCAACCCTGCTTCATTCTACCACCTCCAGCATTGCATTGATTTCATGGAGTTTAGCTTGTAATAGCTTTTTATCTGGTAATAACAAGGTGTACTGACTAATTAAGGTCGGCGATAAATGACGGCTCAATGCATATTCTACAACTTCATCATCTTTATCACTACACAATAAAACACCAATACTTGGCTTTTCGTGCGGTTTCTTAACGTCGCGATCCAATGCCTCAAGATAAAAGCTCAATTGTCCAAGATGTTCGGGTTTAAATTTGCCAACTTTTAATTCAAAAGCAACCAGCGCCGATAATTCTCGGTGAAAAAAGAGTAGATCAATAAAAAAATCACTATTTCCAACTTGAACACGATATTCTTCACCGATAAAAATAAAATCTTTGCCGAGTTCCAAGATGAAATGCTTCATATTTTGCATAAGAGATTTTTGTAGATTATTTTCAGTATGCTGAATAGGCAAGCCCAAAAACTCCAAAACATAATTGTCTTTGAAGTTATTTTCAATTTTGGGGTGCAATTCTCGCAATACAGCAGATAGCTTTTGATTTCCGATAGCCGTTCGTTCAAAAAGCGAAGAATCAATTTGCCGCTCAAGGTCTCGTTTAGCAAGCTTATCTTTTATCATCAACCGCAAATAAAACTCTCGCTCTTCTGCTGAATTACACCGTGAAAATATTATTGTGTTATGCGTCCATGGTATTTCTCTCACCAGTGGTGAGAGTTTTGGGTTGTCTTGATAAGTCTCATAAAATTGTTTCATTCGCCATAGATTTTTATCACTAAAACCTTTTATTTCTGGATCTTGTTGCACAATGAACTTAGCTAATTCACTAACAACCGATTTGCCCCATTTGATACTTGCAACATGCTGGCTAATTACTTGCCCAATATTCCAGTATAAATCAATTAATGATTGATTCGCAAATTGATAAACATTGCGTTTAGTCCGTTGAATTTGATTAACAATAGCATGAAAATCTGTTTCATAACTAGTTGCTTGATAATCGCTCATATCAACTCCATTATAGAGTTCAATATTTCAGCACTTTGTTTGTCCAACTCTTGGATTTCAGCATAAATTTCTTTTGGTTCTCGGAGTTTTGCTTCTTCTTTTTTATTTGGATTTTTAACACTTAAATCAAATGTAGTTTGGTCTATTTTTGCAATATCAACACTCCAAGAGTTTTCACTCTGAGCGTTGGTTTTTTGTAGTTCTACAAAATCAGCAAGGTCATTTTCATTAAGTGGATTAGTTTTTCCTAAATTTCTTGTAAGGTTTAATTGATAAAACCAAGTCTTTTTGGTTGCTTCGCCTTTATTAAAAAATAATACAACTGTTTTCACGCCTGCACCAGTGAATGTTCCGCCTGGCAAGTCTAAAATAGTATGTAGATTGCAACTCTCTAATAATTGCTTCCTTATTCCAATTGAGGCATTATCGGTATTACTCAGGAATGTATTTTTAATAACTACCCCTGCCTTACCTCCTGCTTTTAGTATCTTGATAAAGTGCTGTAAAAATAATGATGCTGTTTCACCTGTTTTTATAGGAAAGTTTTGTTGAACTTCTGCTCTTTCTTTGCCACCGAACGGAGGATTAGCCAAGATAACATCATATCTGTCTTTTTCTTGAATATCAGCTAAATTTTCTGCAAGTGTATTTGTATGAATGATATTAGGTGCTTCAATACCATGTAGGATCATATTCATAATCCCAATGATATAAGCCATTGATTTTTTTTCTTTACCATAGAAAGTATTTTTCTGTAAAACTTCAATGTCTTTTGAAGTTAGATTTTTACTTTCTTTCATATATTCAAAGGCTTCACATAAGAACCCAGCAGATCCAACTGCACCATCATAGACAGTTTCACCAATTTTAGGTGCTACAACTTTAATTATGGTTTTAATTAATGCTCTTGGTGTGTAATATTCACCACCATTTCTACCTGCATTACCCATATTTTTAATCTTGCTCTCATATAGATGGCTCATTTCGTGTTTGTCTGTATGAGTTCTAAATTTTAGGGTATCAATAAGTTCAATTACTTCTCTGAGGTTATAGCCACTTTGAATTTTGTTTTTAATCTCTGAGAAAATTTCACCAATTTTGTATTCAATAGTGTTGGGGCTTTGTGCTTCTGTTCTGAATTTTTTAAGATATGGAAATAGTTTAAGGTCTACAAAGTCTTTTAAATCTTCACCAGTTAATGCTGAATGATGGTCTATTTTACCATCTGCATTTTTGGGAGTAGCCCATATAGACCATTGATATTCTGGTGCAATAATGTTGTTATAATCATTACCTGAAAGTTCTGCTGCTACTTGTCTGTCTTTTTCAAAATCATCAAGATATTTTAAAAATAACACCCAAGAGGTTTGCTCCACATAATCTAATTCACTGCCACATCCAGCATCTTTGTGCAAAATATCATCTATATTTTTAAAAATTTGTTCAAACATCATTATCTTTTCTAAAAGCGTCGGAAATAACCCTTTATTTTAGCATATTATACCTTCGCTTCCTTACGTTATCCATGATAGAATAACTACAATAATTAAATAAGGAATCAATAACATGGCAAAAATAATTGGACTCGGTGGAATTTTTTTTAAAGCTAAATCAACACTTGAATTAGCTAGCTGGTATAAACAATATCTTGGATTAGATACACTTGAATGGGGTGGTGCAATTTTCCCATGGGATAATCTCATAGGTGTAAAATCAAATGCTTTTAATATTTGGGCTCCAATGGAGGAAACTACGGACTATTTTGCTCCAAGTCAGCAAAACTTCATGATAAATTTTGTAGTAGACAACCTAGAAGAGCTCGTAAGTAGCTTGCAAAAACAAAATCTAGCAATTAGTGACATCCAAGTTCAAGAACAAGGTAAATTTGCGTGGATTGTAGATCCTGAGGGCAATAAAGTTGAATTATGTGAACCCATACAGTAGTACTAAGCACTGATTTTACTTATCATAAGCTGGAATTACTCTCATAAATTAAATCAGCTTATTGCAAATATCACATAAAAAACTATGCTATACTTAAAAATTGATTTAAACCAGTATTTCGCTGTACATGATTACTCATCGCTGATAAAATCACATCCTGACTACTAAATATTGTTACACGCTGCTTTGCTCGAGTCACCCCAGTATAAACTAATTCACGACTAAGTAAATTATTGCCCTCATCCATAGACAAGATATCTGGCAAAATCAAATTAACTTGCCCGTACTCAGAACCTTGCGATTTGTGAATCGTTATAGCATAAGCTAAGCTATGCGCTGGCAACACTTCGGGAATAAATTGCCGTCCATTTTCAAACACAATTTGGACTTTATCACCATCAAGCAAACAGATTCCAATATCACCATTAAACAAATCCAAAGTATAATCATTTTGAAGTATGATGATCGGGCGACCGCTATACCAAGTATCAGCACAAGCCAAATGCTGCTTAATACGCCGCTCAATCTGCGAATTAAGATTGTCACATCCCAACACACCACGATTAGTTAAACATAAAACAGCCTGTTGATTTAACTGCCCAAACAATAATTTAATCGTGCTGGTGTTAATTTCTGAGGTTGCTTGTGCATAATCCAAGTAACTTAAAAGTGAATTAAATTCATAATTAAACAAATAATCTAAAATTACGCTTAACTTAGCTGGATAAAGTTTCACTTGATTTGAGTTATGCAAAATTTGTTTAACCTGATCAATATCCTGCGTTAACAAGGCGTGCGATAAAGCATAAATCTCACCTTGATTACGATTACTAATTTTCAATTCTGCAGCCAAATTTTCTTCACGCTGTGCAAATAAATCATAAACGTTCGAGTCGTAAATTATTTTACGTAAGTTAATCAATGAAGCAAAAACATATCCTTCCTCAACTGAAGATAATTGGTTTTTATCACCCAATAAAACAACATGTCGTAATTTATAGGTATCTAATGCCTCAAATAATTTGCTAAATAACGGCAATCCAACCATTGAAGATTCATCAATAATTAAAATTTCTACATCGAGCAAGTTTTGTGAATGATGACGAAAATAAATACTTTGTGGTATATAACCCAGCAATTTATGTAGTGTGCCAAAATTGCCTGGTTCTGCCAATAATTGGTTGAAACACTCAGTCGAAATATCTAAGTCTTCGGCACTCTGCAATCCAGCAATACTTTGCTCAATTGATTCACGAACCCGCACAGCCGCCTTGCCAGTTGGTGCACAGATTTTAACCTTAGCTTCAGCACCATAAAGTTGATAAAACAGCCACAAAAGAAGTGTTACTGTCGTGGTTTTCCCTGTTCCTGGTCCACCAGTAATAATGCTAAACTTCTGGCTAACGCTCTTCAAAATCGCCGCTAACTGCTCTGAATTAGGTTTGTTTTCACGCATTGCTAATTGCTCTAATTTAGCACAAGCCTGATCGCCACGTTCTTGCTCATAATTCGGTAAATGGTTGGTTAGCTTTATAACTCGCTGGGCAAGACTCAATTCATAAGCCAAATATTTACTTACGTACAATAGATCGCCAGAATCAATACAAACATAACTAACTGGCGTTGCCTGCAAATTGAAGAGCGGAATAGAATAAATTGTCGCCAAACCACTTTGCATAACTAGTTGTTTAATTTGAGTTATACTTAATTGTAATACTTCTACTAGTACGCTCACCAAACTACAACTATGTCCTGCCGCTAAATCTGCAAATAACTGTTTAAAAATTATATTTAATTGTTCACGCTGTAGGATATCCAAGTCTGGATTAGCAAGACTTAATAAATGCCGACTAATTGCGGATAAATCTTGACTAGCCATTTTGCGATCCTTTAAATAATTGATCTAACTCTGCAACTAAATTTTGACAATTACGATCAATATATACTCCATCGCCATCATGAAGATTATCTGTATAAATCCCACGTACATAGAAGTAAACTGCACCACCAATTAAATCAGTAGCATCATCAATATTTAATCGTTGCTCCAAATAACGTTTAATAGCAACTAAGTAAAGTAAATACTGTAAATAATAATGATGATCTGCCATCGAGTCAATTAAAGCATTATCTGTAGCGACAGAATTATTTGCTGCTGTGTAATTATTCAAACGATTGGTTTTATAATCCAGCACCCAATATTTACCATCATGCTCAAAAAATAAATCAATAAACCCAACCAAAAAACCTGACTCAATTGAATCCAATACATGACAAGCTTGAGTAAATGGATGCTCATTACCAAAATACTTAGCAATTAATTCCACAATTTGTTCACGAAAAGAAATAGCATTTTGGATCGTCAAATTAAAATCCAATTCATGTAACTTGGGATTAAAATCATTTAGACTCTTACCATCTAAAAGTGGATAACTAAATGCTTCATTGAGCATCATCGTCAGCTGCTCAGGATAATTATTATCATTTAACTCTAAATTCGATTGTAGCAAGATCTTAATTAATTGCGATTGATTAAACGGATGATTCTCGCATAACTCATGGAACAAAACCCCAAATACAGCGCCTTTTAATTTACCATCGTTCAAAATAGAATAACGATAGTTAATCGACGCAGCTTCGTTAACTTCGTTTTTAACAAAATGATCACTGCTGGCAATAAAGTCTTCATTACTATGCGCGGTTAAACCACTATAACTCTGTCGAATATAGCTAGGCTTAATTGCCAAAGATGGATTTACATAATTAAAATTAGTAGAGTTTTTCCGATTAAGTTCAGATTGATAACGTAATGCTTCTAAATCAGCTTGACTAATCGCATCACGCTGATAAACAATAACACTCGGAAATAAACTTGGATCTTTAATTGCCAGCATTGGGTCAGATGAAAAAAACTCTGGATAATTAAATAAACGATGACTGCGATCATCAGCTGATTTAGCATTATAACCAAATAACTCTACCAATTTATCAGGACGCTGCATACTATTATAACCACCAGTTCTAGTTTTAGTCGGCTCTTTCAAATAAATATACAAACGGCTTTTTGCACGCGTTAAGGCCACATAATTTAAACGTTGCGCTTCTTTATTATCATTGAGAACAACTTGTTGTCCAACTGTCGGATCAAGAATTAATTCAGAGTGAGTTTGTCCATTGCTGCGAAAATTACTAAAGAATGGACGATGATAGTTAAAATCATAAGTTCCATCTAATTGAATGCTGCTTTTAAAATATGGGCAAAACAATATTTCATATTCTAAGCCCTTAGATTTATGTTGTGTGGTAATAATAATCTGCTCGTCATCATTATCTAAGCGCACTAACTCTTCATTATTACCATCCAAATCCCCCCCTAATTGAGTTTCAGCCGTGTTAATTTTCTGCTTAAACCAATATAATAACTCGCTTTGATTATGTAATTTAGTTGCTTGCTTATTAAGCAACTCTGCCAATTGCCATAAATTGGCCAGCTCACGATTACTTAATATTGCTTTAGTCTCAGCGTGCATTCGTACCACGTCATTTAGCAAGGTATAAATCAATGAAAAAATGCCTTTATGCTCCCAAATTCCTTTATAAATAAAGAACTGCTTATACCAAAACTCCAATTGTGAATTATTTTCTTGATTGTCTAATGCCAGAAATGTTAACTCCAAATTAAAGATTTTACTACTCAACGCACGCATAAAATTACGTCGATTGGCTAAATCAATAATTGCATTTAAAATTAAATATAAATCAGCCGCACTACTGGTGGCAAAAATATTGCCAAGCTTTAACTCAGCTGCCTTAACCCCCAACTTACGTAAATAATTCACGATCTCAGTCGCTTCACGATTCTTAGTTACTAAAATTGCAATTTTACCCTTTAAACTACTATCGGCTTTTAATAATGCCAAGATTTCCAGACTCATTGCTGCCAATAATTTCTGACTCCGCTCACTCGCCGTTTTGCCAGTAATTGTAACTAAATGTACTGCCTGATCATAAAAGTTCTGAAGAATGCCTGCTTCATGCACCAGATTATTTAATTTTTCAGCTTTGGGTAAAATCAATTCACTTTTACCACAAGCATTTACTGCTGTATAATTAATTGAGTTACCCAAAAAGCTACTAGTCAAGTCTATAGCACCTAGATCAAGTACCGACCGCTGATTATTTAAATCAAATAATTGATTAATAAATCCCATAATTTCAGGACGCGAGCGATAATTATCACTTAACTCCAATTGATTATTGATTTGCGTACGAGCTTCTAAATAAGTATCAACATCAGCCCCACGAAAACGATAAATAGCTTGTTTAGGATCACCAACTACCACCACATTACCGCGTTTTTCTGTGTTCAGATGATAAATTAAACTAAAAATTTGCCATTGTAAGGCATCAGTATCCTGAAATTCATCGATAAATGCGAGTGGGAATTTTTGATAAATTTTATCAGCTAAAATCTGATTCACAACAACACTATCTGCAACCTTCTGAATTAATTCATCATAAGATAGAGCATTTATTTTATTGCAGGCAGTGGGATAATGTAGCATAAGATAATCAATCACGTAAGCAAGAAACTCTGCCTTGGTTTGCCGCTGTTCTTCGACACTTAATTCAACTTGAGTTAGAGCACTCAAATTTGGCTCAGCATTTAATTTGTATTTAACTTGATATTTAGCCTCTTGAAGACTAAACAAATCTTTAGGCAATTTAGCACTAATTCGCTCAGTCAAAGATAATTGATAATCATTACTGCGAAATAAATTCTCCAGATTCGTAAGAACTAATTCAAGCTGCGAACTAAACGCCGGATTATTAATAATCTCACGCCGCATGAAATCCAAAATTAATTCACTAATTATATGTGTTTTACTGGCTAATAACTCAAATTCAGCGGGAGTTTGACACTCAAACTGGTAATCTTGTAAAATACGATTGCAAAAACCATGAATGGTATAAATAGCCGCTTGATCGAAATTTTGCAACGCGCGCGTCAATAAAGTTAAATCTTGTAAAAATAGTTCTTTTCGTGATCCACGATCAGGATTGGCTTGTCGATTAAATAAATACTCAAGAAAAATATCATTCGATGTATCTAAAGAATTTGATTGTTCAAAACAATTGTTTAAATCAATAATTTGATTAATCGTGGTCTGAATTTGTTCGCTAATTCGTTGCTTAAGTTCATCCGTGGCATCATTAGTAAAGGTTACTACCAGAATATTTTCAATTGCCAACGGAATTAATGGATTATCTGGCTGGGTAGCTTCTAATAACGCTTTAATGAATAAACGCTCAATAGTCCAGGTCTTCCCAGTTCCAGCGCTAGCCTCAACTACATAAGCCTGATTGGAGTGTATAAAACTAATTTGCTGAAGAGGGTGTAATTGGTTCGTCATATTTCATCAATCATTTTCTAATAATATTTTTGCTTGGCTAGATCGGCATTCATGAAAAGTTTTATCAGCAATTAAATTGCCTGAATAGACATTAATTCATGACAAGGCTTTAAATTTCTTATTTTTTCCGGCAACACCCTTACCAATTGAAACATCTTTACCATCAGCAAGACCTTTTTGATACGCGGCATATTCTTTATTTGAAACCACTCTTGCATCTGCAATTGGGTTTACCCTAACTTTGCTCATAACTAAAGCGTTATTATAAAGCACACCTTGATAAGCTTTAATTTTGTTATCGTGTGCCTCACGCTCTTCATCAGAAATGTCGCGCCCAAGATTTTTAACTTCTTCTTGAACGCTATGAATCCAACCTAAAGAATAAATATCAGCACGGCGCGTTTTAGTTATTTTATTCATTCTGCCATCAGTATTCGTATTCAAAAATATTGTACGCTCACGGGTTAACAATTTACTCAAAACTTCCCATGCATATTCAGCAATTAAAATATCACTTTCGTAACCATGAAATTCAACCGTCGTTTTGACTTGTGATTCACTGACTCTAACAGCTTGAGTCACAGAACGAGTTTGAAAAATAAAATTAATCAAATTAAGTAACTGCGCCAAATATAAGGGTAAATTTAATTGATATCCGGCTGGTAATTGTCGCCCAGAAGTAATTTCACAGACATCTTCGAGCCGATGTTCTAAATTATGCTTTTTGGCCAACGCATATGCTTGCTTCAAAGCAATTGCAGCCTCATTTGGATTAGCTGATTTGGATAAAGCAAAACATTTTTTAATTTTACTTAGAATTTTCTGCGTTTCAAGGTTATTCATAAAAAATACTCTTCATTAATGCTTAGAAAAGTAATTTGTTAAATGATTAAAAGTTGGGGCCATTAATATTTCTGCCAGCCCTTTATTTTGTACTTGCGCACCGTTACATTTAGTGTTTACACAATATATTTTTGATAAGCTATTATCTTCTTTCTTAACAATCAATATATATTCATCTGCAATACCTTGCTTTAAAATATTAGAAGATTGAATACAGACTTGTTTATCTTCTGTAATTTGATGTTTATAAATTAAATCATATGTATATTTATCTATTTTACAATCTTGATTTTGAGGCATCAATAATTGATATTGCTGATAATTCAGTGGAACAGAGCTATTCACAACAATTTGATTTGTTATTTGTAAAAAATTAAATAAAAATATTTTATATGACACAGTTTGAAATATTAAAAATGGAATAATAAATAAAATACAAGTAATTCTAATAAGTTTATCAGCAAATGGGTTATCAAATTTAAAAACCTTTAAGAGAAAATTCTTTTTAACTCTTAGTGGTTCTTGATTGTAAAGTTTATTTACATTATTTCTTATTATTAATAACATTACAACCATAATTATTATAACAATAATAAATAAATCCACTAACACCCAATGGAAGTAATCATTAATTTCTATAGGATGCTTATGTAGGATATTCATCATAATAAAAACCGTAGTAATACCTGAAATAATTCGTAAAATATTACTAAATATTGACTTTAATAACATTGAAACTGAAAAACACATTATAGCGATCAATGGCAAGTAAAGTAAAAACATAAATATAAGCGTAACACAAATTACAATCGTAATTAATGTAAAAGAGGCAATCATATTACTTTGGCTAAAATATTCATGAAAGGAAAAATAATATCCAAATATAAATAAAAATAGAGCATATGGTACTAATATTAACTTATAAGATGACATTAAATTAAATGAAAGACGAAAATCATTTAATAGACTTTCCTTAACAAATCCATTAACTCCTTTTGATATTTTAAATATACTCAAAAAATAAATAAAATCTACCCAAATAATATTTAGCTTCTGTTCAATCTTTTTTAAATATAACATCAATAATAAATCTCTAATCAAATTATGCTTATCTTATGTATATGAATACATTTTTCTTCAGTGTCATTATTTATAATTAATAGCTAGTACTAATAACTAATGTAAATTATTTAAATTTAGCCGCGCAGCTGTGCCAAAATATTACCAAATTGTGCAATATCGTTTACGCCATTATTAGCGGCAATTACTTCAAAATAATCTACACCAAGTGGCGCAAAAATTGGATCGGCTTTAATTCGATCTAAATCATAATTTTGCCAGTCAGCTCGGTATACGGCTTCAGCTTTAGCCAAAGATTGTTGTGGCGTATTTTTCAATGCACCATTCTTAAAGCTATCCACAGATGACTTTGCATACTCATTAATTGCAGCTTTATGCACCAAGACTGGATTCGTTAAACTGCGCACATAGTATACTAAAATACGTCGTAATAGACTATCAGCAGCATCAACACTAACTTTAAACTCACGACGTTTATTGTGTACATTAACTTGCCTAATTACAACCTGATCAATCTCTAAACACTCTGAATTTAGATTATTTGCCGCAAGCAATGCACATAAAACTAAAGCGCGCATACGTAATGCATAGTTAATCTCAGTTAATTTATCAGCCAATTTAGCATGACTTAATTTCGCAAATTCATCCATAACAATTAATTGCTTATCTTCCAGCCAAACTTTATCAGCAAACTCAAGCCTTAATTCTGAGCCATCGCTGCGTTGTAAAGTATAATCAAACTTTAGCTCAACCTGCTTAGTACCACGCGCTTGTAAATATATTTGATAAAAATTCTGATAATAATCAAACTGCCATTGTCCAATATGTTGATACGCCAACACCCCTTTTAATTGCAAAAATTCTCGTAGAGTTTCAGAATTAGACTGTTGAGAATATTGCTCAAAATAACTCCATAATTGCTTAGCTAAACCAGCATCAGTTAATGCCAGATTTTCAACGTCCGTAAGTTCTATTTCATTATCAAATAAACTAATACCAAGTGTTTTATATAAATTTGCATTGGTATATAACAGCATGTCAGTCAAGTTTTTAAGATTTAAAACAAAATATTTTTGCTCTTGTTCTGGCGTTAGCTTAATTGTGGATAATTGTGCAAAATTCCAGCGTAAATCACAAAAGTTATCACTGCTTGACTTTAAGGCAATTTGCTGCCAAATCTGCGAATAACTAACTTGTGAGTTATTATAAAAGGGATGCAACGAATGATGGCTCACTAAATTCTTAAAATCAAATTTTTGCTGCGCAGAGCCATCATTCAGCCAAAAATTACTAAAACTCTGCCCTAACGTAGTAATTAACAAGCTGAGTGCAGGTGAAGGTTTAATTAAACTATTATCAGTTTCTTTACGCCCAACATAGCTCAAAATTAACTGCTGCCGTGCTGCTAAAATTGTATCCAAAAAGGCTTGCTTATCTTCACTGTTATAATTACGGTCAGCCAAATACCATTCATTCGCTAATAAACTCAGCTGATTTGGTCGATAACTACTTGGAAACTCACCAAAATTAAGCCCTAGAACATAAATATGTTTAAACGGTAAATTACGCATATACTGCATTGACGCACAACAGATACTGCCATTCAGATTTAATTTACTACTTAAACTATTCATATATTCAGTAAGTAACAAATTTATCATTGGCAAATTAAACTGTAAATCTGGGTCTTGTTGTAATAATGTTGCGCTAAACTTATTACTTGTTAATAAAGAATCGTCATCATTGATTAATTGTTCTTGCAAGTGAGTAAATAATACGTGAATTTCACTCAAGCTTAAATCGCGATAATTATCAACATCTTGATAGAGTTTCTTGCGCAAATTTTCCAATAGCTCAATTAAGCCGATCAATTTATTTGCCAAATTAATCTGTGCATTATCTAAGTTATCATAAGGAATATAATTAACATTATAACTTCGATACAGTGGCAATCCAGATTCTGTTGCCAACATTTGCGTATTTAAACAAGCTCCAAGCACCAAATTAGTTAAAAACTGCTTAAAGCTGTGCACGGTATAATTCTGATAACCATACATCGCATAATCGGCTGCAGAATAACCAAAATGAGTATGATTATCAGCCAACCAACGTTTTATCAATAAAATATCATCATTGGATAAAGCCAAATTAATCTGTAACTCAGATTGCATCAATATTTCTAATAAATAACTTACATTTAACTGATAAGGTGCATTTAAAATTAACTGTAATGTTTCCAAAATTTTGTAATTTTTATGCCGTCGATTGCCAGTTAAATTATACAATAACTTAAAAGTTTCACCATTTTCTTTAGTAACTGTCTCGTTATCAAATACAGCCGCTAAATAAGCAGCATAATCATCAATATCTGGTGCTGTAATTAAAATATCGCTCAATGTAGTCGTTGGGTTTTTATCCAGAATTGCAACTATTTCATTAAACATAACTTGTACTTCGCGCATTTTATTATGCACTACATTAACTCTCAAGCTTAACTGCTGCGCAGGTAAATCATATAATAACCCAGATTCTTCATTTATTAAACGAATAGGATCTGCATAATATTCACTCTCACTATGTACTCGATATTTAGGATGAACTCGGTATTTAATTTGTCGAATATCACCTTGTAAAATTTCAAGAATAGTTTTTGGTGAAGATACCGTGTGTGAATTAAAATCTGCAGGATTAAAATCGTAAACCTGAACATCATTCGCACGCAACAATTCAATTAATTCACGAGATTGCTGCCCCAAATTAGCGAGTAAAGGATTACCATCATTTAAATATAAATCATCCAAGCTCAAGTCAGGTTTTCGTAGCAATCGTTGTTCAATTTTTGCACGAGCTTTATTACTTAACAGATCACCATAATATTGGTGTGAGCACGGCTGATAATACCAATAAATGCTGACTTTACTCGATAGTTTCAGCATAATTTCCAATTGTGATGGATAAACCGAAGTCAAACCAAAAATAAACAGCTGACGCGGCAGCTTTAATTCATGCTGTTCCAAATTAATTTCAGCAAAATAACGATAAATATCCAAAAAGGTCTTTTTACCATCCAAAGCTAAAAGAAATTTACGCCAAATAATTTTTTGCCAACTTGTAAATTTAGATTGCTCCAAATTAATAAGCTCAGCAGTGCGCAAATACAAATACTCATGATAAATGCTCTGCAACTGACTAGCCAGCTGAAATGCTTTAAACCTATCAAAATCACCATCAACAGTATAAATGTAATTATTTAACTCTGTAGAATCACTACATTCAATTCGTTGTTCACATAAAATACGGTAAATTAGAAATTTAGCCTGATTAAAATCATAAAATTCTGCATCAAGATTATTATCTTGGTAAATATTTTGTAAAACAGGCCCCAATAACACCACAAAGTCCAAATTAGCACAAATTCCATCACGCATCGTTATTTGATCTTTTAGCCAAATTGCTTGTGCTTGGTTAGGTACAACAACCTGTAATTGTTCAAATAAATCTAGATCTGGAATACCATTTACGTGAGTTATCAACAAGTCTAATAAACCAACTTGATCTTTTACACCACCAATTGCACTACTTTGAAAAAAAATAATATTATTTTGCATAATTTAACTAATTTTAACTTTATAAAATCATAAGTATAATTCGCTGAAATTGCGGTTTTATAAGGGTTTTCAGTGACTTTTGAATACGACTTATCCACAAATTTAACTGTCAAGAAATATTTTAAATTATTTTTTTACTTGACAAACTAAATGTCATTGATTTAATTTAATATTTAATTTTATTCATCAATTATAAAAATCATCAAAAAGCCTGCATTTACAGGGTTTTGCATCTGTTTCAAGAGAGTTATTCACAGAGTTACCCACAGCTTTTGTGGATAAGCAAAAAATCTCTAAATATACGGAAACTTAGCCATAAAATTCATAAAGCCTAAAGATCAAAATTAAAAGCGTAGAACATAAAAAATATGTCAAAAAATATAAATCAATTAATTATATTAAAAAATATTGAATAATCCCAAGACTAAGTACTAAAATTATGGATAATTACGTAGAGAATGCATGAGATAGATTACCAAGCAATCACTCCATCCGCCAAATTAAAGAGATTACTGAAGTGATGTGCAAAAAGAATCTGACAGGCATACGCACTACGTACACCAGCTTTACAATAAACTACTACTTCCCGAT
Organism: uncultured Neisseria sp.; assembly: GCA_964652705.1. GTDB lineage: Bacteria > Pseudomonadota > Gammaproteobacteria > Burkholderiales > UBA11063 > Aquella. Next base: position 53,548 of record CAZZAV010000003.1, read on the forward strand.
CTTTATACTCATCAAGCTCACCAATGCGCTCTACAAGCTGATCTAATGGTATTAAAATTGATCCAGGCAAGCTAAATGCTTCATGTTCATAATCTTGCCTCACATCTAAAAGAACTAAATCAGGATTGGCAGCCAAACGCTGCTTAAGTTCTACTGCATAAATGGATTTAAACATTTAAACATCACCTCAAAAAATACTTTAAATTTAATTAGTTTATTGAACATAAACCCCAAGATCTTTGTTATCAATTAAAATCTCAATATTTGGCTCATTTTTTAAATCAGGATATATTTCTTGGACAAACCACTCCACTAAACTCTGATCTCGCAACACTGTAGTACCATTATCAATAAAAACATTTAGCGTTATTTCTTTGAAATTGGCTCGCGCAAGCTTAATATCGTTAACAATTTGCTCTTTTGTTTGCCCTTGTACACAAATTAATAGACAACAAGCATAGAAACTATTAGCTAAATCATCCAAATCAGCAGTTGAAAATGGCTTATTTAAAACCCGCGAACGGAACTCATCATCAAATGTTTCAATACCAATCCGATAACGAATCTCTTGGTTCGGGAAAAATTGACGAATCTCATTTAGCCGCTTACGATAACCATAATACACTTCAAAATATAAAACTTGCACTTGCTGCTGCTCAATCTTAAGCTTAATTGCATCAAGCACAGGTTGTGGTAATTCAAATACTGAACCAGAGTTAATAATCTCAACAACACCATATTCACCGGTAATTTGCTCAATAATTTCCGCATTTACACTTTGAATCTCTTCAAGACTAATTGAATTATCCAAAATATAATTGCAAAAACTACATTTCCCATACAAACATGGCAATGATTTCAATAATAATATTTCACGAGGAATTTTATCCTGAATCTTACTGTAACGCTGCATACTAAATCTCAACTACTTTCTTCTTGATCGCAACTGACCAATAAACAAATGGGGTATCTAATAATGAAATTATTGTCCGTAGGACACACGATGTAATAAATATTTGTAACATATATTTAACCGAAAATACACCACTAAATGCAATAATTGTAAAAAGCGCATTGTCAATCAATTGACTAACTAAGGTGCTCATGCCATTTCTAATCCAAATATTCGCAAATCCAGGAAATTTTCTACGCCAAAATTGATAAGCTAAAATATCATAGCTTTGTGAAACAGCAAATGCACAAATACTGGCTAAAACCAAACGCGGGAAAAATCCAAAGATGTTATTCAAAGCGCTTTGGGCTTGATCATAACTACTTGGAATCAATTGCAAAGATAAATACATAATCACCGTAGTAGCAAATACACTAAACATGCCAAGGAAAATAATTTTACGTGCCATTTCTTTGCCATAATTTTCAGAAAGAATATCTGAAATTAGATAGACGCCAATATAACTAATATCACCCATGGAGCCATCCATGCCAAAAAGCTGAACCTGCTTCAAGGCCTGAATATTAGCCAAAATTATCGACAAAATGGCAAAAACAAATAACCCCAATTTACCCCAAAACCTAAATGCAATCAACGTAAGGCTAAAATTGGCAATAATTAAACCTAACCATAAAATTTCATTGTAATAAATTTTTTACTCCAATATTTCAATATCTGTTAAAAATAAGTCCGCGAGTCTAACATGTTTTTAAATCAAAGTAGTTTATAAATTATGTAATTCTTCTGGTGGATTAACTGTGATCGCTCGTTTAAAATCATACCACATGACTAAAGCATCACCAACGCCATAAATTAAATCAGGAATGGTTGCAGATTTAATTACATGTTCTAAAAACACTTTTTTACGCTCGATTTTAACAATATAAGTTTCAATTAAAATAGTTTCAGGATAATTAATCTGGCGCTTAAAATTAAAACTCGTCTGTAGTAAAATTGGTGCACTCGCAGCCTTACCATCATAACTAAGATTGTAATGCCGCATCAACTCAAAACGAGCTTCCTGCAAATATAAAAAATACGCGGTATTATTCAAATGCCCATACGCATCCATATCTCCCCAACGTATAGCAAATTCATAACTATGAATTAATTTTTTAATTGACACCATTGCTCCTAATTAATCGAAAAATTGAGTAAATGTGGCAACATCTTCGCGCACAGTTCGATAACTATTAATTAACGCTCCACTATCTTCATAACCCAGAGCTAAACCACATAATACAATATTTTCATCACTATAGCCTAAATGCTCTCTAACTATATCAGGATATTCAGCAAGTGCCGCTTGCGCACAACTAGCCAACCCCATCTCAGCTGCCATAAGCATTACTGATTGTAAAAACATCCCACAATCCATAAAAGAGCCTTTGTCCACTAATCGACTAGTAAAAAAATAGAGTACAACTGGTGCATTAAAAGCAGAATAATTTTGTGCCCATTGATCCAGACGCTTATCTTGATCCTGCCGTGTAATCCCTAAAGTCTGGTACATTTGTAAACCACACGCCAAGCGGCGCTGTTTCATTTCAAGCGGCAAGCGCAATGGATAATAATTATAATCTAAATTTTTGGCAGTACCTGCGCGAAAGGCCTGCAATAAATCCGCATCTAATTTCTGCTTTGCTGCACCTGAGACCACCGCAACTTTCCATGGTTGAGTATTGGTACCAGAAGGTGTTTTACGGGCATACTCCAGAATTTTGTGCACATCTTCACGTGAAACTGGCTTATCTAAAAAAGCACGCACTGATTTTCTGGCTGTTAACGCCTGACTAACATACATATTTTTCTCCACAAAATAAACTCTTTGACTAATTAACGATCAAAGTATTTTTAACTCAACCTCATTATTACTCAAATTACTTTTAACTTCGGCTTTTCGTCGCTGACTATCAAGTTTAATGCGTAATTTAACGTCATTTAAACTATCTGCATTTTTTAAAGCTTCTTCGTAACTAATTTTACCAATCTCATATAAGTCAAATAGAGCCTGATCAAAAGTTTGCATACCTAAATCACCGGACTTCAACATCGCCTCACGAATTGATTCAAGCTGCTGTTTAAAAATATAATCAGCAATAGTTGAAGTATTTAATAAAATCTCTAATGCAGGTGCGCGACCACTGCCAGTTTCAAGCTTAATAAGGCGTTGACCAACAATTGCCTTCAAATTTAATGCCAAATTCATAAATACCTGATGATGTTTTTCACTTGGAAACAAATTAACAATCCGTTCGATTGCCTGAATTGAGTTAGTTGCATGAATGGTTGCAACACATAAATGCCCAGTTTCGGCAAATTGCAAAGCATAATCCATTGCTTCAGCATCACGAATCTCACCAATTAAAACTACATTTGGTGCTTGACGTAGTGCCGATTTAATTGCATTTTGCCAACAATCAGTATCAACTCCAACCTCACGCTGCGATACAATACAATTCTGATGTTTATGAACAAATTCAACTGGATCTTCAATTGATAAAATATGACCATACGAATTTTTATTGCGATGATCAAGCATTGCGGCCAAAGTCGTAGATTTACCAGAACCAGTCATCCCAACCACCAAAATTAACCCTTTGCGCTCCATCGCTAGTTCCGCCAACACCGCAGGCAATTTTAAATCTGCCAATGTTGGTACATTTAAATTAATTTTACGTAAAACCATCGCACAGTTACCTTGCTCATGATAAGCATTCACCCTAAAACGACCACCATCAGGATGACCAATGGCAAAATTAACTTCTTTTTCATTATCATAAATTTGACGCTGATGCTCATTCATAATGGCATACACCATTAGCTTACTTTGATCTGCATTTAGCTTGTCTGCAAATTGTGGCACCAATTTACCATCTAACTTAAACGATGGCGCAAAATTGGCAATAATAAATGTATCATCTGCACCAAGCAAAATCGCCTGCTTTAATAAATAACTCATAAAAACTCGTGCGCTCTCAATCTCACGAATCATATTCACCTGAATTGACATAATAGAATCCTATTTATAGATTTGTAAATAACTCTTTTTGAACCGCATATGTCAATGCAGTTTCTACGCTGACTTCACCTGATTTAACAGCTTTTAACAAGCTTTGATCCATAGTTTGCATTCCAAATTGTTGCCCAGTCTGTATCATTGAATTAATTTGCGAAACTTTATTTTCACGAATCAAATTTTTAATTGCTGCATTTACAATCATAATTTCATGACAAGCAACTCTACCGCTTCCATCTTTTTTCTTCAATAACACCTGTGAAATCACTGCCCGCAAACTTTCTGATAACATAACACGCACCATATCTTTTTCCGCAGCAGGAAATACATCAATAATCCGATCAATTGTTTTTGCAGCAGATGAAGTATGCAAAGTACCAAACACTAAATGTCCTGTTTCTGCAGCAGTTAACGCAAGACCAATTGTTTCTAAATCACGCATCTCACCCACCATCACACAATCTGGATCCTCACGCAAGGCTGATTTCAATGCATTGGCAAAGCTTTTGGTATGGGTATTTAATTCACGTTGATTGACCAAGCTGCGTTTACTAACATGTATAAACTCAACTGGATCTTCAACCGTTAAAATATGTTGATAATCAATTTCATTGATTGAATCTATCATTGCCGCTAATGTCGTGGATTTACCAGAACCTGTCGGTCCTGTTACCAAAACCATACCTTTATTGTAAGTTGTGATTTCACGAAAAATGGCTGGTGCATTCAGCTGGGTTAAAGACAATATTTTAGATGGAATCGAACGAAATACCGCACCAACCCCACGAGTTTGCATAAACACATTTGCCCTAAATCGCGAAACATTAGGAATTTCAAACGCAAAATCTACTTCCATATTTTGCTCAAAAACTTTTCGCAGATTATCATTCATGACATCATAAACCATAACCTTAACTGCATTTGCATCTAATGGTGGCAAATTAACTTTACGAATTTCACCATTAATACGCAACATAGGTGGTAGCCCGCTTGAAATATGTAAATCAGAAGCTTTATTTGCCACACCAAAGGTTAGTAATTCGGTTATGTCCATCGCAAGAATCTCCTTGACTTTATCAATTTTTAAATAAGGACAAATTATAGCACTAAAAAACTTAGTTTTAATTATGATTAACTTAATTCAATCCGTATTTTAAATCAAACATAGTAAAGATCAAAAACTATACAATCCAATTAAATAAGTCCAATTTAATTAATGAATACATTAACTATCTAGTGTCACAACTACACTACATCAATATTACGTAACATCTATCATGTCTTTAAACTAAATTTAGCGTGTAATTTAAACCCATGCTATAATTTTCCCACTCTTAATATACAACTTTAGCCTAATATAAACTCACACTTACCATGTTTTATAAAGCTCATAATATTTATGAAAAAATTAATTCACATCCTTACCGCTATCATAACAAGTGTAGCGTCTGTTAACGCTAATGAGCTAATACAACCTGCGGATGCTAATTTTGCAAGTTACTTACCGTTACTTAAAAATCAACGAGTAGCAATTTTTGCCAATAACGCATCGCAAATTAATGGACAAAATATCGTGGATGCACTACTCGAGCGTAAAGTAAATATTGTTAAAATATTCAGCCCAGAACATGGCTTTAGTGGACTTAGTGATGCTGGGTCTGAAGTCGCAAATTCACAAGAAAGTAATTTACAGATTATCTCTCTGTACGGAAAAAAAGACAAACCATCAGCTGAGGATTTAAATAATGTGGATACTATAGTTTTTGATATTCAAGACGTTGGGGTGCGTTATTATACATATATTTCTTCACTGCAAAAACTAATGGAAGCGGCTGCAGAAAATAATAAGCCACTAATTATCTTGGATCGTCCAAATCCCAATGCATATTATGTCGACGGACCAATTTTAGAAAAAAAATATAAATCTTTCGTTGGAATGCAACCAGTACCAATTGTATATGGTATGACGATCGGCGAATATGCCAATATGTTAGTCGGGGAAAAGTGGCTAGATCTAAAACCTAAAGTCAAAGCACAAACATTAAAATTAAAAATTATCCCAATTACAAACTATACTCATAATAGTAAATATCAAATCACTACTCGACCATCGCCAAATCTTCCCAACATGACAGCGATTTACTGGTACCCAAGCTTAGGCTGGTTTGAAGGTACTCAATTAAGTATTGGACGCGGAACAGCAATGCCATTTCAAGTACTAGGTTATCCAACATTTAATACTGAATTTAGTTTTACGCCACAACCAACAGCAGGAGCAATGAATCCACCATTAAATGGGCAGCTGTGCCATGGCTGGAATTTACAAATGTCTGAAAGCACAGCATATCAACAAACTTACGGTAAAATTAGACTAGACTATTTAATTAGCAGTTACCAAGAATTCCCTGAAAAAGATAAATTTTTCACATCATTTTTCGTAAAGTTAGCTGGAACTGATCTTCTACGACGACAAATTATAATGGGTAAATCCGAAAGTGAAATCAGAGCTTCATGGCAAAATGATTTACAACAATTTAAGTTAATTCGCGCGAAATACCTACTTTACCCTGAAAGTAATTAAATAATTGACTGATTCAAGATTTGTATAAGCTATATTATGGTAAAATCCTAACGTAATTTTTTAGGATAAATCATGCAGAAAATAGATCAATTAATCGATGCTGCACGCGCAAATCAATTATTAAAACTAATAAACTTAATTAATGCTGGGGTTGATATAAATCAGACCAACTCAAATGGTGTAACACCATTGATTCAGGCTGCAACCTCAGGTAATCTAGCTGCAGCAGAATTATTGATCCAAGCTGGAGCTAACTTGCAATTAAAAAACCAGCAAAATTTAACTGCATTAGACGTGGCTAAGCTTTTTGGACACAACAGTATAGTAACATTGCTTGATACATATTTATCACAACATAATAAACACTCTGATCAAAATAACTTAGATAATAAATTGTGCACTGCCATTGAAAACAATGATTTAGAGCTAATTGTGCAAAGCTTAAATCAAGGTGCAAATATTAATCATATCACGTCACAATATTCATCACCATTAAGCTTGGCCTGTTTTTCTTCTACTCCTGAAGTATTAAAATTGCTCCTGAACGCGGGAGCAAATCTCGAACAAAGTGATGAATATGGTTGGGTAGCGCTTAACTTTGCAATCTGGAATAATCAAATAGAATTGGTAAAAATACTTTTAGCGGCTGGAGCCAATTATAACCATCAAGATATTTACGGAATGACACCACTAATTTATGCTGCGCGAGACGGGAGATTAGAAATCGTCGAGTTGTTGCTAGATTTAGATAAAAATATTGAATATACTGACAAATTTGGTTGGAATGCATTACTATTCGCTATTTGGAAAGGTCATGCTAACATCGTTACATGTTTGCTTAAAGCTGGAGCTAATCTCAGTCACAAAGATAATAACGACTGGAATGGCTTAATGTATGCAGCACGTGATGGATGGAATGATGTATTACAGGTTCTTCTTGAGGAAGGCATAGATATTGGGATTCAAGATCAAAAAGGTTGGACCGCGCTATTTTTCGCCACATGGACGGGACAAACAGAATCCATAAAAACTCTAATCAAATACGGAGCTAATTTAGAAAAAACTGACCGATCAGGTCGCACGGCATTAATGTATGCAGCACGTGATGGATTTTTAGATACAATCAGTGTCCTGGTTGAAGCGGGAGCAAATCTTAATCGTGGCGACAAATTTGGTTGGACTCCGCTATTTTTTGCTGCAAATAAAGCTCAATTGGATGCAATTGATCTATTATTAAAATTAGGCGCTAATATTGATCATTGCGATCGACATAGCTGGTCAGCACTATTTTATGCAGTCCGTGATGGCCATGAGCAAGTTATTCAGCATTTACTTAATTCAGATGCTAATTTAGAACACGTTGATGAATACGGTTGGACGGCATTAACTGTTGCTGCACATTATAATCAAGCTGTATCCGCTGATCTACTATTAGCTTATGGAGCCAATGTTGAGCACTTTGATTTTCGCAAGTTGACGCCATTGGATTTGGCTGAAAGTGAGCACCGCCACGAGGTTGTGCTACGCTTAGTAAACGCTGGAGCTAGTATGAGCCGACATAATGGAGAATGTGGAAAAACCTTAATTTGGGCCACCACCCATGGAAACACGGAAGCAGTTGAGCTACTCTTAAATGCAGGTGCAAACCCTGATTCATACAACAGCTCGTATTGGAATGCATTAATGTATGCCGCACGTGACGGTAAAAAAGAAATTGCAAATTTATTAATTAGTTCAGGTGCAAATCTTGAAGCTGTAGATGGATATAATTGGTCGCCATTAATTTTTGCTGCATGGTATAACCAAATTGAATTGGTTGAACTTCTAATTAATAATGGCTCTAACCTTGAACATTTGGAACAACATAACAGAACCGCTTTACAAATTGCTGCAGAGCGTGGTAATACTGAAATAGTTGAAAAACTGCTAAATGCTGGCGCTAATTATAAGCAATGCGATGATGAAGGTAAAACAGCTCTTGAAATCGCTCAACAAAAAAATCACCAATCAATTATAAATTTATTACTCAATGCGCATACTATTGTAAAACCTAAAAAGATTATTCCATTAATCAATCGTAATCCAGAAAATAGTTTATTGCACCATGTAGTTTATGGAACGCTTAAACATGTCAAATCCGCATTACAGAATAATAATACTATTGATTTAGAGCAAACTGATAAAAACGGTGAAACCGCACTGAATTTAGCGGCTATGCATGGCAAATCAAATATTTTACGCTTTTTACTACTAAATAAAGCCAAACCTGATTGTCAGAATAAAGCTGGTGAAACTGCTCTAATGTTAGCTGCTGAGCATGGTAAATCAAATATAGTTCGTATTTTAATTACACACGGAGCAAACCTTGAACACGTCAATAATTTGAATCGTACCGTATTAAGCATGGCTGCATTAACTGGAAAAAATAATCTGGTGAAATTATTAATTAGTGCTAAAGCCAATCTTGAACATGTCGATTTAGATGAAAGAACCCCATTATTAATTGCTACCCGTCACGGTAAAAAAGCGGTAGTAAAAACTTTGTTAAGCGCTGGTGCCAACAAGAATCACCACGACATTGATGGTAATAGTGCATTAGATTTGGCAGAACGATACGAATATACAGAAATTATTGAGCTGCTTCGTAAAATATAATTAATAAAATACCATAAGTAAATAAAAACCAATGACTTAGTCATTGGTTTTTATTTACTTAACACTACAATACACAATGTAAAGTTTATTTGTAACTTAAAATTTATATAGTAACGAGATCAAATTTTATAAGTTATATTTCCGTCGATCTAATCATTTAGCTTACCAATATCTTGACGTAAATAACAGTTTTTAAACTGAATATTTTTAGCTGCAGCATAAGCTTTCTCACGTGCTTCAAGTGATGTACTACCTTTTCCAACAATATTCAAAACACGCCCACCAGCAGTAACAAACTGTCCTGCTTGTAATTTGACGCCAGCTGTAAATAATTGACAATCTTCTTGACCAAATTCTTCAATTCCAGAAATTGGTAAATTATTTTGATATTTTTCTGGATAGCCACCAGATGCTAAAACTACACAACAGGTAGCTCCAGTATGCCAATTTAATTGTATTTGACTCAAACGTTTTTCGATTGATGCCTCAAATACATTTAAAAGATCACTTTCTAATAGCGGTAAAACAGCTTGAGTTTCTGGATCACCAAGTCGCATATTATATTCTAACAAATAAATTCCATGATTAGTAATCATCACACCAAAGAAAATCACCCCAGCAAAATCCATCTTTTCAGCCTGAATCCCAGCCAACGTCGGAGCAAGAATTTCTTGCATAAATTGTTGATGAACAACATCTGTTACATATGGGTTTGGTGCAATAACACCCATACCACCCGTATTTAATCCTGTTTCACCCTCACCTATTTTTTTATGATCTTTCGCACTAATTAACGGTAGAATCACGTTACAATCAGTAAAAGATAAAATTGAGGCCTCAACGCCAACTAAAAACTCTTCGATGACAACTTCACAACCTGAAGCACCAAAAACTTGCTCTAATAACATTTCCGCTAAGGCAATTTCAGCATCATTACGACTTTCAGCTATCACAACACCTTTACCAGCCGCTAATCCACTAGCTTTAATAACAATTGGGTAATTGACTTGATCTAAATATTTTAATGAAGCTGCATAATCATTAAAACTTTGGTGTTTCGCAGTTTTAATACCGTATTTATTCATAAAGTCTTTAGCAAATACCTTGCTACCTTCAAGCTGCGCAGCATGCTTATCTGGACCAAAAATCTTCAAACCACTAGCTTTAAATTTATCAACAATTCCCTGCACCAACAATTCTTCACTACCAACAATAGTTAAATCAACTTGCTTCTGTTGTGCAAAATCATGTAGCTCATCAATTTTACTTAATGGAACATTTATAACTTTTGCCAATAACTCGCAACCCGAATTACCTTCGGCAATATAAATCTGTTCAACACGTTGGTTTTGGCTCAATTTCCAAGCAAGTGCGTGTTCACGACCGCCTTTGCCAATAATTAAAATCTTCATTAACAATATCTCTCTTTAGTTTAAATTTAGCCCGAATTTTACCATAGATATTTTGAGTCAATTATGCTGTTTTATAAATAATAAAACTATGCTACAATCTAAACTTTATACTACGTTTAATCTAATTTATAATCGCCTACCAATACTTATAATACGGGCATAAATAATACTATTTAATTGTAACAAACAAATAACTAAAATTAGGTCTACTATGAAAAAATATGTTTATACTTGTCTAATAATTCTTCATTCGTTAACTTGGGCACAAGATAGTTCTGCACCAATTATAAATCAATCAAATACTACATTACCAAGTGGCCTATATGCTTCAGAACAAAATAAACACTTTGTTAAGATTGCAACAGCTCCAGACGGACAGACTATTACCCTATTAACTATTTCAAGTAAAAATCAGTTTATCAGTGATGGTTATGGCATTGATGAAGTTGGCGGTAGTTTAACCCCGCCGGTAGTTTTTCAATTTGATAGCCCACAAAACTTTTTAAGTGCACAAGATTCATGTACAGCAACCTTAAAACAATTATCTGCAACTAGCTTTAAAATAAAACTTAGCTCTGCCAAAGATTGCTTTGCACAAAATGGGATGTTTAATTCGACCGGATCAATTGATAGTACGATGCTTGCCAATTTAAATTTTAAACTGGATACATCAGAAAGTGACCTAAAATATTTACATGGCTATTAATTGATATAAATAGTGTAATAAATTGCACCAATAAGACTAACTTTAATAATGATTAGATTTTGTCATATATGAATTACACACAATAATATTGATAAAACATGTGCATAATTTGATATAACACACATGTTTTTATCCAATAAAATAATAAGCAATAATTTATGTTAATATTAATTCTCTTACGGGCGATGGCGTTTAAAAATTTTACTCCCAGATTTCTGTCCTTGGCGTAACGCTTTCTGCTCTTCTTCGCTTAAATGAATAATTTTTTGACATTCATCACAGCAACAATTTTCAAACTTAACTTTGCAATTATCACATTGAATAAATAATAAATGACAAGCAGTATTAGCACAATTTACATGTGTATCGGCAAGGTCACCACATTGATGACAATGTGCAATCACTTCATTGCCAATTTTTTCTGAGAAACGTTGATCAAATACAAAATTTTTGCCCAAAAATTTGTTCTCTAATCCCTGCTCCTTAACGTCATTTGCATATTTTATAATGCCACCTTCAAGATGGTAAACGTTTTTAAAACCATTATGTAGCATCCAAGCGCTAGCTTTTTCACAGCGAATGCCACCAGTGCAATACATAACAATATTTTTATCTTGCTGACCTTGGAGCATATCAACTGCCATTGGTAATTGTTCACGAAAAGTTTCACTAGGAACTTCCAATGCTGATTCAAAATGCCCAACCTCATATTCATAATGATTGCGCATATCAACCACAATCGCTTCATTATTCGCAGTCATACGATTAAATTCTTCAGCATTTAAATATTTACCCAACTTATTCATGCTAAATGCTGGATCATCAATTCCATCTGCAACAATTTTTTCGCGAATTTTCACCTTCAAAATTGCAAAAGATTTGCTATCATTTTCTGCCGCAAAATTTAAGCGCACACCATTTAACTCAGGAATTGAATAAAGAAAACTACGAAATGCATCAACATTATGCTCAGGAACACTAATTTGTGCATTAATGCCCTCATGAGCTAAATACACTCGACCTAAAACGCCAAGCTCATTACACGCTAAAAAGAAATTATCGCGAAATTCTTGTGGATTTAGAATTTGAAAATATAGATAAAAAGAAATTGTGTTACGTTTAAAGGTTTCAGCCAATAGTTTTTGCTGCGCTTCCTCATTTGATAAATGATTATATAAACGTTTACGCTGACTATCCAAACTTAATTTAGGTATCTGTTGTAGGTTATTTTCAGTTTTTGTGCTCATGATGATCTTATATTAAAAATATTAAAGTACGCCATTATAACATTTATTGCGACAAGGGTTTAATATGTTATAAAAAAACACTACCAACACTACAACTAAACAACAATAAAGCGAATGCAAATCAAAGAGATACATACAAAACACTTGACAGACTCCATCATAACATGATAGAATCATGAGCTTAGTTATCACTTATAAAAATAAAGGATGAAATAGATGATTCAATTGTACTCAGATTCAAGATGCCCATTTTCACACCGCGTTCGTATAATTCTTAATGAAAAAGACATGGACTTTAAAGTTCTGGATGTAAATATCAACGCTCGTCAAGATTTAATGCAGTTAAACCCATATAACGAAACTCCAGTTCTGGTAGATGATATCGATAAAAATAACCGTAAGCGTGATTTAATTCTAATTGACACCAATATAATGTCAGAATATATTGACGAACGTTTTCCACATCCGCAACTAATGCCAATTGAACCAGCTGAAAAAGCACGCATGCGGATGAAAATTCATTGGCTTGATCGTCAACTATTTCAACATGTACGATTACTTGACACTAATTTAAACACTAAAGATGCAAAAATAAAAAAAGAGCTTGAAAAAGCCCGCAAAATAATTAGTAGCTCTTTAGATGAAATTGCAGGAGTTTTTGCGTCAAATAAAAAAATGGAGTATTTTGACAGCACACATTTAACACTATTGGATGTCTCTTTACTACCAGTATTATGGCGTTTGAGTTACTATGATATCGAAGTTAAAAAGACTTGGGCTGGATTAATGAAGTATGCTGAAACACAATTTAATCGTAAAAGCTTTTTGGATTCTTTAACCGCTGCTGAACGCAGTATGAAGCAATAAATTGGATTAAGAATGACTAGCCAAAAACCTTATTTAGTCCGTGCAATTTATGAATGGTGTACAGATAATGATTTTACGCCGCATTTGGTAACATTTGTGGATGCCAATACCATGGTTCCTCAGCAATTTGTACGAGATAACAAGATAGTCCTAAATATTGCATTTAGTGCTATCAAAAATCTGTTAATTGATAATGAATGGATAACCTTTCAGGCTGCTTTTTCTGGAACTACGCATGATATTGCAATTCCAGTTGCCAATGTTTTAGCTTTGTTTGCTAAAGAAAATAGCCAAGGGATGCAATTTGAATTAGAAAATTATACACCACCAAGTTCACCAACACCGACATCACCGTCTTCTGGTGGTCTAAAATTGGTTAAATAAAAATGCATCACTTAAATTTAATAGGGCTTAACTGCCCTATTCCGGTTTTAAAAACTAAAAAATTTTTGGCAACTATTGAATCTGGTGAAGATGTTGAAATTAGTACAGATGATCCAGCATCAGAATTAGACTTACAAGAATTTTGCCGCAAAACTGGTAATAAATTAATTATGCAAACTTTACACGATAATTTAATTCTGACGATTATTCAACGCCGCTAAAATAAATCCAAAATTACAAATTATTTTTTACACAACTACGTCAAAAATGACATATTATACGATAGGATCGATAATGACTGAAGTAGCCGCAACACACCAAGTTGATGAAAACCACTTAATTAGTGAACGCCGCCAAAAACTAACCAAGCTTCGTGAAAATGGTAATCCATACCCAAATGATTTCAAACCACAGCATTATTCCGCTACCCTGCACCAAGATTACGATAAATACAGCAAAGAAGAATTATTAGATATGAACATTAGTGTAATAGTTTCTGGCAGGATGATGTTAAAACGGGTTATGGGAAAAGCCTCTTTTGCTACTTTATCTGATGCCAAAGGTCGTATCCAAGCATATATAAGCAAAGAACATCTCGGTGAAGAAGCATATGATGCATTTAAACATGCTGATATTGGCGATATATTAGGTGTAACTGGCGTTATGATGAAAACTAAAACTAATGAACTAAGTATCAATGCAACTGAAGTTCGCTTAATTAGTAAAAATATTCGTCCACTCCCTGAAAAATTTCATGGTCTTCATGATATGGAAATACGCTACCGTCAGCGTTATTTAGATTTAATCATGAATGATGAATCACGTGCAGTATTTATTAAACGTTCTGGGATTATTCGTGTAATTCGCGAGGCCTTAGTTGCACAAGATTATCTTGAAGTTGAAACTCCAATGATGCACCCAATTCCAGGTGGCGCCACAGCAAAACCATTTGTGACCCAACACAATGCACTAGATATGTCATTATATTTACGTATAGCTCCAGAGCTATATTTGAAACGTCTAATTGTTGGCGGATTAAATCGTGTATTCGAAATCAACCGCAGTTTCAGAAATGAAGGACTCTCAGCACGTCATAATCCTGAGTTTACTATGATTGAACTTTACGAAAGTTATGCAGATTATCGCCGCATGATGCAAATTACCGAAGATTTAGTTCGTAAAACTGCAATCAATGCCGTTGGTAGTTTATCATTTGAGTATCAAGGAAAAATTGTTGATCTTGAACAACCATTCGATCAATTAACTATTGTTGAGGCAATTTTAAAATACAATCCACAAATCAGCCTTGAGCAATTAAATGACAAAGCATTTTTAAAAACTGAGATCAAAAAACTTACCCGCAAAGACGCAACGAGTGACAGTTTAGCAGTACTTCAATTAATACTCTTTGAAGAGAATACTGAACATCTACTTTGGAACCCAACATTTATTATGGATCATCCAATTGAAACATCACCACTTGCACGTCAATCTGATGCTAATCCAGCAATCACTGAGCGCTTTGAATTATTTGTAGTTGGGCGTGAATTAGCTAATGGTTATTCGGAGTTAAATGATCCAGAAGATCAAGCGAACCGTTTCCGTCAACAGGTTGAACAAAAAGACTCTGGCGATGAAGAAGCCATGCATTACGATGCAGATTATATTCGTGCATTAGAGTTAGGCATGCCACCGACAGGAGGATTAGGAATTGGAATTGATCGTTTAGTAATGCTCCTTACTAATTCAGCATCAATCCGTGATGTGATTTTCTTCCCACACATGCGTCCTGAATAAAATAATATTGTGGCATTTTGCCATATAAATTAATTAATTCAAAGAATCCTTACAAAAATTTGTAGGGATTTTTATTTATCTTAAATTAAATTTTCACTCTTTTATAGAAAAATATACGCAACTAAATCATAGTCATATTAAATTATGAGTTACTTAATTATATATTTCATAGTGCGGCGCAACTGGTTTAATTTAGAATATTCGTATACAATTGTTAGTTATTATTTTATTCACATGAATAATAACTAAGCTTATATTTCTAATTTTCTAAGGATGCTTAACATGGCTGGACATATGCATATCAATAATGCAAATAGCAGTGGTTCTACAAACGGAGAGTACAAGAAAATTGTGCTTTGGATTTGCACAATCGCAGCACTTGGTGGTTTATTATTTGGCTTAGACCAAGGATTTATCGCTAACTCACTGGAAACAATTGAGAAAGTTTATCACCTCGGAGTCGAAGGTGGCGAACAATACGCAGCAATTCTTGCAACTGGAGGTATTGTTGGCGCATTACTTTCTGGTCTATTTGCTCGTTTATTAGGTCGTAAACGCAGTCTAATTTTAGCTGGATTCTTATTTAGTTCATTATCAATAGTTTCAGCAATGTTACCAGCATTTCCAATTTTATCAGCTTGTCGTTTTGGTTTAGGTTTTGCGGTAGGAATTGCCTCATTTATCGTTCCATTATATCTTTCTGAAACTGCCCCAGCTGGAGTGCGTGGTTCAATGGGTGCATTGTTTCAATTAATGATTACTATTGGAATTTTCTTAATTGCCGTAACCAATGTATTTATTGCTAGAATTTTCCTTGATCCATTAGTGGCATTACCTATCATGTTCGTGGTAATTGCAGTATTTTCATTAGTAATGTTCTTTGGTAGCTTTGCTCTTCCTGAAAGCCCACGCTGGTTAATGCTTAAAGGCCGTCGTGCTGCTGCAGAAAAAGTTTTAACGACAGTCTTAAACACCAAAGAAGAAGTTCAACAAGAACTAAACGATATTGAAAACGCAATTAAAAGCGATAAAGGTGCTGGTATCGGCATTGTATTTAAAGGCTATTTCTTTAAAGTATTGCTAATGGGCGTAATCTTACAGATGTTCCAACAATTAGTTGGAATTAATATGATGATTTATTATGCTCCAACTATTTTTGGTTATGCTGGCATGAAAGGCTTAGTTGCTATGTTAACTGTACCAACAGTAAATATGCTCTTTACTTTCCCGGCAATTCGTCTAGTAGAAAAATGGGGTCGCAAAAAATTATTATACGTTGGTGCAACTGTAATGATGATTACTATGATCGCGGCTGGATTAGCTTTTGCAAGTATTGGCGGCATTACTGATCCAAGTCAAATTAGCGGTTTACCAAAAGCTGTTTTGTTAACGGCAGTAATTATTTATATTTTTGGTTTCGCCGTATCTTGGGGCCCTGTTGCTTGGATTGTATGTTCAGAAGTCTTCCCTTTAGAGGGCCGTGAAATTGGTATGACAATTACGACAATTGTTAACTGGACATTTGCTGGTTTGGTAATGGGAAATGCTTTATCATTTATGCATGCACATGGTAATTCATCAATATTTTATGTATTTGCGGCATTCTGTGTTCTATCAATGTTATTCTTAAAATTCTTTGTTCCTGAAACCAAAGGAATTAGTTTAGAACAACTTGAGTCAAATCTTAAGTCAGGTAAGCCACTGAGAAATTTAGGCGATCACTAACACGTTTAAATGGAGTCATCATTGACTCCATTTTTTTAACCAAATCATCAATTGCACAAATCCAATTAGCTAATTTAAAATAAGTAATATATTTTTATAATAGATGGAATATTTTTCAAACAAGAATAAAATAATCACCACTGGATGATAAGTTAAAATTATAATCATTTCTGGACTAAAATTTACGCAAAATATCTCTGATTTAAAAATTAAGGATTTTAAAATGAAAAAACCGAAAGGATTTAGCAAAACATTATTCTCCTATGCATGTGGCGCATTTGGTCATGATGTTTTTTATGCGGCACTCTCTTCTTATTTAATTATGTTTATTACATCACAATTATTTAATCCAGGACAAACTGGGATCAGTGAAGCTACCAGTGAAAAAATGATTGCAATTGTAACAACCATGTTATTTGTCTTACGTTTTGTTGAGCTAATTATTGATCCGATGATTGGTGGAGTAGTAGATAATACTCGTTCAAAATTTGGGAAATTCAAGCCGTGGATTCTTTTTGGCGGTACAATTGGTTCGGTATGTATTGTTTTGTTATTTACTGACTTAGGTGGCTTATCAACTTCTAACCCATTTCTTTATATTATCTTGTTTATCGTAATATTCGCCGTACTTGATATTGTATATTCATTCAAAGATATTGCATTTTGGGGTATGATACCAGCGCTCGCAACCAATAGTGCACAGCGTGAGTCGGTTGGGGTTTTTGCCCGAATTGCCTCAACTCTTGGACAGTCAATTGTTGCCTTTTCAATTGTTCCGATAGTTATCTATTTCTCAAAAAACCATACACAATCATCAAACGTAATTGGCGATAAACAAGGATGGCTGGTATTTGCAATATTAGTGGCTGTGGTTTCCCTAGTTGGTGGAATTATTACTGTTATCGGTGCTAAAGAGCAAAGCTCTGCACTACGCCAAACTACTGAAAAAACCAGTATTTTAAAAGTATTTAAAGCGATTGGACATAATGATCAATTATTATGGTTAGCTGTATCTTATGGCTTATTTGCCTTAGGCTATGTAATTTGTTCATCATTCTTACTTTATTATTTTACTTATATTTTTGGTGATGCTACTAGTTTCGCAATTATCGGAACACTAAATTTATCCTTAGGTTTTGTAGCTGTTGCACTATTCCCTGTTTTAAGTCGCCTATTCAAAGGAAGAAAAAATCTATTTTTCGTGGGTATCGTAGTAATGGTAATCGGTTTGATTATCTTTGGCTTAGCTGGCAAAAATTTACCAATCATCTTAACTGGCTATGTTTTATTTTTCTTCCCATACCCGATTTTATTTGTATGTGTTTTATTGATGTTAACTGACAGCGTAGAATATGGACAACTTAAAACTGGAACACGTTCTGAAGGTACGACTCTTTGCGTAAGACCTCTATTAGACAAATTAGCTGGTGCAATTTCCAATGGTGTAGTTGGTTTTACTGCCATCTGGGTTGCAATGACTAATAATGCTACGGCGCAGAGTGTTGCTGCTGCTCCGGGAAATGTTATGAAATTCAAAATAATCATGTTTGGTATTCCAATTATTTTGTTCATCCTCTCAGTTATTGTTTTTATGAAAAAAGTAAAACTTACTGAAAAATTCCATGATGAAGTACTTGATAAATTATGTACTAAACTTGGGGTTACCAAGAATGAAATCTCATCATGAGTAAAATCATTAGCCTTCACGGTAACACTACTAGCTTAATTCTCGCCTCTAAAGATGCAGATTTACCGCAGATTGTTTATTGGGGAGGCTCTCTCAAACTGTCCGAAGCTGAAGAGCAGCAACTATTAACTCAGCTAGTTAGACCTGTTCCGCAAGCTTTTTTAGACGAAGATGTGCCACTAACCCTAGTTCCACTATGGGGGAATGGTGGCTTTCAGCTTAATGCTCTCTCAGGATGTTCAAATGGTAAAAATTGGGCTCCACAATTTAAAAAAATTATTTCCTTAGATAGCACCGAGAGTAGTTTAACTTTCTGTGCCTTGGATGAGCAAAGTGAATTAGAGCTAAAAATTAGCATCGTACTAAATCAATGGGATGTACTTGAGCATGACATCACACTAACCAACCTTGCTACGCAAGATTATCAACTTAACGAATTATTGCTAAGTCTGCCACTTGAAGCACAAGTTAGCGATATGATGCAATTCCACGGGCGCTGGATTCATGAATTTCAAACTCAACGTAGTAAAATCGATCAACCCTGTTACGTAGTAGAAAACCTTAAGGGACGCACCTCCAATGATAATCCACCATTATTAATTCTTGGCAATAACGGATTTAACCAACAGAACGGAAGCGTATATGGCTTACATCTTGGCTGGAGCGGTAATCATACTTATAAAGTAAACACTCTCAGTGATGGGCGAAAATTAGTCCAGTTTGGCGAAAAATTACTACCCGGAGAAATTATGCTTGCTCATGGTGCAAGCTATAGAACACCAACTCTGTATGCATCATTCTCTGCTGCAGGTCTCAATGGATTTAGCCATAATTTCCATAGTTTTATCCGCCAGAGCAACAAATTTATGCCACACGTCCTCCCCTATCGTCCGATTCATTTTAACACATGGGAAGCGATGTATTTTGAACATAATCTTGCTCAAATTAGTCAATTAATTGAGCGAGCAGCTGCCATTGGAGTAGAAAGATTTATCCTAGATGATGGCTGGTTTAAAGGGCGCAATAATGAACGTGCTGGACTTGGCGACTGGTTCATTGATAAAGAAAAACATCCCCAAGGTTTAACTCCAATCATTGAACAAGTGCTGGCAAATGGCATGGAATTTGGCTTATGGTTTGAACCAGAAATGGTTAATCCTGATTCGGATTTATTTCGTACACACCCTGAGTGGATGTTACAAGTTCAAGACTATTCGCAACCTTTGGGACGTTATCAATATGTGCTTAATTTAGCAATTCCTGAAGCTTATGATTATATTCATCAATGCATCTATGACTTACTTAGCAATAATAATATCTCTTACATCAAGTGGGATATGAATCGCGATTTAGTTCAAGCCGGTGGTAACACTGGGCAAGCAGGAGTACATCAGCAAGTTTTGGCAACCTATCGCTTAATTGAACAACTCCACCATGAGTTCCCACATGTAGAAATCGAAAGCTGTGCATCTGGTGGCGCACGTGCTGATTTGGGTATCTTACGCTATACCAATCGGATTTGGACATCAGATTGTAATGATCCTTACGAGCGACAAAGTATTCAGCGCGGATTTAGCTATTTCTTCCCAGCTGAAATCATGGGTTCACATTTTGGTCCAGCACAAGCACACACTACCAATCGTTTGAGCACGCTAGAATACCGCATCCTAACTAATTTCTTTGGACATCTTGGCTTTGAACAAAACCTGCTGGAATTAACCGATGCAGAGTGCCAGCAATTAACGCACTATCTAAAATTATACAAGCAACACCGCGAGTTAATTCATTCTGGTCGCTTGGTGCGGATTGACACCATTGATAATGGACAAAATATTTACGGTGTCGTTAATCCCGCACAAACTCAGGCGCTATTTGCGATTGCGCAAAATGATTTTCCATGCAATATGATTGCCGATAAATTACGAGTTAGCTATCTCAACCCCGATGAGACATATAAGGTTAAGCTCTTGAATGCGCAGGATAATACGGGCTATTTGATGAAAAAATCAGTTCCCTTGTGTGATGGTGAGCTAGTAATGAGTGGTAAAGTTATCGCTGAAATAGGGATACAGTTGCCGATTATGCATCCGCAGAGTATTTTGCTAATATCTTTTGAAGTATGCACAATCTAAATTATTAACTATATAGACATTGTTTCAAAAAATTACAGGAAATTGTGATGAGTTCTCAGAAATTTACTATAGATGAAAGATTCGCATTTTGGGACGCCTATGATAAAAAATGTATTTATTGTGGAGAACCTATTACAGAGCTATCTAGCCTTAGAATTGACCATTTAGTTCCTGAAATCCTAACTCGTCAAGATCATAAAGATGACTTTCATAACTTGCTAGAAAAACATAACCTTCCAAAAGACTATGATATTTTTTCATATTATAACCTGGTTGCAAGCTGTTCAAAATGCAATGGAATGAAGTCATATAAAACTGGTTTAGCTATAAACTCTATCATTTTGGAAACTGCTAGAACTAAAGTACCTATAATAATAAAAAAAGTTGAAATATTTAGAAAAAAGATAGCCGCAAATAATATTAATAACTACTCTACTATGCCATTTATTTTTAAATTTAGAGATAGTATCAAAAAAGGGTTATTAAGTAAAAGTAAGTTAGTGGATTTATACGACTTACCTGTATATATTGGCGGAATAGAGGACTTTAGTTTGGAAGGTCTTGATGGTAAACGTCCGAATAATCCACCTATAATAAATACAGTTTCAGAATATATCAATGCTTTAGAAAATGGTTGGTATCCCGACACTACGTTTTCAATAAAAATGTCAGGATGGTTTGAAAAGGCAAGGTGTTTTCTGCATGCATTAGAAAGAGCTAAATTACCTCAAATTAGTTACTTCTCGGACTGTCAATTTAGTTTTAAAAAACTCCATGAATTTTCTGACATGATAGCATATCCTTCATACGTACATACATCTGAATTAGATCTCCACCATTACCATTTTAATCAAAATAATTCCTTGAGTAGCTATTTTGAGTACTTATCATCTATACAAACTCCAGTAAAAATTGATAAGTATGAAGATGATATTCTTTCATTTGAATCAGAATCTACGCATTTTTATCTTGAAGAATTACTTAGAGCAGATATCAGTGGAAATGGATATGAAGAAATACTATGTTTGTTAGGAGTACAGATAGTAGGCGGAAGTTTAGGATTTTCAAACATTGTTTTATTGCAAAAACATAACCCAGATGATTTAATTAGATACATATCATATTCAATGTATCTTTGACTTAGACATAGCTATTAATAAACTTACTTTAAATGTAAATATTAAAAAATTAAGTTATAGCTATTCTTTTAAGTTAAATTATCTAATAACAGACAAAACATCATCAATAGGAGCATATATGTACTTAGGCGTTGATTACTACCCAGAACAATGGGACAAAGAATGGTTAGAACAAGATTTAGCACGCATGGTTAAATCAAATATTAACTGTATACGAATTGCCGAATTTGCTTGGCATCTAATGGAGCCAAGCGCGGATAATTTCCAGTTTGATTATTTTCGCCATGTTTTAGATCGTGCCGAGCATTATGGCATCAAAGTTATGCTGGGTACGCCAACCGCAACATTACCCGCGTGGCTAGCCAAAGCACATCCGGAAGTGCTCTCGGTGGATGAGTTTGGTATCAAACGTCATTTTGGCGGACGGCGTCAAGCCTGCCTTAATTCACCAGTTTATCTGGAACGTAGCGATAAAATTACCCAACAAATGGCATTAGCCTACCGAGAACATCCAGCTGTAATTTCATGGCAGATTGATAATGAGCTTGGGCATGAGACCAGCGACTGGTGCTATTGTGAGCATTGCGAGCGTGAATTTCAAAATTATCTGGCTCAGGAATATCAATCAATTGATGATCTCAATTATCGCTTTGGTACGGTGTTCTGGTCACAAACCTACAATGATTTTAGCGAAGTAGAATTACCAAAACCAACTATTCCAGCCAAAAACCCCGGTTTGATGCTGGCTTTCTATCGTTTTAGAGCGTTAACGATTACTAAATTTACTGCACGTCAAGCAAAAATCTTACGTGAGATTGTGCCATCTTCGCAAGTGATTACGCATAATTTCCCGGGAGATTATTACAATAAAGCGCAGAATTTCACCGATATTTCTGAACAGTTGGATGTAGTTGCACTCAATAACTATCCGGTATGGGGTGGCTTAGAGCAACCAGTTGAATATGGCAAAATTGCGCTGAAACTCGACCAAACCCGTGGCTTTTTACCTGGCAAACACTTCTGGATTACCGAGCAGCTCATCGGTGCACAAGCGCATACCATTATGGGCTATTTGCCGCGTCCGGGACAAGCGCGACTCTGGTCATGGCAAGCGATGTTGCATGGCTGTAATAATCTGATTTATTTCCGTTGGCGCACGGCTACCAAAGGTGCGGAGCAGTTTTGTTATGGCGTACTTGATCAGGATAATCAAGATGGACCGCGTTATCATGAGATGAAACAAATTTTTGCAGAAGCTACCGAGCATCAGGCAGAGATAAATCTACCGATCAATGCCAAGGTTGCCTTGCTCTATAATCCAGATAATATTTATGCTTGGAAAATTCAACCACAATCAACTGGACTAGACATTCATCATGAGCATTTTCGGCTTTATCAGGGTTTTAAACGCCTGAATATACCTGTTGATGTAATTGATATTCGTCATGCTATTGATTCTTATTCGGTTATCCTGCTACCAGCCCCAATGCTATTAACTGCGCCACAAATTGAAAAATTAGAACAATTCATGCACAATGGTGGCACGGTAATCAGTAGCTTTAGAGCGGGGATTAAAGATTATGATAACGAGGTGTATTTTAATCAAGCTAATCCGTGGTTAAAATTAGCCAATGTCAAAAGCTACTATATTGAGTCATTAGGTAATGCCCGCCACGAAGAGATAATTGGTGCTGAAGGTAAATTTTCTGCAAGCGTGTGGCGTGATATGTTGGAGATTGTTGATTCAACACAAGCACATGGACTCTACCGTTATACTGATGAATTTACGGATTATTTTGCTGTAACTGAAAGCCACGTTGGGCGTGGTAAATTAATCCATGTCAGCACCGCGGTTGCCGAAGATGAATTTTGGGTGAAACTCACTCAAAAAGTCGCCGATCAGCATCAGATTAAATATAGCGAAACACCATTTGGCGTCGAGGTTATTTGCCGTGGTAATAAACGTTTTATTCTTAATCACAATGCTAAAAATGTACAATTTGAAAATTATGTGCTAGAACCCTACGCTGTAATTATTAGAACTATTTAAAATTCATTAATAAAGAAATAAAGATACCAATGAAAGCCAATAAATTTAACTCGGTAATAATTTGATTTGGTATCTTTAAAGTGCCGCATATGATATTCTGAAGTAAACATAATCTGAAATAATCTACGTAACTCACTAGTCTATTGATGTTAGAGTAGCTATAACTTCTCAAAATTTAATTATTTGTAAAATGAATTTTTAATTCATTAAATCCAGTTTTAATGTCAAAATTACGGGTAAACTCATAATCAAATAATTCTAAAAGCACAATTTCTGCAGTCGTGTGTATTAGATTTCCAAACATCAAATGACCACCTACAAGATTTCCTAACTCATCTGAAGCACTCATATGAAGATGAAGCCCATTACAAGACAATGTCCCTACTAATGACACTATTTCAAATAATTCTTCACGCAACATAAATTCTTTAGCACTAGCTAAACGTAAGTGTAATTTAGCCAAACTTCCCACACAAGTTACAATTGCACAAGCTTTAATTTGCTGACTTTGCATAAACTGCTCTAATTCCAACCTTAAGTCCTGATGTGGTAATAAGCGTAGACAGTGAAACTTAGTCATCAATTCTACCTGAATGTAAATAATCACAATAAGTGCTGATTGAACAATTTTCACAATCAGGTTTACGTGCTTTACACACGTAACGTCCATGTAAAATTAGCCAATGATGCGCATCTAATATAAATTCAGATGGAATTACTTTAAGTAGTTTTTTTTCGACTTCAAGCACTGTTTTACCTTTGGCAATTCCTAATCTATTTCCCATCCGAAAAATATGCGTATCTACCGCCATAGTTGGCTGGCGAAATAATGTATTTAAAACGACATTTGCCGTCTTACGCCCAACTCCTGGCAA
Organism: uncultured Neisseria sp.; assembly: GCA_964652705.1. Lineage (GTDB taxonomy): Bacteria > Pseudomonadota > Gammaproteobacteria > Burkholderiales > UBA11063 > Aquella. Next base: position 78,776 of record CAZZAV010000003.1, read on the forward strand.
AGCCTCTAACTCTTCACGTGTCGCAGGGACTTCACCGCTATACTTATCCACGAGAATTTGTGACATAGCTATAACATTTTTGGCTTTCGTTTGGTAAAGACCAATCGTTTTAATATATGGAATTAGACCCTCAATGCCCAATTGTGCAATCTTTTCAGCGCTATTTGCAATTGGAAATAGCTTTGCCGTTGCCTTATTAACACCAACATCAGTAGCTTGAGCCGATAAAATTACTGCGGTTAATAATTCAAAGCCATTGCTATAATTTAATTCCGTGGTTGGATGTGGATTTGCTGCGCGCAAAATAGTAAAAATTTGTCGTGCTTGTTCTTGACGTTTGCTAGCCATTAATATTCATTTTCCCATTGATAAGCTAAATTCTCAAACCTTGTATATTGATTTAAGAAAGCTAATTTAATGGTTCCAGTTGATCCACTACGATTTTTAGCAATGTTCACTTCAGCCAAACCTTTTTCTTTGCTATCTTCACGGTTATAATAATCATCACGATACAACAACAAAATAATATCAGCATCTTGCTCTAAGGCACCAGATTCACGCAGATCAGAAATATTAGGACGTTTATCCGTACGGCTTTCTACCTCACGATTTAATTGAGATAACAAAATAATTGGTACATCTAATTCCAATGCCAATGTTTTTAATGAGCGCGAAATTTCAGCAATTTCCTGTGCTCGATTAGAATTAGAGCCACTATGAATTCCCGGCATAATTTGTACATAGTCAATTACAATTATCCCAAGTTTCCCAACTCTATCTGCCAAACGCCTCGCACGAGCCCGTAAATCAATAACGTTTATTCCGGAAGCATCTGCAATGTGAATTGGTGCACTCTTTAGCTCATTCATCGCAACAAAAATTTTATCCATATCATCATGGGTAACATCTCCACGTTTCATAACGCTTTGATCAACTCTGGCACATGAACTTAACATACGCTGCACTAATTGTACTCCAGGCATTTCTAGCGAAAAAATTGCTGCTGGCATTTTATTTTTCAAGGCAATATTTTCAGCAATATTTAAGGCAAATGAGGTTTTCCCCATACCAGGACGCCCAGCAATGATAATTAATTCACCACGTTGTAAACCAGATGTATAATTATCTAATTCTGTATAATGTGTTGCAACCCCAGTCACACCATCTTTATCTTCACGCTGAGCTGCTTCCATCATTTTAGCAATTACTTCATCCAGTAACGTTTTAAACTCCGCAAATTGTTTGTTACTTGAATTTAGATCTTTAATATTAAAAATTTTTTGTTCAGATTCGTCCAATAATTGATCAATATTACGCCCTTGTGGTGCGTAGGCATTATCTGCAATTGCATTACTTGCACTAATCAACTCACGTAAAATAAAACGCTCGCGAATAATCTCAGCATAACTTGCAATATTTGTCGAACTTGCTGTGGAATCAACCAAATTATGCAAATAATCTACACCACCAACATAATCCAATTGATTATTTTGCTTCAAAGATTCAGCAGTTGTAATTGCATCTACATTTTTATTTTCCATTCTGAGCTTAACTATATGCTCATAAATAATTTGATGCTCTTTACGATAAAAATGTTTAGGAAACAATACTCCTGCAATATAATCATAAGAATTTTCTTCCAGTAAAACACCACCTAACAAATACTGTTCGGCTTCTAATGAATAAGGTGGCGTTTTTAAAGCACTAATCGTTGTATCACTTATGGTCATATAAAATATTTTCTCTAATAAAAAAACAATAATTAAATCTAATTGTAGATTTTAACATGATTCATCTAATCTAATATGATATGAATTTATTCATAGTTTAATCACTAGATTATATTTATTGTATCTTGTGCGTGACAGTTTAATATATTCCCAGCTTATGTTTGTAACAAGATTTATATCTCCAAATAGTCCCTAATCCG
>CAZZAV010000004.1:0-78462 GCA_964652705.1 uncultured Neisseria sp.
TTCATAAGGATGTATATTAACATAAGTTGAAGTTTATTTTTGCGCTAACTATATATATACCGTTGTAATATTTTGCTTGGACTTAAACATATTCTGTATACATACCTATTGATGTTATACGGTGGCTTTCTTTGGCTTGGTTAAAATTACTCAATCTAATTATAATTATTGGTGAATTTTATGTAGTATTCATCCAAGCCTCAAATTGTGTTATAATTAAAGGTTAAATACTATTTTTTGGAAGTATAAATATGGTCATCCAAATCAAGCAAAATGATTTTATACAATCAATTGCTGACAGTTTACAGTACATTTCTTATTACCACCCGCAAGATTTTATTCAAGCTATGGCAAATGCTTATGAGCGTGAAGAATCTCCTGCGGCTAAAGATGCAATTGCACAAATTTTGGTTAATTCACGCATGAGTGCTGAAGGGCATCGCCCGATTTGTCAAGATACTGGAATTGTTTGTGTCTTTATTAAAGTTGGAATGAATGTACAGTTTTTTGATGCGACAATGTCAATTCAAGAAATGGTTAATCATGGAGTTGCCTTGGCTTACGATTTTCCTGCTAATAAATTACGTGCTTCAGTTTTAGCCGATCCAGCTTTTGGGCGTAAAAATACTAAAAATAATGCTCCGGCTGTAGTTCATTTTGATTTAGTTCCTGGTGATACAGTTGAAGTTGAGATTGCTGCTAAAGGAGGCGGTTCTGAAAATAAAGCCAAATTTGCGATGTTAAACCCATCGGATTCAATTGTAGATTGGATTTTAAAAACTGTACCAACGATGGGCGCTGGTTGGTGTCCACCTGGAATGCTTGGAATTGGGATTGGTGGAACTGCTGAACAAGCAATGTTGCTTGCTAAAAAATCTTTAATGGCATCAATTGACATGACTGAGCTGTTGGCTCGTGGTGCTGAAAATCAACTTGAAGAGTTACGCATTGAACTATATAATAAAGTTAATGCTTTGGGAATCGGTGCACAAGGTTTAGGTGGATTAACGACGGTGCTTGATGTTAAAATTTTAGATTATCCAACCCATGCTGCGAGTAAACCAATTGCTTTGATTCCAAATTGTGCTGCGACTCGTCATATTCATTTTAGTCTAGATGGTAGCGGTCCTGCGGTTTTCACGGCACCTAAGTTGGAAGATTATCCAGCAGTTGCTTTGGGTGGAGTTAATTCACGTCGTGTAAACATTAATAATATTACTAAAGAAGATCTTGCGACTTGGAAAACTGGTGAAACTTTATTATTGTCTGGTAAGATTTTGACTGGTCGTGATGCTGCGCATAAAAAAATTACTGAAATGTTAAATAATGGCGAAAGTCTGCCAGTTGATTTTAATGGACGTTTCATTTATTACGTTGGACCAGTTGATCCAGTTGGTAATGAAGTGGTTGGTCCGGCTGGTCCGACAACTTCAACACGGATGGACAAATTTACTCGCCAAATGCTTGAGCAAACTGGGTTAGTTGGAATGATTGGTAAATCTGAACGTGGTCAAGTTGCCATCGATGCGATTAAAGATAACCAAGCCGTATATTTAATTGCAGTTGGTGGTGCGGCATACTTGGTGTCAAAAGCTATCAAGGCTTCTCGAATAGTAGCTTTTGCTGAGCTTGGTATGGAAGCTGTATATGAATTTGAAGTTGAAGATATGCCAGTTACGGTTGCTGTTGATAGTAGTGGTGATTCAGTTCATAATAGTGCTCCTGCAGTATGGGCAAAAAAAATCGCGATGAAAAATATATAATATAAAGGAATATCATGAGCTGGTTAAGTAAATTACTCCCACCTAAAGTTCAGGTGGATTCTGCTGATAAAGCCAATGTGCCAGAAGGTTTATGGCATAAGTGTGATAAGTGTAATGAAATTTTATATCATACCGATTTGGCAAATAATTTACAAGTTTGTCCAAAGTGTAATCATCATCATCAAATTAATGCTCGTCAACGCATAGATATGCTTTTGGATGCTGATGGTAAAGTCGAAATTGGCGCAGAAGTTAAGCCGATTGATATTTTAGAATTTAAAGACAGTAAAAAATATGCTGATCGTTTGGTTGATACTAAAGCCAAAATTGGTGAAGATGATGCGATGGTTGTTATGCAGGGAACTATCAATGGTCAAGCAGTTGTGGTTGCTGCATTTGAATTCCGCTTTATTGGTGGTTCAATGGGATCAGTGGTTGGTGAGCGTTTCGTACGTGGGGTTAAAGCTGCAGCGGACAATAATTGCCCGTTTATTTGTGTGGCAGCCTCTGGTGGCGCGCGAATGCAAGAGGGTGTTAACTCGTTGATGCAAATGACAAAAACTTCTGCGGTTTTACGTCTTTTAACAAATAAGCAGTTACCTTTTATTTCAATTTTAACGGATCCAACAATGGGTGGAGTATCAGCTAGTTTTGCATTTTTGGGTGATGTGGTAATTGCTGAACCGGGTGCGTTAATTGGTTTTGCTGGTCCTCGTGTAATTGAACAAACCGTGCGTGAGAAACTTCCTGAGGGTTTTCAAACTGCGGAGTTCTTAGTTGATAACGGCGCAATTGATATGGTGGTAACACGGCAAAATCTTAAGCACGAAGTAAGTAAACTATTGCGTTTATTGATGAATAAGGAAGCCACTGCATCATGAGATTAGCTATTATTTGTGCGATGGAAGAAGAGCTCGCGGCGATTGAAGCTGCGCTGTCATTGACGCTAATTGCGAAATTGAATAAAGCCAGCAATTGTTATGCAGAATATCAATTTGGTGAGCACACTCTAATTATGGTGGTCAGTGGGATTGGAAAAGTTAATGCTGCGGTAACTACACAAATTTTGATAGAAAATTTTGCGATTGATGCAATTATTAATGTCGGTGTAGCTGGTAGCTTAACGCGTAAACTAGGTTTTGGTGACGTTGTGGTCGCCACTGATTTGGTTGAACATGATTTTGATATCACTGCTTTTGGTGTGCCATTGGGGCAAATTGCACGCATGGATACTTTCTCATTTGCTGCTGATGCTAAGTTAAATTCATTATTAGAACAGATTAGTTTGGTTAGCAATCAACTTGTTCTAGGTAGAATTGTTAGCGGTGATCAATTCATTGATGATGGTCAAAAAGCGGTGTTTTTACATACTGAATTTGCGGCTTTGGCTTGTGAAATGGAAGGTGCTGCAATTGCGCATGTATGTTATTTGAATAAAATACCATTTGCTGTAGTGCGCTCATTATCAGATATGGCTGGTCAGGATGGTCAAGGTATACATTCATTTAATGAATTAAAAGAAATGGCTGCAGAGCGTGCAGCATTGGTGATTAAAAACTTATTGGAGAGACTTTAAAATGATGAAAGTTGGATTTGTCGGTTGGCGTGGTATGGTTGGCTCGGTATTAATGGAGCGTATGCGTTCTGAAAATGATTTTGCGGCAATTAGCCCAGTGTTTTTTTCGACGTCAGCTGTTGGTGGCGCAGCACCACAGATTGGTAAAGAAGCCGGAATTTTGCAAGATGCTTATAATATTGAAATATTAGCAGGACTAAATTGTATTTTGACAACTCAAGGTAGCGATTACACGAAAGAAGTATTGCCAAAATTACGTAGTGCTGGTTGGAATGGTTATTGGTTAGATGCCAGTTCTGGCTTACGTATGGATGATGATGCGATTATTATTTTGGATCCATTAAATCGTCAATTGATCGAACAAGGGTTATCTAACGGGATCAAAAATTATGTTGGCGGGAACTGTACTGTTAGCTTGATGTTATTAGGTTTAGACGGTTTATTTAAGGCTGATTTAATCGAGTGGATTTCATCGATGACGTATCAAGCTGCGTCGGGAGCTGGTGCCAATAACATTCGTGAATTGTTGAAACAAAGTGGTGCATTATATAATGTGACTAAAGATTTGCTGGATGATAAAAATGCGTCGATTTTGGATATTGATCGTTTAGTTACTCAAGAATTACATTCTAGCGAATTCCCACAGCAATACTTTGGTGCTCCATTGGCTGGCAGTGTGATTCCATGGATCGATGCGGGAATGGAAAACGGGCAAACTAAAGAAGAATGGAAGGGTGGTGTTGAAGCCAACAAGATTCTAGGTTTAGCAGCTGATACGGTTAAAGTCGATGGAACTTGTGTGCGAGTTGGCGTTTTACGTAGTCATTCACAAGCATTAACGATTAAGCTTAAGCGCAGTGATTTGAGCCTAGCTGAAATTGAACAAATTATTGCCAAAGCCAATCCTTGGGTGAAATTTGTAGCAAATAATAAACCAGATACACTGCGTGAATTAACTCCAGCAAGTGTAAGCGGAACTTTGGATATTGCCGTTGGACGTTTAAAAGCTTTGAAATTTGGGCCTGAATATATTAGTTTATTTACTGTTGGTGATCAGTTATTGTGGGGTGCCGCAGAGCCATTGCGCCGTATGTTAAATATTCTTGTGGAAAAAGATGCGTAAATTACTGCTAGCACTTGCGGGTGCTATGTTGAGTTTTTACAGCTTTGCTGACTTGGGTGAGATTAAAGTTAATTCTTACCTTAGTCAGCCGCTTAATGCTACGATTCCAATTATTGGTGTCAGCGAAGTTAATTTATCTGAGCTATCAATTGGGTTGGCGAGTAGCACTAAATTTAAAAATAATGGAATTACCTTTAATCCAGAATTAGGTAGTTTACAATTTAAGATCATGAATCTTAAAAATTCACCATATCTACAAATAACTTCAACACGTGTAATTAACTCGCCAGTTTTAAGTATTTTATTACATTACCAGCAAAATAGTGATGATTTTTATCGTCAATATACTTTGCTATTAGATCCCATTGAATTAAATGATGCGGTGACTACTAAAGCTAAAGTTAGTAATGTATCTGTGCGCTCAATTACAAAACGTGAAATTGTTTTGAATAAGATTTCAAGTGAAAAACCAATTGCAATTAGCAATAATATAGTGAAGCCAAATTCAGCTTTAACTAATAACAAAAATTTGCTTGTGATGAATTTGACAAGTCCAGATGTAATAAAGCAGCTGAATCAATTTAATTCATCATCGATGATTTTTACTACTGCCAAGGATGATAGCCTGTATACGGTAGCTCGGTTTCAACAATTAATTTATCCTAATGCGTTATTTAGTCTAAATCAAATTATTGTTGCTTTGGGTTTAGAGAACTATCTTAAATTAAAACCTTTGGCACAGGTATATGAGTCTGGCACAGCCATTGCACTAGCGCTTCCACAAGATGTGAGTTTAATTCAGCCCAAATTGGCGGATCAATATTTATTAGATGGCACTTTGACAACTGCGGATAAACGACAGTTATTATCTACGATCGCAATGGCTTTTGATAAGAATTTAAAAATTGAATCTAGTGACTTATTTATTGGTGGTTTAGATAAAAGTAATTTGATTAAGCCTAGCATTAAGAAAAAATTTGTCACAAATTCAGTACCGTTAATGCCAGATGACAATGATCTTTTGGGTAGCTTATTCCAATATAAATATTACCTGATTTTTGTTTTGCTGCTTATATCTGGTTTTATATTTCGTAAGAAAATTACATCGGTTTTAGTAAAGAAAAAAATTCTGGGTAGTCGAGAAAAAGCTGACTTATATTCTGCGGCTGCTCTTGCCAGTAAAAAGGCACAAGAAACTAAGAATATACAGAAAAGCACACTAGATTTTGAAGAGATAAAACCTAATTCAGAACAAAATTATGACGATACCGCATTAAATGTTACTGATGAGTTAAAAGAGGTTGTGGCGAAAACCAATTCATATCCTGAAAGTGAAAATGTTTTAAATGGAGAGTTGACTAACCATAAGCTAATTGACGAAGAGCTGATGAATACCCTAGAAAGTATTTTGGCTTTTGATGAAAGTCGTGATGATATTCGTTATAAATTATTTGAGTTATATTTAATGGCTAATCGATTAGAAGCTGCTAATGTGGCTTATAGTAAGTTAGATGCCGCTTTAGATAGCGACAGCGTATTGCGTGATAGTTTACGTGCTACGTGTTTACAATATGAGTTTATTGCTGGCGCGGTTACGAATGATTTGACCCAAAGTCAGATTGAGCCAAGTATTGATGGTAATCAGCAATTAAACCAACCACAGCAAGATTCTCCTGAGATATTTATTCCAAGCGTCAATGATTTATCTAGTCAGGAAAAAGAGCAATTCTTAAATCAAATTAATGGGGAAAGAACCACTGGATTAGAATTGTTAAAACCTATTGAGACACTCTCATTTGATAGTCATGCTGGCGATAGCGATGTGCTAGGTATTTCTTTGGAAGTTGAGCCAGTAATGAGTGATTTTGCGAATGATAGAATTTTGGATTTTCCTACTGTGAGTCAAGCAAACAATATTTCTGTAGTAGATGATACTATTTCACCATCATCAAATCAGGGATTATTGGTTGATTCTATAAATAAATTTGAAATAGATAATTTAGACTTAAATATTCAGTTTGATGAAAAATTAAATTTGGCGCAGATGTATTATCAAATTGAAGAATTTGCGAAAGCTAAAGAAATATTGATGAAGTTAATTAGTGATATTCATACTCCTAATGAGATCAAGGTTCATGCCCAGCAATTATTGATCGAGTTAAAATTAAATGGCTAGATATGCGTTATTACTAGAATACGATGGTAGTGATTATTATGGTTGGCAAACTCAAAAAGATGTAGTTACTATCCAGCAACAGTTAGAAAAGGCATTGAGTTCATTTGCTAACCATCCAGTTGCAACAATAACTGCTGGTAGAACTGATACAGGTGTACATGCGCTTAACCAAGTTGTACATTTTGATAGTAATGCTAGGCGTAGTATTTATGGTTGGATTAATGCTGTGAACAGTAAATTGCCAATTACAATTCGAGTTAAAGATGCTACTGAAGTGCCAAATAATTTTGATGCTAGATTTTCTGCGTTGAGTCGCACTTATCATTATTATTTACTAATTCAACCGCAGCAATCAGCTTTATTTAATCGTCATGCTGGCTGGTATTATCGTGAATTAGACTTAGAATTAATGCAGAAAGCGGCTAATTTATTAGTTGGCAAGCATGACTTTTCTGCATTTCGCGCTTCAGGATGCCAAGCGAATACACCGACACGTGAAATGCGTGCCGTGACAATTGAACGGCGTGAAAACATGTTGCGTTTTAGTCTAACCGCAAATGCATTTTTACACCATATGGTACGCAATATTATTGGCGCATTGTTATATGTTGGAAATGGAAGAATTAGCTTGGACGATTTTCAAGCAGTTTTTCAACAGACGGATCGGCGTTTAGCACCACCAACATTTATGCCAAATGGTCTTTATCTGGCAAATGTTGAGTATGCTCAAGAGATTTTTACACCAGCTGATCTTTCAGTATGGCGATTTAATTAATTTTTAGGAAATGGTATGTTTTATCAAAAGCACGTGTTTTTTTGCACTAATCAGAAATCATCTGGTAAGGGTTGTGGTGATATTAGTGGTGATGATGGCTTTAGTTTTGCTAAGTTATATTTGCAAAGTTTAGATTTATGGGGTGAGGCAAAAATTCGTGCCAGTAAGAGCGGTTGCCTTGGGCGTTGTGCTGATGGCCCTGTTTGCGTAGTTTACCCAGATGGAGTGTGGTATAGCTATATTGATGAAGATGATGTACGTGAAATAATTGACGAGCACTTGATCAAAAATCAAATTGTTACACGCTTGAAAATTTAATTATAAGCTAGAACTAAGGCTCTAGCTTAGTTTTTAGCGGTGTGAGTTTATTTGTATCGTGTAATCAACTAATTGGTTATTATAATTACGATCGCCAACAATAATATTGAGTGGTGAACTTTCAGGAATGGTTGAGAGGTAATCAAAGATTAAGTGATCGTTATTGAGTGTTTCGATTTGAGTGATACTATTGCGTTCAGGATCAAACCAGTTATAAATTGGTGTAATCATTAAGTCATTTTTACTGTCACTCGGAAAATTTAGTTGCTCTTGAATTGCCGTTAATTTTTTAATTGTAGTGTAGTGTGCAATTCCATTTGATGTTACAACTTGATTTTTGTCTAAAACATCATAGTAACGTATGAACATTGGGTTTGAGGACATCAAGATAATTCGATGCTTGGTTTTCCAAAGTTTTTTAAAAGTTAGTTGTTGCCAATCTTGTTTTGGTGTGAGATATGAACCAAAAGTAATTTGCAGATAATCATGTAGGTTACTTAGGTCATTTTCTGACATTGGACCATTTTCGCTTCGTAAATTATTATCTAGATCAATAAAAATAATTTCTTGTGGATTATTATTCATAAAGTTTTTAATTTGTTGGGAGATAGAATCAAGAGTTGCAGTGAGATAATAATTTGAAGTATAGTAAGTGTCATTTTGTAGGCAAACTTGTATTTCAAGATACCTAATTCCGCTATTTAATTGATCACCAATGTTATGTTCCTGAGTCGTTAAGTAAGTTATAAAGTCACTTTGTGGAATTACCGCGTTTTTAGTTACTAATTTAGCAATTTTTGCATTGGTTGAAAGACTGTTACTTATAGTCTCACCAACACAAATGTTTAGATTTTTATTGTCTAAACCATAGGCATTAGAAAAGTGTGAACCAGGAATTAGAATCTGATTTATTTTCTTAGCTGCGAGTTTGTCAGTATTGTCGTTCATCCAGCTTGAATTGAAGCTACTGCTGGAACATGCAGATAGTATTCCAGCAGTAATGCAGGAGATTATAATCTTACGATAAGAAAGCATGTAATCGCCTTTATGGGATGTAGTGTTTAGTTAAATATGTTTCCAGTGCATAGCTGGATCCTAACATCGCAGGATAATCGTGAACAATAACGTAAATTGGCATTTTAGCAAGAAAAGAGCGATAGCGTCCTTTATCTTCAAATCTACAACGAAAGTCAGATTTAAGAAAGTAATCTAACATTTTAGGTATGATACCACCGCCAATATAAACACCACCAAATGCACTATTAATACAGGCTAGATTTGATGCTGTCGTACCTAAGATGCGACAGAAATAATCTACAACTTGTTTGCAAATAAAGCACTGATTAGTTGTGCCCAATTCGGTAATTTCGCTAGGGCTAGGAATCCGTTCAATAGCAACTCCTTTGATCTCACTAATTGCTTCGTACATTACTTGTAATCCTGGCCCTGAAAGAACGCGCTCAACTGACACATGTTGAAAACGGCGATGTACATGTTGCCATAATTCAAATTCTTCTGCACTAACTGCAGCAAAGCTGGAGCGACCACCTTCCGCTGGTATCGCGAAGTATTGTTCTTCTACTGGATGCTTAAAGAGTGTGGCCATGCCAAGACCAGTGCCTGGACCAATTATGCAAATTGGTTTACTATGATCTGGTTCTTCGCCACCAACTTTTACTAATTTATCTTTGGGAATATGTGGTATAGATAGAGCTAAGGCATGGAAATCATTTAGAAAAATGAGGCTATCTAATTTAGCATCAATTTTAGTTTGCGCCATTGACGATAGGTGCCACGGACTATTTACCATAAAAAGAGTATCATCGACAATTGGTGATGGAACAGCTAGGGCAGCATGTTTAACTTCTGGATGTTGACTAGAGCCTAGGTAATGATTAATTGCATCAGCTAACGTTGGATAGTCGCGACAAGTTAAAGTTTTTACGTCAACAAAGTTATACGGTGCTACTTCAATAGCAAATCGTGCATTAGTTCCACCGATATCACTTACTAAGCGCGGGAAATTGTGGGATGACATCTTTCGTAGCTCCTATTTATTATGGTAAATAACCTTTATTGATTAATGTATCTAATGCGTAACTAACTCCCAAAAAGGCAGGGAATTGATGTTTTATTACATAAACTGGAATATGCTCTAAATATTTACGTAGGCGACCCTTATCTTCGAAGCGACAGCGAAAATCAGAATTAATGAAGTAGTCTATAATTCTTGGGACAACACCACCACCGATATAAATTCCACCAAAAGTATTGGCCATAACCGCTAAGTTTGAAGCCAGTGTTCCAAGCATCCGGCAAAAGTGATCTAGCGTAGTTTGACAAATCCAGCATGATTGGTTTAACGCGCGTTCGGTTATTTCAGCAGGGCTTAACATATGCTCAATTTGAAAACGTTTTTGATTGCAAACAGCTTCATAGATTAATTGTAAGCCAGGACCAGATACAAAACGCTCAAAAGAAACGTGGTGAAATCTTTTGTGAACAAATTCCCATAGTTCAACTTCTTCAATATTGACAGGTGTAAAGCTTGAGTGCCCACCTTCTGCTGGAACTGCAAGGTATTCACCATTAGGGTGGCGAATTAACGAAGCGACTCCAAGACCAGTTCCTGGACCAATGATGCCACGTGGTTTATATGGGTCACCTGTAATACCTCCAACTTTAATCAAATGTTCTTCGTCTAAATGTGGAATTGCTAGTGCTAAAGCATGAAAATCATTTAGAAAAACCACATTTTTTAAACCTAATTGTTGCTTGGTTTCTTCAATTGAAAATGTTTCCCACGGGCTATTTACCATAAATATTTTATCACCAGAAATTGGCGTTGGTAGTGCGATTGCCGCATATTCAACATGATTAACACCAATTTCTTCAAGGTAAGCATGGGCAGCGTGAGCCATGGTTTTATAATCTTTGCAGGGTAGTACTTTGGTGTTGGTATAATTGTATAAGGATGTTTCTAGGCTGAACCTAGCATTTGTTCCGCCGATATCGGCAACTAGACGAGGGAAAGTATGATCCATAAGCTAATCCTTTTTAAGCATTCCAGAAAATTTCAGCATCGTTGCGTTCATTAATGACATAACTAATCGGGTAAGTTTTTGTCTTACTTTCCGCTGCAGTTTGTATAATTTCAAGTTTTTTGGCACCATTTAGGCTAATATAAAGCTGTGGAATTTCTAAAATACCACTTAAGCTAAGACCAATTCGTGCATAATTAGCTGTTTTAGGATTGGTGATTATATATTTTTCTGGTGTTAGTTGTGGATCTAGGGCCGTATTTAATTCGTTACAGCATGGGAAAATTGATGCGGTGTGACCATCTTCACCCATTCCCAAAATAGCAATGTCAATCTGGGTGATATGTAAATTTGCATTACTAGCGCTAGTTAGTACATCATCTGTGGTCACTAATCCATTAAAAAAAGCTTTTTCGGCATGATTAATTAGTAGATGATTTCGAACTAAATTTTCGTTACTGTCTGGATGATCTGTAGGAACAAAGCGCTCATCAACTAAGGTTATTGTGACTTTTTCCCACATTAGATCATAGTGACTTAACCGTTCAAAAAGTTTAATAGGGCTTTTGCCGCCAGATACTGCAAGGGTAACTTGCCCTTTTTTGTCTAGAGCGTTTTGAATTGAGTTTACAATTGCTTGTGATAGTGCTTCAATTTGGTGCTGATTATCTTGAAATTTTTGGATTTTCATAGTTTACTAAGACTCACAAATATTGATGTTAACGCTATGTATTGTAACTCAATCTAATTGTCTAATTTAAACTAAATAGCAATAGATTGCATTTTGTCTTATTTGTGAATATTCATATAGTGTTAAATTTCTTTAATTATGTAATTTAGGTCTTTTCTTGTATGCGTTTATAGTGCTATTGTTTGAATATACAAATGAGTAAGATTTTTCTTGGCAATATGTAGGAAAAGTATTTTTACAGTGTATTGCGGGTTACGCCATTTTCTGATCGTGAGCTTTAATTTTAACTTTTTAGCGTGTGCCTATGAGAGTTGATATCTTAAACCTAAGAGCATGCGATTATGGTATAATCCGACCAATTTACTAATGGTCTTTTGATTCAATAATCAAGTTACGGCTATATTTTAATCTATAGGAGTTTGAAATGGGTTTTCTTCAAGGTAAAAAGATTTTGATTACGGGTTTAATTTCAGATCGTTCAATTGCCTATGGTGTTGCAAAGGTATGTTTTGAACAGGGTGCTGAAATTGCATTGACTTATCAAAATGAAAAGCACGCTGAGCGTGTAGCTGGTTTTGCTAAAGAGTTTAATTCAAATTTAGTATTTCCTTTAGATGTTACAAAAGATGAGCAAATTGCTAGTTTATTCTCAGAGTTAGAAAAACATTGGGATGGTTTAGATGGGTTGTTGCATTCTATTGCTTACACTCCTAAAATAGGCTTGGCTGGGGACTTTGTTGAAAATATTGATCGTGAAACATTCAGAGTTTCTAATGATATTTCAGCATATAGCTTTATTGCCTTGGGTCGCGCGGCGCGTAAAATGATGCAAGGGCGTAATGGTTCATTGGTTTGCTTGAGCTACTTGGGTGGTGAGCGTGTGTTACCAAACTATAATATGGCAGGTGTTGCAAAAGCTGCATTAGAAGCTTCAACACGTTATATGGCATATGCTTTAGGATCTGAAGGATTACGTGTAAATGCAGTATCGGCGGGTCCAATTAAAACTTTGGCGGCAAGTGGTATTAGTGGTTTTGGTAAAATCCTTGATCATATGGCACAGTTTGCGCCTTTAAAACGTGGTGTTACAACTGAAGAAGTTGGTAATGCTGCTGCGTTTTTATTTTCTAATTTATCGAGCGGAATTACAGGTGAAGTCATGTATGTTGATGCTGGATATAATATTACTGCTGGTGGCTTGGAGGGTTAATTCCCGTGATTAAAGATAATAACGTAGATGTTTTGTCAATAGCTAAACAGCTTTTTAGCGATGAAATTAGTGGTCTCAATGCTATTCGTGATTCTTTAGATGTAAATTTCATTGAGGCAGTAAATTTACTCCTTGCTTGTGAGGGTAAAATTGTTGTCTCTGGCATGGGTAAATCTGGTCATGTCGGCAATAAAATTGCCGCAACATTTGCTTCAACAGGAACATCTGCTTTTTTTATGCATCCAGCAGAGGCATTACATGGTGATTTAGGCGTTGTTGGTAGCAAAGATTTATTATTGGCAATTTCATATTCTGGTGAATCAGATGAGTTAAGTGCGATAATTCCAATTTTAAAGCGTAAAGGCATTAAAGTTATTGCGATTGTTGGAAACCTAGACTCAACTTTAGCTAAATTGGCAACTTGTGTTTTATCCATAAAAATAGATAAAGAGGCTTGTCCGCTTAATCTTGCCCCAACTACTAGTACAACTGCTACGCTGGTGTTAGGTGATGCCATAGCTGTAGCACTTTTATCTTTGCGAGATTTTAGACCAGAGGATTTTGCGTTATCTCATCCTGGTGGTAGTCTTGGACGAAAATTATTAACTACGGTGCAGGATATTATGCATTCTGGTGAACGTTTGCCATTGGTTTTACCAAGTGCAAAATTAAAAGAAGTTGTAGTTGAAATTAGTCAAAAGGGTCTTGGGCTGGTTGCTGTTGTTGATGCTGAGCAAGTCTTGTTGGGTGTGATTACTGATGGTGATTTACGAAGAGTCTTGGATAGTGAGCAAGACGTGAGGACATTAAGTGCTCAGGAATTTATGACGGTTAACCCTAAAGTAATTCATCATACAAATTTGGCGGTTGATGCTGTTGAGATAATCAATAATTATAAGATTGGTGGTTTATTAGTTGTCGATGATCAAAACAAAGTTGTCGGAGCTTTTAATTTGCATGATTTATTTAAAGCTAAATTGATTTAGGAATATTAATGAATAGTGAATTAATTAATGCTAAAGCACAAAAAATTAAGGTAATTGCTACTGATGTTGACGGAGTTTTAACAGATGGTTTTATTTTTATCCGTGAAGATTATACGGAGCCATTTGGTAAATTTAATATTTTAGATGGTTTTGCGATTGCCATGGCGCGCGATTGTGGTTTAAAGACAGTAGTTGTTTCAGGGCGTAAATCTTTAGCAACAGAAGCTCGTTGTCATAAGCTTGGTTTGGATTTGGCTTACACTGGAGTGCAGGATAAAAAGAGTAAGATTTTGGAGGTAGCCGCTGAATTGGGTGTTGAGTTGGCTGAAATTGCCTATATTGGCGATGACTTAATTGATTTACCTGCTCTTGGTTTAGTTGGGCTGCGCTTTGCTCCCGCTAATGCTGTTGAAGACGTGAAACAACGAGTGGACTATGTGAGCACATTACGTGGTGGTGAAGGAGTTTTGCGTGAAGTTGTCGAGATAATTGTAAAGTCTCAGGGTAATTATGCTGAATTTTTAGCTAAGTATTTAGCTTAGAGTTATATAATGCTTAAGCTAAAGTATCAATCTTCTCGAATTTTTAATGTTATTACAGTTATTGTTTTAACTGGGTTGTGTTTATTGTTGGATAATTTAACCAAAATAAATTTTCATAAACTTATGTTACCGACAGATAAGCCAGAATTTTCGGCTACGGGAATTGACGCGAATATGTATTCTCCTAATGGAGTGCGTTTATATCGTTTACTTGCTGAGAGTGGCACTCAATTTCCAGATAGCAGTAAAATTAGTTTGCTGCATTTGATAATGCAGACCTTTAGTGAATCAACTGGTGCTTTGGCTCAGCAGTTAAATAGCAATGATGGTTGGGTTGATACTAAGACTACACTTGGATACTTGGGGGAAAGCGTTGTGATCACTTCATTTGATAAAGATCCTACCAAGGTAATTCATGTTTATACCAAAGAAGTCTATATTAATGGTACATCACAATTTGCGAATAGTTCTGCACCGATTAGTGCAACACAAGGTAAAAGCATTATAACAGGTATCGGGTTTAGCCTAGATTATACTAAAAAATTTCTTACTATTGAATCAAACGTTAAGGTCATTTATGTTACTAATTAAACGCGCATTATTATTGTTTAGTTTATTGTTGTTAAGCCCATTGAGCTTTGCATTAAAATCAGATGAGTCTCAACCAATTCAAATTGAGGCTAATCAAGCAACTGCCGATCAAGTGAATATGGTGACGGTTTTTACTGGAAACGTTGTTGTAACTAGAGGTAGTATGATCGTTCATTCGAATACCGCTCAAGCTTCTCAAGATGTTCAAGGCTATAAAACTATTCACATGATTGGTACTCCAGTAACTTTCTCACAATTGAATGACGATGGAGACAAAACCGAAGGGCAATGCAATGATTTCAATTATAATACCAAGAATAATTTAGCCATTCTAACCGGTCGCGCAAGGGTTAAAAAAGGTGATAATTTAGTAATGGGTGACAGATTAACTTATAATACGCAAACGCAAATTTATAGTGCAACTTCTGCGAACGCGAATGGAATATCTAACACTAAAAGTGGTCGAGTAACAGTTATTCTTCAACCAAATCAAAAGGGTCAAGATGGAAGCAATTCAGTCCTCAATGCCAAGTAGTTTTTTGGACGTTCAGCATTTACGTAAGCAATTTAAAAAAAGGGTCGTTGTTAAAGATGTATCTTTTAATGTTCATAGTAATGAAGTAATTGGTTTACTCGGGCCAAATGGAGCTGGTAAGACGACTAGCTTTTACATGGTGGCCGGATTATTAGCTAGTGATGGTGGTGATATTTATCTCGATGGTAAGAATATAAAGAGTACTCCGGTGCATAAGAGAGCCGAGCTTGGATTGGGATATTTGCCACAGGAAGCTTCAATTTTTCGTCAAATGACGGTTGAAGAAAATGTTGTTGCAATTTTAGAGCTCAAGAACTTAAGTAAAAAAGCGATTAAGCAAGAAACTGAACGTTTGTTAACTTCATTAAATATTGACCATTTGCGTGATGTAAATGCTATGGCGTTATCTGGTGGTGAACGTCGTCGTTGTGAAATTGCACGAGCGTTAGCAAATAATCCACGGTTTATTTTACTGGATGAGCCATTTGCAGGCGTTGATCCAATTGCGGTTAGCGATATTCAAAATGTAGTTAAGCTTCTTAAAGATTTAGGAATTGGTGTGATTATCACCGATCATAATGTTCGCGAGACATTACGTATTTGTGATCGCGCGTATATAATTAGTGAAGGAAATGTGCTGGCGAGTGGAATTCCCAGTGAACTGGTACAAAATGAAAAAGTTAAGCAGGTTTATTTGGGTGAAAATTTCACATTCTAATTTTTAATTTAGGGGAATAAAATGTCATCTGCAGCTGGT
Source organism: uncultured Neisseria sp. (assembly GCA_964652705.1). Lineage (GTDB taxonomy): Bacteria > Pseudomonadota > Gammaproteobacteria > Burkholderiales > UBA11063 > Aquella. The sequence goes on from CAZZAV010000004.1 coordinate 16,085, forward strand.
ATGAATTATAAATGGTTTAGCTTAGGAGATGTGAGTAGCTCAGCAACGATCGTCTTTGATAACTTAACTAATTTGGCAATTATTGCATTTCTGCTAACTGTTGTTTTTGGTATGCCCGCAGGAATTGTGTTTAAGCACATTATTCCAGGTTTATCCGTTGGTGTCGTGGTCGGTAATGTTGCGTTTATGTATATGGCATTTCGATTAGCAAAGAAATTAGGTCGTGATGATGTAACTGCATTTCCATCTGGCTTAGATGCACCAACCTGTATCGGTATGACTTTAGCCGTGGTTGGGCCTGCCTTTTTGTTGTTTAAATCTCAAGGCATGACTCCAGATGCCGCTGCTTTGCAGAGTTGGTACGTGAGTTGTGCTTGCTGTTTTTTTATTGGGTTAGTGAAATTCATTTGTTCATTTTTTGTACACAAAATTAAGAATGCATTACCTACTGTGGCATTACTTGGCGGTTTAGCTGGTGTTGCAATTGGTTTAATTGCTTTTTTTCCTTTATTAACTATGCTTGAATATCCGCTGGTTAGTTTTCTTGTTTTGGCGATTATTGTAATGGTCTATTTTGCGGGATATCAGTTACCTGCTAATTTACCTGCAATCTTAGTTGCGATAGTAGTAGGAACGTTAGTTTATTACGTGTTTCAGGTTGTAGTAACTGGTCATGCAAATGTTCCAAATTTGTCCAACTTGCAAGTTTCTTTTCCATCAGCTAGTTTTGCCTTTTTTGCTTCTTTGCCTGTAGCCGTGAAATTTTTCTCGATTGCTTTTCCATTTGCATTGTTGGTGATTTTTGGTACAGTTGCGGTTGCTGAAAGCGCCCAAGTTTTGGGAGAAAATTATTCACCAAATGAATTATTGCTAGTTGATGGCATTGCGACAATGTTGATGGGGATTTTTGGTGGCACGGCTCAAACTACTCCATATGCTGGGTTTCCTGCATATAAGAAAATGGATTCACGTGCCGGATATTTGTTGATTAATATTATTGTAGTTGGTCTTGGTGCATGGTTTGGTTTTGTAAATTATATTATTGATTTAATTCCAGAAGCTATTTTGGCTCCAGTATTATTATTTATTGGTGTTGAAATTGCAATTCAGGTTTTTTTAGTTTGTGATAAAAAATATTATCCTGCTGCAATTTTAGGTTTGTTTCCGTCAATTGCACGGATGGTTGAAATCGAATTTTCTTCTAGTCCAGTGGTCTCAATTGATAAAGTTAATGCTTTGTTAGCAACTACTACCGAGGGTAAATTATCTGCAATGAGTGCCATTTTTACTTTTGGTAATGGTTTTATTGTTACTGGTACACTATTAGCTGCATTGGTATACTACCTGATTGAGCGTAGAATTGTTGCCGCAGTTGTAACTTGTGTAGTAATGGCATTCATGTCTTTATGTGGAATTATTCACTCGGTGAATATGGATGGCTCAATGTATTGGATTGCTAATTTGCCAGCTGCACAACGAATTATTCCACTTGAATATGCTGGTGGTTATTTAATGTTTGCGGTAGTGGCAATTATTATTCATGCTTTAAATAAAGGTAAGCCATCAACATTGTCACATTAGTATTTTATTTAAGTCAGAATGGCTGTGGTTTTTACCGCAGCTATTTTTACACTTGATGAATTTATTTTATTTTGTAAAGTTGATCATAAATCTAATGAAAATATCAATTATTAATATTGCCAATAAGATGCCAGAATGGATTATTTCTGGTTGCGAGGAATACCTTAAACGAATTAATTATGGTAAATATAGTTGCCAGATTATTGAAATTAAAGCGGATAAAAATAATAAAAAAACTGCTTTAGAAAATATGGAGCAAGAAGCTAAAAAAATCGAAGCGGCTATTCCTCGAGATAGCTTTATAATTGCTTTGGATGAACGTGGCAAAATGTTGGATAGCATTAAATTTGCCAATTTTTTGGATAAAACTGCATTACAGAATACTTCGATTTGCTTTATTATTGGTGGTGCTGATGGTATTCACCCAGAGCTGCGTTCTAAAGCACATTATTCAATTAGTTTATCCAATATGGTTTTTCCACATGCTTTGGTTCGAGTAATTATTTTGGAGCAATTATATCGTGCTATTTCAATTTTGGAAAATCACCCTTATCATCGTGAGTAAATAAAATGTATTTATATTATAATAATCCTGAATTGGAACAGCAAGCTGCTAGATTGGTCGCGAATATTGATGTTATGCAATTAAGCTTAATTGAACCTAAAACTGAGATTAATGCCAATGTGTATTTATGTCTTGAACGTGATGGTCTGTATGTATATAGTCACCAATTTAAACCATTAAATTTAAAGAATTTTTATAGTGAATTTATCGGCAAGCGTAAATCTGGAATTAAGTCAGAGATTTTAATTCAAGCAATTAACCTGCGCGTGAATAGTGATGAAGTAATCCGAGGTTTGGATACTACGGCTGGTTTGGGACGTGATGCTATTTTAATGAGTTTAGCTGGTTATAGAGTCACAATGCTAGAAAATAATCCTTATTTGGCAGTGATTTTGAATTACTTATGTGCTGAATTTTCCATCCAATTACCATTTTTGCGGATTATACATGTAGATAATTTGAGTTATTTATCAGAAACATCAGAGAGTTATAATTTTATTTATCTTGATCCAATGTTTAATGACGGCAAACAGGCTTTATCTAAAAAAGATATGCAATTAATTGATCTATTTATTCGTCAATCTAGCGTTGATTATGCGCTTGATGCCAATAGTTTATTTAATAATGCACGGTTAAAATGCCAGCAAAAATTAATTGTTAAACGCGATAATAAGCAAATTGAACTAGTTGCTAATCCTAAGCCGACATACGTTAAAAAAGGTAAAACCATTCGTTTTGATGTTTATCAATGTAACTAGAAGTTTTACTTGCGTACTTGTTGGATTTTATATGAAAAGTGTGCGATCAAAAAATTTTGTAAATTGTATTATAAAGTATACCATTTAATTTGTATATGCTGCGTGTATTAAAGTAACGATTTATGGGCTGTATTGTGGTTATAAAGGTGTTTTTAGTGGTGTTTTAATTACATGTAGAAGTGCAGCTTAATTAATTCTGTTATAATTATGCTATTGTTGTATAAAAAGTGATATTTTTTAATGAGTAAAAATATATAAGCTTATCCAGTTGTTTTTATATTACTACTATATACAAATAAACTATTTTTTGGAGACATTATGAAAATTAATAAAATTATTTTTTCAAGTATATTTTTAGCTGGAGCGATTTGTAATAGTTCTGCTGATACGGCAATAAACCATACAAATATGTCTTCAGATGAATCTTCTACTGTATCGACGTATGTTGAGATTAATCCTAAAGCTTTTGGGCATAATTTGCAGGTAATTAGGAAAACGATTGGTCCAAATGTGAAAATTTGCGCAGTGATGAAAGCTGATGCTTATGGCAATGGTATTGCAAATTTAATTGATGAGGCAATTTTGCAGCACGTAGATTATATTGCTGCTGTAGATAATAATGAGTTTAAAATTATTGTTCCTGCCGTAAATAAAAGTGGTGAAAATATTCATTTAATTCGCCTAGCTCCTGTAACTAAAAATGAATTAATTGAGGCGATAAAAAATAATTGGAATATTGAAGAAATAGCTGGATCAGTTGAAGAAGCCAAAATGATTTCTGAGACTGCACAAGAAATGAGTAAGAAATTACAGCGAAAAATTGTGATAGGTATTCATTTGAATATTGAAACTGGTATGGGACGCATGGGTGTGCGCGAGGTATCAGATATGAAAACAATTTTGGCATTGCCAAATCTTAAGTTAATTGGGGTTATGACTCATTTTGCTAAAGATTATGAAGATGCGCCAACAGATTATGATTATACTAGAATGCAGTTAAATCAATATGAGTCAGCAATTAATCAGCTACATCTTGAGAGTAATGTAATTAAACATGTGGCAAATTCTGCAGGAATGTTAAAGTTCCCTTGGGCACGTTTAGATATGGTTCGTGTGGGTGCAATTATGTATGGCTCAGATTTTGACGGAATGGGTGATGAGTCAGCACTAAGTCGTAAATATATTCCTGTAATGACATCATTTAAAACTATAGTTGGAATTATTGAGCGCAATGTTCCACCGCATTCACCAATTAATTATGATGGAGAGCAGTTTACACGAGATGATAAGCCTTCGACTACTGCGACATTGCGTGTCGGTTATAACTATGGCTTTCCTCGCTATGCTTACAAGGAAAAAGTTTACGTTTTAATTGATGGTCAAAAATTTCCTGTTATTGGTAAATCATCAATGAATATGGTTGTTGTTGATATTACAGATCAAGATGTTAAACATCCTGTTAAGCTTGGCGATGAAGCTGTAATCGTTGGTAAGCAGGGTAACCAAGAAATAACTTGGAGTGAGTTTGCCAAGAAAAATAATACTGATCCAAGTAATACTGAGATTATTATCGGTAATCAAAATGTTCGTAAAGTAATTAATAAATAATTATTAACATGTAAAGCTTTAGCTGAATAAAGGGCAAATTATGCTTTTCAGTAATTTGCCCTTTATTGCCTTTAATTAAATTGATTGTGTTCCCAGCTACCGTAGGTAGGGTTTGGTAATGAGAAATATTCTTGGCCAAATTTGTTATAAAAATCATCATTTGCATCTAATTTTATTGCATCTTTTTGGATAACATTTGGGAAATCTTGGATGTTATCACCAAAGTAAGCCAGTACATTTACTGGTCCTAATTTTTTAGTTGCAACTATATTTTTGTAATCACCAGCAATTGCCGCATTAAAGCGTGGTGTTTTGTTCGTGTCATTGCTTCCATTGGCAAAAATAACCGTATCGTAACAAATCCCAGCTTTTTGTAAATTATCTAGTGTCGCAGCTTGGATTTTACTATCATAAGTTCCATCGCGGTTTGTAACTAAAACTACTTTACCACCAGATTTTTGAATTGAGCAAGTAAAATTATGCGCGCCAGGTGTTGCCGTAGAAACAGCTAATTCCATGCTTTCATACATAGTTGGCATTGTTACTTTGCGGCAGCTTAAAATATTGTCCTTCTCATAGAATGAATTATCAAGAACTGTTTCATCTATGTCCATAATGACGCCCCAGTTTTTATGTTCTAATTTTTCTTTTGCTACTTTTTGTTTAACTTTTTCTAGTCCAAGACTAAATACTTGATGGTATTGTGCATTGCGCTCTACTGAGTCACGATACCATTTAGTAGCAGTATAATTGTTAGAAGTATCTGGCTGACCAGTAATGCAAGTGTTAGCACTGGTAGCTGTAATTGGAGTGCTACCATTAGCCGAATCTGTTGCATACGAGAGTGGAATTAGTGCGCTTAGGCTAAGACTAATAATCAGCGATTTAATTTGCATAGTATTTTCCTTTAGATTTTTGATAGTTGAATGATATGTCAGTAATAACATGGATTAAAACATCCAAGGTATGTATAGGAAATTATTATAGTTGATTATAGTTATTTAATCTACATCATTGTATGTTTTAATGCATATATTTAATATTGTGAATAATTTTGTAGTGGTTGTGCTTTGAGCTGGGGTGATCTGAAAAAATCTAGTTTACCTTTGGATTTATTTTTTCGTTATTTGACAAAATATGTTAAAATGCAACAATTATCGACTAATAATTTATGCAAAGATTTACCTTGTAGTAAATTGATTTGGAGTTACAGTATGGCATTAGATATTCTTAATGATCGTGAAGTGCTAATTAATCGTGAGCTTGGGTTGATTCAGTTCTATCGTAGAGTATTAGCGCAGGTTTTAGACGAGAAAGTTCCATTGTTGGAGCGTTTAGGGTATCTCTGTATTGTGGCTAAAAATTGTGACGAATTATTTGAGGTGCGTGTTGCTAGACTCCTTAAATGGGAAAAAGCTCAACCGAACAAAATTTTAGCTGATGGTCTTAAGGTTTGTGATGCATTGATACAAATACGTACCGATGTGTGTAAGTTATTTAAAGATATGTACGAGGTTTATCATCAAATTTTAGTTCCAGCCTTAGGTAAACAAGATATTTTAATTTTGGATTCACGCGGTTGGACTAAAGATCAACAAAAATGGGCTTATAATTACTTTATTACTGAATTAAAGCCTGTCTTGACTCCAATCGGAATAGACCCGTCGCATCCGTTTCCGCGTGTACCAAACAAAAGTTTGCATTTTGCTGTTGAGTTAGAGGGGAAAGACCAATTTGGTCGTGAATCTAAAATAGCGATAGTTGAGGCACCACGAATTTTACAGCGCGTTATTCGGTTGCCAGAAGAACTGGCACCAACGCCAAATAGCTTCGTTTTATTGCAAGACATTATTCGCTTGCATGTAGATGAGTTCTTCTATGGAATGAAAGTACGTGGGTGTTATCCATTTCGAGTAACTCGAGCCGCAGACTTGACGGTTAAATCAGATTTAAAAAATTTACGGAATGCATTAACCGCTGAATTACATAATCGTAAATACGCGGAGTGCTCACGAATTGAATTAGATGTATCTCGTGGTGAGCCAAACAGTAAGTTTATGGATAGTTTATTGAAGCAATTTAATTTAGAATTACCAGATTTATATTATGTAGATGGTCCAGTCAATTTGGCACGTTTAGCTGATATTATGAAGATGGTTGATAATGATGATTTGAAGTTTACGCGGTTTAATCCTGGCATGCCTAAGGAACTGCAGCTTGAGCCAGATATTTTTAAAGCGATGGCAAAAGGCGACATTTTATTGCATACGCCTTTTCAATCCTTTGATCCAGTAGTGGAGTTAACTCGTCAAGCTGCAGAGGATCCGAATGTCTTGGCGGTTAAAATGACGGTTTATCGCACTGGCAATGATTCTGAATTGGTGCAAAATTTAATTCGAGCAGCGCGTGCAGGTAAGCAAGTTGTTGCATCAATTGAATTATTTGCACGTTTTGATGAAGAAGCAAATGTTGAATTGGCTAAACAACTTGAAGAAGCTGGTGCTCATGTTGTGTATGGAGTGATGGGTTATAAAGTTCATGCCAAGATGTTGAAAATTGTTCGCAAAGAAGATAATCATCTTCAGCATTATGTGCATCTTGGAACAGGTAATTATCATCAAACTACCGCCAAAATTTATACTGATTTTGGTTTATTAACAACTAATCCAGATATTTCACGCGATGTAGATAATATCTTTAGTCAAATTACTGGAGTTGGTAAAGCTGGTGCCTTAAGCGTATTGTTTCAAGCACCGTTTACATTACACGATATGGTGATGAAAGCAATTGAACGTGAAACATTTAATGCTTTAAGTGGTAAAAAGGCTGAAATTATAGCGAAAATGAATTCTTTAGTTGAGAATCAGGTAATTCATGCTTTATATCGTGCATCACAAGCTGGAGTTAAAATTACTTTGATTGTGCGTGGTGCTTGCTCATTACGGCCACAATTACCAGGCGTTTCAGATAATATTATGGTTAAATCGGTGGTTGGACGCTTTCTTGAACATCATCGTGTTTTTTATTTTTATGATTCTGGTAATGAGGATGTTTTCATTTCTTCTGCTGACTGGATGAAACGTAATTTCTTTAAACGTGTAGAAACCTGTGTTCCGATTCTGGATGCTAAAATTAAGCAGCGAATTATTAACGAAAGCCTTACACTGTATGTTCAGGATAATGTTAATTCTTGGACAATGGATTCATTTGGTAATTATTTGCAAGTTGAAACTAGTGGTAAGGCTGTATCAGCACAAGACTTCTTAATGAATAAACTTGGGCTACCGGTGATTAAAGGAAGTTTAGCTGCCAAATTGATTGAGCAATCAACCAAAGTTATCACTAATGAAATAATTCTTGATTCATCTTCAACACAGAAGATTGTTGATACGCGTGGGGTGGATCTAGCCGCCGAAATTGATGCTAAGGTTGAAGGTGTCGCAACTAATATTATACGCAAATCTCGTATGCGCAAAACCGTAGTCTCAAAATAGGATATTTAGAAAGATCATATGAATAAATTTGCTAATTTAGTTTTAGGTAGCATAACATTAACCTTGTTAGTCGGTTGTGGATTTCATTTACGTGGTTCGGATGGCGATTATCAATTTCCGTATAAAAAAATAGTCTTACAATGTGATACAGCGGTTATTTGCCCAGGCTTTAGAACTGCAATTCAAAAAGAGAATTTGACTAAATTAGTTAATAAAATGGAAAGTGCAGAAGCTAAAATTGTGGTTAGTAATGAACAAACGAGCCGTGATGCTTATGGATTTAATAGTGTCGGGCAAATCGCTAGTTATATTTTAACTTATCAAATTACGGCACAAGTTTTTGACCGTAATGGTGATCAAATTGGTCAAAATATTGTGGTGCAAAATCAAGTTACTATGGCGTATAATAATAGCCTGATTTTATCTGCACAGCAGCAGGAAGAAACTACTTGGGATCAAATCCATCAAAATGTAATTAATAGTTTAATTCGTCGTATTGTTTATTCTCATCCTAAATTAATTTCTACCAATGCAATTGAATCTAAATAGGTTTTTGCATGAGCCAGATTTATTGGCTAAAAACCACTGTATATTTATTAGTGCGCCCGAAGAATGTGCTCCATTAGTACATAGTCTGGCTGAAACTATTTTAGGTCGGCTTGGAACAGAATATTTGCGGCATTCATTTAATGCAGATCGTTATTTTAATTTTCAAGTTGTGCAGGAACTATTACAAAATTCTTCATTGTTTGATGACAAGAATTTTGTTGAGGTTGTGTTTAAAAATAAACCAACTGCTGAGCAACAAAAGCAATTATTGGAATTTATACACCTTTTTGATGAGCAAAGCTTTTTATGCTTAACGTGTGACAAGCTGGATAAAAAAGAGTTATCTGCGCCATGGGTACAGCAGCAACATGGCTTATTTTTGCCGTTGCTTGGCGACGTTAATGAAAGTAGAGTTTGGGCGACATATTTATTTCAATCTGCCAAGTTAGGTATTGATACTGCTGGTTTAGACTTATTGTTGAATATGAACCAAAATAACTTGGCACAATTGCAACAAGAGATTAGTAAGCTTTGCTTGTTGTATACCGCACCATATGAAATTAGCTTTGCAGATGCTAAAGAAAATTTGGTGGATAATGCGCAATTTAATGTTTTTGCATTATCCAATGCTTATTTAAGCGGTAACAGTGCGTTAGCATATAAAATTTTTGTCAACGTATGTGGTTCAATTGAAGATTCAATCTTGGTACTCTGGAATCTTGCTGAAGATTTGCGTAAGTTAATTCGTATAAAAGGTGCACTTAAAAACGATCAAAATTTTAACAATGCAATTAGCAGTCTAAGAATTTGGGGGGAAAGTATTGCACTCTTTCGCCAAGCGAACCAGCGAATTAGCTATCAGCAATTGTTAATTTATCTAGATGAGTTAGCACAGATTGATTGTATGATAAAAGGAATAAAATCAGGGGCTGCATTAATTAAGTTGGAGCGTTTAATTATTAATTTTTCTCAAGGTATTTAATATTGTTAGCTAAATTATTTTCATTTAATTCAAATAAACAGCCAATTGATTTTTCTAGAGAGATCATGGGTGGTATAATTAATTTTATGGCAATCGCATATATAATTGTAGTCAACCCATTAATTTTACATGCCAATGGAGCAGGATTTCCAATTGCACCAGCGATTACCTCAACAGTGTTAATTATTGTTGTAATGACGATTTTGGCTAGTTTTATTGTTAAATTGCCATTTGTGTTAGCACCAGGTATGGGGATTAATGCAATTATTGCATATACATTAGTGTTGCACGATAAACTACCAATTCCAACGGTTCTAGGTGTGATCTTCTTTTCCAGTTTACTGTTATTTGTCTTTTCAGTGACACGAGTGCGTCAGTTAATTATTCACGCTATTCCAGAATTTCTACAAATTGCTCTGAGTGCTGGGATCGGATTTTTCTTATTTTTAATTGGTGTTAAAAATGTTGGCTTAGTTATTGGCAATCCAAATACAATCGTTGGGATTGGTCATATGAATTTGCCAATTATATTGTGTTTAATTGGATTTGTTTTGGCCACGGCTTTATTTATTAAGCGTAAGACGTATGCTTTCTTATTACCAATAATTGTGATCTCGTTAATTTTTGTTGTGTGCTATCCAGCAAGTATTCCTGCCAGTTTAGTTCAATTGCCAGATTTTAGTTTATTCATGCAAATTGATTTTTTAGCTGCATTAAAATTTAGTGTTTTACCAGCTATTTTATCATTGTTTATTGTAAATTTCTTTGATGCAACATCTACCACTATGGGGCTACTTTCACAGTTGCATTTTGATTCGCAACATGAAAAAGGTGCTTATCTTAAGCGTGCCTTATTGACTGATAGTATTGGTGGTGTAGTGTCGAGTTTTTTTGGTATTTCGCCAAGTGTAATTTTTATTGAAAGTTCTGCGGCAATTCAAAATGGTGCAAAAACAGGTTTAGCTTCCTTTATTACTGCATTACTTTGTATTCCGTTTATGTTTCTTTCTCCACTAATTGGAATGATTCCAAGTGCGGCAACCTCACCAATTTTGATGTTAGTTGGTATAATTATGTTAAGCCATATTCGTCGGATTAAGGTACATAACTTTGAAGATATAGTTGCTGTAGTTTTAACTGTGGTAATGATGCCGCTGTGTTCTTCAATTACAGCTGGTGCAATTTTTGGGATTTTATCTTATACGGTATTTAAATTATTACTTGGTAAAACGCGAGATGTTTCAATTACTTTAATTGTTATAGCAGTATTATGCTGTAGTTGGTTTTGGTTTAATTAAGAGGTAAAAATAATATGCAACATAATTTAAGAACAAATAATTTTGATTCATTAAGGCAACAGATGTTTGTGGGTAATTATCATCGAGCAAAGAATAATGGATCTGGTGCTGTAAAATTTATTTTAGCATTAGCGGTGGTTGTAGCTGCTGGGGCCACTTATGTAGTTTGGAGCAAAAATTCATCTAAGGCTGATACTAATCCGCAGGTAACAATTGTGGCAGTTACGCCAAATTATTCTATGATTAAGGTTCCATCACAAAATTGTCGAAATGTTACTACCACAAAGTCAGTAAAGAATCCTAACTCTGGTTTTTTTAGTAGTATGTTTGATAGTAAAAATCACCCGAAATATATTCAACAGTCTAGTAGTAAGCGAGTTTGTGAGCAAAGCTATAGGGAAAGTCAAGTAATTGATAATTATACTATTAGTTATCAATTTAAACATTATGTTGAATCAATGGTAGTTGCGACACCGCCATTATTAAATCAAACAATGCGCTTAACTGATTTACAGAAGTACCAAATTCAAGCTGTAGAATCTACTAATCAATCTTCAACTACACAATAATTGATGACTTTATAAATAAAGGTGGCATAAAAGCCACCTTTATTTTATTGCGGGCTTGAGCTTGCTTGTTTACTTGTTTTAGCTGTCGATGATTTTGGTGGATTGACCTTACACTTTACCATACCAGCATTTTGATAATAACAAATCATATAGCTACCATCATCAGTATAAAATTTTACTTTATCTAAAATGGCATCTTTAGCATCAGCAGAGTAGTTTTGCGTAATTCCAGAGCCACCACCTGGTACACGTGAATTGTTTCTGCCGCTAACAACCTCATCTCTAACTACTACTGTAACATTATTACAGTAATCAATTAAATTTTGCTGAGTAGTCTGTGGTGTAATTTGAACTTTATTACACGTATAGTCAGATTTACTAAAATTAACTAGGTTCATTGCAAATGCTGAGCTGCTACCTAGTGCTGCGAATAAAAGTGCTAATGTAGTTTTTTTCATGATTAAACCTTGATAAAATTAGTAAGTATAGAATACACCAAGTTCTGATGTCCAAGCATTGCTACCATTAGGGTTCTGTACAGGTAGCCACTGATTAGCATAAACTGCAAAAACAAATAAGCCTTTAACTTGTGGAATTGAATAATTCAATAACAAATCCATCTCTTGAGTACCATTCCACTGTTGATTACCACTATCAACGTAGATATAAGCTGGTTGTAGTGATAGGTTATTACTAAAGAAGTTAAATTGAGTACCTGCTTTATATTGCCAGCCAGTATATCCAGTAGTTGCCATATTGGTAGACCAACCCTCGGAATATAATGGATCTAAGTTTAGTGCAGAAGTGTATGGTGTTACAATTGAACCACCACCATATGCTGAACTTGGCCCCCAAGTGGTGTTAGCACTTAAGTTTAACACAAACCAATCATAGGTTAGGCCACCTTTTAGACCAGCAAAGTAACTTTGAATGCCTTGACCCGTTAGTTGTGATACGGCACTTGAATTTTGGAATAATTGTTGATCAGTTCCTAGCTGCCCACCAAAGTTTAAACTAAAGCTGTTTGTCAATGGAATATTTAAACTATTATCAGCGTAGAAAATACTTCCGTAGTTATCAAATTGATATCCCCACAGACGTAAATTATAGTTATTATCCCATGTTGTGTAATTGGCACCTAAAGCTGCAGTTCCATTTGACTGTATACTGTTTGCTACAGTACCACCATTTGGTGTATTAAAGCTAGTAATTGTTGGTGCACCAGTGAATCCCATTTGTGCACCATATTGTGCAGCATTAAATGCTAAAGCACTTAGTAACCATCCACCACCAGTATATACATTGACTAAAGCACCTTGATATGTATTTCCAATTGTTAATTGGTTATTAAAATATGAACCACCTAACCATGGGCTATTATCAATTGTAATGTAACCAATATCCGCATTTACAATGTTGCTGTATTGATATTCAAGAAAAGCTGCAGATACACCAAGCTGGCTAAAACTTGGGGTATAAATTGAGAAATTTGGGTTTGAGTGTTGAGTTGCATCACCATTCATTTGATTCGCGAAAAATGGGTTCATTGCAGTAAATAATCCACCTAATGAGAACCCACCAATTTGACCAGTTTGGGCAAAAAGATTGGCACCGTATGAGTAAGGTGTTAGGTCGTTATTATTTGGCCACTGCATGGTTGTAGTTTTTTCAGAACTATTTCCCATATTTGCAGTTCCACCAGCATAAACGTTATAGGTTCCCTCAGTTAGCAATGTTTTCCAAAATCCATGTACAGCATTTTGACTTTCACCAGTTTGAACTGCCTGAAGAGTACCACCACCTGAAGGTATACCAGTATATGGGTTTTGAATATAAGCTGTCCGGTTAATGTATTCAGCATTTGCATTTAATACTGGCTCAGGTGCAGTAATAGGTGCTGACTCTGGGGCTTTAGTAGTACTTTGTTGTGGAGCTGATTCTGAGTTATCTGCATAGGCAAAGTGTGATGCTGTTGCGAGAAGTAATGTATAAAGTATTTTTTTCATATTTTAGTTATCCATTGAAAGGAAGAAGTCTAAAAATAAATCACTGGTCGAGTTAGGTAAACTACGGATCCAGTGAGGCTATTAACATTAGATAAACGACCACACAAACAAAGTTCTAAATCGATTTAATTGCTTAAACTTTAAATTTATTTTAATCTTTAGTTTGCGATGTTTTAAATCATTATTATGAGTTATTATAGCATCAAAATTTGAGGGATTATGTTTGCATTTATATATTTATGGGGTTTTTTGTGAATTAATGTATGATTATTGTCTTTAGTGTAGTTAATGTACAACTGTTTTTGATTTTTACATATATTGGTTTTTATAATTTTATGGTATTTTTAAATTTGATGATAATATAGTTTAGGGGTTACCTGAGATTTATTTTAAAATTTTTGATTGACATAAGGTAATAGTTAACTGAACTAGTATAGTATAATTCTGTTCGCCAAGTGGCGAGAATAAATTTAATTATGGAACAAATTGATGCATACATTTTTTGAACATCATTGGATAATTTTATATACATTTTTGGTGGTTATGGGTTTTTTGGCTGGGTTTGTTGATGCGGTTGCTGGAGGTGGTGGATTAATTAGTATGCCAGCCCTAACTTTCACAGGGATGCCAATCTCAATGGTTTTAGGTACCAATAAATTACAAAGCGCGATTGGCACTGGTACTGCAGTATTTAAATATTATAAAGATGGCTTAATTAATTTTCGAACCGTTTCGCGTGGTTTAATCATGGGTTTTATTGGAGCATGTTTAGGTGCAACTATCGCCAATTATGTTTCGAATGAGTTTATGCGTTATTTGGTACCAATTTTAATGCTTGGAGTTTTTATTTTTAATGTTATTAACCCTAAGCTCGGTGTTAATGAAGGCAAAAAACGGATGGACGAATTGATGTTTTTTTCAATTTTTGGTTTTTTGCTGGGGTTTTATGATGCCTTTTTTGGGCCTGGTACTGGTAATTTTTGGATTATGGCAATTGTGTTCTTTCTAGGCTATACATTCTTAAATGCATCTGGCTATGCAAAAGTGTTAAATTTAAAAAGTAACTTATTTTCACTAATCATATTTTTTTGGTTTGGTAAGGTTAATATTTTGATTGGTTTAATTATGGCTTGTGGTCAATTTGCAGGCGGTTATATGGGTGCAAAGATGGTTATTCTCAAAGGTTCAAAGCTGGTACGACCATTTTTTATGAGTATTATTTTAATTAATATTATTGTACTATTTTATCAGTTAGTTCATTCTGGTGCGGTTGTGTCTGGGTGATATCTTTGAGTGTATCTAATTTTTCTTATTGATTATAGTCAACAATTTTTATTTAGGCTATTCTGGTTAGTTAACTGCTCCTGAAATTACTTGGTTGTGTTCAATTCTTTGGCTACCAATTTCAGTTAAATCATAGCTATGTGTAGTAGTTAAATTAATATTATCTAAAAATGCACGAGTTTTATGATCGTTTTTAGTATAATTGATCAGTAGGTTAGTCACTTTGCTATCAAATAACCAATTTAGTTTATCTAGTGCCAAATTAATTATAATATTATCCCAACTTTTGTTCTCAAATGGTTGGTATCCTGTTCCGATATAACTGGTTTCATTTTTGCCCTGAATCTTTAAGGCTAATTGATTTTTATTTTGATTTGTGCTGAAATTAACTCCATCTGAGTTAAAATTTTCGGGTAATTGATAATTAGATACGGCAATATCATGGCTTTTCATTAATTGTATACTTGTTGATTCTAGAGTGTTTGTCAGTAAATAGTCAATTTGTTGAATATACTGTGCTTGTAAATAAGGTAATAAGGTGTATTCGAACTGTTGATCTTGTCGGTCTTTGTTATTACTGATGATTACCAGTAAATTATGTTGCTGAGTTTGTATTAATGTGAATCCAGTTTTAGGATTACTAAAAGTCGTAATTTGAGTTTCCCCATAATTAGGGTGCGCGTTTGGTGCTATCATAAATATTCCGCAAAACATTATCATACCTAAATAGTTCTTCCATCTAAATGAGGTTGGTAAGAGTAATAATATGGCACCAAAGTATGCAATTAAAATAGTTATTAAATCTGGTTGTATTTGATGATATGGTGCAATTTTAGCCAAATATTCAATTGGGTACATAGCATAGTTAAGTATTTGAGCGCTTATTTGAATTAGCCAGTTCCAATGGCTTAGACTACTAATTAAGATTAATGGTGTTAACACATTACCTAAAATTGGAATTGCCCACAAATTTGCTAGGCTTGAAATTAGTGGATAGCTACTAAATATAAATAATGTTAATGGCATGCTAACCAAAATCATGGCTAGTTGCAATTTTGCCCAAAGAATAAATTTGGAGTCGTTGTGTTGGAAAGTACCACTTAAAGCAAAAATGGTTGCTACCAAACTAAATGAAAACCAAAAACCAATATTACTACAGGCAAATGGATCAATAATTAAAATTATGCCTAGAGTAATTGCCAATTTGCTTAGTAGTGGAATATAGCGTCTGCTGGTAATCAAATATGCCATCACCAAAAGGAGGTAAAATGTGCGCTGAGTTGGAATGCTAAAACCAGCTAGTAAAGAATAAGCGAGTGCCACTCCAACTCCTAACCAGGCTAAAATAACTTGTTTTGGCACTGTATTTGGTGGCAAACAATAGCGTAAAAATAGATTTAGAATAAATACTGCCATCATAGTTACTAATGTAATATGTAACCCAGAGATGCTGACAATATGAATAATTCCGCTATTTTTAAAAGTAATCCATTGTTCTTTGGGAATTAGTTGTTGATACCCTGTAACTAAAGCAATCACCAGACCTGCATATTTTTGTCCTGTCAACGTAATTTGTAAATAATTAATCAAATTTACCCGTAAGCGATTAATTTGTGCGCTTGGTGCGTAGCTTGGTGAAATATAGGTGGCAGATTCTTGCATAAAGGCCGAAGCACTAATACCTTGTGCGATTAGGTATTCCCCGTAATTAAATGCAGCAAAATTAGAGACTAAATTGAGTGGTTGAATATTAGCTCTGAATTGATAAATATTTCCTGTTGCTAAATGATATTGGTTTGGATAGTAGAGTAAGATTTTTTGTCCAGCGAATGAGCCATGAGTAATTGAAAATTCAGCGTGGTAAGTATTTTCCTTGAGAGTTGTAGGGCTACTTAGATATCCTTGGAGTGTTAACTTACTGATCGGTTGTTGAATTAGATGCTGTAATCGCCAGTTTATTTGTAGATTAGCATAACTAAATCCTAGAATAAATAAACTTATTAGAAAAATTATACGAATTTTTAGGTGATTATGGGATTTAATTTTTAAACGTAAATATAGACTGTAAATTAGGCTTGAAAGTAATAATATCCATGCTAAATAATTAGGTAAATGTAGTTTTTGCGCAAGCATAATCCCGCTTGATGCTGCCAAATAACTTAGCATGGTTTTTAGTTAAACTTTTGCAGATTTACGACGAAGATGTCCATACAATAACATTAAACCGGCGAGAGATTTACTATCTTCAATTTTGCCATTGAAGGCTAGTTCAAAAACTTCATCGAGTGGTTGTTTGATAACTTCTAAGAATTCACCATCGTCTAAATTGGCTGCAGTAAAGCTGATATTTTCGGCTAGAAAATAAACGATTCGTTCGCTAGAATATCCGATGCAGGGCAAACATTCGCCGAGTAACGTCCAATTTTGTGCCACATAACCAGTTTCTTCAACTAATTCACGGCGTCCACAGGTTAATTCATCTTCATTTGGGTCAATTTTACCGGCTGGAATCTCGTACATGATTTTCCCAACTGGGTGACGAAATTGTCGTTCCATAATAATATTATTCTCACTATCAATTGCCAATATTGCTACAGCACCAGGGTGTTTAATGTATTCGCGCTCAGCAACTTTGCCGCTTGGTAATTCAACTGTATCACGATAAATGTTGATAAAATTACCGTTAAATATATTTTGTGAAGTAAGTGGTTTTTCAATGAGATGTTGATCCGACATATTGTGACCCCAGTAAAATAAAAGATCTTTTCAATCAGATATGCTTTTTTGAATTAATCATGTATTTCCGATTGAGTAGTTATTAATATCGTAATTATGATTACAAGTAGTAATGAAGAGGAAACTAACCGATAAGCCGGATTCTGTCTTAGGTTTGCACCTGAGGCAATCATTCATCTAGGCTAATTGTTACCAAGAAGCTCAAGCAACCTACCCGCGCAACTAAATGTACAGGATATCTACGAGTTGCGCCTATTTGGTCTTGCACCAAGTGGGGTTTTGCCTGCCACAACTATCACTAGTTGCGCGGTGCGCTCTTACCGCACCTTTTCACCCTTACCAAGCAAGCTTGGCGGTATATTTTCTGCGCCACTTTCCGTAGCCACAACGTGACTCCTGGGAGTTACCCAGCACTTCTATCCATGCGGTGTCCGGACTTTCCTCGATTACGTTAATAACCGCGATTGCCTAGTTAGTTTCCTGACGTGATTGTAGCATAGAATTTAAGATTAAATTATTCTTCTAGGGTTTAGTCACCTTGGATATTAGGCGGTAGATAAAATTAAATTTGCGCTGTAAGTAAATGTAGAGCCTTTTTTGTAGGTGTGGGTCATAATTAGTTTCTAAACCATGAATAATTTCAGCACAGAAGAGTAAGTTAAGGCAGCTGATGTAGGTCCAAAGTAAAAATAGTGGTACAAATGCCATTGAGCCATAAATTATATGATAATTAACGAATAGGTGAACTGAGTAGAAAAGAAATAATTGTTTGGAGATGCTAAATAAAAGTGTAGCTGCAATTCCTGCAATGGTTGCATGCGGTAAGCTTACAGCATGACTTGGCATAAATTTATAAATTAAGCTAAACATTACGATTGTCACAAAAGTAGTTAGGCTTTTATCAAAGAAAAAATTGATGGTTGGTGAATTTAAGAAAACGTGGCTATAAATACGTAGTACAGTCATTATACCAATTACACCAAAGCCACTAATTAAAAATAAGGTGTGTGTGCGTAAAGAGTTAAAAATACTGTTTTGTCGCTTAGTATACCATAATGCATTGAGCTGGCGTTCAATAGCAAAGAGCATCAAATAGGTTGTTACAATTAATGACGAAAATCCTAAAATAGATAAATCTTGTGATTGTTGAAGAAAAACCTTAACTTGATTATAAATTTGTACTCCGCCGTGTGGTATATAATTGGTGAAAAAATATTGTTCAACGCGTGTGATATAGCGGTTTGAAAATGGCAGTAAGCCAATAATCCCTGCCATTGAAATAATAAATGGAACAAATGAAAGCAACATTGTAAAAGCTAGACTTCCAGCACGAGTTTCTCCGCTGGTTTTTTCAAAATTAATAATAATTCTTAATATGAAATTAATAACAATTCGTAGAATGTGCTTGAGACCTTGACCTGTGTGGTGAATTAAATTACGTGCGTTTTGAGTCTTAATTACTTGCTCCTGCTTATATAAAGTATTAGGTTTGTAGCTTGAATTATACCTTGTTGTAATTGTTTTGAAAAGTTTTTCTCTAGTAGTTGTTAAATTTTGATAGAATTAGCGCCTTTGAATCTGTTTTGGGGGAATTTAATATGAAATTATTGCCTGGATATGATCTATCAAGTGATCAACAGAAAATTGTTGTTTTGTCTTCACTTGGTGGGTTGCTAGAGTTTTATGATTTCACAATTTATGGATTATTTGCCATATATTTTGCTGAGCAATTTTTTCCGACTAGTAATGCACTAATTGCGATTATTGCGAGTTATTCAGTCTTTGTGGTTGGCTATATAGTGCGTCCAATTGGTGGGATTTTATTTAGTCATATCGGTGATGAAGTTGGGCGTAAAACAGTCTTGATTATTACCATGGTGCTGATGGGGATTTCATCGCTTGGAATGGGGCTTTTGCCGACGTATGCACATATTGGAATTTTTGCTCCGGCATTGATGCTATTATTTCGTTTAATTCAAGGTTTAGCGATTGGGGGTGAATTGCCAAGTATGATTGTGTATGTTTCGGAGTCAATGCCTAATAAGCGCGGTTTTGGTTTAGGTGGTTCATTTAGTGGAACTGTTGCTGGTCTAATTCCAGGGATGTTAATTAATTTATTTATTGTTCATTATTTAAGTGTAGAACAGATTAATAATTTTGGATGGCGTATTCCATTTATTTTGGGTGGTTTATTATGTTTTGTCGGGTATTTAATTCGTCGTGAACTACATGAAACAACTGAGTTTAAAAGAATTAAGCAACATACTGCCGCGCCATTTATTGAGGTTTTAAAAAATCATTTTGGTAAAGTTATTGTTGGAGTTGGTTTGGTTTCAATTATGGCGACACCGATAATTTTATTAATTATTTTTATGCCGGCGTATTTGACTAAATTGGCACATGTTCCAGCAAAAATTGCTAGTGATGCAGTTTTATGTGCTTCAATAGTTAGTGTTATATCAATTTATGTGATGGGTATTTTAGCTAATAAATATAATTTATATAAATTAATGCGTAATTCATTAGTTCTAATTTTACCAGCCGCTGCAATATGTTATTATTTAATTAGCCAACACAGTAATTTAATTTTTGGATTGGTTTTATTTGCGATATTTCAAGGATTTTTGGTAGTTTTACCAAGTATTGTTTTGAGTTATCTGTTTCCCGTGAATGTTCGCTTAACTGGTGTTGCATTAGCTTATAATATTAGCTTTGTATTATTTGGTGGTTTAACTCCTATAATAATTACTTCAATTATTGCTGAAACAACTGGCTTAGTATTTATAATTCCATTTATAATTTTATTTGTAGCCGTTATTTTTGCGTACTGGTCATTGCGTCAATCGCGAAAATATTTAGTTTAATAAAAATGCGTTCCTGATGGAACGCATTTTTATTTTGTAAGAGGTGATTCTAGATTACCGTTATGTAGACGATATATTTTTTGGGTTTTTGCCGCAATGCTTGTATCGTGAGTTACTATAATTAAACTAGTTTTGAGCTCTTGTTGTAATTTAAAAAAGATATCCAAAACTTGATGCGCCGTGGTGTTATCCAAGTTACCAGTTGGTTCATCTGCAAAAACGATTTTAGGTTGATTAACCACTGCTCGTGCGATTGCAACGCGTTGACGCTCTCCACCTGAAAGTTGGCTTGGGTAATGTGTTAGGCGCTTGCCAAGACCAAGGTGCTCAAGAATATATTTGGCATATTCATGGCTTTGTTTGCTTTCATTGCCAGCAATAATTAGTGGCATCAAGGTATTTTCAAGTGCATTAAATTCTGGCAGTAAATGGTGAAATTGGTAGATGAATCCTAAGTTTTGATTGCGTACTTTGCATAATTCATTTTGTGTTAGTGCCGTAATATCTTGACCACAAACAATCACACGTCCATCACTGGCGTTATCTAATCCAGCCAAAATCTGGAGTAGTGATGTTTTGCCACTTCCAGAACTTCCAACGATACTAATAGTTTCACCACTAGCTAACTCAAAGCTTACATTTTTGAAGATTTCTAAATCAGGCGCATCAGATTGAGAGAATGATTTTCCTAGATTTCGACAACTTAAGACACTATTCATAACGTAACGCCTCCGCAGGATTAATTTTAGCCGCAGAACGACTTGGATAAATAGTTGCCAAAATGCTTAATAAGATAGAAATAGTAAAAATACTAAAAACATCGCTAAACTCAATTTTAGATGGTAGATAGTCGATCAAATAAACATCACCAGAAATTAGTTTGGTATGTGTAAGTAGTTCAATTCCATGGACAATATCACCGATAAAATAAGCTAATAATACCCCCAGAATGGTGCCACTAATGGTGCCAATAATTCCTGATGTACCACCTTGTAACATGAATATTTTCATAATATTAGTTTGTGACGCACCCATTGTGCGTAAAATTGCAATGTCAGCTTTTTTATCGTTGACTGTCATCACTAGAGTTGAAACTAGATTAAATGCGGCAACTGCAATAATTAAGCTTAAAATTACAAACATCATCTTTTTTTCAAGTGCTACAGCTGAGAAATAATTTTGGTTTTGACTCATCCAATCTTGAACAATTAAGTCTCCTGGCAAGATTGTATAAAGTTGTTCCTTAATACTTTGAGTTTGTAACACATCATTGACTCTTAGTCGTACACCAGTTACGCTATTTGGCACTTTAAATAAAACTTGTGCTTGCTTAAGACCAATGAAAATTAGTCCGCTATCGTATTGTTGCATATGTGTGTCAAAAAGTCCTGTGATAGTGAATTGTTTAAGACGCGGTGTCATACCAACAGGGCTTACATTTCCATCTGGAGTAATTAACGTAATTTTATCGCCAATTCCTGCACCTAGTTGACGTGAAAGGTCTTTGCCAATGACGATGTTAAAACTTTCTTGTTTAAGGCTAGCAAAGCTACCAAAGGTTATTGCCTTAGTAATATCATCAACTTTGGATTCATAATCTGCATCTACACCACGTACAATTGCGCCACTGACACTGCCATCAAATGAAACTAAAGCTTGTCCTTCAAGGTATGGTGCATAGTTAACAACATTCTTATTTTGCATTGCTAATTTACCGACGCTTTGCCAGTCACCGATTGAACTGCTCGCTGAGGTAATTTGCATATGTGCGGTAACACCAATCATTTTACTGCGGATTTCTTGTTGAAACCCGTTCATAACCGAGAGTACCGTAATTAATGCAGCAACACCAAGTGCAATTCCAAGAATTGAAACAAGTGAAATAAATGATACAAAGCTATTTTTTTGTTTGGCGCGTAAATAACGCAAGCCAACCATTAGCTCAAATTTACTAAAGATTATCATCTTGGTAGGGGCTTTCTAGATTTTGAATCATTTGAATTAAAAATTGTTTGATTTGCTGAGAGTCAACATCCATAAGTAGTGCATCTTCATAGACATCTTGAATCGTTTGTTCAAGTTCTTCAATATTTTCACGCATGACTTTAATTTTTTCAGTACATGAAACAATTTCACCGTTGGAGCGATGCCACGTTGGAATTCGTAATTTCATTATTAGTTATGTTTCTTTTTTTTCTTGCCACTACTTTTTGTTGCTTTCTGGGATGTACTTTTAGCATGTGAAGAGCCTTTTGATTTTGCAGAACCATGGCGTGAACTACCTCTTCCATGATGTTTGCCTCCACGAACACGAGCTGCAACTGGTAATGCTTGATCACGAACATTTTGGAAGTTTTGCACTTCTGAATTTCCACTATCATCTTGCGTTTCTTGGACGATGCGCTTTGCACCATTAAAATGTTTAATCCAATAACCGCTTAAATCGGTAATTTGAATATTTTCACCAGTGCGAGGCGATTGAATGAACTTATTGCCACCGAGGTAAATTCCAATATGAGTATTTGAGCCACGGGATGAATTAAAGAAAATTAGGTCACCTGGCTTTAATTGATCAATGCTAACACGTTTACCAACTTTAGCCATTTCTGCTGCTGTTCGTGGAAGATTAATTCCTAAAGATTTATTAAAAACATAACGCACAAAACCACTACAATCCATGCCAGTATCTGGAGTATTGCCACCCCATTTATAGGCGATTCCCATTAAACTTACTGATTGCAATAGCATATTGCTGATTGCATCTTGGGACTGTTGTGATTGGTCATTATCGTTATTATTTGAGTTTTTAGAAGATTGATTGTCGTTGGAGCTATTGTTTGTTGTATTGTCTTTTGCACTGGCAACTGCTGCAATTGGATCACTAGCATCATCGTTGTCGGCAAAAACTTGAGCTGTACTAAATAGAGTAAAAGCTCCTAATACCATGCAATTAAGTATATTTTTAGTTTTGAATATGTTCATTGTTCTATTTTTGTAATTGGGTTAGCTAGCAAAGTCTAGGCTTGGAGCATTAAAAATGCTTTGAATTTAGGTGTTTAACCCCTTATCTTCGCATAAATTGAAAGATTTTTCAATAAAAAAACCACTACCTAAGTAGTGGTCCATTTTGCATTGGAGCTTAAAGGCTATAATACATTTGCATTTCAACTGGATGCGTAGTCATGCGTAATTTGGTTACTTCATGTTTTTTAAGTTTAATATAGCTGTCAATCCAATCATTAGTAAATACACCACCACGAGTTAAGAATTCACGATCTTTATCTAGGCTATTTAAAGCCATTTCTAAATCAGAACAAACTTGAGGAATTTTTGCTAATTCATCTTCAGACAATTCATATAAATTGATGTCCATAGCTTTACCTGGATCAATTTTATTGATAATTCCATCAATACCAGCCATTAACATCGCACTGAATGCTAAGTATGGATTTGCCATTGGATCTGGGAAACGAGCTTCAATACGTTTACCTTTTTCAGAAGCACTAAATGGAATCCGAATTGCTGCAGAACGATTGCGTGCTGAGTAAGTCATAATAACTGGTGCTTCAAAACCAGGTACTAGACGCTTGTATGAGTTAGTCGATGGATTAGTAATCGCATTTAAGGCTTTAGAATGTTTAATAATCCCACCGATGTAATGTAATGCCGTCTCAGATAAATTTGCATATTCTTTACCTGCAAATAAATTTTTGCCATCTTTCCAAATTGATTGATGTACGTGCATACCTGAACCATTATCACCAACAATAGGTTTTGGCATAAATGTAATGGTTTTACCATAGCGGTGTGCTGTATTACGCATAACGTATTTAAATGTTTGTGACCAGTCAGCACGTTCGATCAAGCTACTAAATTTTGTCCCAATTTCACATTGACCTGCTGTTGCAACTTCATGGTGGTGAACTTCAACTGGAATTCCCATTGCTTCAAGAGTTAAACAAGCAGATGAACGTAAATCTTGGTGTGAATCCATTGGAGGTAATGGGAAATAACCACCTTTAATTCCTGGACGGTGTCCTGTATTGCCACCATCGATTTCTTTATCTGAACTCCAAACTGCTTCGTCTGCGTTTATTTTATAATGGCAGCCGCTCATGTCAGCACCCCACGTTACAGAGTCAAAAATGAAAAACTCTGGCTCAGGACCAAAATATGCTGTATCTGCTAAACCACTTTCTTGAATAAATTTCTCAGCTTTTCGTGCAATTCCACGTGGGCAGCGTTCATATGACTCCATTGTTGCTGGCTCAATTACATCGCAAGTTACGAATAATGTTGCATCATCAAAAAATGGATCAAATTTTACCGTAGATGGATCTGGACGTAATAACATATCTGATGCTTCAATACCTTTCCAGCCTTCAATTGATGATCCATCAAAAGGTTGACCGATTTTAAATAAGTCTTCAGTTACAGCACTAACTGGAAGTGTAACATGATGTTCTTTACCAATAGTGTCACTGAATCGTAAGTCAAGAAACTTAATTTCGTTTGCTTTAATTAATTCTTCAATTTTATGAAATGAGCTCATTTAAATTCCTTGTAAGAAAGGTGAATAAAACAGTTTGTACCAGAAGATGGAATTATATCTTAAAATGTTGCTATGCACCAAACAAAATTGCTTAATTTGTATCTGTTTATTTGTAAATATTTTACTTTGGCTTGCGGTATAATCAGCACCTAAATTTTAAAAACAGTTAATATTAAAGAAATTATGGATAAACAATACGAAATTAATAAGCTAAATAAGCGCTTACGTGCCAATGTTGGTAAAGCAATTAACGACTATAACATGATCGAAAATAATGATGTTATTATGGTCTGCTTATCAGGAGGTAAGGATAGCTACGCGATGTTAGATATTTTGTTATCATTGCAAAAGGCAGCACCAATCCAATTTAAGTTGATCGCGGTTAATTTAGATCAAGGACAACCTGATTTTCCAACGCATGTCTTGCCAGAATATTTGCAGAAACTTGGTGTTGAGTACAAAATAATTACTGAAGATACTTATTCAACAGTTAAACGTGTGATTCCAGAAGGTAAAACAACTTGTGGTCTTTGTTCACGATTACGGCGTGGGATTTTGTATCGTGTGGCAAAAGAAATTGGTGCTACTAAAATTGCCTTGGGGCATCATCGTGATGATATCTTAGAAACATTGTTCCTAAATATGTTTTATGGTGGCAAATTAAAAGGTATGCCTGCGAAGTTAGTAAGTGATGATGGTAATAATGTGGTAATTCGCCCGTTAGCTTATTGTATCGAAAAAGATTTAATTAAATATGCTGAAATTCGTGAATTTCCTATTATTCCGTGTAACTTATGTGGCTCGCAGCCAAATTTACAACGTCAAGTGATTAAAGAAATGCTGCAAGATTGGGGTAAAAGTTATCCAGGGCGAATTGAATCAATGTTTCGCGCGATGCAAAATGTAATTCCATCTCATTTAATGGATATTAATAAGCATGATTTTAGTAGTTTAAAAGCGAATGGTATTGCTAATCCTGATGGAGACATTGCTTTTGATAAAGAAGAGTTTAATTCAGTTCAGGGTATAAACTTTTCATTGAGTACTAAATAGCAAACTAAAAATATTTTTAATGTAGTTAGTAATTAAAATATACCACATTATCATAATGTGGTATATTTTTTGAATAGATTCTTAATGGTGTATCGTTAATTAACTTGAAATTAGTTAGAATGGTTTCATATTCATTTAATGGTGATTAGTGCAGAGGTGCTGCCAGCATAACTCGTTAATTCAGTGATGGTTTTATTTTTAAATAAGTTATGAACTGAATCGAGTTTTATTAGAATCAATAGTTTATGTTGATAGGAGTGAATAGATTGAGCGTTTATGTTGTGATGATGATTTTGAGTTTGTTGTTAATTGGATCTTTTATATTTAATCTTTTATTAAATAAATATCAGATATCGCCGGTTCTTTTATTAATTTTAACCGGAGTTATTTTAAAATTTATAGCTGGATTTGCCCATGTTAATGCGGTTTTGTCACCACAAATTCTTTCAGTATTTGGTACACTTGGTTTAATTACGATTGTTTTAGAAGCTGTTTTAGATTTGCAAATTCATCGTGATAATCGTAATGAGCTGGCTTTGTCTTTTATTCTGGCTTTGTTCATTGTTTTGATAAGTGCTATTTGCATTGGTGTAATTATCAAATCTGTTTATGGTCTTGAGTTTTGGTCTGCGTT
Source organism: uncultured Neisseria sp. (assembly GCA_964652705.1). Classification (GTDB taxonomy): domain Bacteria; phylum Pseudomonadota; class Gammaproteobacteria; order Burkholderiales; family UBA11063; genus Aquella. The sequence continues at coordinate 42,618 of CAZZAV010000004.1, forward strand.
AATATATGCAACACCATTGGCAATTGTTAGCAGTGCTATTGTTATACCTAGTGTTGGTAAACTAGCACCTAAATTGAAAGATTTTTTGGTGTTTGAGTCAATTTTTTCAGATATTATCGGAATTTTACTATTTAATTTTTTGGTAATGGTTGAATTTTCTCATATGGCAAGCTTTTGGTGGTTTTGGGGGTCATTGTTACTAATGTTGGGATTTTCTTTCGCAATTTCAATACCTTTGGCATTGTTAATTAATCATAAAAGAAATCACCACCAGCATATTTTTATTTTAGCCGTACTAGTTTTGTTGTATTCCATAGCTAAATATTTTCATTTTTCAGCATTAATTTTAATTTTGATATTTGGTCTTACGTTGAGTAATTTGAAAATGTTTTTTAAAAAAGATTTTTTTGAAAAAATATTTCATCATGATTCGTTACAAAATGAGTTAAATGATATGCAAAAGTTAACTGGTGAACTCGCTTTTATCATTCGCACATTATTTTTTGTGATTTTTGGTTATTCGTTAAATTTAAGCTTGCTTTTGGACTTTCGAGTTTTATTGGTTGGGTGTTTAGTTGTCGCTGTTATGTATGGGATTCGCTACGTAAGTTTTTGGCCATTTAGTCGTGAAAATATATATGAGAAGGTATATATTGCACCACGTGGTCTAATTACAGTTTTGCTATTCTATCAAATTCCAGAAAAATTTATCAGTAATAAATTTGATGCTGGCTTGGTGTTTTTTGTTGTAATTTTTAGTAGTATCTTCATGTCAGGGAGATTAATTATGACTGGTAGGAAATCTTTAACTGTTAATGAGTAGTCAGGCCGTAAAGATAACCAAATTCAAGCAAGAAGGTCATTTGATTTTGGTTATCCGTGTTTAATTGTACGAATTAAATTAATGTTTTCACAATGTCAGCAACGTCATAAGGTGTTGCTACATGATAGGTAGATTTTACCTCTGGTAAATATTCTCCAACTTTGATGGTTGTAATCTCTTGCAGATCTGGATGTAAAACTAACGGTAAGTCGTTTTTATCATTAAATACAAATGCTACCTCGTTTGGATTAATTTGCAACGCCTTTAATAATTTTATACACGAGCTTCCTTTATCAACCCCATGTGCAGTAAAGTCAATATTTTTTTCATTATTATGCCACGTTAAATTTTGTAGCTCGAAATATTTTTTTACGCGCATAAATACTTTAGTTGGTGGGTTACTTAAGGTTGTTTGTTTAAATGTAGTTATGTTGTCAAATTTGCTTGAATTTATGAACATTGGTCGATTTTGCCATGACTCTAATTGTTCACTAAATAAATAACTACGTTTTTCATCAAGATAGTAATAAAGAAAATCAATTTGCGTGAGATCTAGTTGTGCAAAAAAACACTCCAATTCTTCTTCGCTAATAAAGAAGTCATGCAAGCTTTCTCCAGTTATTTTGTTGAGCCGCGATCCACCATCCAAGATATGTGGAATGTTGTGGCTTAAATAATTTATAATTGGTAAATGACGTAATAAATCCAAGCTACGACCTGTTGCCATAATCCAGTTTATTTGTGGATTTGCAACCATCAAATCACGCAAATTATCTGGGAGAATTCCATCGTGAGTTATGCTGGAACCATCTCCATCCATGATTATTGTTGTTAATTTTATCATAATGAGTACTCCATAATCAGCGGTGCGTGATCCGAAAATTTTTGTTCTTTATAAATACTAGCCGATACGAGTTTATCACGTAAGCCTGAGCTAATTATTTGATAATCAATGCGCCATCCAACGTTTTTAGCATAAGCCTGTCCTCGATTTGACCACCAAGTGTAGCCTGGTTCTTCAGGGTACAAATATCGCCAGCTATCAGTATAGCCATGAGTGAATAATGTTGTTAGCCATTGGCGCTCTTCAGGAAGAAATCCAGAATTTTTTAAATTACCTTTCCAGTTTTTCAAATCAATTTCTTGATGTGCTATATTCCAATCACCGCAGATTATGTATTCACGATCTGTAATTTGTTGTTGTAGAATTGGCATATAGTACTCAAGAAAGCGAAACTTCTTCTGTTGTTTATCATCACCGCTGGAGCCAGAAGGTAAATAAAGCGAAATTACGCTTAGATTTCCATAGCGAAATTCTAAATAACGCCCTTCATCATCAATTTCTTGGTTGTTTAGACCAATAATCACTTGATCCGGTTTTTGTTTAGACATAATTGCAACACCGCTATAACCCTTTTTTTCAGCTGGATGAAATTCACAATGGTAGCCGTTAAAGTTGAGTAACTCAGTTGGAATGACGCTTAAGTCTGCTTTTAATTCTTGTAAGCAAACAATGTCTGCATTGGTGGTTATTAACCATTCAAAAAAACCTTTTGTTTGCGCTGAACGAATACCATTTAAGTTTGCACTAATTATTTTTTTCATATAAATCCTTAAAAACTTGAAGCTGCAGCATGTGCAGATGCCCAAGCCCATTGAAAGTTATAACCACCAAGCCAACCAGTTACATCAACAACTTCGCCAATAAAGTATAATCCATCAATTTTTTTACTTTGCATGTTTTTAGAGCTAAGTTCATTGGTATCTACTCCGCCACGTGTAACTTCAGCTTTTTTATATCCTTCACTACCTGATGGGCAGATTTGGAAATGATGAATTAATTGATTAATTGTTATGATTTGTGTTTTATTTAATTGACTAATTGGGATGTCAAATTGTAATAAATTACAAATATTTAATGCTAACTTTTGTGAGAAATAGTTGGCAAGAAAATTACTTAACAACTTGTTAGAATTACTTTGAAGTTTGATTTGTGTCGCAATATCTTGTGTTGGTAGTAAATTGAGAGTAATTTTGTTGCCAGGATTCCAATATGATGAAATTTGTAAAATAGCTGGCCCACTTAAGCCACGATGCGTAAATAGACTATTTTCAATAAATTTTATTTTGCCAAGTGAGGTTTCGCTTAAAAATGAAATCCCTGCTAATTGAGCATAGTTGGGTAGATCTTGTGGCGCGATTGTTAAAGGAACCAAAGCTGGGGCAGTTGCCAAAACATTCATGCCAAATTGTGTCGCAATTTGATAGCCAAACCCACTTGCACCAATTTGTGGAATTGCTAAACCGCCTGTTGCTATGACTAATTTATGGCAGATAAATATCCCATGCGTAGTCGTTAATTCAAAGCCTTGTACAGTTTTATCAATTTTAAGTACGTTAGTTCCCATTTTGTATTGCACATTGTTTTGATTGCATAAATGTTCAAGTAAATCAATAATTGCTTGTGATTTATCATTACAAAATAATTGCCCAAGAGTTTTTTCATGGTAACCAATTTGATGTAAGTCAAGTAGTTCACAGAAATGTTGTGGTGTATAACGGGATAATGCCGAAGTAGCAAAATGTGGGTTATTGGAAATATAGCATTCTGATTTAGTATTTAAATTTGTGAAATTGCATCGTCCACCGCCAGATATGCGAATTTTTTCTGCTAGACGCCGACTGTGTTCAATGATTAATGTTCTGCAATTATTTGCAGCAGAGATCTGTGCACACATGAGACCAGCTGCTCCAGCCCCAATAATTATTACATCAAAATTAGTAGTTTGCAAAGTTAATTTCTTATTTAGAAACAGGTTAATGTGTTAAAATTGCGCTAATTATAGCTTATATTAAAGAAACAACTAAAAATAAATATGATAGCCACCAATATAAAATTAAACTCAGCAACTTTTGATTATTATATTTTACGAATTAACTCAAATAGTTCATTGCAAGAAATTCAAAGTAAATTCACAACGTTACGTGAATTTGATAAAACAAGCCGTCACTTGGTAATTGAATGTGATAGCCAATTAGATTTAAATCTATTTACTGAGCAAATTAAGCAAATTGAGGCTGTTGCTGCCAATTATGAATTATCAATTGATTTTATTTTGGCGAATAAATTTACGCGTAATGGCATGATTGCCGGTAAATCAGTAATTGATTTACCAAGTACGATTAAACCACAATTAATTATGAATCAAACTTTATTGGTTGAAGATCCTGTACGCAGTGGTGTTATGATTAAAAATGATGGAGATGTAATTGTAACTAGTCTGGTGTCACACAATGCTGAAATTATCGCGACTGGTAATATTCATATTTATGGAGATTGTCGTGGTCGAGTTATTGCTGGTAATGGCGGTAACAAAAAAGCTAAAATATTTGTTGGGCGGTTTAATGCTGAGCTAATTTCAATTGCGGGTGTATATCGTGTAATTGAAGAAAAATTACCTGATAATTTACATAATAAGGCAGTGCAAATTTTTTTAGATGACAAAGAGCGTTTGAATATTATGCCATTGGCAATTTAATATAAGGTTAACGTAATAAATATGAAACATAAAACACGTGTGCCAACCCAATTAAAAAATACTATAGTAGGAGCAAATATGGCTAAAGAAGCTAAAGTTATCGTGGTAACCTCAGGTAAAGGTGGTGTAGGAAAAACAACTACCTCGGCTAGTTTTGCTACTGGGTTAGCTAATCGTGGGTTTAAAACTGTTGTGATAGATTTTGACATTGGTTTACGTAATTTAGACTTAATTATGGGATGCGAGCGTCGTGTTGTTTATGATTTTGTGAATGTAATTTGCGGCGAAGCTACGTTGCATCAAGCATTAATTAAAGATAAAAATTGTGACAACTTATATATTTTAGCTGCGTCACAAACCAAAGATAAAGACGCTTTAAGCGAGGAACGAGTTGGCGCTGTTTTGGCAGAATTGAAGAAAAGTTTTGATTATATCGTTTGTGATTCGCCAGCTGGAATTGAAAAAGGTGCTTTTATGGCACTTTATTTTGCAGACGAGGCTTTAATTGTAACTAATCCAGAAGTTTCTTCCGTGCGTGATTCAGATCGAATCTTGGGTATTTTGGCGTCTAAGTCATTACGTGCTGTAGAAGGACGTGAGAAAATTAAAGAACACATGGTTATCACTCGATATAATCCAGAGCGTGTGGAAAGCGGTGAAATGCTTTCAATTGCGGATATTCAAGATATTTTACGCATTCCAGTTTTGGGAGTTACACCAGAGTCAACAGATGTTTTGCAAGCTTCTAACACAGGTACACCGGTGATTAATTTAGCAGGAACAGATGTTGCTGCATCTTATGCTGATATTGTTGCTAGATTTCTTGGAGAAGATAAACCAATGCGCTTTACGGTTGCCGAAAAGAAAGGCTTTTTAAAACGTATGTTTGGAGGCAAATAAGATGTCTTTGCTTGATTTACTGTTTGGTAAGAAGAAAGTTACTGCCTCTGTTGCAAAAGAGCGTTTGCAAATTATTCTGGCGCACGAGCGTGCGAGTTTAAATGGTGATGGTAAAAATTTTGCACCGAGTTGGTTACCAGATTTACAGCGTGAATTACTAACGGTGATTGCGAAATATATTAAAGTTGATCAAGATGCATTAAAAGTAAATCTTGAACGACGAGATAATTTAGAGTTATTAGAAATAAATGTTACTTTGCCAGAAAAGGAATAGGCTATGACAATTCATCATCAACTAATTATTTTAGGGTCAGGCCCCGCAGGTTATACAGCTGCAATTTATGCTGCTCGTGCAAATTTAAAGCCAGTAATAATTACAGGTATGCAGCAGGGTGGTCAATTAATGACGACTACTGATGTAGAAAATTGGCCTGCTGAGTTAAATGGAGAGGTGCAAGGTCCAGATTTAATGCAGCGTTTTCTGGATCACTCGACCAAGTTTGGTACAGAAGTTTTATTTGATCATATTCACACGGTTGAGTTGGCTCAGAAACCTTTCAAATTAATTGGTGATATGGGAGAGTATACTTGTGATGCGTTAATTATTGCTACAGGGGCATCAGCAAAGTATTTGGGTCTGGACTCAGAACAAAAATTCATGGGACGCGGAGTTTCAGGGTGTGCAACTTGTGACGGGTTTTTCTATAAAAATCAAGAAGTAGCTGTAGTCGGTGGTGGAAACACTGCGGTAGAAGAAGCTCTATATTTAGCTAATATTTGTTCAAAAGTTACTTTAGTACATCGCCGCGATACTTTTAAGTCAGAGAAGATTTTAATTGATCGTTTAATGGCTAAAGTTGAAAGTGGTAAAATTGAGCTTAAATTAAATGCAAATTTGGATGAAGTTTTAGGCGACGCTAAAGGTGTTAATGCTATGCGTCTTAAATTTAATGATGGTAGTACCGAAGATGTTAATTTAAGTGGTGTGTTTATTGCAATTGGACATAAGCCGAATACCGATATTTTTGAAGGCAAATTGGCCATGGAGCATGGTTACTTAGTTACGAATGCTGGCCGAAATGGTTTTGCTACAGCAACTTCAGTTGAAGGAGTATTTGCTGCTGGTGATGTGCAAGATATGATTTATAAACAAGCAGTTACTTCGGCTGCGTCTGGGTGTATGGCAGCACTGGATGCCGAACGTTATTTGGATCATGCATAACAATGTTTAGATTAGATTACCTTGGATCTAGATTAAGTGCGGGCTGTTGTCTCGCACTTTTGTTATCTTCATGTTCATGGATTATTGCTGCGCCAACTAATTCATCTGCATTGAATAAGTATGTTGTGGCAGAAGATAACGGAGTGTTTCAAATTTCACCTGATGGTAATGTGTGGTTAAAAATTAAACCTACTGAAAGTGAAACTTGGAATAGTCTAAGTCTAAGTAATAATCGGGTAATTGCGGTTGGAATGTCTGGTGCAATTTCTGATTCTAGCGATGGAGTAAATTGGAGCCCAGTTGTAGTTAAAGATCACCGTGTGTGGCTTTATGATATCACGTATGTTAAACCACAATATATTGCCGTTGGCATGGGCGGTATGGTTGTTGGGTCACAAACTTTAAAAATTTGGCAACGCAAAGTAGTTCCAACTAAATCATGGTTAAGTAGCATTAGCTATGGAAATAATGCTTTGGTGGCAACTGGTGCAAGTGGCACGATTATATCATCTAAAGATGGTGGGAATATTTGGTCTTCTGAAAGTTCGTCAACTAACGCGTGGCTTAGTCAAGTTAGATTTTTGAATCAGCGTTTTGTTACTGTAGGATCTTCCGGAACAATTTTAGGCTCAGTTGATGGGCATAACTGGCAAATGTGCAACTCATCTACAAAAAAATGGTTGTATACGGTGGCATACGGTAATGAACATTATTTAGCAGCTGGGGTTGATAGTAGTGTTGTAAGTTCTCGTGACGGCATAAATTGGCAGGTATTGAAAACTAATTTACCACGGAAATCTACAATCCGCTCGATGGTTTTTGCTAATCAGCAATTTTGGGCGGTTGGGAATAATGGTTTGGTAGCTAGTTCTCGTGATGGCATAAAATGGCAATTACATAATTTAAACACAACTCACGGAATTAATTCTATTATTTATTTAGATTTACCATAAGAATTAATTTAGGTCAATCTTTTATGAATGCCGCTCACTCAGTCTACGCGGCATTTGTTTTTAGTTATTAAATTATATTAATGAGCATTTCCCCAATTATTTGCAGCCTTTACTTCAACCAACAGTGGTACATTTAATTGAATTGTTTCAGTCATCAAGCGCTCTAAATTATCTAAAATTAAATTTACTTCATCATCAGGAACCTGAAAAATTAATTCATCGTGCACTTGTAAAATCATCTCAGTTTTAAGCTGATTTTCTTTGAGCCATTTATCAACGTGCAGCATAGCGATTTTAATTATATCTGCGGCGCTACCTTGCATTGGTGCATTTAATGCAAGGCGTTCCTCGGCTTGGCGTAAAATATTATTTTTGGAGTTAACATTTGGTAAATAAATTTTTCGTCCGTAAATGGTTGTTACAAATTCGTTACTATGTGCTTGCTGCTTAATATTTTCCATATAGTCTTTGACTTTTGGATATTGCGCAAAATAAGTATCAATATATAATTTAGCTGCTGCTCGTTCAATTTTTAATTCTTTGGCTAATCCAAAGACAGATTTCCCATAAATCAAACCAAAATTGATTGTTTTGGCATAGCGCCTTTCATCTTTGCTAACTTCGGTTAATGGTTTACTAAATATTTGTCCAGCGGTAGCCAAATGAATATCTGCGCCACTTTTAAAAGCATCAATTAAATTTCCATCATTGCTAATGTGAGCCAAGATTCTTAGTTCAATTTGTGAGTAATCAGCGCAAATTAGTTGATGGTTAGGTTTAGCAATAAAACATTCGCGAATTAGTTGTCCATAATGACTACGTACTGGGATATTTTGTAAGTTTGGATCTTTAGAGGATAAACGCCCAGAAGTCACTACTGTTTGTTCTAGTGAGGTGTGTACTAAACCATTTACATCTGCATAACTTGGTAATTTATCAATATAGGTATTTAACAGCTTACTTAAATAACGATATTCAAGTAATAATTCTGCAATTGGATATCCTGTTTCAACCAAAATATTTAGCGATTCTTCATCGGTAGAGTAGCCTGCTATATTTTTTTTAATTCCTGTGGTAGGTAATTTTAGTTGCGTAAATAAAATATCTTGCAGTTGCTTTGGTGAGTTTATATTAAATGGAGTTTCTGCTAAGTTATAAATCTGTTCTGCCAATTCGAGTAAACGATTATGCATTTCTTGTGAAATCTCACGCAATTTGCAGGAGTCAATTAACATTCCTGATTTCTCTAAGCGATAGAGTAATTCGCTAAGTGGTAACTCTATATCTTGATATAACTTAAGTTCATCGGTTGTCATTTGTGTGAGTAATTGTTGGTGAGCTGGTAAAATTTGTTTCCCGATTTGGAAAGCGAATTGGGTTTGATCTTGATCGGGTAAGCTGGTAAATAAATTTCTTTTTGCGCCTTTACCAAGTAGAATTTCGTGGTCTAAATTATTTTCTGGGTTAAAGCGTTGTAAGATTGCGGCTAATTTTTGACTTTGACTAGAATTTTGGAGGTAACTAGCAAGTGCTAAGTCTCCACAAATTCCTTGTGGGTGAATGTTTTGTAATTCAAGTATATAGAGTTGCTGTTTAATATTATAGCTAATTTTAGGGCACGAACTTTGCCAATATTTAGTTAAAGCTGCCATTTTTTGTAGGCTTTCTTTATCTTCATTAAAAAGCAGCTCTTGCCCATCATTGGTATTAAGTGGTATCACATAGGCTATTTCATCTGTGGCAATAACCACAGTACTAATCGCTGATTTATAATCGGTGTAATCGTTAATAATAATGTGGAAAGCACTTTGCTGTGAACTTTTTATTAGTTCATTTACAATTATTTCTAATTCATCGGTTTGTTTGATCAGTTGTAGTTTTGCTTCTGTGAGTGGAGTTTGATTTATTATAATTGGTTCTTCTACACTAAATAAATCAGTAACTTGGTTTGATAACTCCATTTGCGTAGTTGTTTGGTGGTTTTCAGGTTGTGAATTTGGTGCTAGTGCTTGAAGTTTTGACTCGGCCTCTTTTAGCCAGCTTCGGAAGTTTAATTCACGATATATTTCAACCAATTTAACTAGATTTTCAGGTTTTAATTGTAGATTTTCAATTTGATTAATATCTGTTTCTTTAATCTGTACTTCATCATCAATTGTAATTAATTTTTGTGCCGTTGGTAGCCAATCTATTGCTGCACGAAAATTTGCTCCAACTACACCAGTTAATTTATCCTGATTTAAAATTAAATTGGCAATTGAACCATATTCTTGTAACCATTTTTGTGCAGTTTTTGGTCCACATTTATGTACACCTGGTACATTATCCGCAGTATCACCGACAAGTGATAAATAATCAATAATTTGCTCTGGCTTAACACCAAATTTTTCTTCAACCCCAGCTATATCCAAGGTTTCATTACTCATCGTATTAACTAGAATTACTTTCTCATTAACGACTTGTGCAAAATCTTTATCACCGGTTGCAATAATAATTTTGTAATCTAGGGCTGCATATTTTTTGGCAATAGTTGCAATCACATCATCTGCTTCAACACCTTCTTGGATAATTACTGGTATACCAAGATCGGCAACGATTTCATGAATATATTTGAATTGTACAATTAGGTCTTCTGGAGTTTCACGGCGATTGGCTTTGTATTCTGGATAAATATCATCACGAAAAGTTTTTCCTTTGGCATCAAAGACACAGACCCAATTTTGTGTATCGTAGCGTTTGCCCAGCTGCTTAAGCATATTCACTACGCCATAAATAGCATTGGTTGGCATTCCATTTGGTGCCGTAAGTTCTTTGAGTGCATAAAATGCGCGGAAAATAAATGATGATCCATCAATTAATAAAATTGTATTATCCATAGTCTAAATTTATAACCTTGTTTGAATTATTAAAGCTGTGTTTTGAAGAACTAGTATTATAGAGTATATAAGTATATTATGGTGGTTTTATTCATGTGAAAGTATGTATTTCTTGTACTTATTATTTTATTCTATTTAAAAGATTGGCTTTATATGATTTTTATTAACATTAATATTATTAGATGTGTATAACTGTAATTATGTTAAAGCTAAATTTCATTCTTAGGATCTTATTAAATTTGGTTTACAATCCACATGCAGGGAAATTATTTGCTTAAACTGCACTGGTGAAATTGTAGATGCAATATGCATTAATTCAATCATATTCGTGCATTATTAATTAATTTTGAAAGATGTAATCATGAAAAACTTATTAATAAATTATTCAGAAATTGAAACCTGGCTAAAAATGTTTATTAGTTCCAAATGGTTAGTAGATCAAAAAAAGATAAATCTAAAGATTTAATACCAAATTATATGCTTTGAATGAAGGTGGTTTTATTGAATGTGTACTGTGATTGAAGTAAATATGAAATATTTGTATGTAAAGGACGCCAAATAGACGCCCTTTGGAGTAGTTTATTAGTTATTTGTAGTAACTTGCTGAATTCCCGCAACTAACCATTTTGCTCCATCAATGCCAGTTGGTTTTACAAAGTGCCAAATTTCGCTAAAATCAACTACTGGTGAATTTGGGGATTCACTAACTTTACCAAAGAACTTAGCACTTGCTACATATTGACCATTTTCAATTGTAGATTGTAAATATTGACATTCTAACTGGCTAAAATCAGCAACATAATCATTTCCAGTAATCATTGACTTTACTTCTGAATATAATTCTGGTGTCATGTATTTAGCAACTTCTGATACATTTTCAGGTGTATTCATACTTTGGATGTGTAAGAACATTCCTTTTACTTGACGCAGGAAAAATTGTGCTTCAACTCCATCTGCCATGCGCTCCATATTTTGATAGTTTGCTTGCATTGGTGCTGCACCTGGATTATTTTGTGCTTGAGTATTATAGTTTGCATTTTCTCGATTGATAGTTGGAATTTGAAACCCATTATTATTAGGTGCAGACCCATTAAAATTTACTGGATTAGCTGTTGGTGTAGTCTTACGGCGGAAAATCATTAAACCTATTACTAATAACATTCCAAGAATACCAATTATTCCCCATGGAATGCTACTACCAGAACTTTGGCTATTATGTGTTGAGCTTTCATTTGAATTCATTGCTTTACCAAGTAAATAACCTCCTACAGCTCCAGCTGCTGCACCAGCGACTACGCTACCGACCCCAAGACCTTTTTTTTGTGGTTGTGCCGCTGTAGCAGTATTAGTGCTTGGTTGATAACTAGATTGTGAAGTTGTATTACTACGTTGCATTCCTAAGTTGCTAGATTTACCCATACGCGCAGCAAACGAACTTTGTGAGAAAAGTAAGGCACTGGTTAATAAAATTACGCTAAGTTTTTTCGATGTGTTTTTCATAAATATCAATATTCTCTTAAAAATTATTTCATTCCTTGGATGCAAAACCGAAGTGTGCTAAGGTATGATTAGTCACTATTCTACCACGTGGGGTACGCTGAAGTAAACCATTTTGCATAAGGTATGGCTCAATAACGTCTTCAATTGTATCTGTAGATTCGCCGATTGTCGCTGCCAAATTTTCTAGCCCAACTGGACCGCCATCAAATTTTTCGATGATTGCACTTAGTAATTTACGATCCATTAAATCTAAACCTAAATTATCTACATCAAGCATTTCAAGTGCAGAGTTAGCAATTATTGCATCAACTATGCCATCGCTTTTTACTTCAGCATAATCACGAATCCGTCGTAGCAAACGATTGGCAATTCGTGGAGTACCACGTGACCTGCGTGCGATTTCTAATGCACCATCGTGTGTGATATTCATATTTAATAATCGAGCAGAGCGTTTGACGACGATAGTTAGATCTTCTGCGCTATAAAATTCAAGTCGTGAAATAATTCCAAAACGATCGCGAAGTGGATTTGTGAGCATACCAGCGCGGGTTGTTGCTCCGATTAAGGTAAACGGAGGTAGATCTATTTTAATTGAACGGGCAGATGGACCTTCACCAATCATAATGTCGAGTTGAAAATCTTCAAGCGCGGGATATAACACCTCTTCTATTATTGGTGACATTCGATGAATTTCATCAATGAATAATACATCGTTAGCTTCTAAATTAGTTAGTAAGGCGGCAAGGTCTCCAGGTTTATCCAGAATTGGTCCTGAAGTTTGACGTAAATTTACTCCCATCTCACGAGCAATGATATGTGCTAGTGTAGTTTTTCCCAATCCAGGTGGACCAAATAATAAAACATGATCCAAGGCTTCATTGCGTTGTTTGGAAGCCTGAATAAATATTTCAAGTTGTTCCTTGATTTTAGGCTGACCAATATAATCTACTAATTCTTTAGGTCTTAGGGCCCGATCTAGTATTTCTTCTGTATTATTTAGCTTTACTGGTGTAGTGATTCTGGTTTCGGCAACCAGATTGTCAGTTTTAATCATGCTGCTGCAACTCGTATAAATTTAATGTGTTTTTTTAATTAAAGTTTTATATTTTACAAATTTTAGGTGGTGTAGTCAGTAGGGTTTTGATTGATGTTATTTTTATTTGGATTTATGACATAATTGGTTAATAATTAATGGCATTTACAGTAATGGTGATGCGACAAAAAAACATACGGAAAACCGTATGTTTTTTTAATTTGTTTTTATACGTGAGCTTTGATGTAATCAATAGCTTTTTGTACAGTTGTAATTGTTTCTGCATCTTCATCAGGAATTTCGCAACCGAATTCTTCTTCTAAAGCCATAACTAGTTCAACAGTATCTAGTGAATCAGCACCTAAATCTTCGATGAACGAAGCATCATCTTTAATAGTAGCTTCATCAATACCTAATTTCTCTGCGACAACTTTTTTTACTTTAGCTTCGATGTTTTCCATGGATGGACCTTTCAATAAGTTAATTCTGTATTCTATCTACAATGTGCTAGACATTTAAAAACAAGTTTGACCTGCAAGTCAATATAATAATAGAAAAAAATGGTTGCCGTCAAATAAAAAATGGATTTTTTTATTATCACGGACATAAAAATAAAAATAAAATTCAAGAATACGGTAAAATACCCGCTGTGTTTATTTATAAAATGGTTATTTAACTCAATTCGAAAGTATATAATGGGTAATGAAGAGATTAGTGCGGATAATGTTGAGTTATGCTATCTTGATGAAATTATTATTGAAGGGCAGTGCATTAACGGCAAAAAATTTCGTCCAAGCGATTGGGTCGATAGATTATGCGGAGTATTAGCAAATTTTGAACAGCATAAGGTATTTTATTCACCGTTTTTACGTCCTATGATGTTCAAAAATATGCAGTGCGTAGCAGTCAAGCGTCAATTGGAAAAATTATTCCCTGATGTCTTTGTCTACATAATGCAGTTTGCTCGTGATAATCAATTAGTTGTGACAGATTGTGCTAATTTTAAATTAAAAGCTAAAACGGAATAGGCTTATGAAAATATTGGTTTTAAATGGACCAAATTTAAATTTACTTGGTTTACGTGAACCTGGAATTTACGGAAATGTTAGTTTAGCACAAATTGCGGATGAACTAAAAAACCTTGCGTCTGGTCTTGGAGACAGTTTAGAATTCATGCAAAGTAATCATGAAGGTGTTTTAGTTGATCGCATTCAAGAGTGTCTTACTTCACCAGTGGATATAATTATTATTAATCCAGCGGCTTTTACTCATACTAGCGTTGCTATTCGTGATGCTTTGTTAGCAGTTGCAGTTCCGTTTATTGAAGTTCACTTATCAAATGTGCATGCACGTGAAGATTTTCGTAAACACTCGTATTTTTCTGATGTTGCCTTAGGGGTGATTTGTGGACTTGGTGCTTATGGTTATAAGGCCGCGTTAAATTATGCAGTTAACTTTTTACAAAAGAGGAAATAGATGATGGATATTAAAAAAATTAAAGCAATTGTGGATTTAATTAAAGAATCTGGTATCGCAGAATTAGAAATTAGTGAAGGTGAAGATAAGTTAAGAGTTTCTTGTGTTTCGAGTGTTGCGCCACAGGTACATTATGCACCAACTCCAGTACAGCAAATGACTTTATCTGCGGCACCAACTGCAGCAACCACTACTGTTGTGGAAATTGATAATACTCCTGCGCCTGCTGCGGGTACTACAATTGATTCTCCTATGGTTGGAACATTTTACCGTTCTGCATCACCAACTAGTGCACAATTTGTTGAAGTTGGTCAAGAAGTTAAGGTTGGTCAAGTTCTTTGTATTATTGAAGCAATGAAATTAATGAATCAAATTGAATCAGATAAAGCTGGTGTAGTTAAAGAAATTTTAGTTAAAGATGGTAGCCCAGTTGAATATGGTCAGCCGTTATTTGTTATTGCTTAAGTTTAGCTCCTTAAAGGGAAAAGAATATGTTTGAAAAAGTTCTGATTGCTAATCGTGGTGAAATTGCATTGCGTGTGCAACGTGCTTGTCGTGAATTAGGCATTAAATCGGTAGTAATTTATTCTGAGGCTGACCGTGATGCTAAGTATGTGAAGTTGGCTGATGAAGCGGTCTGTATTGGCCCAGCACGTTCTGCACAAAGTTACTTGAATATTCCATCAATTATTGCTGCTTGTGAGATTACAAATGCTCAAGCTGTTCATCCTGGTTTTGGATTCTTATCTGAGAATGCCGAATTTGCACGTCGGGTAGAAGAAAGCGGTTTTGTCTTTATTGGTCCACGTGCTGATGCGATTGCAACTATGGGTGACAAAGTTAAAGCTAAAGAGGCAATGATTAAAGCTGGTGTTCCTGTTGTACCGGGTTCAGACGGTGAATTACCAGATGATAATAATGCAGTAATTGAAATAGCACGTAAAGTTGGCTATCCAGTGATTATCAAAGCCGTATCTGGTGGCGGCGGTCGTGGTATGCGTGTTGTGCAGGAAGAAAGTGAATTAATTAGCGCTTTGGAAATTACACGTAGTGAAGCTTTAGCTGGCTTTGGTAATGCTGCTGTATATATGGAACGCTATTTAACTACGCCACGTCATATTGAAATTCAGATTTTAGCAGATGAATACGGCAATGTAATTTATCTCGGTGAACGTGATTGCTCAATGCAACGCCGTCATCAAAAAGTAATTGAAGAGGCTCCTGCGCCTGGAATTACAGCAGAAGAGCGCCGTCAGATTGGTGAGGCTTGTGTCGCTGCATGTAAATTAATTCGTTATCGCGGAGCTGGTACTTTTGAGTTTCTATATGAAAATGGTGAATTTTTCTTTATTGAAATGAATACTCGAGTACAGGTTGAGCATACAATTACTGAGATGATTACTGGAATTGATATTGTAAAAGAACAACTTTACATTGCAAGTGGTGAGAAATTACGTTATACGCAAGATCAAGTGAACTTTAAAGGTCATGCGATTCAATGTCGTTTGAATGCTGAAGATCCGTTTACGTTTGTTCCGTCACCAGGTAAAATTGAAGCTTGTCATTTTGCTGGCGGTAATGGTGTACGCGTTGATTCGCATGTGTATGCTGGTTATAGTGTACCGCCATATTATGATTCAATGATTGCTAAATTAATTGTTCATGGTGAAGATCGTCAAACAGCGATTAATAAAATGTTAGGTGCTCTAAAAGAGACTTCTTTTGTCGGAATTAAAACTAATATTCCATTACATCAAGAGATGCTGGAAGAGCATGGTTTTGTTGAAGGTGGAAGATCTATTCACTATCTCGAAGCATATTTAAAAGAGCGTAAATAGCTTAAAAAATTAAAAGCATGGATTAAAAAGTCCATGCTTTTTTAACTTAGGATAATAATGAGTTTTAAACAAATTAGTATAAATATAAATTCACAGCAAGCCGAAATTCTTTCGGATATTTTTTTTGATCTTGGTGCTTTATCAGTAGGAATCGAAGATGAGCATGAAGGTACGGATTTAGAGCAGCCAATTTTTAATGAACCTGGAATGATAGTTGAAGCATTATGGGAACATAGTAAAGTGGTGGTATTACTTGATGACTTGGCAGATGTGGTAAGTCTAGTTGAAGCCGCTCAATTAGAATTAGGCACTTCATTTAATTATACAGAAGAAAATATTGATGATCAAGATTGGGTGCGTTTAACGCAAAGTCAATTTGAACCAATTGAGGTTACACCAAATTTATATATTGTGCCATCATGGCACAGCATACCATCAGCAGATGCAACTGGAATTATTTTAGACCCAGGTCTTGCTTTTGGTACTGGTTCACACCCAACTACATTTATGTGTTTACGCTGGATTGCTGAGCATATTAATTCATCTCAAGACGTTTTGGACTATGGTTGTGGCTCTGGAATTCTGGCAATTACTGCCAAAAAAGTTGGTGCTAAGCATGTTGACGGTGTAGATATTGATGCACAAGCAATTGAATCGAGCTTATACAATGCTGAAGTTAATCAGGTTGAAGTTAATTTCTGTTTACCAAACCAATTTAAATCTCATCAGTATGATGTTGTGATTGCGAATATTTTGTCTAATCCATTACGGATGCTAGCTAGTGCTTTAGCATCATATGTTAAGCCAGGCGGGAAAATTATTTTGTCTGGGATTTTAGATAGCCAAATTGATGAAATGAGTGAGATTTATGTAAAATGGTTTACGATGTCAACTTACACGATACAAGATGGTTGGGCATGCCTGTATGGAGTAAAACGATAGGTTGTTAATACAGATAGATAATTTAAATTTAGAATAAATTCATTAGATAAAGGCTAATATTTATGCAGAAAATGGCATTTTTTGATATTGATGGAACATTAACGAGACCAGATGGATCAATTTCACCTGCTGTAATTAGTGCAGTTAAAGCAGCAGCAGATAAAGGTGTAAAAATCGTTTTAGCCAGTGGTAGACCAACATTTGGTATGCTTGAGTTGGCAAAATTATTTGCTTTGGATCAAAATGATGGTTATATTATTTCGTATAATGGTTGTGCGATTTATCATGTGCCAACGGAAAAATATTTAGTCCAACATTATGTGAGCAAAGATGTTTTATTGCAATTAGATTCTGAAATTAAAAACTATCCAAATCTTTCGCCAATTTTTTATGATAATGAACAAATTCTAACCACTAAAAGGAACTACCATGTTGATTTTGAAGCAGAGTTAAATAATAGCGTTGCTTATGAGCGTGATTATTATCCTGAAGGTAGTCCTAAATTAATTTGGGCAGGTGAAGCAAGCGAGTTGGATCAGATTGAAGCTGATATTCAACAAAAATTTGGTGCATATTGTACGATTGCTCGCTCTTTACCATGTTTCTTGGAGTTTACACCACTTGGAATTGACAAGGGTGCTGCCATTCAGGAGATTTGTGGCTTATTAAATCATCCAATCGAGGCAACAGTTGCATTTGGTGATGGTAATAATGATAGAACAATGCTGCAAACCGCCGGTATTGGAGTCGCAATGGAAAATGGTCGTGCTGAAGTGAAGGCTATTGCCGATTATATCGCACCAAGCAATGATGTGGATGGCGTAGTTGTAGCAATTGAGAAGTTTTTACTTTTAGATTAATTAAGTTTATTTATTGTGAAAGTTATTTTATATTGTAATACGTTGAAATGTAATTACATACTATTTATGATTTTGTGAAAGTTTTGATTGAAGATGACCAAAATAATTAATGCCAAACAATTAAAATATGCCGTGCCAAGTTTTTTTACTGTGTTGGCGATGATGGCTGCATTTTATGCAATTTTGCAGGCTGCATCGGGATTTTTTAGCCATGCAACCTATGGTGTAATTGTCGCGATGATCTTTGATAGTTTGGATGGGCGCACAGCTCGCTTTACGAATACGTGTACTGCTTTTGGCGCATCTTTGGATAGCATCACCGATATGATGGCTTATGGAGTTGCTCCAGCAATTATGATGTACTGTTGGGGATTATTTCGCCTAGGTAAAATTGGTTATTTAGTGTGCTTTATTTTTTGTGCTTGCGCTGGGTTACGTTTAGCACGGTTTAATGTAATGTTGGGAGTTGCAGATAAGCGTTTCTTTCGTGGCTTATCATCAACCATGGCGGGAGGGTTTATTGTAACTTTTCTCTTAACATGCGTTCAACACGGTTTTTATAATCTAAAGACTATTTACTTTGCATCTGGGCTTACTATTATTACAGCGTTGTTAATGGTCAGTAATATCAGGTTTTATAGTTTTAAAGAAATCCATGGTTCGCCAAAGATAATTGCGTTAATTTTGGGTATCATTTTATTATCATTACTTATACTAACTTATAAATATAAGGGATTGGTGGTATTTGGAGTTTTGGCGGTGTATATTTTAGTTAATATTTTGTTTCAGCCAATTTATAAAGCAAAATTTAGTTAATAATTTAACTTACTGTAATTAATTTTTATATTGTTCTAATGCCCATTGTATGTGCTCAGCCACCAATTTAGAGGCATTTATTAGGCGTGATTCTAATGCCTGTTTGATTTCTGCTGACTGCGGGGCATTACCAAGCCCAACTGCTAAGTTTCTTTGCCAAGCTTCATAACCAATTCGTAAGATTGGACTTCCTTGTAGGCGTTGCTTAAATTCTACTTCATTCCACGCAAATAGTTCTAATAAACTGCTCGCATTTAGTTGATTACGTGGTGTAAAGTCTGTCAATGAAGTAATCTGGCTAAATTTATTCCATGGACAAAATAATTGACAATCATCACATCCATAGATTCGATTACCAATTTTGCTCCGTAATTCAACAGGAATAGCACCTTTATTTTCAATTGTTAAGTACGAAATGCATTTGCGCGCATCTAAAACATAAGGAGATACAAATGCTTGTGTCGGGCAAATTTCAAGGCACTTTTGGCAGCTTCCGCAATGGCTATCAGTTGCATTATCTGCAGGTAATGGTAAACTGGTAAATATTTCTCCCAAGAAAAACATACTACCGTGCTGCTTGTTTATTAGTAAAGTATTTTTACCGCGCCATCCAGATCCAGCCTGTGCAGCAAGTTGTACTTCCATAATTGGTGCTGAGTCAGTAAAAACACGATAATTCTGCTGTAATTGATATGTTTCAAGAAGCTGACTAATCCATACAGCATACTGTTGTAATTGTTGTTTAACTACTTTATGGTAATCACGCCCAAGTGCATAGCTTGAAACATACGCGTGCTCAATATTATTTAATCGCTGTTTATGCTGGTTAATTTCTTGAGTTAGGTAGGGTATTTTTACTGAAATTACGGATAAAGTAGTTGGATGTAATTCTTCTGGAGCATATCTCAAATTTTGATTCTTTTTGAGGTAATACATATCTCCAGCATAATCATTTTTAAGAAACTTCGCAAATTTATCTTGAGCGTGTTGGTCAATAATAATTGAAGAAATTCTTGCCTCTAAAAAACCAAATTGATGAGCTTGTGACTTAATTAAATTCTTTATCTCGGTATAATTCATTTAATTACCTTCATTAGTTATAGTTTTTTTCATATATAACATTATAGCTTATCGATGTTTGTTATATTTAAAATCATTTATAGGTTAGCTTTTATCCAAGCGTTGTATTAATGAAGGTTGCTATGGTTACTTTAATTTATTAACGATCTGGCTTGTATATTTTTATTATATAATTAATTTTAGTTGATATTGGGCAATAATATTTATTGACGTTGATGATATAAAAACCAATCATATAGCTTTGGATTATTATAAGTTTCAGTCCATGAATCATGCTCCGCATCAGGATAAATTGTAAACTTTACATTTCCACCTAAACTTTTTAGTTTATTGACCAGTTTTTTAGTTTGTTTGATTGGTACCATCGTGTCTTTAGCACCATGAAAAGTCCATACTGGAAGATGTGCTATTGCTGGCATTTTTTCCAGATCTCCACCACCACAAATTGGAGCAATTGCTGCAAACTTATTAGGGTTCAAACTTGAGATTGACCACGTTCCATAGCCGCCCATGCTAAGTCCTGTTAGATATATTCTTGTATTGTCAGCATTATAGGTGGAGCTGATTTCATCGACTAATGCCATAAGGATATCATTTTTTATTGTCCATGATGCACGATTTGGGCACTGTGGTGCAATTACTATAAAAGGCAGATCCTCGCCGCTCTCAAGGATATGTGGGATGCCTTGAATTTTGATCATATTTAGATCATTTCCTCTTTCTTCTGAACCATGTAAGAAAAGAATTATTGGCCATTGATATGAGTCATCTTTATTATAATCATTCGGTAGATGGAGCAAATAATTAATGCTGGATTTCTTTGAGGCGTTGAATTTAAAATTATGATGTTCCATTACTTTTACCTTATGGAGGTTATTGTCAAGATTGGTAGAATAAATAAGATGTCAATTTTACTTGATTTGAATTATATCTATGATTAAACATTTTTTGAGCTATGCCAAAATTATTTAGCATAGCGAATTTTATTTGATGCTAGCATAATATTTGCATGGTATGGGATCTTGAATGGCAGTTTATTCGATTACAGGTCCAAATTTTATTAATATATTTTTTGGGCATTTATAGTGTTCTGAGTATCTCGATCTATAAACGTTACAATACACTTATGCCCAAAAATTAATGTTTACCTGTGCTCCCAAACCCACCTTCACCACGATCTGAAGAGCTGAACTCATTTACAACTTCAAAACCAACTTGTATAACAGGGACAATTACCAATTG
This sequence comes from uncultured Neisseria sp., assembly GCA_964652705.1. GTDB lineage: Bacteria > Pseudomonadota > Gammaproteobacteria > Burkholderiales > UBA11063 > Aquella. The sequence goes on from CAZZAV010000004.1 coordinate 63,718, forward strand.
TGCCATCCTCTCCAATGGGTTTAATGTAAATTCAGTTTGTCCACGATTCCAAATTGAAACAAATAATTCGCCTTGATAATCAGAGTCAATTAAACCAACTAAATTACCTAACACGATTCCATGCTTGTGACCAAGCCCAGAGCGAGGTAAAATCATTCCACATAGTGTATTATCGTGAATGTGGATAGCAATCCCAGTTGGAATTAACTCGGTTTGACCTGGTTTTAAAACAATTGCACTTTCTATGCATGCACGTAAATCAAGCCCAGCTGAACCAGTAGTGGCATAGTTGGGTAATAATTCGCGCATTTTCTCATTAAGTACTTTGATCTGTACTTTAGTTTGCATAGCGCACCTTTGCAATTAATGATTTTAATAACTCTAGCATATATTGCATTGAGCGATGATCTTTATCAAGTGATGGGTTATATTCACCAATTTCAAAACCAATTAAATTGTTAATATCAATTTTGTTCATGGTTTCTAGGAAAATTTTGCTATCTATACCGTTATCAACTGGAGTTCCAACTGCTACAATGTCTTTTGGATCTAAACCGTCTAGGTCAAGGCTAATACCAACATTACCATTAGTTTGTACTGCTAGGCGATTATATTCTTCTAGAAATAAGCTTTCAAAGTTTTCATCAGTTAGCATTTCTTGATAGTAAATTTTTACGCCAAGTGATTGTAAAAACTCTTCTTCAGGTTTTTCAAATGAGCGGATACCAAAGAAAACTAGATTTTCTGGTTTTAATTTAGGTAGCGCATTTAGAATTGAAGTTAGCTCTTTATGACCATAACCAAGTAAATGTGAAATTGGCATACCATGTAAGTTACCAGTTTCAGAGGTGTTTGGGCGATGTGAATCCATGTGTGCATCAATCCAAATTAAACCCAATTCTTGATCTTGTTTTTGTAAATTGTAAGCTACACCGCTCCAACTACCAATTGCGCATGAATGATCACCACCAATAAAAATTGGGAACACATTTTTGGTGATCGCACGTTCAGCACGATGCGCAACTTTGGTGAAGAATTCGCGTTGAGCTAATACATCATGACTGCCTCCAGTGTATGCAACCACATCTGCATCAATTAAAATACCTTCGCTGTTGGCGAGTGAATTGCTGATTTGATACGGTGCAGATTCGCAACCATTTAGACGCCCGCAATTACCAATGGCACTTCCAATTAATTTAATTCGCTTTGCCATTGGATTATCCTAACACAGAAATTAGATTTTTTGGATCTTGAATTGCAGGAACCATATCAACTTCATGACCGATACCATATTTATGAGCTAAGTCGTGGGTTAAGCGTAAGACTGAGAAATCTTCAACTGCAAAACCAACCGAATCAAAAACAGTAATTTCACTATCGCTAGCACGACCATCCTTTGTACCTTTGATTAGTTCCCATAATTCTGCATAAATTGCATCTTTGGCTTCAGTGGGAGTTAATTGTTGAATTTCACCTTCAATCATCGATTGTTCAGTAAATTCTACAATGATCTTGCTGCGGAATAAAATAGCTTTTTCTAATTCTGTTTTTCCAGGGCAGTCACCACCTAGACCATTGATATGCACACCTGGTTTAACCCAAGCGTTCTCAATTACGATAGCGTGTAATTTACAAGCAGTACATACGGTAATGATATCTGCACCTAAACATGCTTCTTCAGCATTTTGGCAGGCAATTAATTCAAGACCACTATGTTCAAGATTTTTAGCAAATTTTAGCATTGCTTCAGGATCAGTGTCAAAGTAACGTACGGTTTTAATTGGGCGTACCAATTTATGAGCTAAAGTCTGGAATTCGCTTTGTGCACCTGTCCCAATAATTGCTAAAACAGTACTATTTTGACGAGCTAAGTAGTCAGTAGCAATTATTGCGGTAGCCGCAGTTCTAAAAGCAGTTAAAGTCGTCATCTCGGATAATAAAATTGGGTAACCGTATTTTACTTCGTTCATTTGACCAGTTGCCACAACAGTCTGTTTACCATCAAAAGGGTTAGCAGGATGTCCGTTTACACATTTGTATGAAAAATATTGACTATCTGCCGTTGGCATTAATTCCAATACGCCACCTGGTACGTGAGCTGCATAACGTGGGGATTTATCAAATTCATTCCAACGCACAAAATCTTGTTTTAAATAGTCGACTAAGTCGTGCATAAAATTATCAAAACCATGTTGTTTAACTATTTGTGCCAAATCTTGAACTGTAACTAATTTCATTCATAACCTTTCTAAATTCTAGTTTTTTACTCAGGTATTATACCTAAAAATGGGTTATTTTTCAAGGTGTTGATGGGTTTTATTTATTTAACAGAATTATAATAAGCGCTTAGTAAATTGTTCTAAGTTGATTGTGAATTTTTTATAATGATGATATGTATATTAATCTAGACAAATTATTAATTTGGTGGCGGATTTTATTGTGGTATGTGGTAAAATGTCTCCTTGCCAGCAAATACACAAAGGAATATTTATGCATAAAACTAAGTTATCACCTCGACGTTTATCTCGTTCTTTAGCTGTTCAGGGTTTATATCATTTTCAAACCAACCCTAAATCAGTGAGCGAAATTGAGGATTTTTTGCATAATGCGAATGAAGATATTTACGTACGTTCAAACTATGAAATGTTGCATAATTTGTTAGATTTATCATCGTCTAATTTTGCTACTATGTTAAATTTATATACTGATTATTCATCACGTGATAATCAAGATATTCAGAAAATTGAGCAAGCGATTTTGGTAATTGCTGCAGTTGAGTTAAAATACAGTATGTCGGTACCCGCACCAGTAATTATTAATGAAGCTATTGAACTAGCAAAAATGTATGGTGGTGAAGATTCATTTAAATTTATTAATGGGTTAGTTGATAAATTAGCTATATCTTTGCGTGCTAGTGAAATAGAGCATGCGCGTAATAATCGTCGCTTAGTTAAATAAATTAAGCCAGTTTTGATTGACCTCGCTGATTATCTCAGTGAGGTTTTTTTGTTTTAGATGGGATAACTCTTTTGCGTAGATTATACAATCATCAGAGCTGGAAGTTGCTTTATCAGCTTGTGGCATATATGGTGCATCGCTTTCGATAAGAATCTGCTCAAGCGGAATATTTGCAATAGATTTGTAGAGTTGACTGTTTTGATTGAGAATGGTGCTACCAATTCCAAGTTGCATCTTTTTGCGTCGATATTGCTTTGCAGTATCTGTGTTGCCATTATAAGCATGGATCATACCGCGTACTTGTGGATAATCACTCAAAGTCTGCAAAAGCTGATTGTGAGCACGTACGCAATGTAATATGATTGGTAAATTAAATTCTTGAGCTATTTTTAGATGAATTTTTAAATAAGCTACTTGCAAATCTAAATTAGGTTTTAGAGCATCCAGACCTGTTTCACCAATAAAATTTGGTTTGTGGAGTTTGATTTGTTCACGGAGTAATTCTTGGAGTTTATCCGCTGAGTCTTTATCGGTGATATGCCATGGATGAATGCCGAAACCAATTTTAACATTTACTTGAGAATTACGATAAGTAACTAATTTAGACCAATCATTTTTTGAGATTGCCGCAATTGCACGATAAGTATCTTCATTTATAATATTTTGCCCAAGGTGACAATGTGCATCATATGGCACATTATTCGACACTGACTACTTCCAGATGCTCCATGCTATGATTTAAAAAGCGTTCGCCAATTGATTGAAATTTAACTGGTACGTCTGTTACGTAAAATTTATAATTTCCAGTTTCACCATTGGTGTTGAGCATTTGATTAGATTCTAGAATATTCCTTAATTCTTCACAAGCGGTAATAGCGGGGTCAATAATTTTAATTTTGGGACCAATAACTTTGGCAATTGTTTGATTAATTAATGGATAATGTGTACAACCCAGAACTATACATTCAATATTTTTTTTGGTAATATGTTGTAGATATTCGCGTGCAACCAATTCTAATGCAGGGTGATTAATAAAGCCTTCCTCTTCAACCATAGGGACAAATAAAGCACAAGCTTGCGCATAAACTTGAGCTTCTGGATCAATTTGATGAATTGCACGTGGATAAGCTTGACTGTTGATGGTCGCTGGAGTTGCGATGATGCCAATGCGTTGAAATAAAGTTGCACAGGCTTTGGTTCCAGCGGTAATTACATCGATTACGGGAATATTTCCCGCCAATTGAAGCACAGTATCTTTGGCAACTGCTGAGATTGTGTTGCAGGCAATAATAATTGCTTTAACTTCCTGCTTCAGTAGGAAACGCATGGTTTGTTCGGTAAATTTTTGAATGGCGGCAACAGATTTTGTGCCATATGGGATGCGTGCGATATCGCCAAAATAAACCACATTTTCATGTGGTAAATTGAGCATAATGTTTTTTACGACGCTTAAGCCACCAATTCCAGAATCAAAAACGCCAATAGGATTATCAGGATAAGTTCTCATCTTTACCTCTTTGTTAAGCCATTTTTTGGCGTATTTTTTTGAGCATTCCGTGGAGTAAATCTGCTTCTTCTCGTTCCAAAGCCGCTTTATGAATTATTTTTTGTAAGCGGCGCATTACGCGTTCCATATTCTTATGTTTATCAAATTCAACTGCCGTGAGGGTGGTTTGTAGATTTTCTAAAAGGTGCTGCACGTCGCGTTGATCAATTTTTTGGACTGGATTAATTAAATGTTCCAGATTTGGATTATATTGGCTGTAAATTTCATAGCACATGATTTGTACTGCCTGAGCCAAATTTAGTGAAAAATACTCAGGGTTACCTGGAATAGTCACTAGGCGATTACATTTCTCTTGTTGCTCAATAGTAAGCCCACTTTGCTCATTCCCAAATACTAAGCTAACTTTTTGGTGATTGTGAATTGCACTTAGAATTTCTGGCATTATTTCTTTTGGCGTGAGTAAATTATCACTAAATTCACGCTTGCGGCCGGTTAATGCAATTACTAGATGTGAGTCCTCGATTGCACTGTCCAGACCTTCGATGATGCGCGCATTTTCAACAACGTCCTTTGCATTGCATGAAAGTGCCAGTGTATGATCATCTGGTTGATGAATTGGATCGACTAATACGAGCTTAAGTATACCCATGGTTTTCATTGCGCGTGCTGCTGAACCAATGTTACCTGGGTGTGAGGTATTACAAAGAATTATTTGTAGATTATTTAAATTAGTATCCATGAAGCCTAAATTTCGCCAGAGTGAAATAAAGCCACTCGTAAAGAGTGGCCGAGAGATTATTTGAATAATTTATCATTGATGAGAATTGTTTCAACCCGATCTGGTCCTGTTGAAATAATATCAATTGGAGTTTCAATTATTTCCTCAATCCTTTTAAGGTATATTTTTGCATTTTCTGGTAATTCAGCATAGGTTTTTAGACCTGCAGTTGATTCAGACCAACCAGACATTGTTTCATAAACTGGTTCACAGTTAACTACTAAATCTGAACCAAATGGTAGAATATCATATTCTTTACCATCACGGATATAACCAACACAAATTTTGATTTCTTCCATGCCATCCATAACGTCTAATTTAGTCACACAGATACCTGAAACACCATTAATTTGCACCGCACGTTTTAGTGCCGCTGCATCAAACCAACCACAACGACGTGCACGACCAGTTACCGAACCAAACTCATTACCGCGACTAGCTAGGCCTTGACCAACTGCATCAGTTAATTCAGTTGGAAATGGGCCAGAACCAACTCGTGTTGTGTAAGCTTTTGCAATTCCAAGCACGTAATTAATCATGCGTGGGCTAATTCCAGCACCAGTTGAAGCGCCGCCAGCCACACAATTTGATGAAGTAACATATGGGTAAGTACCAAAATCAACATCTAATAAAGTACCTTGTGCGCCTTCAAATATTACTTTTTGACCTTCTTTATTTAAGTTAAATAATTTGCGTGATACATCAGACACCATTGGCTTAATGTCATCAGCATAAGTATTTAAAACATCGTTTACAATTGTGTCAAAATCTAAAGTCGCAACCTTATAATAATGCTCTAATTGGAAATTATAGAAATCTAAGTTTTCAGCTAATTTTTCTTTAAAGATTGCTGGGTTAAATAAATCTTGTACTCGAATTGCACGGCGTGCAACTTTATCTTCATAACATGGACCAATTCCACGTCCTGTAGTACCAATTTTATTGATACCTTTTTTAAGCTCACGTGCCTGATCAATTGCAATATGGTATGGCATGATTAAAGGGCAGGCTTCAGATATTTTTAATCGATCGCGTACGTTCACGCCAATTGATTCAAGCTCTTTGATTTCTTTGATTAAAGCTTCTGGAGAAATTACTACACCATTCCCAATAAAACATTGTACTCCAGCATGCATCATTCCTGATGGTAGTAAACGAAGAACCGTCTTTTTACCATTGATTACTAAGGTGTGACCTGCATTATGTCCACCTTGGAAGCGAACTACGGCAGCAGCGCTTTCGGTCAACCAATCAACAATCTTTCCTTTACCTTCATCACCCCATTGAGTACCAATAATTACTATATTATTATTTTGCATGCGTGAATTTTCCTATTTTGACAGTTTTTAACGCCTGATTTTAGCATCAATATAGCTTAAGGGTTAGCAAAATTTTAATTTTAAAGCTGAAATTATTTAAGCTGAGGCATGTTGCGTGTATTTTCTTGTAATTGCCTGAAAAGTAAGTTTGGGAATTATTTATGTATTAGATGATTAATTGAGTTTTGTTTTATATGCAAATGTTATTTTAAAGTATTATAAATTAACTACTTGTTTTTAATTGAAATTTAACCAAAGGTAATCACCCAAGGATTTTTACTCATTTTATTGTTACCTTGTTGATGATCAGGATAAGTTCTTTGCCGATATACCAAAGAATCATTTGGTTCACAAGGATTGATTGAAATACCCTGAGTGTATTATAATCTAGCTAATTTAATTTTAAGTTTATTTTAAAGAGTCTTTTGATGCATATTCCTGACGGTTATCTTAGTCCTGAAACAACAATTCCAGCATTTGTATTTATGTTAGGTGTATGGTATCGTGCATTTAGAAAAATTCAATTCGCGCATAATCAACAACTTATTCCACAAATTGCCTTATGTGCAGCATTTTCATTTTTAGTTATGATGTTTAATATACCTGTTGTTGGCGGGAGTTCGGCGCATGCCGTTGGCGCAGTTTTGGTGGCAATTTTAGTTGGACCTTGGGCTGCAATTCTGGCGTTATCTACAACGTTATTGATTCAGGCGTTTATCTTTGGTGATGGAGGAATATTAGCATTGGGTATTAATTGCTTAAATATGGCTGTAATTATGCCGTGTAGTGGATATGTGATTTATCGTTTAATTTCAGGTCGTGCATTATTAGGTTCACGCCGTAATTTAGTCGCTGTATTTGTTGCCTCCTATGTGGGTATAAACTTGGCTGCAATTGCCGCTGGGATTGAAATGGGTATTCAACCATTATTATTTAAGACCTCAAGTGGAATACCTTTGTATGGGTTTTACTCTATATCGGTCGCATTGCCGGCAATGGTTTTTACCCATGGAGTTTTTGCCGGACCATTGGATGGTATTGTTTCTTCGCTAGCAATGGGGTACATTGTTAAATTTGCGCCTCAGCTATTAGATAATCAACAATTTGTTATTGTTAGAAAGCCAGCTAAAACTAGGTGGTTAGCTCAAAATCTGAAATTAATTAGTTTTTTTGCTGTGGTAATTATTTTAACACCATTAGGGTTACTTGCATCGAGAACAGCTTATGGTGAATGGGCACCAGATGAAGTTAAGCAAATATTGGGTTATATTCCTCAAGGTATGGCAGGGTCTACCAGTTGGTGGCACGGTGTTATGCCTGATTATTCATGGCCTAAATTAGGATCTAATTTGTTTTCGCACTCCATGGCTTATATTTTGTCTGCTTTAATTGGTGTTGTGATGATATCGGTGTTAATAATTTTATCGGCAAAGATGACGCAAAAAATGGCAGTAAAACGCTGATGTGTTTGCATGAGAATATTCCACTATGGTTAATTGATTCATCGCCAAAATTACTTCAAAACTCAAAACCTCGGCTAAATTTTTTGCGTAAGATGATTCAAAATTTTGCGCAAATTTTTAATAATGAATTATACCTTTCTGTTGAAGCCAGCAAAAACGGTTTTTTACAGCAAATTGATCCTCGTGCGAAGTTAGTAGTTTTTTTAGGTTTTATTGTACTTAGTAATTTCGCCAGAAATTTTATGCTACTAGGTTTTTTATTGTTGATTAATTTACTCTACGCCAAATTAAGTAAGCTATCAATTTTGCGTCTCTTTAAGCGTTCATGGCTAATAATTCCTCCTTTTCTTTTAATTTGCTCAATTCCAGCGTTATTTAGTTCAATCATTTCAGGTCAGGAATTGGTGGTTTTAATATTGCCAAATCCAAGAGGTTTTATTTTCCGCAACGGTTTGGCAATTAGCGATAATGGTTTACTTCTGGTTAGTTTGTTGTGTTTGCGAAGTGGAGTTGCGATATCATTTGCTTATTTATTGATGGTTACAACGCGCTGGCATGACTTAACTAAAGGTTTATCGTTGTTGAAAGTTCCTGCTAGTGCCATTTTGATTTTGGATATGACTTATCGGTATGTTTTTTTGTTAGTGAATTTAGTTTTACAAATAAGTGAAGCACGTTTTTTGCGTAGTGTTGGTAAGCTGCCACATTCTGAAAACAGACGTTTTTTAGGTCATTCGCTGGCATTGTTATTTATTAAGGCTAATTTTTTGGCAACGGAAATTTTTGCAGCGATGCGCTTGCGTGGCTTTAAGCAAAGACTAGTTAGTTTAAGAACTTTAAATTTTGGATTAATTGATTGGTTTTTTTTATTAAATAATTTAGTTATTGGTTTGATTTTGTTTATTTTGCTACGGGGTAATTGTGTCTGAACAAGAGATTTTTCAATTAAGAAATGTTGATTTTAGTTATGCTGGGGAAGCAGATACTTTGAAGCGGATTAATTTGCAAATTAACGCTGGTGAAGCTGTGAGTATACTTGGTGCCAACGGTTGTGGGAAGTCAACCTTATTAAAGATATTTGCTGGTTTAATTTCACCGACATCAGGTGATTTTTTTGCTTTTGGGACGGAAGTTACAGCTCGTCTTTTGCGTAATGACAGCTTTGCAAACCATTATCATCAACAAGTTGGTTTTATTTTTCAGGATTCTGACGTTCAGTTATTTTGTAACAGCGTTCGTGAAGAATTGGCATTTGGTCTCTTGCAATTAGATTATAGCGTAGTTGAGATAAATCAGCGGATTAACGAAATTATTCAATTATTGGGTATTGAGCATTTGATTGATAAAGCACCGTATAAATTAAGTGGTGGTGAGAAGAAAAAAGTTGCAATTGCGGCGGTGTTATTACTAAATCCACAAGTGTTAATTTTGGATGAACCAACCAATGCTTTGGATCCAAAATCGCAAGCTTGGTTGATTGAGTTGCTACGAAAATTAAATTTGGCAGGAAAAACCTTGATCATAACCACGCATAATTTAAATTTGGTTGAGCAGTTAACTAGACGAGGAGTTTTATTGAATGAGCAGCATCAAATTGTCGCAGATATGCCAATCTCAGATTTATTGACAAAAGTAGAGTTGTTGCGTCAGGTGAATTTAATTCTTTGAATGAATTGGTGGTTTTGTTTTTATTTTAGTCTTGCCTGATCTCATCCGTATTTATTGCTATGACAGGGCTAAACCCTAGGTTAGTAGTGTCTAGTTTTTCGACTAATATCTTTCATTTTTTATTAATTTTGTTGTATTAACTCCATTCTGTTTTTCTAAATTATTGAGTGGTATTTGTTTGCGTGGAGCTAATGTTGCATCGCATAGAGCTTGTTAGACTCTGTGGGTGAATTATCTGCTATAATAACATTATTTTAAATAAAAGTTACTGCTATGAAAAAAGTATTTTGCATCGGTGAGTTGTTAGTTGATTTGATGGGTCAACCTGGTATGGGATTTGCCAAAAGTAATCAATTCATTAAGTTAGCTGGTGGAGCGCCAGCTAACGTAAGCGCTGCAATTAGTAAATTGGGTGGCAAAGCTTATTTCATGGGACAAGTTGGCTCAGATGGCTTTGGAGAGTTTTTGATTGCTAGTATGAATGAATTAGGAATAAATACCTCATTAATTAAGCGTGGTGGTAGAACCACATTAGCCCTTGTGGCACTGGATAAACGCGGTGAGCGTGATTTTGAATTTTATCGTGGTAGTGATGGTGATTATAGAGTATGTGATTTAGACTTAAGCTGTATAGATAATAGTGATATTATCCACTTCGGCTCTGCGACTGCATTGTTGGGTGGTGAACTTCGTAGTAGTTATTTACAATTATTAGAAATCGCAGATAGTAATGGTAATTTAATTAGTTTTGATCCCAATTATCGTGAAGATTTGGTAAAGCTTGAATTGCTAGATGACTATATCAAAGATTGTAAAATGTTTATTTCGTTAGCAACCGTAGTAAAGTTAAGTGAAATTGAAGCTCAATTAATTAGTGGTGAAGATGATCTAAGTTTGGCAGCTGCTTATTTACGGCATGTTGGTGCTAAAAATGTAGTAATTACGATGGGCGAAAAAGGCACTCTTTTATGTAATAGTGATGGAACGCGGGTAATTCCCTCTCGTAAAATTCAGCAGGTGGATAGTACTGGTGCAGGAGATGCATTTATGGGTGGATTACTATTTAAATTGGCTCAACATCCTGATCCAAATTGGGATTCATTTGTTGCATTTGCTAATTTGGTTGGTGCGTTTAGTTGCACTAATTATGGAGCAATTAAATCTTTACCCACGATGCGTCAATTTCTTGAATTTGTTAGTTAATTTGTGATTTTGATTATTGTCTAAGAGATAACGCTACGTTAATTGAGCTTTTTAATACTTTTATGAATGCACCTTTTGAATTATTCTAAATACTTTTCCACCTTTGTTTTAATTGTTCTAAGCCCATTAGTTTTAGCACAAAATGAGTGTGATTATTTTTCGCATACAACTGAGTCTGGTTTATCATCAGAGTCAATTGCACTAAGTGGATTTAATGCTGCAAAATTAGTTTTGGTTGATCGGCAAATTAATCAAGATGTAAAAGACGGTTTTCCTGGGGCAGGCTTATTGATTATTAAAAATGGTAAAGTTATTAAACAAACGGTGTATGGTTACTCATTGAAATATGACGCTATAACGTTAAAAAGATTAACTAATCCTACTCCACTAAGTTGTCACACTTTATTTGATCTGGCATCTAATACTAAAATGTATGCAACTAATTTTGCAATTATGCAGTTAGTCTCTGAAAACAGGTTAGATATCGATAAGCCCATTCATGCCTATATTCCTGAGTATACTGGATGTGATTTCAATGATGAATGCCGTGATACACGTACGGTACGTGATCTATTGACTCACAGTGCTGGTTATATGCCAGATCCACAATTTTTTAATCCTGCTTCGATTAGGCAATATGGAGAGAACTTATACTCTCAAAATAGAAGTATAACTGAATCAATTTTATACACGAAGCTACCGTTTGTAGCTTCACGTGGTGGTAAGCCAAATTACAGTGATGTTGATTTTATGCTACTTGGTTTAATTGTAGAAAAAATTAGCGGTTTAAGTTTAGATCAATACGCTGAAAAGAATATTTATCAGCCGTTAAATCTACGATCTACATGGTTTAATCCGTTAGATCACGGTTATGTTGCAAGCGACTGTGCTGCAACTGAGGTAATGGGTAACACCCGTGGTGGTGCGGTAAATTTTCCTAATATTCGTACCCATGTTTTACAATGCCAAGTACATGATGAAAAGGCATTCTATTCTATGGGTGGTATTTCTGGTCATGCTGGGTTATTTTCTAATCTTGGTGATTTAGCAGTACTAACACAATTGGCTTTGAATAATGGGAGTTATGCAGGCAAAGTTTTGTGGAGTGCAGCAGTGGAGTCAGAATTTACTGCACCACTAGCTAGTGACAGTAGTTATGGTTTGGGCTGGCGGCGTGCTGGCAGTAATCATGATTACGCACCATTTGGACATTATGCTAGCAGTTTGGCCTATGGGCACACTGGTTGGACTGGAACAATTACTTTAATTGATCCCAAATATCAATTAGTAATTATACTTCTAACAAATAAAAAACATAGTACCTACCAAAATGGTAGATTTGCAGGTGATAGCTTTGCTACAGGTAAATACGCACCAATAATTGACTTAATTTATCAAGCCATACCAGAAGCACAAAATTAAATATTTCTAAATAAGGATAGCTTTTATGAGTTTTAATCCATCACAAATTGCTCAGCAAATTTATACAGAGTTAAGGCCTTGCGGAATCTCTTCTGTTGCAACCTGTATGACACGACTACGAATTACAATTAAAGATAAGGATAAATTTAATTTAGTAGCATTAAAAGCTATTGTTGGGGTTTTGGGGGTTGTTGACACCCCAGATCAATTGCAAATTATAATTGGTCCAGGTAAAGTTAATCAAGTTTATGAACAATTTATGTTGTTGCATGAAAGTACCACTTCTAGCATAACTGAACAGATGCATTCTGCTGTGAAAGAAAATGTGCTTGGTAAAGATATTAAAGAGCAATTAAAACAAAAAAACTCAACTCCATTTAAACTTTTTTTAAAAAAACTGGCCAATATTTTTATTCCTATGATTCCGGCCTTTATTGGCTGTGGTTTAATTTTGGGTATTGTCAATATTTTAGCCAAGGTATTGACTCCAGAAATGTTGAATGGTATTCCATTTGACCAAAGCACAGTTGGAATTATTTTAAAATTACTTGGGGGCGGTATAACTTTTGGCTTGGCGTTATTTGCAGGATTAAACGCTTCAAAAGAGTTTGGTGGCACACCAATTTTGGGTGGCGTGTTAGCAGCTGTGTTAACTATGCCTGATTTGGCCAAATTAAGTATTTTTGGCGAACATGCAGTGCCTGGGCGTGGAGGAATTATTGCAGTTTTATTTGTAAGTATTTTTGCTGCTTGGTTGGAAAAACGTTTACGTAAAGTTATACCTGTTTCTTTCGACCTTTTTGTTACACCTACTTTAGTTTTATTAATTTCAGGGTTTTTGGCAATATTTATTTTGCAGCCTATTGGCGGTATTATTTCTGATGCAATTACCAACGGATCCAAATTGGCGGTTGACCATGGTGGACCAGTCGTTGGATTTATTTTGAGTGCTGCATTTTTGCCATTGGTCATGACGGGATTGCACCAAGGTCTGACTCCAATTCATGCTGAATTGATTAAAACTACAGGTTCGACTGTTTTATTACCAATTTTGGCTATGGCGGGTGCAGGTCAGGTAGGAGCAGCTTTGGCAGTGTGGGTGAAAACTAAGAATGAAAAATTAAAGCACATTATCAAATCAGGAATTGTAGTTGGTTTTCTTGGGGTTGGTGAGCCATTGATTTATGGTGTAACTTTGCCATTATTTCGTCCATTTATTGCAGCATGTGTTGGAGGTGGTTTAGGTGGTGCATTTGTTGCCACTTTTAAACTTGGGGCGACTGGTTTAGGTATTTCTGGGTTACCGCTTACATTATTAATCCATAATGGAATGCTGCTATATTTGCTTGCTATTTGTATTGCTTATTTAGGTGGGTTTATTGCAACTTGGTTAATCGGTTTTGATGATAGTGTTTTTGAATGAATTTGTAGTTTATGGAGTGATTTGAAGGTAAATAAGCGCATAAATAAAAATGTGCTTATTTTTTATTTAAGGTCGTCTTTCTTTATTTGAAACTTTATATTTAATTTGGTTCTAATCTGGAGATAGAGCTGCTTTTGACTATTGAATTTAAGTTAAATTTCAGGTTTAGAATGGCATTATATTTTGTACATTTATGTTATAGCGATGTACTAAATTTATGATATAGGATGATAAAAACTACAGAACATCAGGTTTATTGTTAGTTTTGTGCTGATATTAAGAAGAGGGGACAAATTTGAACGTTGCAGTAATGAAGCAAGTTTCACAGTGGCACAATAAACCGATAATCGATATTTGTATTTATTATTTTGGTTGGTTATGGATGCTTATCAGTATTTATTTAATACAAAATAGTTCTAAATTAAATTTTTATTTATTCATTGCAGGGGATTCCATTAGTTTTGTGCATTTACATATTGGTGTCGTATCGGCTTATCTCGATAAAGATACTTTTGATAATCATAAAAAATAGTTATTAATTTTTCCTCTATTGTGTGTTGCTACATTTTTTGGTGTTTCGTTTTTATTACGTACATTACCAGCCTTATTAAATGGTCTAGTTTTTTTTGCATTACTTTGTAATATTTATCATGTTCATATGCAAAAATTTGGTATTTTAAGAATTTACAATGCTAAAGCTAAAAATATATTTAATTCACAACAACAAATTCCACACTTGGTTGATCGCTTATTCGTTTTTAGCTGAATTCCTCTTTATGCAGCATATATGATTCCTGTAAATAAAAATATGCTCGAAAATGCATTAATAAATTTTGCACCAAGGCTTCTTCAATATTTTTACCCAATGGTTAGTTTTCTTACTAAAGCCAAAGTATGGTTATTAACGCCTGCGCTAGGATTTTTAATTATTTCGATTGGAGTGTTTATCTATAGTTAGCGCAAAAATAAACTTCAACTTATGTTAATATACATCCTTATGAATG
>CAZZAV010000005.1:0-75557 GCA_964652705.1 uncultured Neisseria sp.
TCATAAGGATGTATATTAACATAAGTTGAAGTTTATTTTTGCGCTAACTATATAAAGTTTCGGAAGACTCGATAAATGATTTAACAAACTTCCAGTTATCTATTTTGATATTTGTATTAGGATTTGATTGCTCATAATCAGGCACTAATTTCATTACATCTATTGGATTGACTGCCTCAAGAATAACTTTAAATGTCTGACAATCAAATGGAAAATCTTTAAAACTCCAATGATGATCGAGTGTTGCCTGATAATGGACCGTAGTAAAATACTGTTTGCCTTTATTTTCACCAGTGCTGGTACTAGTGATCGCAGCATCAGGAGAGTTTATTACTTCAACAGAGTCTGGTTTAAAATTGTTCTACATAGTAGAGATTAATATACAATTGTTTTTTTATGCATTTGAGGCTCTCATTATCCATTATTATTTATAATTTGAAACTATGATTTTGGAATTTATAAGTTCAATTTTAGAAATCTTGATTTCAAATTAACGTATAATAATGTTTTAAATCATGTGTTAAAAATAGGGTCGATATGCTAGACAATATTATTTACTTTCTTAGTTTATATGAGTTAAAAAGCTTTAAAAACTGTTCAGAATTATTTAATATTCAGCCATCGACACTAAGTAAATACATCTCAGAACTGGAAGCTAAGCTTGGAAATAAATTAATTATTCGAACATCTAGGCGATTTGATGTAACGCATTTTGGAGAGTATATATATAACCAATTTAAGCATTTACCGTCATTTACCAAGAACGTTTTGAATGTTTATAATAAAAGTCAAAATAAAGATAAGTATGCTGGCATTTTAAATATTACATTTGGTATCAAAATTGCATATGAATTAGTTTGCCCATATTTGGGTACTTTTTTAAAAAAATATCCCGAAATCAAGTTAAATATCAACTTTGCTAATAACTTACAGAGTTGGCCTAAACATGATCCAGATATCGTATTATCAAATTGTTATATAAAGAAGCATGATGTTGAAAATAGATTAGCTCGTGCTGAGCATGCAATGCTTTATTGCACTCCTGATTATGCTTTAAAACATGGTCTCCCAGAGGCATTTGATGATCTTGTCAATCATTCAATCATTGGAATTCTTGATGGAGGCAATTTATTACCACATAGCTATCAAAAGATGAGAAATATTCATACTGATGAAGAGTATCTTCTTGATTTAAGTAAAGTTCAGCTTAATGTAGATAATGCGGTGCATATGAAAAAAATTGGTATGAATGCGGATTTTATTTTTGGTAGTATGCCAAGCTTAGTTCGAAATGAAATTGATAGTGGAATACTACTATCAGTTTTGCCTAATTTAGTTCTAGAACGTTTTGAGTACTATTTGGCACATAAGAAAAAACTCTCTAAAGAGGCTCAGTTATTTGTTGATTTTATATTTGAGTGTATGCGTGTTTAGTTGGGATGCATAGTATAAATTCGCAACCTTATTTTGTGTAATGTGAAATCTTTTATCTATTCAATAGTAAGCTCATTAGTTAGATCTTGTGATTTAACTAATGCCAAAATGATATAAATTGCTACGTGATTACAATCAACAGATGTTATTTATCCATAATTTATAATGCATACACTACTTCATCTCAATAAATGATGTTACGTACTAAGTGCATTTGTATATAAAATTATGATGTTCACCTATCAGAGATATCCATCAACAATGTCTTTGATTTTTATACCAATTATTTAAAGGTATCTATTAATTTAGCAACATGATTAACCAGACTAGTGGATAATTCAATACCAAAAAAACCCAATTAACAATAATAAATTTTGTCCAAACAAATTAAAACTGCGATAGCAAACCAAGTTAAATTCTCTTTTGTTATAGCTAATTGTTGGTACTCACCAGCAGAAAACGTGAGTATTATTCATGTAAGAAGAAGTATTTCATCTTTGATTTAAAATCAAACCGCAAAGCTACGCTTGTCGATAGAAATAAACAAATCTGGACAAATGTGAGCTTATTGGAATTACAACCAAATACACTAACTTTAGTTTGGTTAAAAAATGTCGCGTTACCGATGCTTTTATTCAAATAGATCTTTATAAACAAAGATAATTCAAATGATGTACGATACCTTATGAGTAATAACTGGATTTAAGCAGTAATGACTTCATCGGCATCTAACACAAGCTGTAGAATGTTAATGAATACAATAAGAGTTTTAAACAAAATCATAACCTTTACGAATTGGTATTCATGTTTTTGCAATGCTTTGATTTTAAATTACAGGCTAAGTACTAAGGATACTCGGCAATATCAATCACGTAAAGAAATCATATTTTGCCGAGCCTTAATCATTAATTCTTTAAAACGCTGTTGATGATCTAAAGAGCTAACGGGATCTTTCAAAATACATTCCGCGTAATAAACCCCAAATACTACTTTACGTAGTTGCCATAATATTAGTTCAAATTCCACAACCTTACTTTTTGTCGCACGACTATTAGTTAAACTACTGCGAATGCTTTCACCACTAGTTGCAATACTACTATAGCTAAAATTAAAACTATCACGTAAATCCTCTACCAACAACAATATATTTTGTTTAGTTTCATGTGCACGACAAATATTTTTTAATTTTACCTCTAACATATCACACACTTCATGCTGCAAAAGAAAATAAACTTTACGCGAATAATTGAAACGCCCAAATAAGAAATAATCCCCAGAAATGCAAATAATAATTCCAATTACCGTACAAATACAACGATTGAGAGTCATCTCAAATGGACCTTCAGATAGTGGTTTTGTAAAAGTATATGCCGTTAACGTAAAAACCATCATCGTCATAAAAATAACACTAATATCATAACGCTTAGCATTTGGTAAAGATATGCCAATTCCCAAAAAGATAAATACCAACGGAATTACCCGATAATTAAGATGCATCAAATAAATTACAGGTAAAAAAATCAAAATACCAAGCAACGTTCCCTTACCACGATTAATGGATTTTTTGACAATCAAGCCAGGTTCAATTGCGGCACTCATCATCATAACGGTTAAAAAAATCCACCAATTATGCGGAATAGTTGTAAATAAGTACATACCAAGGCCAATCACAAATACAAACGCAATTTGACCAAAACGCGCATAAGACAATTTCTGCTTTAAACTAATGCGCATACTTTATTCCAATTAATAATCGATTTATTCAAATTATCAACTACATAATCTTGAGTAAACTCTGGTACATAATGATTAATTGCAACTATTGAACAATGCCGTCGCTGCAATACAGCTAAATGGAATTCACCAACCTGCTGCTGAAATTCTAACCAAAAGTGATTGTCTTTATCTTTCAAATAAATATGATTTAACGCAAATTGAATATTACGAATATGAACGGTTGTTCGAGTAACATTTAACAAAAGATTACGTGGTAAGAGTCTACGGTAAGCCCGAATTATATTTAAATGTCGTGCACCCTCAACAAATGAATGCGTATCTAACTTGTTTATTGCATGCCCAATCTCAGCTACAACCGAACCTAAATAATGTGCAAATCCACGTTGCCAAACACGAGCATATAAATTGGGATGAATTTTATACGCTAAAAAGGTAACGAATAAACTAAGCATCACACAAAAAAACATATCAATGGCTATTTGTAAGTTTCCAGCTGGCAAAGTTGCCATATTTAACGCACTAACCACTATTGTTTGCAACACAAAAGGCTTAAATTTAGGATAGTAACGATCACAAAAAAAATACAATGAAGCAAAATGAGCTAATGCAAAAAACATTAAAGTAAATTTGAAGGGAAAAAACAAATAGAACGTCACACAACCGATACCGCTCACTATAAAACTAAAAACCAGAGCCTTTTCCTTTTCTGGGTAGCTAACTAAACTTGGCGATTCATAAATACCAGCTAACAACATCATAGTTGCAGCATATGCGGCAAATACATCTGGCTGTGCAATCCAATTGACGGCAGTTGCCCAAACGGCTAAAAACAACCCTTTACGTAAAATAATTCTCTGCGTATAGTACGGGTCAACTCGCTCTAGCCAAAGTTCAAAATGATGTAAGATCATATGTAATTAGCTCATTCACTTTGAATATAAACATAAGCACTCGTACCAACGCGCAATGGATATTTTGAATCTACATCTAACACTTTAATATCCACTGGCAACCGTTGTGGTAACAAAACCCACTGATTTTCATTAGTTACAGTTTGCAATTGTGTACGATTATCTGTCAACTGTCGGTTTGCACTCCAATAATCTGAAACAACAACCCCGTGAAAGATTTTCCGTCCGAGATAAGTGCGCGGAAAAATTAATACTTTCGAACCTTTATGAACATTCCGTAAGTCAGTTTCATTAAAATTAGCTTGAAAATAGACCTTATCAGTATCGACAAAAGAAAACAATGGCTGATTCACATTGACAGGAGTTCCTAAACTTAGATAAAAATTCTGAATAACTCCATCATTCTCTGCATAAACATGTGTTAAGTCTAAATCAACTTGAGCATTCTTTAATTTGGCGGTTAATGCCAAAATATCATTTTTCTGTGTCGCAAGGTTAGCCAGATCAATTTCAATTTGTTTCTTACTTGCAGCTAAACTTGCTGATGCTGCTTTAGTTTCCTGCTGTGAATTTTGTAATGTCATCAAGGAGACAGCATTAATTTTATATGCTTGCTGATATTTATCATCATCTTGTGCCAAGCGCGTATAAGTGTCCTGTAAGTTTTGACTAAATTGTTGATCGCGTTCCAAAGTTTTTTGCAACGATAATAATTTTGATTTAGCCGAGGCTAGATTAGCCGTCTCTTGCTCAACTGCATATAAATATGGCTTATCAAAGACGCTAAATAATTGCTGACCTTTTTTAACCACATCACCATTTTTAACGTATACATTGGTTACGTAACCCTTAACCAATGCGGCAACTGGTCGCACATTGTTTACCACAAAAGCATTGTCTGTAATAGGAAAACAATAAGAAAAGATATATAAAAACGCCGTTATTGCACCAACAAAAATAACACTATTGGCAAAAGTTATATGGCGTTTTAAATAGCGTAAAGAAGCAATTTTCATCACATTAGTCCAAAGTAAGTTGAGAAGTAGATTCGACATTTTGGTACTTATAACCACCAGCCAAGTCCTGATAAAGATTTACAAGACTAATTGCTTGTTGCAACCTAGCCTGGTTGACAGACAACATTAAATTATCTAATTGAATTTTACTTTCCAATAATTGCGGATACGAAAGAGTTCCAATTTGATAGAGACCTTGCTGCAGTTTATACTTACTCGCTAAATCCTGCCAAGCTAATTGAGTCTCTTGATAATTACTCGTGTATTGACGATTGGCAGAAAAAGCATTATCTACATCTTTAAGAATTTTCCGCACCGTCTGAATGTATTGATAGACTTGGGCTTGATATGCACCTTTACCAGCCTCAATTTGACCAAAAGTACTTGGATCAATCCCCCAATTGACATACTCATCTTGAAATGGTCCATACGTACCGGGAGTTGCAAAAGAATTAGTTGCACTCACTCCGCCAAAAAAGGCATCCAATTGTAACGCAGGAAATAAGTTAGCATACGCAACACCAACATTTGTGTGTGCAGCCTTCAAAGCATACTCCGCAATTTTCAAATCAGGGCGATTTTGTAATACATTCACAGGTAACCCACCTGGCTTAAAAGCAGTAAAATTAAGTTGTGCAAAATTATCTGTGGTCTTGATTTGACCTGGATTTTGATTTAATAAATAACGTAATGCATTTTTACTTAATAAAATATTGTGTTCAGCAATCGCTAATTGAGCAAGCACTAACTTTTGACGTGACAATAAATCAGCCAAATCAATGTTATCTTTAATACCAATTTTAATTTCTTTTTGGCGTAACACAATCAACGCTGTCAAATCAGTGTTTAATTGATTGAGTAAACGCAATTGCTCTTGTTGAGCAATCAAAGTAAAGTACCCAGAGCTAACCTGCCCAATTAAAGTTAAACGGACACCATCAACCATGGCACGAATCATTTCAAGATTATAATTTGCCAACTTTTGCTGCTCAATTAATTTGGCAATATTTAACGTATATTGTGGCCAAGCACCGTAAAAAGTTCCTGGTGCACCGAATCCTGGATTACTTGAAAAACCACCATACAAGTTAACCAGCGGAATCCAACTCAATTGAATTTGCTTAAGTTGACCTTGAGCTTGCTCCAAATTACTTAATGCAATGCTTAAATCCAAATTGCTTTTTAGCCCGCTTTCAATTAAATTATTTAATTGCGGATCCTTAAATTGTTGCCACCATGCCAAATACGGCAAGCTTTCAATTGACTTATAATCAGAGGTGCTAGAATTAAATTGCGGTGGAGATGTAACATTTGGCAAGCTTGGACTAGACAGCCAACTACAACCAGAAATCGCCACAACAACACCAAGAAATGCCCAATTACGCATAATATTCCGTTATTAATTACAGATGAAAGCTGGAATTTTACCAGCTATCATGCTTCCGAAAGTGACAATCTATAATATTAAAATCATATAATATTATATTCAGGATGATTAATTCAAAAACTAATAATTGCAAAGACAATATCATTACTAGAATACACCATCAATTTCACAAAATTATACGTAACCATAGAGCTAAAGTTGTTTAATTGCTGAACTCAAGCTATCTTGCATTATTGGTTACTCTGATGAATATTTTTAAATTAATCTACATATGTTTTATCAATAACTACTTCACTAATATAAGCAAGATTTCCTGGCTTGATACTTTTAATTTGCTCTGTAAACAAAGCTCTTCTTTGATCACATCGTTAATTATAAACTACCTCTTTTTAGACGCGATATCAATTCTGTTAAAAATATACCAAAACAAAATCCACTCGCACAATTCAATAAAATCAATAAATTGGTAAAGAACGATTTTCAATTACCTTATTTAAAATGAAACTTGAATGAACTCCTGAGACTCCAGTTATTTTGGTAATTTTACCGACCAAAATTTTATGATAATGTTCAAGATCATTCACTATAATTTTTAATAAGTAGTCTGCACTTTGCCCTGTTATCAAAGAACATTCAACAACTTCTGCAATAGCAAATATCTCACGTTCAAAAAGCTCAAAACGTTCTGGAATGTGCTTGTCCATAGAAATATACACAATCGCAGTTAGACCAAGACCAAGTTGCTTCGGATCAACCACACATTTGTAACCAGAAATAACTCCTGCGTCTTCAAGAGCTTTGACCCTACGCAAACACGCCGAAGGCGATAAATCTACGCTGTCCGCTAAATCTTGATTCGTAATTTTGCCATTATCTTGAACAACCCGAAGAATTTCTTTATCATATGAATCGAGTGCAATCACAATATTCTTTCTTAAAATAAATTAATTGCACAATTATATACCAAAAAAATCTAATTATGAGACATCTTTGCAATAATATTTTTTTGCAAGTGCGTTAAAATACTGCTATGGGAAAATAAATTTTCAAAAACAAAGCGCAGACTATTCAACAAGTAATCTTACACACTAGATGAGATTCATCTCGTATGTGACGTTAAAGAGAATATAAAACTCACTCTAAACTTTTGAATGTATTTCATAGAGCAATACAAATGTTTATCCCATTAACGAATTGACAAAATGCATTAATTAAACGTAAAATAACTGACTCATTTATTTTATATAATTAATAAACTTACTCGTCAATTCTAATATTAATTAGACAACAGTTAACACCTGAAAATCACTCCAGAGTACGTTCCACGATAACAAAATTAGTATTGCATCAAAAACTTGGTTGCAATCAGCTAGCTTTATAAGTTTGTGGATGGACGCAGATTCGGGCTCAACAGTAATCGTTTTATTTATAAA
This sequence comes from uncultured Neisseria sp., assembly GCA_964652705.1. Lineage (GTDB taxonomy): Bacteria > Pseudomonadota > Gammaproteobacteria > Burkholderiales > UBA11063 > Aquella. The sequence goes on from CAZZAV010000005.1 coordinate 7,919, forward strand.
AGCTAAAACATGAAACAAAATATCATCGACAAAATTTGGCAACGCCACGTAGTTCAAAGTCAGGCTAATTTCCCTGATACTCTTTACATTGATCGCATTCTGTTACATGAAGTAACTTCAGCACAAGCTTTTGCTGAATTAAAACAACGTAATATCCCAATTCGCAATAAACAAAATTTATTAGCTACTATCGATCACTCAATCCCAACCGATAAAAATCGCGCGGTAATTACGGATGCAATTGCCCGTAAACAAGTTGATACTTTACGGGAAAACTGTGCTGAAACAGGCGTAACTATTTTTGACATTGATAGTAAGCATCAAGGAATTGTCCATGTAGTTGGTCCTGAGTTAGGCTTCACCCTGCCTGGTACAACAATTATTTGCGGCGATTCGCATACTTCAACTCATGGTGCATTTGGTGCATTGGCTTTTGGCGTTGGCACTTCGGAGGTTACTCATGCAATGGCAACTAGTTGTATTCTCCAAGATCGTCCAAAAACCTTTAAAGTTGAATTTAAAGGCATGCCAAATAAATACTTCACTGCTAAAGATGCAGTGTTAAAATTAATTGCAGTTATTGGAATTGGTGGCGGACAAGGATCGGTAATTGAATACGTTGGCGAATACATTCGTTCACTAAGCATGGAAGGTCGCATGACCATCTGCAACATGTCAATTGAGTGTGGTGCACGTGCAGGACTTGTAGCCCCAGATGAAACAACTTTTGCCTATTTAAATGGCCGTCACTACGCCCCTAAAGGTGATGCATGGGATGTTGCCAAACAAGACTGGTTAAGTTTAGTTAGTGATGAAAATGCTGAATACGATCAAGAGATCACGATTGATTTAGCTGGAATTGGTCCAATGATTACTTGGGGAATTAACCCAGAACACGCAATAGCGCTAACTGGAGTTACACCAAACCTAGATGCTGGTGGCGATCGCGAAACTCTAGAAAAAGCGTATGCATACACTGGTTTGCAGCCTGGGCAATCGTTGTTGGGTAAATCAATTGATTTTGCTTTTGTCGGTAGTTGCACCAATGGACGTATCGAAGATTTGCGCGCAGTTGCTAAAATTTTAGATGGACGTCGGGTTGCGAGTAATGTAACTATGTACATTGTACCAGGCTCAGAGCAAGTTAAGGCTCAAGCAGAAGCAGAAGGCTTAGACAAAATATTTGATGCAGCTGGTGCTGATTTTAGAATGCCAGGATGTTCAATGTGCTTGGCGATGAATCCAGATAAAGTTCCAGAAGGTAAACGCTGTGTTAGCACGTCTAATCGTAACTTTATCGGTCGTCAAGGCCCAAATAGCATCACTCATTTGGCGTCACCACAAACTACTGCCGCAAGTGCAGTAGCAGGCTTCATTACTACTGAGGAGCAACTTTAATGCAACAATTTACTACTTTGACAAGTCCAACCATTCCACTAAATCTGGAGAATGTTGATACTGATATGATTATTCCTGCGCAACATTTGAAAAGCGTCAGCAAAGAAGGTTTTGGTCAACATGTATTTTCAGCATTGCGTACCATGTACCCAGATTTTATTTTAAATCAACCTGCTTATAACACTGGCAAAATTTTGGTGTCTAAAGCTAATTTTGGCTGCGGATCATCACGGGAACATGCAGTATGGGCAATTCAACAATACGGTATTCAAGCCGTAGTATGTAGCTCATTCTCAGATATTTTCTTTAATAATGCAGCTAAAAATGGCTTATTATTAATCAAATTACCTGAAGCAACAGTAGAAAAATGGATAAATGCCGCGCTAGTGGATAATACTTTAGCCATGACCATCGACCTACAAGCGCAAACCATTCACTTTATGGATGAAAGCCACAGCTTTGAATATGATATATTTCGCAAGCACTGCCTATTAAATGGCTTGGATGACCTAGATTATTTACTTTCGCAAGAAAAAGAGATTACAACATATGAACAAAAAAATAGCTCTATTAGCCGGTGATGGCATTGGCCCTGAGGTAATGGCTCAGGCACAACGCGTTTTAAATACTATTGCAGCCAAATTTGGTCACAATTTTGAATACACTGAAGCCTTGGTTGGTGGTGCAGCCTATGACGTTTATCAAGACCATTTACCTCAAGCAACTATCGATATTTGTAATCAATCAGATGCAGTTTTATTTGGTTCGGTTGGTGGTCCAGTTCATTTACAAACCGAAGCCAAATGGGCTAATTGTGAAGCTAAGTCAATTTTAGCATTACGTAAAGCCTTTAACTTCAACATTAACTTTCGTAAAATGGCGCTTTACCCTGAAATTGCATCATTATCGCCACTTAAACCAACTTTATTAAAAAATGGTTTGGACATTGTAATTTTCCGCGAATTACTGGGTGATATTTATTTTGGTGAACATGTGTTGGCCGAAAAAGATGGCGAACGTTATGCAACAGATAGTGCTGAATACACAGAAAATCAAATTCGCTCAATTGCCGAATACGCTTTCAATGTAGCACGCACACGTGGTAAAAACCTAGTTTCGGTGGACAAAGCCAATGTCTTGGCAACTTCAAAATTATGGCGCCAAGTTGTGAGCGAAGTTGCAGCCAAAAACCCAGATATTAACTATAGCGATATGTTGGTGGATAATTGCGCAATGCAAATTGTTAAAAACCCGGCTCAATTTGACGTGATTTTAACTGCCAATTTATTCGGTGATATTTTATCCGATGAATTATCAGTATTATCTGGTTCTGTTGGAATGATGCCATCAGCTAGCTTTAGTAGTAGCGGATTAGCACTTTATGAGCCAGCTGGTGGATCAGCGCCAGATATCGCCAATAAAAACATCGCAAATCCAATTGCACAAATTTTATCAGCATCATTAATGTTAGCCTACTCATTTAATTTATTAGATGAAGCACAAGCGGTTGATGCAGCAGTTAAAACAACAATTGTTGCTGGTTACCGTACCGGCGATATTGCAACCGGTGAAGCTGGTGAAAAGATCGTTGGAACAAAAGAATTTACCGATCAAGTTCTTGCTGCACTAGCCTAATTTGATTTATTAAACTACGTTAATGCCAAAAAAATGCAAATGAACGTATAAAGGAACTAAGATGTCAAGCAAACAAGTCTATATTTTGGATACTACTCTACGCGATGGACAACAATCGCCAGGCGCAGGGATGTCATTTGAAGACAATCTACACTATGCTGAAATAGCTAACAAATTGCATGTTGATATTTTGGAAGCAGGTTTTCCATCAGCAAGTAATGCTGATTTTGCGATTGTTAATCGCATTTCACAAAACATGGCTAACGTTAATTCAACCATGAAAATTTCCGCACTATGCCAATTGCGTGAAGATCAAGTTATCAAAACCATGGAATCATTACAACCAAGTTTAGCAATTGGACGTGCACGGATTCATATCTATGTGCCAGTTGACCCTGAACTAATGTCAGCATCTCTTGGTAAACTTGCCGATGATAAACCAGCGATTATTGCAACCGTACATCGTCTAATTAAAATGATGGCCGATCAAGGTTTTGAAGTTGAGTTTAGCCCTGAAGGATATTCACGTCAACGGGATAATTTTGATTTTGTGACTGATTTAATTCGTCATGCCATTGATGCTGGAGCAACTGTAATTAATTGCCCTGATACCATTGGTGGCGCATCACATTTCCAAGGTGAAGCTTATTTCATAAATAACATGGCTAAACACAAAGAAATAATGAGCCAAGAATTTCCAAATAAAGAAATTATTTGGTCGATGCATTGTCATAATGACTTTGGCACAGCGCTTGAAAATAGCTTAAATGGGGTTTTTCGCGGGATTGCACGCCAAATTGAAGGTTGTATCAATGGAGTTGGTGAACGCGCTGGTAACGTTGCACTAGAGCAATGTATCATGATGATTCGCCAATTTGGTCAAGAATCTCATTTGCCACAGGCTTATCATACTAATATTGACATTCAATATCTAAAAGAAGCGTCAGATTTTATCGCAGAACGTATGCTACCACGCCAGCCACATTCACCGATTGTAGGTAAAAATTCAGCATCACATACTTCAGGTGGTCATATCAATGCGATTCTCAAAAATCCATTAGCATACCAACCATTTGACCCACGTGATGTAGGAAGTGAAATTAGCTTTGTGTTTGGACCTCTTAGTGGCAGTAATCATGCACAACAAATTTTGGCTAAATTTGGCTACCAATGCGAAGACAGTGAGAAAGTTGTCGTAACTCAAGCGATCAAAGATACCTATGCGGATCGTCGTAAAGGAATTACTGACGATGAATTACTAGCTGCCTATAAAAAATATCGCTCTGCAATTAAACTCGAAGACCTGAGTTATGCAAAAGATCATAGTGGTAAAACCACGGTAACTTTTCATGGACAATTTTTCAAACAACAAGATTTAGTGGTAGAATATCAGGGGCGTAGTTCAGCGCTTAGCGCACTAAATAAAGCTGTAAATGCACAATTACCTACCGTTACTGTAATCGATTATAGCTCACATTCCAAAGGTGTGACAGTAGATGCAACTTGCGCTTCAACCATTTTAATTGATTATAATGGTAAACGCTTCAATGCTGAAGCAGAAGATGACGATATCGAGATTTCAGCACTAAAAGCCTTTATTGCTGCAGTAAATGTTGCTTATGTTGAAGAAAATTTTAAACTTAATTAATTGGAACTAAGGGAGCTTATTGTATGAAAATGACTGGTGCACAAGCAATTGTCGAATCACTACTCCGTGAAAACACCGAAATAGTATTTGGTTATCCAGGTGGAACTATTTTACCAACTTACGACGCGTTATACGAGAAAAAAGATAACATTCACCACGTTTTAGTCCGCCATGAACAAGGTGCAGTTATTGCCGCAGAAGGCTATTCTAAATCAACTGGTAAAATTGGTGTGTGTATTGCAACTTCAGGTCCAGGTGCGACCAATTTGGTGACTGGAATTGCTGATGCGATGTTGGACTCGGTGCCATTAGTATGTATCACGGGACAAGTTGCTAGTAGTTTGATTGGCACTGATGCCTTTCAAGAAGCTGATATTATTGGAATAACTATTCCTATTACCAAATGGAATTATCAAATAACGAAAGCTGCGGATATTCCTGCAGTTATGGCTAAAGCATTCTATTATGCAACTCATGGTCGTCCAGGTCCAGTTTTAGTTGATATTACTAAAGATGCTCAAATAGAGTTATTAGATTACGAATATAAACCACATGTTCCACGTTCAGAACAAGTACACAAACATTCAGATATGAAATTTATTGAAATTGCTGATATGTTAAATAATGCTAAACGCCCGCTTATTTTAGCAGGAAATGGTATTGGAATATCTAATGCTGAAGGTGAGTTATTAAAACTCGCCGAAAAAGCAACTATTCCAGTTGCTTGTACTTTACATGGTGTTCATAACTTTCCATCGGATCATGAGCTATTTGTTGGTTTACTCGGTATGCATGGTAATTACGCACCAAACATCATGACCAATCAGGCCGATGTAATTCTTGCAATCGGAATGCGTTTTGATGACCGCGTTACAGGTAATTTAGCCAAATATGCTAAACAGGCTAAAATTATTCATATTGATATTGATCATGCTGAATTTAATAAAAATGTAAAATCATTAGTGACTTTACAAGCTGATGCTAAATTTGCGATTACACATTTATTACGCTATGTACAACCAAATAAACATCTTGAATGGCGTGAAGAATTCCGTAAATTACATGATGAAGAGCACCGTAAAGTTCTATTACCTGAGCTAACCATGCAAGCTAATACTATCAGGATGTCACAAGCAGTTAATTTATTGTCTGAAAAAACTGATGGGCGGGCAATTATTGTCTCAGATGTTGGACAAAATCAAATGGCGGCAATGCGCTATTATCGCTTTAAACAAGCTAAATCGCACATTACCTCAGGTGGACTTGGCACGATGGGTTTTGCCCTACCAGCCGCAATTGGTGCTAAAATAGCAAACCCAAATCGCGAAGTAGTTTGTATCGCTGGTGACGGTGGAATTCAAATGAATATTCAAGAATTAGCAGTTATTAAGCAAGAAAAATTGCCAGTGAAGATACTTTTATTGAATAATAACTACCTCGGCATGGTCCGTCAATGGCAAGAAATGTTCTATGAGGAACGTTATTCATTCGTTGATTTGGTGAATCCTGATTTTATTGCCTTAGCTGCAGCCTACGGCATTAAAGGTTCAACTGTATCAAATCCTGCCGATCTTGAGGCTGGGATTGAAGCAATGCTAGCATCAAAAGAAGCCTACTTTCTTGAAGTTATTGTTGAGAAACGCGAAAAAGTTTTCCCAATGATTCCGGCTGGATCAGGTGTTGCTGAAATTAGACTATCTTAAGAAAGGCGTAGAATGACTAAAGTGAACGAGCATGATATGCATATTATTACCATTGCTACGCGTAATTCATTACGTGTTTTGCAAAGAATTTCGGGATTATTCTCGCGGTATAGTGTAAATATCGATCAAATGAGTATTTTTAGTGGGCAAGATGGGTTGTCACATTTTTCAATAATTGTATATAGCGATGATCATTCAATTCTCAAATTGACTAATCAGTTACATAAAATTATCGAAGTGTGTGATGTTAGAGTGTTAAACAATCAAAAATTTTAATTTAAACAAAGGAAAAAACTATGGCACTTATGAATTTTGGCGGCGTTGAAGAGAATGTGGTTACTCGTGAAGAGTTCACTTTAGCAAAAGCTCGTGAAGTTTTAGCAAGCGAAACAATTGCAGTTATTGGTTACGGCGTACAAGGTCCTGGTCAAGCACTAAACTTGAAAGACAATGGCTTTAAAGTTATTGTTGGTCAACGCTCTCCATCTAAATCATGGGATAAAGCTGTACGTGACGGTTTCGTACCAGGCGTGACATTATTTTCACCTGAAGAAGCTATGCAACAAGCTTCAATTATTATGTATCTATTAAGCGACGCTGCACAAATCGCAATGTGGCCAACAGTACAAAAACACCTAACTACTGGTAAAGCGTTATACTTCTCTCACGGATTTGGAATTACTTACAAAGAACGCACTGGGATTGTTCCACCTGCTGATGTGGATGTATTCTTAGCAGCACCTAAAGGTTCTGGTACTTCATTACGTCGTCTATTCTTAGAAGGTACTGGTTTAAATTCATCATTTGCAGTATTCCAAGATGCAACAGGCCGCGCTAAAGATCGTTGCTTAGCGATTGGTATTGGTATCGGTTCTGGTTACTTATTTGAAACTACATTCAAAAAAGAAGTTTACTCTGATTTAACTGGTGAACGTGGTATTTTAATGGGTGCACTAGCTGGTGTGATGGAAGCTCAATACAATGTATTGCGTAAAAATGGTCACTCTCCATCAGAAGCATTTAATGAAACAGTTGAAGAATTAACTGAATCATTAATTAAATTAGTTGGTGAAAATGGTATGGACTGGATGTTTGCAAATACATCAACTACAGCTCAACGTGGCGCATTAGATTGGAAAGGTCCATTCCGTGATGCAACCGTTCCTGTCTTTGAAAAACTATATGCACGTGTTGCAGCTGGTGAAGAAGCACAACGTTCAATTGACACTAACTCTCAAGCAGATTACCGTGTTAAATTAGAAGCTGAATTAGCTGAAATTCACAATAGTGAAATGTGGCAAGCTGGTAAAGCTGTACGTAGTCTACGTCCAGGTAAATAATTTACCCGTAATTCAAATAAAAAGCTATGAATTAATTCATAGCTTTTTATTTACTCTACTTAATATTAGATAGTTATTATTTTTTACGTTTAATAAAGCTCGCTCGATCCTTACGCAATTGTAAAACCATCAAGATCGCCTCTTTAAAAATATTTCCCGACATTTTAGATTGTCCTAGCACGCGATCTTCAAAAACAATTGGAATTTCTTTTATCTTAAATCCATTTAAATAAGTCTTATAAGTTGTTTCAATTTGGAAACTATAACCAGTTGAGCGTAATTGATTAACATCGATAGTTTCTAAAACCTCACGTCGGAAACACTTAAAACCACCGGTAAGATCATTTTGTGGTAACCCTAAAATAATTTTGGCATATAAACTGCCACCACGACTAATTATCTTGCGTTTTAAACTCCAATTAACCACTCCACCACCAGTAACATAGCGGCTACCTAAAACTAAATCATAAGTTTTTAATGCCTCAAACATCCTAGGCAAATATTTTGGGCTATGCGAGAAATCTGCATCCATTTGACCAATTACATCATAATCACGCGCTAAACCCCAGTTAAAGCCAGCTACATATGCAGTACCCAAACCAAGCTTACCAGCACGCTTCATTAAAAATAACTTACCAGCATACTTATCTTCGGCTAAACGCTCAACAATCTCGTAAGTTTTATCAGGAGAATTGTCATCAATAACCAAAATATGTGTATCTGGTACATTCTCGTATACTTCACCCAATATTTTCTCAATATTATCTTTTTCGTTATAAGTAGCAATAATAATCATTTTTTTCATTCAAACTTCCCTATAAAATCTAGTTACTTAAACGATAAACGTATAATTTGTTATTAACAAAACTATTATGGTAACCAACTGTTGCTAACGGCTGAATATTCTTGAAATAAACCTTTAATTGATCCAAATAGATAGCATCATTACCATCACAGTAATAAATTGCATGCTTAATCGGCAATTGCAATTGAGAGTTCCAATCAGAGTAACTATTACTATATTTGAAGTTACTTAATACATAAACCCGTCCTACATTTAAATAATACCAACCACGAGAAGCATTACCATAATCACAAGATAAAATTACATCACCAGATTCTATGTCATTTAGTTTTATTTGACGGAATAACTCCGCATTCCCCATAAAAGCATTAATTGCAGGAATTTTACTTTGATAAATACGCGGGACAAATACTTCAGGCATCTTAACTAATGGTAACAAAATTAAGACTAAACTGATTGCAACTCGATAAACCCATTTTATATTATATTCGGCCAAACAAGCTGATAAGAAAATGATTCCACTGATGAACGCTGGAGCAACCCAATTAGCTTCCATAAATTTGTATAGACTATTATAGGCAAAAAACAGTACCACAAATATAAAAATACTTAACAAAAATAAATAACGTGCATCTTTGAGTATTTGTCGACGCTTTATACACATAAACACCAATAATGGTAATGAAATAAATGGATTTGCCGCACCCAGTAAACTACCAATATAATCACCTAACCCAGCCAAATTAAGCTGTTTATCACTAGGTACTCCATGATGAAATTGAAAAGTAAAAGATGCCCAATCATGCTGATAATTCCAAATTATAACGGGACTAAAAACCAGCATTGCCAATAATAGCGCCAGATATACATCCTTATGCCATAATAAATTACGTTTACTAGGAGTAACAACCAAAAAAAGTAAAATCCCAGGTAAAATTAAAACCGCGGTATATTTGGATAATAATGCACAACCTAACGCAATACCAGAGAAATAAATAAACCTACGCTCACTTAGGATTAGACCACGTGATAGACAATATAGCGTAATACTCCAAAACATCAATAATGGACTATCAATCGTAGTAATAAAAAAAGTACCCTCTAATAACGGCCAGGCTAATGCTAAAATAACCGCGATATCTGCCGATCGTTGATTAAATAAGCACTTAGTTGTTTTATAAATCATTATAATTGTCGTTGTACTACAAATCACCGCTGCTAGACGAATGAAGACTTCTTTATCAGAAAATAGCGTAGTTAATCGAATCAAATAAGCAATCATTGGCGGATGATCATAGTATGACAATTGAAGATTTTTACTCCAAACCCAGTAATATGCTTCATCATAATGTAGCTGCAGGCTCTGATTAAAAATTAAGTGTGTAAAAACAACTAATACCAATAAAACTAGTACCTTGGAATTAATTCTATCCATGAGTTACTTTCCGAGTAAAAATATGTTTGTCCACAAAATTAATTACTAGCAAAGTAATCAACCAAACAATAATTGCAGCAAACACAATATCACTAAAATAATGCCCACCTTGTAACCATCTTGCAACACCTACAGCTACAAACCCTAGGGCACACAAGGTAACCCCTAATTTACGACGGCGAGCAACTAGGAATGGTACACCAATAAAAGCACCAATCGATACATGTCCTGAGGGAAAACTATTATCTGCTGGGCGATTAAAATGTGGCTGCCATGGAAGAGAAAATTGATGCCCATCACGAATTACCTGATATGGTCTAGCACGCCCCCAGTTTTCCTTAAATAACTTATTAACTAATAATCCTGGACCAATAGCCAAACTTAGATATGAAATAACAATCATTCTACGTATTATTACCCTCTGATCAGCTGGAGCTGTTCTTGAACGTAATAAAACCACCAATGGTAGAATAATTAGCAACGCTGTGCTAACATTAACACCATAATAAATGATTTTAACCCATAAATGCGTCTCGCCATAGAAAGTATGACTCACCATATCATACGGAATCTCTGCAAGCTTTTGGTCGAAAATAGGACTTAAATATAAGGTGATAACCGCAATAATAAACAGTACTACAGCTATTTTAACTTTCATAAATGAACTTCACTCAAAATTACATTAGACATAATTTTATCATGCTTTGCTTAAGGTATTGAGCATAAAGCACCCATGGAAATAACGCCAAAAATCAAATCAACTCTACTAACCGTATAATCAAATTTTAAATTGAGGATTTAAATATAACTATTAGATCTGATTCCATGCCGCTCTAATCCAGATTGCAACCTTAGCATAAACTCATTGCCAACTTGAGAAATATCTTTACCCTCCTCTAAAGCTGGGTTACGCGCAGTCGAATATAATAAAACACCACTAACTATATTTTTTACTGGTTCTAAAAATTGAATAAACGTCTCAATTTCTTGCTCAGATGGCTCAACACCATTAATTGAAAACCAACAGCTCTGTACATATGTCGGGCAAATTGATGCAGAAGTAGCCAAACGTTGTAAAATACTATCCATCGACAAAGTAACCTGATTTACCTGTGAAACTCCATCAACAGAACCACGATCTATTTTAAACCAAACTTCACCATTATTAACCGCCATAATTTTAAGACCTTCTTGTATAAATTGTTTTTGCATTTCACTACCATTGCTAATCAAAATGGTTTTGACCCGTTCATTCAAATTATACTTAAGTCTTAGTTTAGCAATAATCATACAAACGTCAACAAAATTTGCAGAAAGAGTTGGCTCACCATTGCCAGACAAACAAATATCATTAAGCCGTTGTAATCCAAGCGGTGCAAACTCTTGTATAAAATCTCCATTGACAATCCAATTCAACAGATGCTCTAATTCTGATTCCAACTTAATTAAGTCTATCGCATTAGGCCTACCACGCACCAGTCCTTCAACTTGACAATAAACACAGCGCCAATTACAAGCATTATTCAAATTAAGATTAATACCTAAAGAAATTCCATTTGAACGTCTTGAAGCCACTGGGTAGATATAAGAAAAATCCTTAAAGTTACGTGAATGATTGGCAATGCTCAGTATTTTACTCATATTATCAGCACCTATCAAAAATGGGTAGCATAGCTACCCATTTTTATTTATGATCCATTATTTATGTTTATGTTTGGTAATTAATAAAATAGGAACATCAGTTTCCTTGGCCAAATCTTCAGCAATTCCACCCGTTATAAAATGTGAAAACGAGCCTAGATGATGAGATCCCAGAATAAATAAATCAGCATCAAATTCTTTAGCATCTTCAATTACCAAAGACGACATCTCAAAACCAAAATTCTCAATTAATTTAACTTCGGCTTCAACACCAGCAGTCGCTAACTGATCCTTAACCTTATTAATTAATGACTGACCAATCCCAAGTAATGCATCTTTAAGTTCAGCAACACCAACCATTTCAATTCCAAATGTCACCTGCTCTAAATTCACAACATGAGCAACTCTTAATTTAGCATTAGTTGACTTGACTAATTTAACTGCCTCTTGCAAAACTTTATCTGAAACATCAGAGTTATCAATTGGCACATAAATTCGGTTAAACATAATAAACCTCCACTGATACGATTATCTACCACATAATTATAATCATTTTCCACAATCTCTGCCAACTAAATTATCCAAAAAACTTAGTTTATTCTATACTTTATAATTATGCTAGAATAGTGCTGTATGCTCTGAAGTAATTACCAATCGTTCGTAGTTAAACACACAGGAAATACTAATTATTATATGAGCTAGCAATAAAACACTTCTATTCATATCAGTAAATTAAAAGTTTAAATTATAAAGCCTGCCTTTTAATAATTATTAACTACAAAATAATAATTTAAGCTACTTTAAAAAAGCTCATCTAAACGCATATACTAAGTTGTAACTTTATTAATTTTTTAGGAATCTTTCATGCACAATTTTAACTACTATAATCCAGTAAGAGTCTTATTTGGTAAAGGACAAATTAAAGAATTAGCTAATCTAATTCCAGCTAAAACAAAAGTGCTTCTCGCATATGGCGGTGGTTCAATTAAGTCTAATGGCGTTTATCAGCAAGTTATTAATAGCCTAAGCGAACATCAAGTTATTGAATTCTCTGGAATCGAAGCTAACCCAGATTATGATACACTGATGAAAGCAGTTGAAATATGCCGTAATGAAAAAATTGAACTAATTTTATCAGTAGGTGGTGGCTCAATCATTGATGGTTGTAAATTTATCGCTTTGGCTGCGCACTACCAAGGCGATCCTTGGGAAATACTGACTAAACCAGATTATAAAGCGGATAAAGCAATTGCCTTAGGCGTAGTCCAAACCCTACCAGCAACAGGCTCTGAAATGAACTCTGGCGCAGTAATTTCACGGCGCGCAATTGGCGCAAAACAAGCTTTTGGGAATCCATTAGTTTTTCCACAATTTGCAATTCTTGATCCTGAAACCACATACACTCTACCTACTCGTCAGCTGCAAAATGGAATCATTGATCCATTTATCCACGTAACTGAACAGTATTTAACCACCAATGTAAACTCATCAATTCAGGATGGTTTTGCCGAAGCTGTACTAAAAACGTTAATTGAAGTTGGATCTGAAATTGTTAATGGAACACAAGATTATGATATTCGAGCTAATTGGATGTGGGCAGCAACAAATGCACTAAATGGAATAATTGGAATTGGTGTTGATCATGACTGGGCAACTCATATGATTGGTCATGAATTGACCGCAGCTTATGGGCTTGATCACGGACAAAGCCTTGCTATTATTGCACCACAGCTATGGCGTCATCAAAAAGAATATAAAACCGAGAAATTATTACAATTTGCTCACAACGTTTGGGGGCTTGAAAATAATCACCCAGATGTAGCAATTAAACAAGGTATTATTAAAACTGAGGAATTTTTCCATTCTTTAGGTGTCAAAACCAAATTTTCAGATTATGAAATCACCGTTGATATTCAAAAAATTACAGATAATGTATTTAAATATAACCCGAGTAACCTTGGTGAAAATAAAAACATTGATGCTAAAGCAGTAGCTGAAATATTGGCGATGGCTGAATAATTTTCAGCTATTAAAATAAAAAACCAGAACGCAATGTTCTGGTTTTTTATTTTAATAGCTGAATTTACAACGCTAAGCGACGTAAGTCTGACAATACTGTAGCCATAAACGAAGCAAACTTAGCACCAGCAGCACCATCAACGATACGATGATCAAATGATAATGATAAGGGTAGAATTAAGCGTGGTGCAAACTCTTTACCATTCCAAACTGGTTGCATCGCAGATTTTGACACACCCATAATTGCAACTTCTGGAGCATTAATAATCGGTGTAAATGCTGTTGATCCTAAACCACCTAAACTTGAAATGGTAAAAGTTCCGCCTTGCATATCTGCAGGTTTCAACTTACCATCACGCGCAGCTTTAGCTAAAACTGACGTTTCTTCAGCAATTGCAACAACGCCTTTTTTATCAGCATCTTTAATTACTGGTACAACCAAACCATTCGGTGTATCAGCAGCAAAACCGATATTATAGTAATCTTTGAAAATTAGATTATCGCCATCAATTGAAGCATTAAATGCAGGGAATTTTTTCAATGCAAACACTGCTGCTTTAATCAAGAATGCTAATGGCGTAACTTTAATCTCAGCACGTTTATATTCTTCATTTAGTTGTTTACGGAAATTTTCCATTTCAGTAATATCTGCATTTTCAAATACCGTAACATGAGGGATCATAACCCAATTACGTGCTAAATTAGCGCCAGATAATTTCTTAATCCGTGACATTGGCTCAACACGAACAGCACCAAACTTAGCAAAATCAACTTTTGGCCATGGAATTAAATCAATTCCACCACCAGATCCACCGCTAGCAGAAACTGTAGCACCATTGCTAATATGACCCGACATTACACCTTTAACAAAAGCTTTTAGATCATCTTCAGTAATACGACCTTTAGTTCCACTACCCTTAACTTTACCTAAATCTGCACCAAGTTCACGTGCTAACTTACGAATTGACGGTGAAGCAAAAGCACTTGAGAATGACTTCTCATCAACTTTAGTGGCCGCAACCTGTTGTGGTGCAACTGGTGCTGAAGTTGGCGCTGCAGAAACTACAGGAGCTGCGGCAACTGCTGCTGGTGCAGCCGAAACCTGTACAACTGGAGCAGCAACAGCACCTGAAGTTGTAGTTTCAACCAAAAGAATTAAATCACCTTGATTTACTTTTCCACCAACTTGAACTTTCAATTCTTTAATAATACCAGTTGCAGTTGACGGAACATCCATCGTCGCTTTATCGGTTTCCAAAGTCATGATCGTATCTTCTTCTTTGATGCTATCGCCAACTTTTACTGCAACTTCAATAATTGAAACATCATTGTTACCACTTAAATCTGGCACAATAACTTGTACAACTTGTGTACTAGTTGCTGCCGCTGCGATACTAGCAACTGGAGCTGCTTCTGCTACAACATCTTGAGCTACAGGAGAAGCAGGAGCAGACTCTACAACCGCAGCTGCACCATCAGCTTGTATCTTAACGACAACATCACCTTCATTTACTTTAGAATCAACCTGAACTAAAACTTCAACAACAACTCCAGCAGATTCCGCAGGAACTTCCATTGTTGCTTTATCAGTTTCCAACATAAACAAATTATCATCTACATTAATTTTATCGCCGACTTTAACATAAACTTCGGCCACATTTACATCACTATGACCACCAATATCAGGAATTTTTAATTCAATTAAACTCATTGCTAAACCCTTTTAATTAGAATAATTACCACGAGTACAGGTGCCTTGTACTGCATCACATTGGCACCCCGTATCCTTTAATGCTTGACAAGACGGCTGATCACCGCCCTGACAAGCAACCGTCAAATTTTGACACAAATTATTTACGGCACCTTGATTGCGACCTTGATCTGCATTAGCCATTACATAAGAACATAACACTAATAGAAAAATCAATTTACGCATAACAGGCTCCTAAATTAAACTTCCCAAGGGTTAGCCTTGTTCGTATTTATTCCGTATTTAGCTATTGCATCAGCAACTACTTTAGCCTCAATCAAACCTTGATCAGCTAAACCTTTTAAAGCTGCAACAGCAACATAATAACGGTTTACCTCAAAGAATTCACGCAAAGCCTTACGATAATCTGAACGGCCAAATCCATCAGTACCTAAAGTCACATATTTACCTGGTACAAATTCACGAATTTTATCCGCAAAGTTACGAATATAATCCGTTGCAGCAACTGTAATATGAGCCTCAGTTCCCTCTAACTGTTTAGTAACAAATGCTTTTGCTGGTGCAGCTAATGGATTAAGCATATTACGACGGTTTACTGAAATCCCATCACGGTGTAATTTATTGAACGAAGTTGTTGAAAATAAATTAACTTTCAAACCAAAATCTTGGCTCAATAAATCAGCTGCAGCGATAACTTCACGGAAAATAGTACCACTACCCATCAAGTTAACTGTAAGTTTACCATTACCAAGCGATTTAAATAAATAGCAACCGTTGATAATATCTTGTTGTACACCTTCGGGCATTGCTGGGTGTGAGTAATTTTCATTCATTAATGTAACATAGTAGAATTTATCTTTATTTTCTACATACATTTCATGCATACCATGCTGAACAATCGTTGCTACTTCATAAGCAAAAGTAGGATCATAAGATTCGCAAATTGGAATCAAATCAGCTTGAATATGACTATGACCATCTTCATGCTGTAAACCTTCACCATTTAATGTCGTACGACCAGCAGTTGCACCAATAATGAATCCACGTGAACGCATATCACCAGCAGCCCAAGCCAAATCACCTGTGCGTTGGAAACCAAACATCGAATAATAAATATAGAATGGAATCATTGGTACGCCATGATTTGCATAACTAGTAGCAGCAGCAATCCATGTACTCATCGCACCAGGCTCGTTAATGCCTTCTTGCAAGATTTGACCAACTTTAGATTCTTTATAATACATTAATTGTGAAGAATCTTCTGGCGTATATTTTTGACCAATATGCGACCAAATTCCAAGTTGACGGAACATACCTTCCATACCAAAAGTACGCGATTCATCTGGTACAATCGGCACAATGTGTTTACCAAGTTCTTTATCTTTTACTAAAATATTCAATAAACGCACAAACGCCATGGTTGTCGACATTTCACGTTCACCAGTATCTTTTAATAAAACTTCAAAAGCACTTAACTCAGGAATGGCTAAAGTTGTCGTTGCTGGCTTACGTACAGGATAATAACCACCAAGTTTAGTCCGTTGTGCATGTAAATAAGTATGCTCAGGAGTACCTGGTTCCAAAGTCAATAATGGCAATTCTTCAATATGCTCATCTGTCAATGGAATGTTAAATTTATCACGGATATGTTTAAGCGTATCAACTGACATTTTCTTTTGTGAGTGGGCTGTATTTTGTGACTCGCCCTCGCCACGCATACCAAAACCTTTAACCGTTTTAGCTAAAATTACAACAGGCTTACCTTCAGCATTATGCACAGCTTCATGATATGCAGCATAAATTTTATCTAAATCATGTCCACCACGCGTTAAAGCCCAAATTTCATCATCAGTCATGTCTTTAACTAGAGCAGCAGTTTCAGGGAATTTACCAAAGAATTGTTCTCTTACAAATTTTCCATCTTTAGATTTAACATTTTGATATTCACCATCAACAGTTTCCATCATAAGTTGTTTCAATTTACCAGAAGTATCATTCGCTAATAATTTATCCCAGCTTTTACCCCAGATAGTTTTAATTACTTTCCAGCCAGCACCAACAAATAAACCTTCCATTTCTTGAATGATTTTTCCATTACCATTTACAGGTCCATCCAAGCGTTGCAAATTACAACTAATTACAAAAATTAAGTTATCTAAACCTTCACGTGAGGCGATATTTATGTTACCCAAAGTTTCTGGTTCAGAAGTCTCACCATCACCAATAAAGCACCAAACTTTACGACCTTTAGTGTTCGCTAAACCACGATCATCCAAATAATGCATAAAGCGCGCTTGATAAATTGCCATCAATGGCCCAAGTCCCATTGATACAGTTGGGAACTGCCAATAATCAGGCATTAACCATGGGTGCGGGTATGAAGATAAGCCAACACTAGCTGATTCTTGACGGAAATTATTTAGACGATCTTCATCAAAACGCCCTTCTAAGAAGCTACGTGCATAAATCCCTGGTGATGAATGTCCTTGGAAAAACACCATATCACCATGCTGTTCACCATGTGGAGCATGCCAAAAATGATTAAATCCTACTTCATATAAATAAGCAGAACCAGCATATGACGCAATATGTCCGCCTAACTCACTACTAACTTTATTTGCACGCATTACAATCGCAGCTGCATTCCAACGAATGTAGGCAGAAATTCTTTTTTCGATATTTTTATCACCTGGATAAGCGGCTTCTTTATTTACTGGAATAGTATTAACATACTCAGTATTAACATTTTGGTGCAACTGAATACCAGTTTTATCACCAAGATGTTTCACAACCGTATTGATTAAATACGCTGCGCGTTCTGCAGAATCAAATTCAATCACATTATCAACTGAATCTAACCATTCTTTAGTTTGCAATTGATCTAAATCATTACTACTCATTTACAACTCCCGCCACAACATGGTGACAAAAATACAGGTTACAACATAAACTGCCATTAGTATAGCAAAATACTCTATGTGGGTAACGAACAAAACTTATTGCAGCGCACTAAGAAATTATATTAGCAAAGCCTTTAGACTCTAGGTATAATTAGTGGCGAATAATTATTTTATATAAGGATTATCAGTATGTCAAGCAGAATTGCCGCAATTAAACAATATGGTCAGAAAATATGGCTAGATAATATTTCACGTGAATTTTTAGCATCTGGTGATCTAGAAAAAATGATGCGAGATGACGGCATCGCTGGCGTGACTTCAAATCCAGCAATTTTCTACAAAGCAATCTCTACCGATAAGCGCTATCAAGAACAGCTTATTGAATTAAAAAAAGAAGACTTAACACCACTACAACGATATGAAAGAATGGCTGTAGTAGACATCAAGCAAGCCTGCAAAATCATGGCTCCACTTTATAAATCATCTAATACAGAAGATGGTTATATCAGTCTTGAAGTTTCACCAGATTTATGCCATGATGCCGCTGGTAGTGTAAAAAGTGCTTTGGAATTATGGAATGCAGTTAATGAACCAAACTTATTAATAAAAATTCCTGCAACTCCTGCTGGAGTTCAAGCTTTTGAACAATTAGTTGCCTTAGGTCTTAATGTTAATATCACTTTATTATTTAATTTAGCTCAAGTAAATGCAATTTGGGATGCCTATATTCGAGGTTTAGAAACTAGAGTTGCACAAAATTTACCAATTGACAAAATTAAAACTGTAGCAAGTTTCTTCCTTTCACGAGTTGATAGTGCTGTGGATGAAAAATTACCTGCTGAATTACAAGGTAAAACCGCAATCAGTCTATCACGTCAAGCTTATCTAGATTATCAAAATATTTTCCACGGAGAACGCTTCGCAGCTTTAAAAGCCAAAGGTGCCAAAAGTCAATACTTGTTATGGGCAAGTACAGGGGTTAAAAACAAGAATTATTCTGATGTAATGTATATCGAAGAATTAATTGGTGAAGAAACTATTAACACAGTACCAGATGCAACTCTTGATGCTTTCCGCGATCACGGAGTCGCTGCAAGTCGCCTAACTAATGGTATTCAAGACGCTAAAAATATTTTAAAACAAGTTGAGTCTCATGGTATAAACCTACATGAACTAGGTGAGAAATTACAAAAAGACGGCTTGCAACAATTTGTCGAAGCTTTCGATAAGCTCTTAGACTTAGTTAAATAATAAGATTCGCTTCTCATAAAAGATATGGCAAAATATTGTCATATCTTTTTATTTTGAGCACAGCATATGTACTATCAATTCCATAATGTTTTATCACCAGCAAAACTAAACCTTGGGCTACGCATAGTTGGCAAACGCGATGACGGCTATCACCTGCTTAAAAGTGTCTTTTGTCTGATTGACCTTTGTGATCAAATTGAAATTCAACTAACCCAAAATGGCAAAATTTCTTTAATTGAGCATCAGCAAGCTTGGTTCTACCAAAAAGATCTCTCCTTTCGTGCCGCGAAATTACTACAAGAGCAAACCAAATCTAAATTTGGCGCAAACATTAAAATTAAGAAGGTAATTCCATCTGGCGCAGGAATGGGTGGCGGTAGTTCCAATGCTGCTTCGGTATTAATGGTGCTTAATCAATTGTGGGAAACTAATTTGAGTTGTAAAGAACTAATGCACTTGGGATTGCAACTTGGGGCAGATGTGCCATTTTTCATCCAAGGACGCAATGCTCTTGTTACTGGAATTGGTGAAATTATTCAGCCGATTGAGATTCCACAACTGTATTTTGTAATTGTGAAACCTGATTTCCATATTACAACCAAAAACGTATTTTGCTCTCTAAACCTAGATTTTCAAGCAATTCGTGAAGATTTCATTACTGCCCAAGATTTAATTGAACAAAAAATTAATGATTTGGAAACTGTAGTAAAAATAATTTACCCACAAATTAATGATATTTTTTCCGAATTAAATCAATATGGAAATGCGGTTATGACCGGATCTGGAAGCTGTGTTTACCTGAGCTTTACAGATAAAAATGAAGCAAAAAAAGTTGCAAACATTTTACACTCGAGTTATAATACTTTCCTCGCAGCAAGTTTACCAATATCAACAGTAGCTTGTGAGTAAAGTAGATTTTTATTGGGGTGTCGCCAAGCGGTAAGGCACCGGATTTTGATTCCGGCATTCGTAGGTTCGATCCCTCCCACCCCAGCCAAGTCGTAAAAAGCGTATACCATCCATACAGATGATATACGCTTTTTTTTATCCAAACCATATTAACAAAGAGGCTGAAATGTATATGCGTAAGAATCTAATGATATTTACGGGAACCGCTAATCCTAAATTTGCCCAGAAAGTTGCCAAATGTCTGGATATGAATGTTGGTAAGGCGAATGTTACCAAATTCAGTGACGGAGAAATTGCCGTAGAAATACTTGAGAATGTCCGAGGTTCTGACGTATTTGTACTACAGCCAACCTGTAACCCAACCAATGATAACTTAATGGAAGTATTAACGTTAATTGACGCTCTAAAGCGTTCTTCAGCTGGTCGTATCACTGCCGCAATTCCATATTTTGGTTACGCGCGCCAAGATCGTCGCCCACGTTCAGCTCGTGTGCCAATTTCAGCCAAGCTAGTTGCTAATATGCTAACCTCAGCTGGGGTTGACCGTGTATTTACTATTGACTTACATGCCGATCAAATTCAAGGTTTCTTCGATATCCCAGTTGATAATATTTATGCGTCACCGGTTCTATTACAAGATATCAAATTAAAAAATTATCCCGATCTAACCATTGTATCACCTGACATGGGTGGTGTACTGCGGGCTCGTGTTTTTGCCAAAAGCCTTGGCACGGATTTAGCAATCATTGACAAACGTCGCCCGAAAGCGAACGAGGCTGAAGTAATGAATATCATTGGTGATATCAATGGAAAAAATTGTGTGATTATTGATGACATGATTGATACTGCCAAAACATTATGCAAAGCTGCTGAAGCACTTAAAGCACGTGGTGCTAAACAAGTCTATGCCTATGCAACTCATGCCGTATTCTCGGGTTCAGCAATTGAATATATTAATAACTCAATAATTGACGAAGTCGTGGTAACAGATACAATTCCATTTACTGGACAATCAGACAAAATTCGTATCGCAAGCATTGCGGACTTGGTTGCTGAAACAATTCGCCGCATTAATAATGAAGAATCAATTAGCTTACTATTAGACGATGCTGGTAAATAATAAATAAACTAATTTACAAAAAAATGCCTTGTATAAACTACAAGGCATTTTTAATTTAAACCACTATGTTAATCAGCTTACTTGGTACAACAATCATTTTTTTGATTACCTGACCTTCAATAAATTTTTGTACATTAGGGTTAAGCATCGCCATAGCTTCAATTTGATCTTTGGTCAATCCCTTAGCTACCATGATTTTGCCACGCAGTTTACCATTCACTTGAATCACCATTTCAACTTCATCAACCTCCAGCGCTAATGGATCAACTTTCACCCAGTCTTGAGCCAAAATTTCGCTATTTGGACGCAGTTCATTCCATAAGACTTCGCACACATGAGGCGTAATTGGAGACAACATCATAATCACAGCTTCAAGTAATTCCTGACCCAAAGCTCGACCTGATTCATCAGTCAACTCAACTTTGGAATAAGCATTTAATAACTCCATTATTGCCGCAATTGCCGTATTAAATTGTTTGCGAACTCCAATATCATTGGTTACTTTAGCAATTGTTTGATGCAACTGAGTACGAAGTTTTTTTTGCTCAGAGGACAAATCACCACTAGTATATTTACTCACCAAACCAAGTTGTGTATGCTCAAAAACCAAACGCCAAACACGACGAATAAAGCGATTAGATCCCTCAATACCAGTATCTGACCAATCCAGTGTTTGCTCTGGAGGTGAAGCAAACATTACAAATAACCGTGCAGTATCTGCACCGTATTTGGCAATAATTTCATCTGGATCAATACCATTATTTTTAGATTTAGACATTTTTTCAATGCCACCGTACTGAACTTCTTTACCGTCGCCTTTGTAAATTGATTTAAGAATATTTCCCTTACCATCTTTCACAACTTCAACACCCATCGGGCTAAACCAATCTTTTGAACCATTTGGATTTTGACGATAGAACGTTTCTGCCAAAACCATACCTTGAGCCAACAGATTTTTAAACGGTTCATCTCCGTTTACCAAACCTAAATCGCGTAATGCTTTATAGAAGAAACGTGCGTATAGTAAATGTAGAATTGCATGCTCAATACCACCAACATATTGATCAACAGGAGCCCAATACTTAACTCGCTCATCTAACATTGCACCATGACTATCTGGACAAGTATAACGCAAGAAATACCAACTCGAATCGACAAAAGTATCCATAGTATCGGTTTCACGACGCGCATCAGCACCACATTCAGGACACACGCACTCCGTAAACCGTGAATCTTTATTTAATGGATTGCCACTACCATCAGGAATTAAATCCTCTGGCAAACGTACCGGCAAATCTGCTTCTGGAACCAGCACATCACCACAATGTTCACAATGAATAATTGGAATTGGGCAGCCCCAATAACGTTGCCGTGAAATACCCCAGTCACGCAGACGATAATTAATTTTAACTTGACCAATCTCGCGTTGAATCAATTCAGTTTCTAAGGCAGCAAAAACCTGTTCAAAATTCATGCCGTCATATTTTCCTGAATTAATGACAATACCATAATCGGTATAACTCTCTTTATTTTCTGTAGCTAATTTACCTAAAAGGAATTTCTCTTGATCTTCAGATGAAGTAATTAAATTATACTCCGCAAAATATTCTGCTGGGCAAATTACCATTTTTTTGGCTAAATTGTATTTACTAGCAAATTCAAAATCACGCTCATCATGTGCAGGCACAGCCATGACCGCACCAGTGCCATAATTCATTAACACATAATTTGCAATCCACACCGGAATTTGCTCATTATTTAACGGGTGAGTAACATATAGACCGCTAAAAACACCTTTTTTCTCTTGGGTGGCTAATTCAGCTTCAGAAACTCCACCACTTTTACATTCATGGATAAATGCAGCAAGTTCTGGGTTAACCGCTAGTGCCTGCTCGGCTAAAGGATGCTCAGCAGAAATAGCAACATAAGTAACACCCATTAATGTATCTGGACGCGTGGTAAATACTGTTAATCCATCATGATCTTCATTACCAGCAAAAGTAACATCCATTCCACGTGATTTGCCAATCCAATTTTTTTGCATCGTACGAACTTGCTCTGGCCAACCATCCAATTGATCAAGATCAGTTAATAATTGCTCAGCATATTGGGTGATTCCAAAATAATACATCGGAATTTCTTTTTTCTCAACAGGAGCACCACTTCGCCAGCCTTTACCATCCACAACTTGCTCATTAGCCAGCACAGTTTGATCAACAGGATCCCAATTCACCATACCACTTTTACGATAAATCACACCATTTTTATATAATTGCACAAATAGCCATTGCTGCCAACGATAATACTCAGGAGTACAAGTTGCAATTTCACGTGACCAATCAAAACTTAGCCCCATATTATTAAGCTGTTCTTTCATATTGGCAATATTCTGATATGTCCACGCAGCGGGTGCGACTTTAGATTTCATCGCTGCATTCTCTGCCGGTAAACCAAATGCATCCCAACCAATTGTGTGCAACACATTATATCCATTAAGTTTATAAAATCGTGATAAAACATCGGTAATTGTATAATTACGTGCATGCCCCATATGCAGCTTGCCTGATGGATACGGCAACATTGGCATACAGTACATTTTAGGTAAAGGTGAATCTTCTTTTACCTCAAAAACTTTACTTTCCTGCCATTTAATTTGACATTTTTTTTCAATCGAACTATGAAGATAATTTTCCTGCATCATACACTTTCTAATTTAGTAATCAATAATTTTTAAACCCAGTATTTTACCATGAAGTTCAATAGCTCAATAACATCACAGCTTAATAATATGTAACGCTTATTCCACTACATTTATTACGATTGCCTTTACAAACGCACAGCCCAGCAGAACCTTCTGAACAGCTAAGTGGACGTGAAGACCAACTACTTGGCACTACTATAATGGCATTCCCACAATTACCACCACAGGCGGCTGCAACTGTTGCACCACTAGCCACTAAATAAATTGTCGAATTATCACAATTTCCACTGCATGGACTATTGTAAATAAAAGTATTTTTACAATTACCTGAACAGCCTGTTGTTGAGGGGCCACAAACATTAGCTCCATTACAATTCCCAGAGCATGCGGCTAAAGTCTTGCCATCACAATTTCCACTTCCAGTATGAGAAGATTGGTCAATAGTACATTGTCCATCAGAAACACTATATGCTTTTTGTGTACCATCATTATTAAAACACATATTAGATACGGGGTTAACTACTGGAGGAACCAATACAGCTAAACACTTAGTTGGAAGAATCCCATTTGCAGCAATTGTGCTTTGTTCATCAATAATTAATTGCGTACTATTATCTTGAATTGTATTACTGCGTGGATTTGCATTTATACAAGTTGCCTGATCATTGCCAACAGGCTCCAAAGGATAAACTGTATAAGTATAACGTTCTTTGGTATTAGCATTTAACGTTGCAACTTTTTGAGTTACGACTGGTGGCCAAGAGCCAGAACTAGAGGAATAAGCACCATGAGTTAAATAGTATTTTTCCATTTCTTGCATTAAATTAACTAATTTATGCTTGGCGTTTTCCTCATTAGCCCGCACCAAAGAGCTCTGATAAGATGAATACGCAACTTTACCAATTATTGTAGCAATGGCTAAAGCTATAATAACTTCAATTATACTAAAACCATAATTAAACTTATTTTTCATGTCCACCACCATTTATCTAATAATAAATACATGCCTAAGCTCATAATAATTGGATACAATTGACAGATATTAAATAAAACCATTATAACATAGGCAGGCAGTAATCAACAAAGCAATCTCTGGGCTTCATTAATCATAATTTTAGATAACCCAAAATCAATATATGTCAGGTGGCACCCACTAACTCATTTACCCGACACAAGACTCAAATTCATTAGAATAAATATAAGAAACAATGATAAAGCATAACCTATAAATACTTTAAATTAAGTAATATCATAAGCTGCACCTAAATTTAAACTAATAGACCTCAACCACAACATAAACACAGTGTTGCATAAAAACACACAAATAAAAGCAATATATATCAATATATTAACTCAAAACACAATAAAAACAACCGAAATAAAGCTCTACTTAATTGACCCAGCACCTCCAAAACAATATAATAACGCCATGGATTTGAGCAAATATTACTTCTTTAGTAAAAAACTCATTTAAACTCATTCAAAAAAAGGAACTTTCATGAAAAAATTATTATTAGCATCGATCATTAGCGGTTTAGCTTCAGTTGCTGCTGCAGATTCATTCCAAGATTTCAATAACAACTTGTACGCTCAATACCAATACACTGGTAACAATGGTGCTAGCCCAGCTATGGACTTAAACCAATATGGTCTTGGTGGTACTTTCCAATCTAAAAATAACGTTTGGTTAAATGCTAATGCAGTTGCAACTAGCGGTGACGGAAGTAACGGAAACAATAGCTCTAACATAGGTTTTGCTGTTGGTTATGCATTCCAATTCTTTGGTGATGAAAACCAAGGTTTCCAAGTTATTCCTCATGCTAACTTCTCTACTCAGTCAGTGACTGGTGCTAGTGGTGGATCAGCAACAAACTACGTTTATGGCTTGGGTGTGAAACCTGAATACCGTTTATTAAATGCACTTAAAGTTGCTCTAGATGTGAATTTAGCTGGAACTCAAACTAGCACGACTAACAATAATAACCAACAATTATTTGTTTTCTCTGTAACTCCTGGTATTCAATATGATATCAGCAAAACAGTAATGTTAGGTCTTGACTATACTTACACTGCTAACATGAATAATAACTCTGCTAATAACAATGCTACTAACAATCTTAGCACTGTTACAGCTAAAGTTGGTTACTTATTCTAAGCTAACTAGCTTACTATGTAAGATAAAAGCTTGCTTTTCTATAAAGCAGGCTTTTTCTATTACATAAATCCAAATTTTACATAAACTAATCACAATCACAAAATTTATTATTCAAAATAATATCATCACCATCTTTCATAACATACTCACTCAAAATTTAAAAATATCACTATAATTCATAATGCATTACTTAAAATAGTTATAATTTCATCTTCACACCTAACTTAACAAAAATATTATTTACTCCGCAAAAATTTCTGGATTCAATAAAAAAGCTTAAAATAACATTTATTTAATGATACAATTTGCTCGTAAGATAAATCTATTTATAGGGATGCTACATGAAAGCCATTGGTTTTACACAATCATTAAATATTTCTGAAGAACAAAGTCTATTTGAATTTGAACTAGATCAACCTATTGCAACTAATTCTGATATTCTAGTTGAGGTAAAGGCTATTTCTGTAAATCCCGTTGATGGTAAAGTTCGTAGAAATGCGGCATTAAATAATACCTTGGATACCCCAAGAATCCTTGGCTTTGACGCAGCTGGTGTAGTAGTTGGAGTTGGGGATCAAGTTAAAAACTACAAACTTGGTGATGAAGTTTATTATGCAGGAGATATTACCAAATCAGGCTCAAATCAACAATTTCAAGTTGTCGATGAAGCCATCGTTGGTAACAAACCCAAATCATTATCCTTTAGTCAAGCAGCCGCAATACCACTTACTGCAATTACAGCGTATGAAGCTTTATTTGAACGCTTAAGCATTAGTAAAAATACCTCAGATAAAAATAAAACTATCTTAATCGTTGGTGGTGCAGGTGGTGTTGGCTCCATCGCAATTCAATTAGTGAAAAAGCTTACCCAGTTACAGGTCATCGCAACCGCATCTAAGGCTGAAAGTATTGAATGGGTAAAACAGCTTGGTGCTGATTACGTAATTAATCATCGCAATGATTTAAATGAAGAAATTAAGCATATTGGTATTACAAATGTAGATTATATTTTATGCTTAAGTGATACTGATGGTCATTGGCACGCAATGTGCAAAGTATTAAAGCCACAAGGTGCAATTTGTACCATCGTTGAAAATGCCGCTCCATTAGATATGAACATCCTAAAAACTAAGAGTGCTAAATTCTCCTTTGAATTCATGTTTACTCGTTCAATTTTCAATACACCAGACAAAAGTGAGCAACAAAGAATTTTAAACGAAGTTGCCCAATTAATCGATGAGCAAGTAATTGTCCACACTCAAAAGCATGAACTTAGCCCAATTAATGTATCAAATTTAAAAAAAGCTCATCTGCTTTCGGAACAAGGACAGACACTTGGTAAAATTACCTTGCATAACTGGGAATAACCAATGGCAAACTGAATTAACTTTCAATAAAAGCTTACTCGTGCTAAAAACAATAAAAAGAGCAATGTTAGTACGAGTAACTATATTAATACCTAGAAAATATTAAATAAAAACAAACTTCAACAAAATAACAGAATCGCCTACAATACCTAAAAATAGCTTACATAAAATCTCAATGATATCTCCAATCATTTTCAATCATGCTAAATTATATTCCATCAAATAAATAATTCCAAATACACCTTGCCAATTAAATATATAGTTAACACTAAGACAAATTACCTATTAAGTAGCATAAATATAATTTTATATCAATATATTATTGTATTAAAAATAGGCGGTTTAAAATTGCGTCAACTATACCACCACTAAAGACATGTACTTAGTTTATATTAATTTAACCAATTACAACAGAGAGTAAACTAGTAAACACACACCAAAATTAGTTACGGCAAATTTGACAACGTGCCTATCTTAACGATATAATCCACGGTGTACTAATACACCAACACACTAACTCAATGGAATAATCACATGGTAACCTTACAAAATATCAACTTCAATTACAATGGACACTCTGTATTCAATAATTTGAACCTTGAAATAAAATCAGGTAATATTTACGGCTTACTTGGTAAAAATGGAGCTGGTAAATCTACCCTGCTTAATTTAATTAGTGGTAGCTTATTTCCACAGAAAGGTACAACGGAAATTTTCCAAGAAAATACTATCCATCGCAAAAAAGCAGTGCTACAAGAAACTTTTCTACTGAATGAAGATAATCTAGATTACACACTCAGTGCACGTGAGTATTTAAAAGTTTACGCAGGATTTTATCCTCGATTTGATCTAGCTAAATTTTATAATATTGCAGATGAATGGCAAATTCGCTACCAAGATAAATTAGCAAACCTCTCACATGGTGAGCGAAAAAAATTTCTCATCGCATTCGCTTTGGCAACGAACTGCCGCCTCATTTTACTTGATGAACCAACTAACGGATTGGATATTCCAGCTAAGAGCACTTTTCGGAGTCTAATTGCAAATGCCAGCAATGATGATACCAGCATTATTATTTCTAGCCACCAAGTGCGGGATTTAGAAGGGTTAATCGATCCAGTAATTATTCTAAACAATGGTGAAATCGTTCTAAATCAAAGCATCGCTCAAATTGAAGATAAACTTTATTTTGGTTTAAGTCAAACTCCACCAGAACATTCACAACTATTATACTCAATGGCAATTCCAGCTGGATTTGCCTATGTTGCTGCACGCCAAATTGATGCTGATTACGGAGCTAAAGCAGATCTTGAGTTATTATTTAATGCTGTTATCAATCATACAGCCGAGATAAATCAATTATTTGGAGAAAAACATGCATAGTCAATCAATTTTAAGGCTAATTAAACGCGAATTATACGAAAAGCATAAACCAATTATTTGGTTGAGTTTATTTAGTATTTTAATCTTATTTTTTACTTTCCCCAAGCAATTTTATAGTGCAAATTTACAGGATGGACAAGGATTTGTGCGTTTTCTATTTGTAAGTATTGGCAGCTATTTAGCAGGTACGGCTTTTTGGGAATTTAACTCTGCCGCACGCGCACGGAATTATTTACTAATTCCCGCTAGTCATGTGGAAAAAATTATAGCTAAATTAAGTGTCTATATTTTTGGCTGGTGGCTATTATTTATTGGAGCATGGTTAATCGCTGGAATTAGTTCAAACTTAGTATTTAACTCAATCAATGATTCACCAGGCACCATAAATTCAATTTTCAGCATTTTTTCTATACTATTGCCACTTCTACCTGGAGTATTTTTTGCTCAAAGTTTAAGCTTCTTTGCCAGCTGCTATTTTAAAAAATCTGCACTATTTAAATTGGCAATTGTAATTTTGGGGCTTAGCTTAATCATTGCGAGCATTGCTACTGCAGAAATTTCATGGCTAATCAAGCATTCAGACTTGGGCACAATGAATAATTTTAGTCTCTTACCAAACATAAACATGAGTCTACTCACAATGCTCGCAAATTTTGGTAGCATAGTTCTCGGAATTGGTGCATGTTTACTAAGTTGTTTACGCTTACGCGAAACCGAGGCCAAATAAATGGATTTCAATACGCAAAAACCAATTTTCTTACAAATTTGCGATTTAATCTCAGAGAAAATTCTAAATCATGAGTTAGTTGAAAATACACGCATTGCATCAGTACGTGAAATGGCAAGTACCATGTTGGTCAATCCAAACACGGTTCAACGCGCCTACACCGAGTTACAAACAAAAGGAATCCTCATTCAACAGCGCGGCATTGGCTATTTTGTAACAAAAGCAGCAGCAACTATAGTGTTAAATATTCGCAAAGATGAATTTATGCGTATCCAATTACCCGAATTTCTTCGTCAAATGCAAATATTAGGAATTAGCTGGGATGAAATCCAAACAATCCAGAAACATTTAGACCAAAATAAAAAATAATTACCATAAAGGAATAGATTATGAAAAAATATACTAATAAAATATTAGCCGCAATTATTTTAATAATAAGCATACTAATTTTAAGTATACCAATCGCCGTTTGGCTATTTAGAACTGCGCTGATAAACACATCCACCGAGACTAACCACACGACTAGTACTACTGAATATCTTAATTACACAAACTTCAACACTCTTGATGTACGCGGTGCATGGCAAGTTCAGATTCTATCAGGAGCATTTAAGGTTGAAATTAGTAATCCGCAAGACTCACGCTTTATTCAATTAAATAAAGATGTTCTGACTTTGGATAGTTCATCTATTAAGCAACCACAACCAGTGCCAATGCTAATTATTCATCTTCCTGAGCTAAAACAACTAAGCATGTCTGGTGCCAGTCGAATTAATATAGCCAATTTCACACAAGGCTCTTCAGATCAACTTAATCTGAATTTGTCTGGTGCATCAGAACTAATTATTAGCAATTCTAATTACAAAAATATTAAGGTTGATATGTCTGGAACCTCAAACTTGCAATTTAAAAACTCTGAGTTAAGATTAGTCAACCTTGATGCTAGTGGTGTCTCAACGTTGGTACTAGATCATTTTATTCATGGAAAATTAAGTGGTAGCTCATCTGGTTTAACAAATATTCGTTATAGTGGTGTACTTGATGAAAACACACTTGATTCATCAGGCATTAGTAATATTTCTGGAAGCAATAATTAAGCTAAAATATAAAAATGAGGCGTATCAGTAGAGCCTCTCATAAATTAAAACATATAATCATAAACAAAAGCATTTATCGTTACAACTAATTATATGATATTAATATGATGATGGTGCCATGAAATTGATCACAATTCATAGAAATACTTTTATCTACTTATTGTGTACCCTAGGACAAAATCAAGCTGATTTTAATATGTAATATCTAACAAATATGATAAACTTTAATAATTTAATAAAGGAAGTTATGTGGCTAATCCTCTAACAAAAATAATGATGATTTCGGTCGGGGTATTATCAATTAATTGTAGCTATGCTACGGTAATGGATCATCAGTTAGGTGCAGTTCATATTACTATCAGCGAAAATAATGCTGTAGCTAAAACATATTTTTTACAAGGATTATTGTTGCTACACAGCTTTCAGTACAATGATGCCAGAGTTAGATTTGAATCCGCGCAAAAAATAGACCCCAATTTTGCTATGGCTTATTGGGGTGAGGCGATGACCTACAATCACCCTGTTTGGAATGAACAAAATTATTCTGCTGCAACTGCAGTATTAAATAAATTAGCCCCAACTGCTGCTGCACGTTTGGCAAAGGCTCCCTCTGCGGAAGAAAAAGGATTTATAAATGCCATTAACCAATTATATGGTAATGGATCTAAATTTAAACGTGACGATGATTACCAAATGGCAATGTATGATTTATATAAGCAGTTTCCCGATAATGAGGAAGCTGGAGCATTTTATGCTTTATCAATTTTGGGTAGTACCCAAGGTAACAGAAGCTTTAAAACTTATATGCAAGCAGCTGGAATACTTGAGGAAATATATCAAAAAAATCCAAATCACCCAGGGGTTATACATTATTTAATTCACTGTTATGATGATCCTATACATGCACCATTAGGATTACGTTTTGCACGTGAATATGCCAAAGTAGCACCTTCAGCACCCCATGCATTACACATGCCATCACATGTATACTTAGCATTAGGAATGTGGAATGACGTAGTTAATTCTAACTTGGCAGCATGGAATGCTGGTATTGCCCAAAAATCACTAAGTGGCAATTATGATATCCACGCACTACACGCTTTGCAATGGCTAAGTTATGGTTATCTACAATTAAAAGATTATGCTAAAGCATACCAAAATGTTAAGACAATGGAACAAATTGTAATATTAAATCCTAACGATGCAATGAGTAAATGGTATTATGCTTTAATGCGCGCTGCATACATTTCAGAGACCCAAAACTGGAATGCTGACCTACAGGATGTTGATTTATCCGGAATTGAACTTTCAGCTGTCGCGGATAATGCCTATATTCAAGGAATGCAAGCTATAAGTAGCGGCAATCAGGCAAAAGCACAGCAGGTTATTAATCAGGTACATAAACTCATGAATTATCAGTTTACACCTGATGTTGTGGCAAGTTGCCATCATGACACTACTTACTTTAATACTATGAACGAAGGCGGAATTATAAATGCCAAAATTGTGTATTTAGAATTACAGGCACAAGCTGCGCAAGCACAGAGAAATTTAGAGCAAGCAATTAAATTAGCCAAAACAGCTAGCGAGATTGAAAATGGTTTAAGTTTTGGATATGGACCACCAGTGCCAGCAAAACCAGCTAATGAATTATTAGCCGAATTGTATTTTCAAAATAAACAATACGACATGGCATACAAACAATTTTCGATTGCTTTAGAACACACGCCAAACCGAACCATAAGCGAAGAAGGATTACAAAAAGCAAGGGATAAATTAATTGAACTTAAGTTGCCTATACCAGACGGTGCACCTAAGCCCTATTTTAATAAATTAATATAAATCATTTGTAACTGTAAACATAACTTGATATTCACAGACCTTACACTTTAGGGTGAATAGGCAAAAATATTTAAGTTTCAATCGCCATATTTAGAATGTAAAATTAGGGTTAAATATTTAACCCTAATTTCTAATTAAAACAAATAAACCTACAATAAAGTTACTTAATTAAACTTGCAGTAACATCATTACTCGGATAATTCACCTTATCAATCATAATCGCAAATGGCTTAGCCTCAGTAAATACTTTACTTAAATCAATCTTGACATAATTCAAACGATGATTGTAGTCAGAGAAATAAAATTGATTATTACTCAGATCTTTAATCGCCACCCATTGCGTATAGTCAGGAATAACCTTTCCTGCCTCACTTGCAGTAATTGCACCCTTTGGAATATCTACATTGTTTAAAATATGTCCAGTTAATTCAACGGCACCAGATGCGCTCTCTGGTATATTAGCAAAATGCTTCAAATAAGCCGTACGCACAAAGCGTGATGGCGGAGTATAATCACCGGGTAAACCAATTGCACCGCCACCTTGACCAAATTGGGTAACGTTACCTTGCGCGGTTTGTATCTGTGCTGTTGACGTATTCGATAAATTCAAATAATTACGAATGTTAATCATATGCCAATCATAATTAGGTGAATTAGTTAACACTCCTGCAGTTGTATCAAATAACCGCATTTCACCATTGATAAATTCAATTGCGACATTTGCACCAGATTTATCCGTAATCAAAAAATGAATAGTTGGTTCGATTGGCAAATTTTTAATTTCTGGTGACCAAACCTTATATTTTGGTAATTCAGCCTTAACCTCAGCAACCGTAGCATAATTACTCAAAACAAATTGCGTAAATTCAAGCACCGACAAATATTTCTTATCCTGCTTGGTCACAGTTTGATATTTGGTAAATCCAGGTAAAAAATTACCACTCAAGCCAAGCCCAGCCGAATTTTGTCCATCTAACATCGCATTGTCCTCTAAAGCGGTGCCAATCCCAAAAATAGCATATTTACTTTTTATTTTAATTGGATCATGTCCAGACTTATCCGGTGCAGATAATTCGAATGCAGTGCCTTTGGGATAATACAAAAGCTGCCAATTCATCTCAAAAGCCCATTCCATAGTACGTCCTGCAACAATGCTGCCATCCTTCGCCTGTATATCAACTGCGGTACATGCAAAACTACTACTCAAGAAACTTCCTAATGCCAGTGTTAAAATTAATTTTTTCATAAATATATTTCCTTTAAATGATAGAATATTCCATATATATAATTTAGGGGCGAGACAATCAAAGCGGATTATTTCTAACCAATTTTAATATTATAACATAGAGATTTAGAAGTATATAATTAAACCTAAGCTCTGCATTCTTTTAAATGTAAGTTAAAATTCAATAACTTCTTTCTTACTAGGATTGTATCCAGCAATAACTCTCAAGATTTATGGTGATAATCCGACACTAGCCGCCTATGATTATCGAGAACATTATTCTGATGATGCTCAAGTTTATATAGATACCGATTTGGCAAAACTCTCTAACTATGCACTTAAAAATGGTTATCAATCCATAAATGATTTCATCGCTTGGCTCAATAATAATGGCTTTGACTTAGTTAACGACGGTTATTGGGCTGCAAATAATTACTTCACTAGCTTAGATAACGCATGGGTAATCAACAAGCACAAAAATAATGGATTAATTGAAGTTATGTACAGTAAAAATAATAACTTCGTAATTCCAGTACGAGGTGGGATATAATCATTTAACTAGCTTATTTTATTTTAAAATAACTTATAAAATATTAAAGGAAATTTTAGCATGAAAAAATTATTAATGGCTTTAACTTGCCTAGGTGTCAGCTCCGTTTTTGCTAACTGTGATGTTTACATTGATAGTTATATCAACTTTAATCAATTGGAAAGTGGCTCACTAATACATTATAAGTTTGATGAACTTTATAACAACTATCACGCAACAAAAATCCCGCTGAATGAGATTAGTAAGAGTTATTATGTCATGGGATCAAGTGGCGATAATTTTGACTGTAATACTAAGGACTATCATGGAAACCCCGCATTTACAGTTAAAGTAACACCTTATTGTAAAAACCAAATTAACAGTACAACTATCGCAAATATAAAAAAAGGTAATAATTTAACCATAAATTGTGAAAGTAATATCTCTATTAATATCTATAAAGAATACAATAATCTACTCAATCTATCTATTTTACCAACTGAATTTGATGATCTAACAATACGAAGCGTAGTTGCACCAAAAAATGAAAGTCAGGGAATCGCATTCATTATAAAAAATTTAAATTCAGTTTCCTCACCAATGTCTTGCAATCAAGCTGGCAAATACTACAACTGTCAAGCTTATGGGGAATTAAAATTACTTTTCAGTAAAAAGTTAAGTACAGCTAAAATTGATGTATTTAGTTTCGATCATCAAAAATACGCCAAAATTGGTGAATGCAATATAACTCGGGTTAATAACCAACCACTCGTAAGCTGTTCAACCTTACCACAATATAATGAATTTTATAAAGTTATAGCCAAAAATAATAGCTTCATTGCCATAATTAATCCAAACGAAGAGCAATAACAATCAATTTTATTTTGGGTCGTATTCAATTTTATGCATACGGCTCAATAATCTATTACAATAATCATTTACACCTTATAAGGACTCAAGCAAATACTTTTACCAGACCATTGCCCGTTTACTAATTGAGCAATGACTAAGGTAAGGTCCTTCTCACCAGCACAAGCAATCACATCTCCATTCACATCCCAAATAGTGCTATTTCCTGCACATTGCCAACCTCCAGTTTCACCAATGTAATTTGACATTGCAATTACAATCTTGTGCTCAATTGCATAATTTCTTAAGATTTGACAATCTCCAGATAAGCCATTAACTGAAAATAGTACTGATGCCAAATAAAGATTTAGTTCATATTGCAGCATAGATCCAATGTGTTGAGGGTTGGTAATATCAGCACAAATCGCCAAACCAATCGTTTGATTGTTTAGCTCTAATATTTTATGCTCTTTAGCTCTAGCAAAAAACACCTCTTCACCAGAGTGTAAATTCATTTTACTATAGCAAGAAATTACAGTATTTGGACGAAAAATAAATAAACCGATCTCTGGTTTATGACCTGTATTTTTTGGTGCTCCAACTAACAAAGTCATATCATACAAATCAGCTAACTCTTGTAACATTAGCAATCTAGTATCATCAAGATTAATCGCAAGCTTCTTAGCCAGGGATGGTTCATAACCGGTTAAGGATAACTCTGGAAATAATAAAACATTCACATTCTGCTCTGCTGCAGCTTTAATTAATTGACAATGTCGCTCGAGGTTTTTACTAATATCACCTCTAACCACACTTAATTGAGCCAACCCAATCACTAAATTATTCATAACACACCTCCTTTCACCGCGACACCAACATTATCCAAAAATGTATCACAGAGTTGCAGCACAGCTGGTGCAATTAACTGACGCTCAGTTTGCCAATTAACAAACCTAACCTCAGATATTTCAGCCAATGGTTTTATTACTCCAATTTTGCTAACAGAAAAACACACCAATTCAACGCAGTCATCAACTCCATAAGCGGCACCAATTACCGTTGTCAAATAACTAATCTCATTCACTGATAGTGATACTCCAAGCTCCTCTTGCAATTCACGGATTAAAGCTTGTTCGGGTTTCTCATTTGGTTCAATTTTGCCACCTGGTAAATACCACTTTTGATTATCACGTACCCGCACTAGCAAAATCTCAAAAGGTTAATTCTGAACAACCAGACAAGCACAACGAATCATTTTTCTGTCCCTAGTTTAAGTTTAAATTGTGCAAAAAACAATCGATTTTGGTAAAAAGCTCATCTATAATTTCAGGAGATGTAAAAGGGTTAATCATCACCACCCGTAACCAATTTTGCCCTCTAAATTTAGGTAAAGAAACAAAAAAACCACATTGACGTAACAAATAAATTTGTAACTCTTCATTTAAGCGATCACACTGATCAGCATCAAAACTCATAACCCGAAAACAAATTACATTAGTATCTGGGTTCGCGGCTAACTCTAGCCATTTACGAGATGCAATTTTAGCAACAAAAATATCTCGCAACACATAACAATGTAGAATTAATTGCCCATAACCGCGTATACCAAGCCCGAGCAACGATAACCATAATTTCAAAACCTCAGCATATTTACTTCCTTGAACCGTAATTTCACCTAGGTTTATAAAATCTTCTTGATCTTTCATATAAGGAGCAGTAATTCTAAAGTTGTTAACCATGCCTGAAAAATCACGAAATAAAACCATTGAGCAGGTCTTGGCAACATAAAGCCATTTTTGCGGATTAAATGAAATTGAATCTGCCAACTCGATTCCATTAATTAAATGCTTATGCTCCACAGAAAAAATTAACGCGCCACCATAAATAGCATCAACATGAAACCACAAATTAAATCTCTTGGCAATATTCGCAACTTCATTCAGTGGATCAATACTACCAGTGATTGTAGTGCCTGCAGTTGCGACAATTGCAAAAGGTACATTACCAAGCTTAATTTGTTCATCAATTTTTAATATTAAATCATCTACGCACATTTGCGCATTCTGATTTGATTTAACTTTAATTACATTTGATGAACCAATTCCCATCAGCATACAGGATTTAGTAACTGAAACGTGCGCAACTTCTGAAGTAAAGACCACTGGCTGCTGCGATAAGCTGTAAACATTACCATCTTTTATTTTAAGCTTATGGTTTCGCGCTACAACTAATGCTTGTAAGTTAGCCAAGGTACCACCGCTTAACATTACACCACCAGAACCATTTGGCAACCCAAATAGACTAGCGAATTGAATCATTAAATTGTTTTCTAATTGTGTTAATAATGGTGACATTTCTAAACTTAACATATTATTGTTTAATGCTGAAGCGATATAATCACCAAGAATAGAATAAATACTTGGAATACTATCCATATGACCCAAATAACGTGGATTAGCAGCATTCATACTTAACTGATAAACCTTCTCAAGTTTATCCTGAATTTCTTGAATAGATTGCCCAGAAATTGGAATTTGGAAAAATGTTTGGTCAATCTTATTAAGCGCTGGCAAAGGAGAAAGCTCAGTTGAATTTGTCAAAAAATCAAATAACTGCGCTGAGAATTGACGAACTAAAATATCTATTTCAATCCGGTTAGTTCCATCTGGGCTAACAAAATTATTGATAATATCTTGAGAAAGCATACCCAACTCCATTTCAAATAAATTTTCTACCACACCATAACTATTATACTTCTTAAATATTCGTTTAATTTGATATGTAGACCTAAGCTCTAAAACAATCCAAAATCAACTCAACAAAAGAAATGTATTTTATCACAGAATGTTGATTTAAGCCAATTTGGCAACTCCGATTAAAAGTCACCCCAATTTCACAATCACTAACCTGCGGCGCAAGCCCAGATAAACTACTCGCATTTAATTCTGGTGTAGTGAAACCCTTCTCACCAGCAAAGCCGCAGCATTTAATTCCCTCGGGAATAACTACTTCATAGGCACAGAGCCGTAAGATCGCTATGAACTCTGGATTAAATGAATGCTTGGCAGTGCTGCAATCAATATGCAAAGCAATCCGTTGGTAACGATGAATTAATCTACTGCGAACCAAGCGCTCCACCAAAAACTGATTGATATCCATTACAGGTAAATTAGATTGCTGAGCAAATCCCGCACACGAGCTATTGTCCATTAGGACTAATTGCGCACCTTGGATAACAGTAGTTAAATCTGCTTGCACACGGTTTTGTTGTAATTGATTACCCGCCGAGTGATACATTTGACCACAACATAGATTTTCTACATTCGATGGATAACTCACCGCATACCCCATACGCTCCAAAAGTAATTGAACGGGATATCTACCATAACCATGCTCGGCAGCAAAGATGCGATTTGGACAACTAGGAACCAACATCACATTACCTGGTGTATTACTACGTGTCGAAGTGAGTTTCGCATTTTGAACTTTAGGCATCGTTTGTAAATAAATTGGAATTGATTTAATTTGACCATGCAAAACCTGAGTAATGCCCTGTAAATTTTTACGCCCAATTAGCGCACCAGTTACATTAGCCAACTTTAATTTACGCCGTGCATGCTTAATTTCAAGTTCATGTTTCAGTTTGTATGATTTCTTAGGCTTCAAACTTAGTATATACGCCCCAGTATCAATGTCGACAGGACAAGCAACTTGGCACATTCCTGTAGTTGCACAGGTTTCAATACCATAATATTGATATTGCTTAATCCAATGCTTACGCTGTGCACCAACTAATTGATTAATTTTACGCGCAACAGCATTACGTTGCCGTGGGGTCAAGCTCAGTTTACGTGAGGGACAAACTGGTTCACAAAAACCACATTCCATACACTTGTCAATTTGCTCATCAACTGCGGGCAATTCTTTCAGATGCTGCATATGCAAAGTATTATCCCGAGTTAATTTCACATCAGGATTCAAAATATTTTGCGGATCAAAAAGCTCCTTAATGCGCCACATAATATCCCAACATTGCTCACCCCACTCCAAGCGTGCAAATGGTGCAATATTCCGACCACTGCCGTGTTCAGCTTTGAGTGAACCATTATATTTATTCGCAACCAGCTCGGTAAATTCATGCATAAATTGATCATAAGCAGTTAATTCCGCCGCGATCGTGAAATTGGGTGTTAAAACAAAATGAATATTGCCATCCAAGACGTGACCAAAAATTGCCGCATTGGCATAACCATAACGCGCAAACATTATCCGTAAATCCTGAATTAATGCTGGCAAGAATTTGATCTCGACAGCTACATCCTCAATTAAAACACTTGAGCCAATTGGACGCTGCCCAGCAATCGTTGGTAAAACACCTTTACGTGCCTGCCATAATATCGCCGCAAGAGATTTATCTTGTGTAAAGCCAGTTTGGTGCAAAATCTTATTTGACGCGATAACTCTTTCAACAAAAGATAATTTACTATTCAATTCATCAATGTTTGTAGCAGCGAGCTCAATCATAATCGCACCACTTGCATCATCAACGTCGATTAAATATGGCTGTAATGGGACAATATGTGCAACTGAACGCAAAGAATTAGCATCCAATAATTCAATTGCCGAAATATTAAACTGCGCAATTTTGAGTGTCAAATCACATAAATCCTGTACTGTTCCATAAACCAGATTTAATGCCCGAAATTCTTCGTCAACCACCGTGTTAAGCGTAACTTGCGATACAAAAGCTAAGGTACCTTCCGAACCAACCAGCAAATGTTGAATAATCTCAATCGGATCAGTATAATCCAAAAATGCATTTAAGCTATAACCGCTAGTATTTTTAATTGCAAATTTCTTACGAATAAAAGCACTTAACTCTAAATCATTGACTATTTGATGACGAATGTGGCGAATATTATTAATTAATTCTTGATTATTTTGAGTAAATTGTTGAATTTGAATTGAATCTTTGCTATCTAGCACTTCACCATTTGCCAGAACTGCTCGTAAATTAAGCAGTGTCGCATAAGTATTTTGACTAATACCACAGCACATTCCACTTGAGTTATTGGCAACAATGCCACCAATTTTAGCTGCGCTAATCGAACCTGGATCTGGACCAATTTTACGCTTATATGGCAATAAATAGTTATTTGCTTGTGCCCCAATTATGCCTGGTTCAAGGCTAATTTGGCTACCTTCACCATGAATTGTATAATTTAACCAGCTTGCATTAGACAACAAAACCAAAACCTGATCGGTAACCGCTTGTCCAGATAAACTAGTTCCTGCTGCACGAAAAGTCAATTTTGCATTATGTTTACTTGCCAATTTAATAACTGTAATCACCTCATGCTCAGCATGTACTATAATCACAACTTGTGGCACCATCCGATACATGCTAGCATCTGTAGAGTAAGCATAACACAGCATTTCATCTTGAACGATTTGTTCACTATCTAGTTTGGTTTTTAATTCACTTATAAACTGTTCCATCATCTTCCACGCATTCAAAATTAATTGAGAATAATATTTGTACAAACTAAACTTAAATCGATGAGGTATAAATTATAGCCTCATATTCTGATTCCAAATAAATGTCTCGCACATCACAATTGAGAATTATAAATACTTAAACACCACTATCAGATGCATTAAAGCGCTCTTAAATTTAGCCTAGATTACAGGCAATCCAATTACCAATTTAGGACTGAATTAATCGCTACCAACAGCTTGTAATTCAGCAGATGTTGACATTGAGTTATAATTCATAGCTAAAATTCGGCTATAAGTGGCGGTAGAACCATCAACAAATGTCCCACTAAAGCTCAGATCAATACTACCAGTCTCAATTTTGTCATCTATCAAACTTATTTGATAACTACAGCTCCCACCGATCAGTAAATTTGTTCCAGTTGAAGAGTTTAATTCATCTTTACAAATTGGTTTTGTTAGCGTAATAACCAAATTACGGCTACTCACTACAGCAGATGCTGAAACATTGCTTAAATCTTTACCGCCAATATTTGAAACCGTTACTTGTGCCGTACCGCCGACTGTCACAGCAAAACTAAGTGGATCAGCATTAACATTCATTGATATAAGCGGGTCGGTTTTACGACCATACCATGTAATTGAATGCACCAGCTGAGAATTATCATATGGTACAACAATGTTACCATTACCGCCATCTGGAGGTAGATTAAAATATATAGTACAGCTAGCTCCTGAAGCCAAGGTAGCTCCACAGTCATTAGCTCCGCTTGAACGCGTAAGTCCATTAGGTAAAATGATTTTGCCAAGACTCGCGAGGGTTCCTCCTGAATTAGCTAAATACATTATACCAATTTGATTTGTAATCGACGAGTCAATAATTGGCACCAAGCCACTGACTAGAACTGCACCACTATTTTCAGGATAAACACTCAAATTAGCAACAGATAACGGTGCCCGAGACATTACAGATTGATTAGATTTGGGCAAATCTATTTGATTAGTTGCGGAATTAGTATGAGCAGTGTTACTTTCATTTAATCCTGGTACAACATCAGCACTAACTTCCACGTCGTACACAGAATTAGCCTTAAGTTGCTTATTGGAGAAATTATCCTGAAGAATACTAACAGCAGATTCACTTACCAATAAATTACTTAAAGTATAATCCTGTTCACCACCATAATAAAAATAAAGTACACCATACGCCGTTGAATTACCTGCTCCATTAAGCGTGACACCAGAGTGAAAGATTACACCACTTGCCGTTAAATCTGGAACACGTTGATAGCTAATAATTTGACTGAATGTATTTGATTGATCACTATTATAATTTTTAACAGTATAAGTCGCAGTAATAACGGTTGACCCCTGCATATCAAGGAGAGAAATTTCTGGTGTAGTAAATTTTAATGGGCAAGACTGCCCAGCCAAAATACTTTGACACGCCAAAATACTAGCTGAATCTAAAAAAGCTTTTTGACTATTGAGATTATTTGCTGTCGTATAGCTAATCCCACTAATAGTTACATTGCTATTGTTATGCACATAAACCACGCTCGTAGTTGGCATACCATCAAAACTTGGTACAACAGATGTTCCATCAATGGTAATTAACGTAGCACCGCTTGGCGATGGCGTTGATAAAGATTTATCCGAACCACAACCAACCACGACTACTGCTATAGCTAAGTATAAAATTTGAAAAAACTTCAAAACTAAACTGATAATAACATCCCAATTAAATTTTTACAATGGCAGCAATACATGGACAGATATATATTAACAACACACACAAGCCGATTATACCAGAAATTAATATCAAGGAATAATACATAAGAATGTTAACAGGATAAACCACAACAAGCTATTCCATCATTAACAGCTAAAAAGATCTCTGTAATATTGAGAGATCCAAAATCATCTAGCCGGCTTCATTCGGCAAATAAAATCCAGCAAAGTCAATAAATAAGCCCAGTGTCCTGACGTGGTCCGCATGTCCAACGTGAAGTTGGATCAACTTCAAATGCAGTCACACCATTTTTAGTAACCATTCTTTGGCAATTCCAAATAATTGGCGCTGATGCAGGACAAACACCAGAAGTAGACACATTACCAACTTCAATCATAATTCCGTAATTATATCCTGGGCTATAACCAGACCCACATTGCAAATCACGATATGGATTATCTGTAGGATTTTGAATTTTCCATGATTCCTGCATATCTTTAAAATATTGTGAATAACTATTATAAACCAATGCAACCTTATCTGGTGAGTAACCAAAGTTATCTCGCATATAAACATACATGTTTTGTACAAAGTCAATACCAGAATCAGTTAATACTGAAGCAGTGCTGGTTGAAGCATATTCTGGACACGGATAACCATATGCTA
The DNA here is from genome assembly GCA_964652705.1 of uncultured Neisseria sp. GTDB lineage: Bacteria > Pseudomonadota > Gammaproteobacteria > Burkholderiales > UBA11063 > Aquella. The sequence continues at coordinate 51,203 of CAZZAV010000005.1, forward strand.
ATAATGTCGAAGCTCCATTAACTATCCGATTAATAATCAAAAGTCCATTTTTATTATAGGTAATATCAGTATTTTGACATTGCGTAGGAATATACTTCTCTGGAATTTCAATACCGTAGCATGACCAGCGTACTGCACCACCAGAGGTGACCTCGGGAACATACTGCAAAGCTCCTTTAATCGGATCGCCATCAAATATAGCTTGAAAGGCTCCAGAGTTTTGCAAACAAATTTTATTAACAAAACGTGAATTTTGTTCTTGACCATTAATATTTAATTGATTCAGGCTATTTGGAAATGTCCCATGCTCTTGATAATACTCTGCTGTCGCTACAGTATAGAAACTCGCATAACTATATCCTTCACTAATTTTTGCACGTGCAATATATGAAGAATACGCAGGAATCGCAATTGCAGCTAAGATTCCGATTACAGCACTTGCAATTAATAATTCAATGATTGTAAAACCATTTTTTTCATTTTAAATAGCATTTTTAAATAAACAGATTATTTAAAATAAGATAAGCTGTAGGCATCATAATCTCTGTTGTATTCTTAGTAAATCTAAACCTATCGATCCAATTAAATTCATCCAATAATAACTTAATTTATCATATCTGCTAATCTATTGAAAGATTTAAATCCAAAACTATAAACAAACCAATTCATGAAATAACTTTAATTAATACACATCGCCTCTATGTATACAAATTATACTATAAATATAAAAAAACCCACCAACAAAGTGGTGGGTTTCCTTGGAAATCTTTATTTATTAAAGATATCCACTCGCTCTCTTAGTTCTTTGCCAGCCCGGAAATACACCACATGGCGCTCACCGGACTCAACCGCCACACCATGACGTGGGTTACGCACTTTACCCGCCGCACGATGTTTAAGTGAAAAACAACCAAAACCGCGTATCTCTATGCGCTTACCAGTTGCTATGCTTGATGCCATTGAAGTAAATAACTCTTTTACTATTAACTCAACTTCTTTTCGGCTTAGCTTCGGGTAAAGCTCAGAGATCTTTTTAATAATATCTGAGCGATTCATGCTTATCCTTGTGACAATTTATCCTGTAACAATGAACCTAAGTTAGTTGTACCTGAAGATTTTTCAGCTTGTCTAACTTTTTTCACTGCATCAGCTTCTTCTCTTGAATCTTTAGCACGAACTGATACGTTAATCACACGTGATTTACGATCAATATTTGTAATCATAACTTCAAGTTTGTCACCAACATTTAACGTTTTAGTTAAATCATCAACACGCTCATTTGAAGACTCACGAGCTGCTAAAACTGCTTCAATTCCATCAACTAATTCTAAAGTAGCTTGCTCAGCTGAAACTTCTTTAACGGTTCCAGTTACAATCGCACCTTTATCATTATTATTCAAGAACATTGCATATGGATCGTTATCAAGTTGTTTGATACCTAAAGCAATACGCTCTTTCTCAACATCAACAGAAATAATCACAGCTTCAACATCTTGACCTTTTTTGTAATTACGGATTGCCGCATCGCCAGATAAAGTCCAAGAAATATCAGATACGTGAACTAAACCGTCAATTCCGCCATCAAGACCAATGAATAGTCCGAAGTCAGTAATTGAACGAATTTGACCAGCTACACGATCATTTTTCTTAAATTTATCAGCAAAATCAGTCCATGGATTAGCTTGGCATTGTTTCATACCTAAGCTAATACGGCGTTTGTCTGCATCAATTTCAAGAATTTGTACATGGATTTCATCACCGTATTTAACTAATTTAGATGGGTTAACATTTTTGTTAGTCCAATCCATTTCAGATACGTGAACTAAACCTTCAATACCTGGTTCTAATTCAACGAATGCCCCGTAGTCAGTCAAGTTCGACACTTTACCGTGTAAACGAGTACCAGCTGGGAAGCGTTCTGCAATTCCAACCCATGGATCATTAGATAATTGTTTTAAACCTAAAGAAACGCGATGTTTTTCTTGATCGAATTTCAATACTTTCGCTTCAATTTCTTGACCTACAGATAATACTTCTGATGGATGTTTAACACGTTTCCATGATAAATCAGTGATGTATAATAAACCATCAATTCCACCAAGATCAACGAATGCTCCGTAATCCGTGATATTTTTAACAATACCTTGAACCACATTGCCTTCTTGCATTTTCTCAATAATCGCTTTGCTATCTTCGCCAGTTTTTTCAACTAAAACAGCTTTACGTGAAATCACGATATTATTGCGACGACGATCTACTTTAATTACTTTAAATTCAACTTCTTTATTATCGTACGGTGCAAAGTCACGCACAGTACGTGTATCAATCAATGAACCTGGTAAGAACAGGCGTACGTTTTTGTACATAACACCAAGACCGCCTTTAACGCGACCATAAACCATACCATTTAAGATATCACCACGCGTCAACGCGCCCTCTAATTCTTCCCACGCCGCAATACGACGGGCTTTATCACGTGATAAACGTGTTTCACCATAGCCATCTTCAATAGCTTCAATGGCAACTTTAACTACGTCACCAACTTTAACTTCAACTTCACCTTTATCATCTTTAAATTCACTAACTGAAATAGATGCTTCAGATTTTAAACCAGCTGTAACTGTTACATATTTATGATCAACACCAACAACGATTGCATCAACAACTTCACCTTCACGCATTTCTAATTGCAATGAATGTTGTTCAAAAAGACTTGCAAAACTTTCCACAATATCTTACCACTAAAAAATAAAAATTAAATCAACACACCACATTATGTGATGCACCACTAATAACAGCATTAAATTATTTTCACAACCAAGATTTAATTAAACCAATTGTTTCATCAATACTCAGTTCAGAATTATCTAACACCCTAAATGAAGAATCATAACTCAAAGGAGCAGCACTCCGCTTGGAGTCCTGTTCATCACGAGTCAATATATCCTGCAAAATAGCCCCAATTGTAGCACTTTTATCAAACTGCTGCAACTGCTTATAGCGTCTTTCGGCTCTTTTTTCTGCACTAGCGGTTAAAAACACCTTTAAATTAGCATCAGGGAAAACAACGCTGCCCATATCTCGACCATCAGTAACCAAGCCAGGAGATTTGGCAAAATCTCGCTGAAATTGCAATAATCGCGCACGAACTTCAGCAATTGCGCTGTATTTAGATGCCAACATCCCAATCTTCTCATCGCGTAATTGCTCAGTCACATTTTCTTGATTTAGCCAAATTAAACCATCTTTAAACTCTAACTTCATACTAGTAATTAGGCATAAAACTTGTTGATCCGTGACTTGTTCTTGTGGGTAATACTTATTTACCCACCAACCTAAAGCCCGATAAATAGCACCTGACTCCAAGTATGCAAAGCCAAGTTGATTTGCTAAAATTTTAGCTACCGTGCCTTTACCAGAGGATGCTGGTCCATCAATTGTAATTACGTTAACCATTATATTGCACACTTTAAAAATTAATTATCTAAACATTCAATCTGGAACATCAAAACGTAAATTGACCACCAAACATTAAGAAATTAGGATTTCCGCTACCAGACATTGCGTAGTCTTCAATATGTAATTGAAACATTGGTGCAATTGGAAATGCAATTCCAGCACCGTACAATAATCCAGTTTGTGAGCTACCTCCACTCCATGATGAAACACCCATACCAATCTTACCATATAGATCAATAATTCCTAATGGTAAAACACCTTTTGCAGCACCATCATATAAAGTATAACCATTACTGCCAGTAAAACCACCTTCAAGACCAAGAAATTTATTAAACATATAACCTGCATCAAGATTCAAGGCTAAATCACTATTGTTGGTCATAACACCAATATTTGCATCAACGTATGGACTACCCGCATAAGCACTTACCGCAGAAACAGCGGTTAATATTGCAAGAATTTTTTTCATATCTAAACTAACCCTATCATAATTTCAAATTTGCTTCAGCGCAAGATTATGCCACTACTAACTAACCAATACCTAAATAATTAACTTCAATAAACCATACTAATAAGTTAAGCTCCAAACGTGAATACCTGTCAAGAGAATTCAACAAAACTCATTTAATACAGCATAAAATAACAATCTAAATTAAAATTAGTACAAATGTTAATACTATTCCTGTAGGAGGTTGAATTTTTATCAAGCATAAATTATAATTAAGGGTTGCCCAAAATAATCATACTGATTTAGCATTACACGGCAATATTTTATACACCATAATAATTTCAAGTGAGTAACATGAATAATACTAACTCAAACAATAGTCGCAATCCAAACCGAACGCGCAACACACCAAGAAATACTCGACAAACACGCAATGATGATTTCACTGAAGATAATTATTATGACCAAGACGAGCCGCAAGTAAACTCACGCCAGCGCAATCGTCAAGAACAACGCGCTAATTATGCTGATGATGACTATAATAATTATCCACAACAACGATCATCACGTCGTCCAGACAACTCACGCCAAAAAAATCGTGATGAATATGCACCTAACAGTCGTCAACGCCAAGATTATTATGATGATTATAGTGATCAGCGACCAAACAAATCGAATAAGACTCTTTTATTAGCTCTAGGTGCCGTTGCAATTATAGCAATTGGTGCTGGTGCCATCTTTCTACTCACTAAAAATAGCAATGCGCAAATTATTGCGGTTAGCCCCAATTACATTACCACTCAACAGCCTTACCAAGATTGCCATCGCGTTGGTACTACCACATATGTTGCAAACCAAAAAAATGGCACTGAAGGTGCGTTAATTGGCGGTGCAACTGGTGCTGTAGCTGGTGGTGTGATTGGTAACCAAGTGCACGGTGGAGGTGGTGGAACGGCTGTTGGTGCAATTGCAGGTGGCGTTGGTGGAGCGTTAATTGGACGTGAAATACAACGTTCAAATCAACCAGATTACGTTGCTCGCCATGGCTCAAGTAACCAATGCTCAACCGCATACAAACCTGTTCAAACTCAAGTTGGCTATAGCGTACAATACATGTATAAAGATGAGATGAATAATATTATCACACAAATGTCTCCAGCAATTGGTAGCACTATGCCACTTGAAGAGCTACAAGCTATGGCAGTACCTGCAGCACAATTAAATCCTAATGCAAACAAATAAGCATAATTTGCCAATGATTTGAGATCTAGCAGAGATCAATACATAAAATATTGCCGATGTGACGATATTTAGTTTCACATCGGCAATTATAAACATCTGATTTAATTAAATCTACCCCTCATGAACCACAAAGTAAGCATCTACACTATACCAAGATATAAGAAATGATTGTTTTATTACAACTCATACAAAAGCGTTACAATCCTCTACGCTTAGAATTCGACATGTAATACAAATTCCGGTACAAAGAAAAGCAAAATTTAATTAAGCATCATTAAGTTAGTGTAAAATAGCTATATAAAGTTGCTTAGTGGAAGACTAATGAAATTAAATCATACGCCATTACCTAGAATAAAAACCCAAACTACACTTGTAGAATATATGCATAGCCTAGACTTAATAAGCGACAGCCTTGGCATGCCATGCATATTACTGGACGAAAATAATACGATAGTTTACGTTAATAGCACTTTTTGCGAAATAGAAGATACGACGTCTGAACAATTACTTAACACAGATATTACCGCAAATAACATACCAAAATTTGGCATGTATCAGAAATTCGCCAAACAAATACAACAACAACATCATGAAATTATTACACTCAATCAAAAGCGAATTTACCTTGAGATTAATCATAGCCAAACATTATCAATTGCAAATATTGTTTATAAAACTCCAATCTTTGATTCCAATAGTAAGCTCATTTGCTTACATCTACAATATAAACCATTTACAATCGCATGCCTAGCCAACCTTGGGGCTAAATTTCATGGCGTAAACAGCTATCCAACCAACAGGGATGAATTACAACAAGCAGAACTCACTCGTATGCAACAAATGATAATTTATCTCTATGCACGCAACTATTCTTACACCGAGGTTTCATCATGGTTAGCTCGCTTTGGAATCATAATTTCCGCCAGTGCAGTAAATAAACAACTGAATAAACTTAAAAAAATTTTTGAGGTTACAGATAATCAAGCCCTAAAAGACATGTCCCTGAAACTGGGATATGATTTTGCGATCCCCGCCGAATTTCTGCCAGAAGGCTCTCACGATATAACCAATGATATTTTTGATTTATGGGTCTGCTAATGAATGAATCACTTTTAAATAGTAAAAAGTTTTCTGGATTATTTAGCATCCAATTTCTTAATGCAATGAACGATAATTTATTAAAAAATGCTATTTTAGTCATGCTGGCATTTAAAGGCATAGAGTTAGGTGGCTTTAGCTCCGGGGTTGCAATTAATATTTCCACCATGCTGTTCATACTACCATTTTTCTTATTTGCATCTTATGCAGGTAAACTCGCCGATAGCATAAATAAAATCTACTTAATTCGCGTTATAAAGTTCTGTGAAATATTCATTACTTTGACGGCATGTGGTGGTATCATTTATAAAAATATCTGGCTTATGCTAATTGCAATACTTGCCATGAGCACCCATTCGACATTTTTTAGTCCAATTAAATATTCTATTTTGCCGCAGTACTTTACCAGTCGCAAAAAACTACTAATCGCCAATAGTTACATCGAAGTTGGAAGTTTCATAGCAGTCCTAGTTGGACAAATTATTGGCAGCTGGTTTATGAGTAGCTCACAAACAAATATCGTTATTGGGGTTTTAGTTAGTGCCACATTTTGTGGTCTAATCTTTAGCATGCACCTAGAGAAAGTTCCAACAATTGGTAGCAAAGTAAGTTTCAACTGGAATTTATTTAAAGATAACTATGATTTATATCGTGAGATAACCCGTGATCAGAACCTAAAAAATACATTACATACAATTGGCTGGTTTTGGACATTAGGACTAGTTTATACCACCCAAATGGCACTCTTAACCAAACACTACCTAGGTGGATCAGCCCAAATCTTTAGTATTTTATTAGTTGAATTCTCTATCGCTATCGGGGTTGGATCTTTAGTTTGTACCTATATTTCCAAGGGTGAAATACACAAAAAATTTATACTTTATGGCATAATTGGAATTTCCATTCTAACTCTAATTTTATTAGCACTTAATCATAAACAAACTTCAGTTGCATTAAATCCACTTGAGTTCAGTAAAACTTTTTATGGAATTTGTGATTATCTGTTAATTTTTGGTATTGGATTTATGGCAGGATTTTATTCAATTACATGTTACAACGAATTACAATTAATTTCACCGCTGGCAATTTTCTCACAAATAATAGCCGTAAATAATATTCTCAATGCCACATATATGCTGCTTGCCACTATAATTTGCGGACTACTACTAATGGTAATTAATTTGTGGTGGCTATTTATGCTAACGGCAATAGCTAACCTAATTTTTGGCTACTTTTATTGGAAAACTAATTTCTCAAAAAGTACCAATAAAGCTACCCAGTTTTAATTATGCTATGCCGATATGCTAAAATTCAGCTTTAAATATCAAATGAATTATCGATAATGCAAGAGTCTCCAATACTCATCAATCAGCAAGAGTTTACCGATCTTCCCCATGATCTATACATTCCGCCTGAAGCACTCAAGGTGTTTTTGGATATGTTTGAAGGTCCATTAGACTTATTGCTCTATCTAATTCGTAAACAAAATTTAGATATTTTACAAATTCCAATTACCAAAATTACTAATCAATATGTAGCCTACATTCACGCGATGCAAGTGCTAAATATTGAACTTGCCAGCGAATATTTACTAATGGCAGCAGTATTGCTAGAAATAAAATCACGCATTTTACTCCCGCGCCCAATTAGCGCCACCGATGAAGATGACGATGATGCAGACCCGCGGCAAGAATTAATTCGTCGGTTAGTTGAATACGAGCAAATTAAACAAGCCAGTTTAAATCTTAATGAAATGCCACAAGCTTATCGTGACTATCTTTGGGTTGATGTCATGATCGAAGAAACTGAGGCTGAATTACCAAATATACTTCCACAAGATTTACAAAAAGCTTGGCATACATTATTATTACGTAGCCTGAAAGTTCAAGCAGAACACCATATCAAAAAGCAAGAATTATCGGTACGTGAACAAATGAGTCAAATTCTCCGCCTACTCCGTGAAACTGGTAAATCTAATTTTTATGCTTTATTTCCGCTGCAACTCGGTGTACAATATATCGTGGTAAATTTTATTGCCATTTTAGAACTTGGTAAAGAAGGACTAATTAGTATTAATCAAGACGAGCAACGAAATATTTTTGTGGATCTAATTTAACTTTATGCAGCAACTCTCACACATCAAAAAAGTAATTGAAGCGTGCTTACTGAGCGCGAGTGATATTATCGACCATGAGCAATTAGCCGCGGTATTTGATCATCAAATTAGCCATGATAGAATTCGGATAATCATCGATGAAATTAGTGCTGATTATAGCGAGCGCGGAATTGAATTACTTAAAGTTGCTAGTGGTTATCGCTTTCGCTCCAAGCCAGAATATCAAAGCTATCTGAATAAACTCTACGCAACCAAACCAGCTCGTTACTCACGCGCAGTCATGGAAACTTTGGCAATTATCGCCTACCGCCAACCTGTTACTCGTGGTGAAATTGAAAGTTTACGCGGAGTAGCAGTAAATAGTTTGATTATCCAAACTTTATTTGAACGCGGCTGGATTGAAGTAATTGGCCATAAGCAACTTCCTGGCCGCCCTGAACTACTGGCTACCACACATAAATTTTTGGATGATTTAGGCGTGCAAAATTTAGATGAGTTGCCACCATTGCCAAATTTGCAAGAATCACTGGTTCGCAATCAAGATCATGATTTAATTGAAGAATATGACCATCAAAAGGACAAAAATAATGACAACAGCAAATAATCCATCAGCTCTTGAAGAACTAATGGAATTCCCTTGTGAATTTAATCTCAAGGTAATGGGCTATAACCAACCAGAGTTAATCAATGAAGTATGCGCAATTGTTGCGGCAAACTGTGCAGATTTTGACCCCGAAGGTAACGTTACAACCCGGGAAAGTAGCACTGCCAAATATTTAGCAGTAACCGTAATGATGCAAGCAGAATCCAAGGCACAATTGGATACAATTTATCAAGCATTACATAATCACCCATTAGTTAAAATGACTTTATAATGACTCCAGCAACAATTAAATTTATCGGTAAAATTGGCTACCACGAATGTTGGGAGCAAATGAAAAGCTTTACTGAACAACGTGATGCAGATACACCTGATGAGCTCTGGATTGTAGAGCATGACCCAGTATTTACGCTAGGCTTAGCTGGTAAAGAAGAGCATATTTTAGTTAAAGATCATGATATTCCAATTATCCGTAGCGACCGTGGTGGCCAAGTTACATATCATGGACCACAACAAATTATCGTATATATTTTGATCGATATAAAGCGTTTAGATTTTTCAATTCGTGAATTAGTTACTCGAATTGAAAATGGTGTAATTAACTATCTTGCTAATTTAGGAATAAATGCAAATGGCGACCGTGATGCACCAGGTGTTTACGTTGCTGGTAAGAAAATTGCTTCACTTGGGCTTAAAATTCGCAAGGGCTGCAGCTATCATGGTTTGAGTTTTAACCTTAACTTGGATAAAACTCCCTTTAGCTACATCAATCCATGTGGTTATAGCGGGTTACAAGTAGTAAATCTAAGCGAATTGGTCACAACACAGCAAAAACTAGACATGAATAATGAGGCAAAACAATTGGCTCAAAAACTAAACTCCATGATTTATACTTAAATAATGCTTTGGAATACTTTATTTAAAATCGTTATTGTCTCACTATTAAAAATAATAAATAACCTAGAAAGAATAATATATGAAAAGAGGTACTTTTACCCTAATTAGTTTACTATTAAGTGGTGTAATCATGAGTGGCTGCGCAACTATCATTGGAGGATTTTCGTCCACTGCTGAGGCAAGCGGTGACAACATGGGGCCTGCTACTCTTATTGAAAGCAACGTAACATTAAATAATGATAAATTCGAAGCGCTTACCAGCCAGTCAGATTTAACCGCAACCAAATTGGTAATTGGCGAAGACCTAAAGATAAAAGGTAATGCTAATTTAACCAAAGTAACCGTAAAAAATACTACCACTATTGGCGGTAGTTTAACTTCTGATGATTCTACTTTTAAAGGATCAGTTAAAGTTGGTGGAAATATCAGCACTGGTGATAGTTATTTTGCAAAAGGAATCGAATTTGCAGGAACATCACTCCAATTAAGTAATAGCACCAAAGTTATTGGTCAAATTATTAGTTCTAACCCACAACCAGTCACAATTATCATTGATCATTCCAAATTGGAAGGTAATATAGGCTTTGCCAATTCTGCTAGTAACGTTATTTTGCGCAATGGTGGAGAACTTAAAGGGACTTTGCTTAACGGTAAATTACAACAAGAATAAAAAAAGCAGCCTAAGGCTGCTTTTTTCTAGAATAAAGTTATTATTTAACTTTTCTAACCAATTTTTCTTTAATACGTGCAGATTTACCTGAACGGTCACGTAAATAGTATAATTTAGCGCGACGTACATCACCACGGCGTTTAACTTCAATTGAGTCAACCAATGGAGAATAAGTTTGGAATGTTCTTTCAACACCTTCACCAGCCGATACTTTACGTACGATGAAAGCAGAATTTAAACCACGGTTACGTTTAGCAATTACCACACCTTCAAAGGCTTGTAAACGCTCACGAGTGCCCTCTTTTACTTTAACTTGAACTACAACTGTATCACCAGGTGCAAACTCAGGGATAGTTTTATTTAAACGTGCAATTTCTTCTTGCTCTAACATTTGAATGATATTCATTATTTTTTTCCTATAATCTTGTTCCTACTTAACATTTCATCAAGTAGCCGAGATTGTTCTTTTGTTAACTGTTTGCCATCTAAAAGTTCTGGACGCCGTTGATAGGTTCGCCATAAACTTTGTTGCAAACGCCATTTTCTAATTTGTTCATGATTACCTGAACATAATACTTCAGGTACCTCAGCACCACAATAATCACGTGGAACAGTATAATGCGGACAATCTAATAACCCATCCATAAATGAATCATTAGTTACTGATTCCTGACTATTCATAGCTCCTGGGATTTGCCGAACAATTGCATCAATTAAGAGCATTGCAGGTAATTCTCCACCTGATACCACAAAGTCACCCAACGAAATTTCTAAATCAACATTACGTTCAATAAATCTTTCGTCAATTCCTTCATAGCGGCCACAAACAAAAATCACGCCTTGATCTGCAGCTAATTGATTAATCAATGCTTGATCAACACGCTTGCCCTGCGGTGATAAATACACCACTAAAGGCTGCTTAACTCCATGTTGCGCTTGGTTTTCTTTAGCCTTAGCTAAAGTTAATTCCAAAGGCACGATTTTCATAACCATTCCAGGCCCACCACCAAAAGTTTTATCATCAATACGACGATAATTATCAGTGGTAAAATCACGTGGATTCAGCGTATCCAACTTAAACAAATTTTTGGCTAATGCCCGCGCAACGATACCATTTTGGCTAACTGCGGCAAACATTTCTGGAAAAATGGAAATGACACTAATGATCAATAGTCCAAACCCCAATCCAAGGTAATTTGTTTATTTGCCATATCAACATCGATAACATACTGCGCAACAAATGGCACCAAACGTTCTTCAGTCGCATCTCGAATTACCAAGACGTCATTTGCTCCAGTTTGCATGAGACCTTTGACAACCCCCAATGCTTCACCTTGCACATTAACTGCGTTTAAGCCGATTAAATCAACCCAATAAAATTCATCTTCGTCTAAATCTGGAAATTGTTCCCTACTTACTGCAACAGTAGCACCTTTTAGTGCAAAAGCCGCATCTCGATCAGTAACCCCAGCTAATTTGGCATGAAATAAGCCATCGCGAGCGAAGCTTTTTTCAATTGTTTGGCTAACTACTTTACCATTTGGAAGCTTAAGATAAATACTTTCATAATCATCCAGCGAATCATCATATTCAGTAGTTACCTTTATTTTTACCCAACCTTGAATGCCGAACGGACCAGTAATATAACCCATGTCAATCAAGTTGTTAGGTATCATAACTTAGGCTGCTAAGTTTTTAATTAATTTTTGAACAGCAGGAGATACTTGTGCACCAACTGAAGCCCAATAATCAACACGAGTAGTATCAATACGTACTGCCTCAACAGTTGCAGCAGCAACTGGGTTGTAAAAACCAACTTTTTCGATGAAACGACCATCACGACGTGCACGAGAATCGGCAACTACAACACTGTAGTAAGGGCGGTGCTTATTACCACCACGAGCTAAACGAATAACGACCATTGTGTTATTTCCCTATAAAAATTAAACAATAAAGCACGTGATTTTACAATAGAAAACAAGCACCTGTCAAGCAAGCAATTTGACTAAAACCCGCAATCTTGCTATAATACTCCACCAAATAACTTCATTATTAAAGTAATTACTCATGCAGCAATACCTTAAGTCACTACCAATAATCAGCACTCTACTTTTAATTGGTTGCGCCAGTAATATGCAACCAAGCCAAAGTGAACAAATTTATCTATCGAGTGCAACTAATAGCCTACGGATCAATCAGCCAAGCATAGCGCTTGAATCCGCAAATCAAGTCATTAAACAAAATTCGAATAGTTACCAAGCATACTATCTACAAGCTCAAGCTTATCAACAACTTGGCGAAAGTACTAGTGCGGCAAATAGTTATGAGCAAGCTCTCAAAATCAACCCTAGTAACGTTGAAATAATTGACAGTTACGCAACATTATTATGTTCAAGCCAAAGCTATAGTGCTGCAGAGCTACAATACGCTAAAGCTTATCAGCTCGGGCAAAAATATAATCAAGGATGGGAAAAAGTTGCCAGCGATCATGGCGATTGTTTAACTAATCAAAATAAGCTGGATCTTGCCGTGGAAAGCTACCAACTGGCAATTAACTCAACAAATAAGCCAGCTAGTGCCTATTTAGGACTTAGCTACGCGTACATTATGCAACAAGATTATATTCACGCAGCTTATGCCATAGGTCAATATCCAGGTGATGATACACCACAATCTTTACGCCTTAAAATAGCAGCTTACAATGGCTTGATCAAAAGTCCAAGCATTAATGCTAAAAATAAATCGATTCTCAAAAGTAAAACGGCGGCTCTAAAAACTAAATTAAGTAAGTTGGAAGCCAAAGCCAATAGCAAAACACCTCAAAAACCTCAACCAATTATATTAACCGCAATACCAAGTACCACTGATTCAAATGACGTGGTAATCAATAACACTGCCACCATCAAACCAACACAAATAAACACTAATAGCGCAAATAACAATAAGATGCCATTAAATGCTGATATTGCACAAAGATACATGACCACTACGACTACGACACAAAGCAAACCACAAGCAACAATACCAGCCACAACAATAAATTCATCAGCAATTAATGCCATGGAGTTTGAGGGTCGCATCCAAAAAAATGCTGCTGGACATCATTACATAATTGTTGAACCTGGTGATACTCTATATAAAATATCTCAACAAAGCAAAATTTCAGAAGCTAGAATAACTCAATTAAACAAGCTTAAAACCCAAAATGTGCCTTTAAATATGCATCTATTGTTAGATTAATTGATGCGTAAATTATATCTATTCGCAATTTTCTTTGTGCTGTATGAGTTTAATACTTATTCAGCAAATGACATGATCATGCCTGGCATGATCGAGGTGGTACATGAATTTAACGCACCACTAAATTATGTTGCTGCATCTCTCAGTCTTTACCTGCTCGGTGAATGTGTAATTCAACTTTGGCTTGGACCATTGGCGGAACGCTATGGCAAACGCCAAGTTATTTTACTTGGAAATTTATCTTTTATAATCTTCACGATTTTAATTGCAACTAGCAGCACTATTTCACAATTTATGCTTGGGCGTTGGTTACAAGGTAGTGGAATGGCATTTATCGCTATGGGTTATGCGATTATTCATGAAAAATTTGACGATAAATCAGCGGTAAAAATAATTGCGATCATGGCTAATATAACTATTTTAGCGCCCTTAATTGGCCCGTTAATTGGTGGTTTAATTGTCAGCTACACTAGCTGGCATTATATTTTTGTGCTAACTGGAGCACTTGCCTTTATAACCTTATGTGGACTCTACAGCTATACACCACATAGTACACCACAAATAAAAAAATTAGAACTAAAAACAGTACTAAAACATTATATAGAAATTGCCAAAAGCAAAAATTATGCACTTGGAGTAGCGTGTACCTTGATGGGTGCAATGCCTTTATTAATCTGGATCGGGTTAGCCCCAAACCTAATTCTCCACCATTTACACCTAAGCTATAAAAATTACATCATTTATCAAATAATTGCATTAGGCGGGTTGGCAGTTTCAAGTATATTCGTTCAATTTCTAGCTGGACGCTGGCAATTTCATCAATTAATTCGCCGTGGCTGCTACTTGGCCTTTGCTGGCGTTGTGTTTAGTTTTATTTTTCACACCTCAATTGAATTAATTGCAGTTGGACTTTTTTTCTATAGCGTTGGGCTTGGATTCACCAATGGCAGTATCATTCGAATTATTATGAGTAACACCAATTTATCACAAAGCATGGCAGCATCTTTGATGACATTCACTCAAACATTATTTTTTGCAATCGGTATTCAACTAAGCGATGAACTCTGCAAACAATTTGATTACTCAGGGCTTAGTTTTACACTTTGTTGTCTAATCAGTAGCATTATTAGCTTAATTATTACCCGTAAATTTGCGGGACGTATGATAAGCCGTGAATGGCAATAAACGCACCAATAACTAGGTAACTATGCTATAATTTGACGTTTTAAATAATGATGGCTTAAGTTGTACAAATATATAAATTTCTGCAACCATAGCTCACTTTCAAGAAGGATAACTCATGCAAAAAATTAAAGTAGCCAATCCAGTTGTTGAACTTGACGGCGATGAAATGACCCGGATTATCTGGAAATTTATTAAAGAAAAATTAATTTTACCTTACTTAGATTTAGATATCAAATACTATGATCTAGGCATGGAAAACCGTGATTTAACCGATGATAAAGTTACAGTTGAATCAGCACATGCGATCAAAAAATATAATGTTGGAATTAAATGCGCAACAATCACGCCTGATGAAGCACGCGTTAGCGAATTTAACCTAAAAAAAATGTGGAAATCACCAAATGGAACTATCCGTAATATTTTAGATGGCACCGTATTCCGTGAACCAATTATTTGCACTAACGTTCCACGTTTAGTACCAAATTGGACTGCTCCAATCGTAATTGGTCGCCACGCACATGCGGATCAATACAAAGCAGTTGATTTTGTGACTAAAGGTAAAGGCAAACTAACTATAACTTACACGCCAGAAAATGGTACACCAGAAACGCATGAAGTTTATGATTATCAAGGCGACGGCGTGGCAATGGCAATGTATAATACTGATGAATCAATCCGTGGTTTTGCACATGCATGTTTCAACATGGCTTTAACTAAGCAATGGCCTTTATATTTGTCAACTAAAAACACAATTTTAAAACAATATGATGGTCGTTTCAAAGATATTTTCCAAGAAATTTATGTTGCAGATTACCAAGCTAAATTCGAAGCAGTTGGAATTAGTTATGAACATCGTTTAATTGATGATATGGTTGCCTCCGCACTTAAATGGAATGGTAACTTCGTTTGGGCATGTAAAAACTATGATGGCGATGTACAATCTGATACAGTTGCACAAGGTTTTGGTTCATTGGGTCTAATGACTTCAGTTTTAGTAACTCCAGATGGTCAAACAATGGAAGCTGAAGCAGCTCATGGAACTGTAACGCGTCATTATCGTGACCACCAAGCTGGTAAAAAAACTTCAACTAACCCTATTGCATCAATTTTTGCATGGTCGCGTGGTTTAGCACATCGTGGTAAATTAGACAATAATGCTGCGTTAATCGACTTCTGTACTAAACTTGAGCAAGTGTGTGTTGAAACCGTTGAATCAGGTAAAATGACTAAAGATTTAGCCGTTTGCATTCATGGTAATAAAGTTGCTGCAGATCAATATTTAAATACCGAAGACTTCCTTGAAGCCTTAAATGTTAATCTAAAAGCCAAGCTAGGATTCTAAGTTGATAAAATCCCACTTCGGTGGGATTTTTCTTAATTATATAAGATTATTTCTACCTAAGTACCACATAATCCTCAGCATAAATTTAGCCACATACTCTCAATGGTGCAACGCACATAATTACAGAACAGTCACTTCAATATGCTATAATTCCGATCTTCTTATTTGGATAACACGATGAATAGTCGAAAAAATTTAATTCTCTTTGCAGTTTTTTTCATAATTTATGAATTCAATGCATATATTTCCAACGACATGATTATGCCTGGAATGATCAAAGTAGTCACCGAGTTCAATAGCCCAGTTGAAAATATTGCAAAATCACTTTCTTTGTTTATTATCGGTGGTAGTAGCTTACAAATCTTTCTTGGACCACTTTGCGATCGTTACGGTAAGCGGAATGTTCTTTTAGCTGGAAACATCTTTTTCCTAATTGCTAGCGGAATAATTCCTTTTGTTATCAATATAGATCAATTTCTTGCAGCTCGCTACTTTCAAGGTTTTGGGTTATGTTTTATTTTCATTGGCTACGCAATGATCCATGAATCTTTTGATGATAAGTCTGCAGTCAAACTTTGTTCATTGGTATCAAATATCAGCGTATTTGCACCTTTAATTGGACCTGTAATCGGAAGCGCAATTATTCTGGCTGCTAGCTGGAGATATGTATTTATTATTACGGCAATTTTAGCCATCGCATCATTAATTGGTTTAGCTAAAAACATGCCTAATAATAAACCTAATCGTGACATCATGAGCTTTAAAGAGATCATCCAGACCTATATAAAAATCATTCGCACACGAGCACTAATTCAAGGTGGCTTGATTATTGCCGTAGCAGCACTACCCTTAATCGCCTGGATTGGGCTTGCACCAATTTTGGTGATGAAAACAATGGGAAAAAGCTTTGGTGATTACATCATATATCAAACTTTAGTCTTTGGTGGGTTTATTCTTAGCAGCATCAGCATCCAATTTATGGCAGGTAAAATCAGCTTTTATAAACTTATTACACGTGGCTCAATGCTTGCAATACTGGGATTAACACTATCACTAGTACTTAGCTCAATTCACATAGCATTTATTTTAGGCTTATTCCTGGCATCATTCGGCATCGGAATCTTTAATGGATCAATTTTCCGCATCGCAATTACCGCAACAGGACAATCAAATAGCATGAGTGCGGCTAGCTTAAACATTATTCAATCGAGTGTTATGGCAGGTGGATTAGAAATATTAAATCTGTTATGTAGTAAATTTGATTACAGCTTATTCGGTTTTGCGCTATTAAACCTTGGGGCAGGTATTATTTTGATATTTTTATGCTTTAATTTTGCTAAATTAGTTAAATCACGTGCTTGGCAATAGAATAAGAATTTATCAATAAAGTACAAAATAAACCATATTTATTTAGTATGTACCATGATAATTTGTTAATTTATATGTGAATTACAAACTTTATAAAAATCTATCAACCACATTCAAATAAATTTTTCAAAACAATGCCAGTACGATTAAGATACTGGCATCTATAATCCACTACATCACGATAAGACTAATTACTACTTTTTAGCAAATGAGTGGTGATGAACTATTAGACTATGGATGGTTTAACATGCATGATGATTTGCTATATAGCTCATGCTAAGCAGATGGTCATAAATAACAGTTCCTTTTATTATTGATCTCAATTAAAAAATCTAACTCTATAATCGAAGAACAAGCGCCACTCCCAGCAGACTTATGTCCGCAGTCAGACATCTTCTTTATTTTATTCTCTAGCTGACGCTTCTTAGCTCAAGCTTAGCCTTTATCAACATAAAGATATTATAAATTAATACCACTAATAAAATCCATTTTAGCATCGAGCTATCAATACTCGAAATAATTGGAGCAGCGATAAACACAGCTACACACCCCATAATTGCTAAAATTAACGCACTTAGCGAATAAAATTGCCGATTTTTAATCATTGGTACTGCCGTCATTGGCATTTGCACGGCACTAGCAGTAGTCATAATTGGATAAGCAACTGCTGGCGATAAACCTAAAAGAAAAATTACCACCAATACAATTGAATAATAACCTACCCCAAAAGCTGGTAAACATCCGGCCAAAAACATAATTACTCCAAGAATAATTAGTTTTGTATCACGAACTTGACTTAAGTCACCACCAACATTAAGCATATTCATTTTACTCAAAATAAGTATAATTGCAGTCACAGCAAAAGTCACTAACATTACATTATAAATCGTTCCTTTGCTCACATATTTAACAAAATATCCAGAGACTACTCCGCCTAGCGCAATTGCCAAACATGATACCATCAAAGTAAGGCTATCAATTTTCACTAATTGTAAGAATAAAATCGACTGTAACATAGTTGGCAGTGTCGCTTGGACTACCAAAGTTCCGTTATAACGTTTAGTGTCAGGCATCAGACCAAATAAATTACGCAATGCAAAATAACTTGAAAAGCTACCAACACCAAAAGTATCAAAAAAATTGGCGGCAAAGCCACTAGATGCAGTTTGTAATTTGGATCTAAGGTTAAGTTGCTCCTTGCCGTATTTAAAGTTCAACAAAAAATAAATAAATATCGTACAAACCAGGAGAATTACGCCAATTTTAATAACTAAAAGCTGATTCATAAATTACTCCTTGATTAATTTTACCCATAGGCAATACGTTCATACATTATCACATAAATTAGCAATTATTTAATACCCTTTTTTATCTAAGAATTTTTTACAACTCTCAACAAAAAACTTAAGCTAACTTAACCAATTAACTTCTTTGCCAAATCCGCTATTGCCAAACTATTCTCATTCACTAAATGTTTCGCAAATTTCTTGATTTTATCCATATTTTCATCAGATACATCACCACTTGACAACTTATATTCACACTTAGCATCCAAGCATATGAAATCAATATCAAGCTCCAACTCTGCGGTTTCCTTTATATATTCAAACACTAAATCAGTTGAAAACTTACTACTAATAATTGGTGAATTCACTAAATACTGTAATAAGCCATACGCACCAAATTCTGCCATATGTTGATGCGAATAATTCACACCATCATTACCACCATTAGTAATTTGTACAATCCTCAACTTTTTATTTGGAAACATTAAACGCGCATTTAATAAAATAACCTCTGCTGGATTATTAATTACTACGCCAGGATCAATAAAAACTTTTTTTTGATCACCAATCAGAAAGGCTTGTGGCGAAAATAAAAATGGTGGGTTAGAAGCGCCATGAATTAAATCCAAAAGTAGATAATTAGTATAATCCTGACTACCTTTTGACTGCCAGTTACGAATAATTTGCAGTGAGTTGTCAACTAAGTTATACACGGGAACTAATAAATTAGTAGCCACCTCAGCCAACGTTAAATCACCAAAATATCCACGCAGCACTTTAACTTTACCATCTGGTAAATAACGCGGACCAAATAAACCAAATAAAGTCAAAAATTTATGGTGCCATGGAGCAAAAAACATTTCTCTAATATTAGGTACATAATCACGAAGAATATCAGCCGCAGCAAATTTCCTTCCATGCCCAGAATCTGGCAGTGCCATAATTGCACAATTAATCGCACCAGTTGAGGTACCCGCCATAAAATCAAATAACTCACCAGCTTTTTTACCAGTTAGCTCCTCTAACTCAGCTAAAACCTGTAACGGAATTAAACCACGTACACCACCACCAGTTAAAACTAAAATATTAATTGTTTCAACGTTAGCGTACTCTTCGCGAATTTTGGCTACTGGCTTAAGTAATATTTTATCTTGCAAATGCTCAGTTCGATCAAGCAACGCAAAATGTTTGGCTGTCATTAGTTTAAAATAAACATAAACAGCCAAAAAATACACAACTAAAATAATGGATAAAATCAGTAAAAATGTCAATTAATTGATCCAGTAAAGCCAGATCCTAAAACGGCTTGGCGGGCTGAATCAACTAATCCTACACCAAACTTCTTAGAAATTTTGTCTATAGCATCCTGGGATGGAGTAAAATCAACTACATTCTCCGACTTAAATTGATCTCGAGCAATAGTTGCAACTGTACCATAACCGTCAATTAAACCAAGCTTTTGAGCATCTTGCCCAAGCCAATAACGACCACTAAATAAATCTGGATCGGCAGACAATTTATTACCACGCCCATGTTTAACCGCATCAATAAATTGCTGGTGAACTTCATTTAGCATTTGTTGCTGCATGGCAGTTTGATCTTTATTTTCTGGGACAAATGGAAAACCCATTGCCTTATTTTTACCCGCAATAATTAGACGGCTTTCCAAACCAAGCTTCTTCATCGCTTCAGTTGCGCCAAACCCAGTATAAATTACACCAATTGAACCCACAATACTTGCTGGACTTGCATAAATTTTATCAGCTGCCGCAGCTGCATAATAACAACCTGAAGCACAAACTTCTTCAACCACAAAGTCAATTGGTTTAGCCGGATAAAGTTTACGCAACCTTGCTAATTCATTATTTAAAATATCTGAATAAACTGGCGAACCACCAGGTGAATTAGCGCGAATTAAAACTGCGACAGTTTTTTTATCTTTCAGTGCTTTAGTAACCCCATCAATTACCGTTAAATAATTCTGGCTATCACCATCAATCACACCCTTAAAATCAACAACAGCGACTTGAGGACCTGTTTTCCCTTCTTCACTATTTTCACTGCTGCCATATGCCAGCCAAAATCCCCATACAACTACAGCAACAATTAATAATCTAAAGAAAATCCTCCAGCGACGTGCACGACGTTGCTCTGTAATCGTTTCCAACAAAACCTTTTGTAGCGTAGCTTGTTCCCAATTATCCATGCTGATCCTTTAAAAATCTAATTTTCACATCACGTATTATAGTATAAATTTTTACACCCTTAAAAAATTTAATGAATTCATGTTGCACTGCTACTTGAAAAATAACAATGAATGGCTTAACATAATCCACTAATTACAAACAAATCAATCGTGAGCAAATCTAAAACTTCAATTTAAAGGTATATTTCTATCCATGAATAATAATAAAATTGGTCTATCTGGACTTCTTTTTACCGGAATAGGTTCTATCGTTGGCTCAGGATGGTTAATGAGCTCATATCTAATTGCAGCTATCTCAGGACCGTCAGCGATTTTATCTTGGATTATTGGGTCATTCATCATCTTGATAATCGCCTTTAACTTTATTGAAGTATGTGGATTTCTGCCTCCCAAAAGTGGTGGATTTGGACATTATGTTGAATACACTCACAATAGTACATTAAGCTTCATTGTTGAATGGGTATTTTTACTCAGCTGGATTGGACTAATTCCAGCTGAAGCAACTGCAACTGTACAATATCTTGGCTCCATAATTCCAGGATTAAAATCCATCGTTATCAATGCTAATGGTAATGGTTTAACTACAACTGGTTCTGCAATTACAAGCTTAGTATGTCTCACGTTCTTTATTATTAACTATGCATCAATGTTAGTTTTAATGAAATTAATCAAGTATCTCACGCTACTCAAAATTTTAGTACCAATTTTTGTGGCTGTAGTACTTTTTATCTTTGCACACAACTTCAGCAATCTTGGTTTTGGTAATCACGCCTTTATGCCCTACGGATACCATGGAATGCTTGAATCAATCACAACTGGTGGAGTAGTATTTGCATTTATTGGCTTCCAAACACCTGTTACTTTTGCGGGGTCTGCGCTCAATCCAAAACGTAATATTCCCCTAGCAATCCTATTTTCGGTTATTTTTTGCACAATCATTTACTCTTTATTGCAATTAGCTTATATTCTAGCAGTACCACATGATTTGGTTAGCCAATATGGCTGGAAATCAATTGTTTATACTGCGCCATTTATTAATTTAAGCGAAATTTATCACTTAAATTACTTAATTTGGACTCTAAGTATTGTTGCATTTATTGCACCATTTAGTGCTGGCTTAGTATTTTACGCTTCGGCAGTAAAAATCACAGATGGTTTTAATGAATATTTACCTAAAGTAGTGACAAAAAAATACAAAAGTATACCACTTGGTAGTCTTGGATTTGTCTTATTTGGATCTTTAGCTTTTATATGGTTACTCCCAGGCTGGCAAGAAATAGTTTCTGTAATCTGTGTTAGCTTGGTAATGCTTTTTGCCATGATGTGCCTAGTTAATGGCGCACTAAGCAAACACGCTGGTTACGAGAAACGAATTCACGGCATCAAAATTAAAGGCGGTAAATACTTTGCAGTTCTTGGATATGTGTTATCATCTTTAATGTACTTTTGGTCGTCATGGCCATTAACTTGGAAAGGGTTATTAGTATTGGCTATTGGATCACCAATATATTTTATCTTCCACTCCAAAAAAGTTGGCTTCAAAGAAACTTTAAGTGATTTCATGTCAGCAAGCTGGTTAATTCTCCATGTATTGCTACTGACCCTGATTTCTTACCTAAGCCCGTTTGGCGGGATTAATTATCTATCATCAGGCTGTAGTCAATTAGCAGTAGTTATAATTTCAACGATTTTTTATTATATTGGTTTAAGAAATAGCAAATTAAGCTCACGATTAACAAAACACGTGGCACAATTAGAGACTGCATAAATTTAAAAATTAATTTAATCCAAAATGAAAGTTTAGCCAATTAATCGTCATAAATTATGACCATGAATGATAGGATACACCATGAAAAAAATTTCGACACTACAATTAATTTTATTATCCACAGGTGGTATGATTGGTAGTGGTTGGTTATTCTCACCTTACTATGGGTTCCAGACTGCAGGAACTGGGGTTCTAATTTCGTGGACATTAACTGCATTATTGACTTTAATCATCGGGCTTGCATTTGCAGAAGTTGCCACAATATTACCAATCGTTGGCGGCGTTATGCGCTTTATGGGCGTGACTCATTCACGACCATTAGGATTTATCTTCATTTCATTGGCCTGGATTAGCTACATCGTCTACCTACCACTAGAGGCTCAATCTGCAATTCAATATTTAGGTTTCTGGTTTCCAAGCTTGGTTCAACAAAATGCAACGGGAGTAGTTTTATCTGGCTATGGATTAATTGTCGCCTTTGGTATTATGCTATTTCTAACTTGGTTTAATACCAAACAATTAGCCAAAGTTACTAAAGTCAACTCTATTGTCAGCATGTGGAAAGTTTTTATCCCATTGTCAATTGCAATTGGAATGATCCTTATTTATGGTAACCATCATCACATAACAACTAATCACACATTACCTAAATTTTCATTTGAACCAATTTTATTGGCTATTACCAGCTCTGGGCTTGCTTTCGCATTTGCTGGTTTCCAAAATGGCTTAATTATTGCAAATAGCGCAGATAATCCACGCCGTGCAATCCCACTTTCAATCGTTGCACCAGTTATAATTGGCTGGTTAATGTATAGTTTATTATCATTAATGTTTATGTTATGCTTACCAAGTGAAAAATCATCATTGATTACTGGAGTAGCACCGCTGCTCGGCCTATTAAGTTTATTTGGGCTACATTATATTTATACAATTTTATTCATTGATGCAATTATTGCACCACTTGGCACCGCAAATGTTTATACCACCGTTACTGGTAAAATTCTCTTCGGTTTAGGGCGTGAATTCTTTCCTAAATCAATTCTAGTTAAAATTAATCGCCATTCAGCACCATACATTGCGTTATGGATTAATATGATTCTTGGAGCATGTTTTTTATTACCTTTCCCAACCTGGACGCAACTCGTTAATTTTTTATCTTCGTTAACCTTATTAAGTTGCTTATCAGGACCGCTTGCATTAATGATCCTTCGCGATAAATTTCCTGAATTAGATCGCAAGTTTAAGCTACCATTTCCAAATTTATTTGGTTACCTTGGTTTTGCAGCATGTAGTTTCTTTGTTTACTGGTCTGGCACTGATAACCTATTTTATTTAGTTTTACTAATTTTATTGTGTTGCTGCGCATACTGGTTAATCTTTGAGCGTGCTAATCCATTATTAGCCTTTAAAAAGAGCTGGTACTTTACAG
>CAZZAV010000006.1:0-75021 GCA_964652705.1 uncultured Neisseria sp.
ATGAACATCACTATTTTACACAATTTGCACATCTCCGTGCGTAACATCAGTTATTAAGTTGGAGTATAACGGTACTAAAAAATCGTCGCAACCAGTGATGTTGGTTGGTAAAGGAATTACCTTTGATTCTGGTGGTATTTCGATTAAACCTGGTGCGCATATGGATGAAATGAAATATGATATGTGTGGTGCTGCAACTGTACTGGGTGTGTTTGCTGCGGTAGCAAAATTAGGTTTAGCTGTCAATTTAATTGTTTTGGTGGCTAGCTGTGAAAATATGCCATCTGGTACAGCTCAAAAACCTGGGGATATTGTCACAAGCATGGCGGGCAAAACCATTGAAGTTTTAAACACCGATGCTGAGGGGCGTTTAGTTTTATGTGATGCTTTACATTATGCAAAACAATTTAAACCAGCTTGGGTGGTTGATGTAGCAACGTTAACTGGTGCTTGCGTGGTAGCATTAGGTTCAGTTGCGAGCGGAATGTATACCAATGATGAAGATTTAAATGCGGAGTTACAAGCTGCATCTCTACGTGCAAATGATAAAGTTTGGCGTATGCCGTTGTTTGATGAGTATAAATCTTTAATTCAAGGTACTTATGCGGATTTACTTAATATTGGTGGCTGGGGTGGTAAAGCAGGCAGTGTAACTGCAGCAATGTTCTTACAAGAATTTACTGACTATAAATGGGCGCATTTAGATATTGCTGGTACTGCTTGGACTGCTGAAGCTAAAGGTGGCACCGGTCGTCCATTTAAATTATTGGTTGAGTTAGTGCGTGGTCATGTGGGTAAATAAATTATAGTTTTATCTTCTTGATTGAATTAAAAATAGCCTGATGATTAAATTCTCAGGCTATTATATTTGTAAATTCATAAAATTTCAATAAACGACTATTCTTAAATCAGTGTGATTATGTTAAAATGGCGCACTCTTAGTAACGTTATTTAAATTTTAAAGGTATTAACATGGCATTAGAAAGAACTATTTCAATTATTAAACCCGATGCAGTAGCAAAAAATGTAATTGGACAAATTTACGCACGTTTTGAAGCTGCTGGTCTTAAAGTTGTTGCTGCTAAGATGAAACACTTATCAACCAAAGAAGCGCAAGAGTTTTATGCAGTGCATAAAGAGCGTCCTTTCTTTGGTGAATTGGTTGAATTCATGACTTCAGGTCCAGTAATGATTCAAGTGCTGGAAGGTGATGACGCAGTTAGTAAAAATCGTGAAGTGATGGGTGCTACTAATCCAAAAGATGCTGCAGCTGGTACAATTCGTGCTGATTTTGCAGACTCAATTGGTGAAAATGCAGTTCATGGTTCAGATAGTTTAGAAAATGCAGCTGTTGAAATCAGTCATTTCTTCTCTACTTCCGAGTTGTGTGCACGGACGCGCTAATTATTTTAAAGGCTAATTGATATATTTTTATCATTAGCCTTAGTCAATGAGAATTATGAAAATAAATTTATTAAATTATACACTTCCTAAACTTGAACAGTTTTTTGTTGAAATTGGCGAGAAAAAATTTCGAGCAAAACAAGTTTTTCGTTGGTTGCACGTTTATGGTGCAGCAAATTTTGCTGAAATGACAGATATTGCGAAATCATTACGTGCCAAGTTGGAAGAAATTGCAATTATTGAAGCACCAGAGCTGGTGACTGAACATATTTCTAGTGATGGCACCTGTAAATGGGTGTTAAGTGTTAATGGTAGTAACAAGATTGAGGCGGTTTTTATTCCTGAAGATGGACGTGGAACTTTATGTGTTTCTTCTCAGGTTGGCTGTGCATTAGAATGCCAATTTTGCTCGACAGGTCGCCAAGGGTTTAATCGTAACTTAACATCTGGTGAGATTATTGGACAATTATGGTGGGCTAACCGTCGTTTAGGTAAAGATCCTAAAGGTGAGAAATTAATTACCAATGTAGTCATGATGGGCATGGGTGAACCATTGGCTAATTATGAAAACGTAGTTGATGCAATGCGTATTATGTTGGATGATAATGCTTATAATATTTCAAAACGTAAGTTGACTTTATCAACTAGTGGTGTAGTAACGCGTTTAGACTGGTTAGCGGAAGATTGTCCAGTGTCTTTGGCAATTAGCCTGCATGCTTCAAATGATGAGGTGCGTAGTGAGATTATCCCATTAAATAAAAAATACCCAATTGCTGATTTAATTGCAGCTTGTCAACGTTATTTGGTGAAGTCACCTAAAAATTATATAACATTTGAATATGTTATGCTTAAAGATGTTAATGATAAATTAGAACATGCTGAAGAGTTAGTTAAGTTGATGCGCGGTGTTGAATGTAAGTTTAATTTGATCCCATTTAATCCATTTCCAAATTCTGGATTTGAAGCTTCGAGTTGGGGACAAATTTTAAAATTCCAAAAAATATTGCAAAATGGTGGCTATATAACAACGGTGCGTAAGACTCGTGGTGATGATATTGATGCGGCTTGTGGTCAATTGGTCGGTAAAGTTGAAGATAAAACAAAGCGTCAAGAAAAATGGAAGAACTATATTCCTATCAAAGAAGTTTAAAATGCGCGTTATTCAATTAATTAGTTTTATTGCCATTATGGTGCTAAGTAGCGGTTGCGTTACCAAAACAATTAATAGTGATGGAACTGTTCAAAATAATGTTATTGACAAAAATAAACTTTCAGATACTTATGTCGATCTGGCGATTGAGTACCAAAAACATGGTGCTCCACAAGTAGCTCTAGATCGAGTAAATTTAGCAATTACTACGTTACCCAATAATGCGCGAGCTTATATGGTTAGGGCCATGATTTATCAGCAATTAAATAGACCTGAAAACGCTGAAGATGATTTTAAGCGGGCGTTAAGTTTAAAAGTAGGATATTCAGAAGCCTATGTTAATTATGCGGTGTTTTTATGTGACCAAAAACGTTATAACGATGCGAATAATAATTTTGCGCAGGCATTGAGTAATCCGTTATATTTTACCCCTGAAATTGGTTATTATAGTCGCGGAAATTGCTATTATAAGCAAAATGATTTAGCTAATGCAAATGCTGATTATTTACGTTCATTAACTTTTCGTAATATACCGCAAGATAGTTATATTGCGCTTGCAAAGCTTCAACTCGATCAAAATAATGCGCAACTTGCAAACTTCTATATTACCAAATTTAGTGGATCGCAAACTCCGCAAACAATGTGGTTGCATATTCAAATTTTACAACGTATGATTGATGAAGCAGCAAATGGTGTTCATTCAAATGAATTCTCTTCGTATTTAAAAACAATGGGGCAAGTTTTAGTTAGTAATTATCCAAATTCGGTGGAAGCACAACAATATTTGCTTAAGTATGGTACAGGTAATTTAAAATCAGCTTCGCCTGCAGCAAATAAAGTTGTAGCAAACCCACCTAAAATACAGGTAGTCACATCTAAATCTTCTCCAAAAACAGTAGCTGCACCTTCTGGTAACGGTGTTCTAACTCAAGATGGTCGGCGTTATATTGTGGTTTTATCTGGTGATACCGCTTATTCATTAAGCAATAAATACGGAATATCAATTAAATCACTTGAGGCGATTAATAATCTTAAATTAAATCAACTTAAAGTTGGAATGAAATTATATTTAGATCCAAAGTAGGACAATTAGGAATAATAAAATGATAGCTCGTCGTAAAACTTTTAGCAGTAAAATTGGTCATATTTACGTTGGTAGTGACCATCCAATAGTGGTGCAATCAATGACCAATACCGATACCGAAGATGCTTTAGGCACGGCTATTCAAGTTGCTGATTTAGCGCGTGCTGGTTCTGAAGTAGTACGTATTACGGTTAATACTATCGAGGCAGGAGCTAAGGTTCGTGAAATTAGTCAGCGTTTAGCTGATATGGGTTTAAGTGTGCCTTTAGTTGGTGATTTTCATTTTAATGGCCATAAAATATTGGCAGAAAATCCAGATTGTGCTAAATATTTAGCTAAATATCGAATTAATCCAGGCAATGTTGGTAAGGGCAGTAAACGTGATGAGCAATTTGCTTACATGATTAATACCGCTCGTGAATATGATAAACCAGTACGTATTGGCGTTAATTGGGGGTCTTTGGATCAAGAGCTATTAGCTTCAATGTTGGATAATAATGCGCGTTTGTCTGTTCCGTTAAGTTTAGATGAGGTAATGCGTAAGGCTTTGGTTGAATCTGCATTACAAAGCGCGGAAAAAGCTTTAGAACTTGGTTTACCTGAAAATAGAATTTTATTGTCATGTAAAGTAAGTAAAGTTCAGGATTTATTATTAGTATACCGTGATTTGGCAAGTCGTTGTAGTTATCCATTGCACCTTGGTTTGACTGAAGCAGGGATGGGTTCAAAGGGGATTGTGGCATCAACTGCTGCATTATCTTTGATTTTACAAGAAGGAATTGGTGATACTATTCGTGTATCACTGACACCTAAACCAGGTGAAAGTCGTATTAACGAAGTAATTGTAGCACAAGAAATTTTACAATCTTTAGATTTACGATCATTTGTTCCAACGGTAACTTCTTGTCCTGGTTGTGGGCGTACTACGAGTGATTATTTCCAAAAATTGGCGGATAAAATTCAGAATTATTTACGTGATCAAATGCCAGTGTGGAAAAAACAATATCCTGGCGTTGAAGATATGAAAGTTGCGGTAATGGGCTGTGTCGTAAATGGACCAGGTGAATCTAAACTAGCTAACATTGGGATTAGTTTGCCAGGCAAAGATGAATCGCCCGTTGCACCAGTTTTTATTGATGGGCAAAAGGATGTGACTTTAAAAGGTGATTCAATTGCTGAAGAGTTTCAAGTTATTGTCGAAAATTATGTTAAATTAAATTATAGCGTTCATAAAGCATAAGTAATTTATTCAGCAAGGAAAAAGAAATAAATGGCAGAAAAAATAGTTGGCGTTAAAGGTATGAATGATTTATTGCCTGCTACATCTTATCAATGGTTGTGGTTAGAAGATAAATTGAGAACTTGGTTAGCGCAGTATGGTTATGAAAATATTCGTACACCGATTTTAGAAAGCACTAAATTATTTACACGTTCAATTGGTGAAGTAACAGACATCGTTGAAAAAGAAATGTATAGTTTTACCGATAGCTTAAATGGTGATGCATTAACCTTACGTCCAGAAGGTACTGCTGGAACCCTCAGAGCTGTTGTTGAACATAATTTATTATATAACGCAAATCAAAAGCTTTGGTATATTGGACCAATGTTTCGCCATGAGCGTCCACAAAAAGGACGTTATCGCCAATTTCATCAGCTTGGTGTTGAAGCTTTGGGTTTTAAAGGTCCAGACATTGATTGTGAAATAATTTTAATGTTAAACCATCTCTGGCAAATTCTTGGACTAACTGGAGTTGAGTTACAAATTAATTGCTTAGGTAATACAGGTGAACGTTTGGCTCATCGACAAGCTTTAATTGAGTATTTTGAGCAAAATAAATGCTTACTTGACGAAGAATCCACCAGACGCTTATATACTAATCCGCTAAGAATCTTAGATACTAAGAATTCTGCAATGCAAGAATTAGTTAGTGCTGCTCCACAGTTGATTGAATATCTTGGTGATGATTCGCTTAAGCATTATTCAGGATGGAAATCTGGTTTAACAAGTCTTGGTATTAAGTATGCTGAAAACCCTCGTTTAGTTCGTGGTTTAGACTATTATAATCTTTCGGTCTTTGAATGGATTAGTAGTGATTTGGGTTCGCAATCAACCGTGTGTGGTGGTGGTCGTTATGATCCATTATTAGCTGAACTAAGTGGTAAAGACAACTATGGAATTGGTTTTGCGATTGGTCTGGAAAGATTGTTATTAAGCCTTGAGGCACAAGGAAATTTATCAACTAAAGCTTATTGTGATGTTTATATTGTGAATGATGGTAACGGTGCTCAGGAGTTGGCATTTAAATTAGCTCAACAACTGCGTGAGCTTAATTTAAAAGTGATTCAACATTTGGGTGGTGGTAGTTTTAAATCACAATTTAAAAAAGCAGATAATTCAGGTGCTCGCCTGAGCTTGGTGATTGGTGAAAACGAGGTTAGGCTAAATCAAGTTGTGCTAAAATTGATGGCTGAACAAAAACAAGAGTCGATTGCTCAAGAGCAATTAGCATCATATGTAACTAATTTTTTTAATTCTTAGGATAGTAATGGCACATTTTGACTTAAATGAACAAGAACAAATCGCAAATGTAAAATACTTCTGGCGCGACTGGGGTAAATATTTAGTTGCTTTGATCATTATTTTAATTGTTGGCTATGCTGGGAGTTCTGCTTATAATTGGCATCAACAAAGCCAAGCGCAAAATGCGGCCGCAATATATTTGGATTTTAATACTGCGTTAACTGCAAATGATACAGCAAAAGCATTTAAGGTTGCTGATAAGCTAGTTGCCGAGTTACCATCTACAGAATACGCTCCATTGGCAAGCCTTCAAGCTGCAAAGTTAGCTTTTGATCAAAAGAACTATTCAGCAGCTGAAAAATACTTACTTTGGACTAAAGATAATTCTAAAGATAAATCTTTACAAAGTATCGCAGTGTTACGTTTGGCAAGCGTTTATATTGACCAGCAAAAATTTGATAAGGCTCGTGAAATGTTAAAAACTAAACATGATTTATCTTTTGATGGTTTATTTTATGAAGGTCGTGGCGATATGTATATTGCAATGGGTGATTTAAATAAATCACGTGATGCTTATAAAGAAGGCCTACAAAAAGCTGCAAACGATCCATCTACTCAACAAGCAATCCAAATGAAATTAGATATAATTGGGGGATAATCCATTGTTGAAAAAAATTTCTGCGATTTGTATTGGTGGTGTGATCGCTGGATCCTTAATTTCTTGCGCTTCTGATAATACGCCACAACCATTACCAATGCCTAAAGTACAGAATGAAGTTACGTTGCAGCAAGGTTGGTCACGTAGTGATTTACAAAATAGCAATGCAGGAAGTTATGTTCCAACTTTATTTGACAATGCAATTTTTACCGCTGATAGTGGTGGTTATATTTATAAGCTGGATCCAGGAGATGGTAGCTTAATTAGTCAATTTGACACGCACCAACGCCTGTCTAGCGGTGTTGGTGTTTCTGGTAGTTATGTTTATGTGACGACCAAAAAAGGTTATTTATTGGCGGTAGATAAGGGTACTGGTGAAATTAAATGGCAAGCGCAATTGCCAACGATATCTTTAGAAGCGCCACAAGCGACGAATGACATAGTAATTGTACGTACCAATGATGCGGAGGTTTTGGCTTTTAATGCCAATGACGGTAGCTCGATTTGGGTATATCAAAAACCAATCCCTGCATTAACATTAAGAGTACAAAATAGCTTTCAGGTTATTGGCAATGAGGTAGTTGCAGTTGGATTACCTGGTGGTAAATTGGCATTGATCAATTTACATACCGGTATGCCAATTTGGGAAAACTATATTGCCATACCAGAAGGTTCAACTGATTTAGATAAAATTACTGATATTGGGATGCGTCCAGTTTTAGACAATAAAACGCTATGTGTCGCGACATATAATGGCAAAATTGCATGTTTGGATGCATTATCAAGTAATATTATTTGGCAAAAGAAATTTAATACTACATTCGGTTTAGTCGTTGATGAACAAAATGTTTATGCTGTATCACAAGATGGAGTTGTTTACGCTTTTGATAAGAATACAGGTGGTTCGGTTTGGCAGAATAAAACATTGCAATATCGTAAATTAAGCACCCCAGCGATTGAAGGAAATGGACTTTTGGTTGTAGATAATGACGGTTATGTGCATATGTTTAATCGCAATGATGGTCATGAGATGGCTAGAGTTGGCACATCACTTTTAGCTGGTGTCTCTCAACCTCTTGTGCGCGATAATGGTGTTATTTACCAATCAGCAAATGGGTATATAGCCCAAATTAAAAATTATTAAGGAATTATATGAAGCCTACAATCGCATTGGTTGGAAGACCAAATGTTGGCAAATCAACGTTATTTAACCGTTTGACACGTAGTCGTGATGCCTTGGTGGCTGATTTTCCTGGTTTAACCCGCGATCGTCATTATGGAATTGGTCGAGTTGGACATAAACCATATATTTTGGTTGATACTGGTGGTTTTGAGCCGTTAATTGATAACGGTGTGATGATGGAAATGGCTCGTCAATCTGAGCAAGCTACTTATGAGGCCGATGCAATTATTTTTATGGTTGATGGTCGTGGTGGAATGACTCCACAAGATCGTATCATTGCAAACAAGCTCCGTCAATTAAATAAGCCTGTGTATGTCGCAATTAATAAAGTTGAGGGCGTTGACAAAATTATTGCTATCAGTGATTTTTACGAGCTTGGTTTAGAGAAGATGTATCCATTATCCGCAACGCATGGTGATGGCGTACACAAATTAATCGATGATGTCTTACGTACATTTAAAAATATTACTGAAGATGAAGAGCAAGGCGATAAAATTACGTTTGCGGTAGTTGGCCGCCCTAACGTGGGTAAATCTACTTTGGTGAATACAATTCTTGGTGAAGAACGAGTGGTTGTATTTGATGAGGCTGGAACTACGCGCGATAGTATTTATATTGATTTTGAACGCGGTGAGCAAAAATATACAATTATTGACACGGCTGGGATTCGTCGTAAAGGTCGTGTTACAGATAAATTGGAGAAGTTCTCGGTTTTAAAAGCGATTCAGGCAATTAGTGAAGCCCAAGTTGTTGTGTTAGTTTTGGATGCGCACTTGGATATTGCTGAGCAAGATGCGACTATTGTTGGTTATGCTTTAGAGGCTGGTAAATCAATTGTGGTTGCTATCAATAAATGGGATAATTTGAATGATGATCAGCGTATAAAAATCAAATCAGATTTAAAAGAAAAATTACATTTTTTAGATTTTGCAAAATATAATTATATTTCGGCATTGTATAAAAAAGGGATCAATGATTTGCTTGATTCAATTGCTGCAGCATATACATCAGCATTTGTTAAGTTTTCGACACCAAAATTAACTCGTGTGTTGAAAGAAGCTGTTGATCGTCAGCCACCAACATTTAAAGGTAACTTTAGACCTAAAATGCGTTATGCTCATCAAGGTGGTTCAAACCCGCCAATCGTGGTGATTCATGGCAATAGTCTTTTATCTGTACAACAAGCCTATACAAAATATTTGGAGCGTTCGTTTAGAAAAGTTTTTGATTTGGTTGGTACACCATTACGGATTGAATACAAAAATAGTGATAATCCTTTTGAAGCAAAAAGCGAAGATCATTTAAGACTTGGTTTAGTGCAAAAACAAAAGTTGAGTAAGCCTACAACTCGTTATAAAAAATAATAGTTATCATAATACCTTGTGTTGTAATCGACTTTTATTAAATTATTAAGTATATTTGATAGTAGTAGAAAATGAAAAAGTATTTGAGTTTAGCAATAGTTATTTTGGGTTCATTATGGATGAGTGCATGTTCCACATATCAAAGTGACATGAATAATTCATTGCCAAATGAGCATAATGTACCGTTAAATCAAACTATGCCAGCTAACAATGATCCTTCTGTGAGTATGGATTAAGGTTGTTTTACTGGTATTTATTTTATTTAACCATGTTTAGTGTTAATCTGGAAGGTATTCATGTCAAAATTAATGAATTTACAAGATCCATATTTGAATAGTCTACGCAAAGAGCAAATTCGAGTTTCAATTTATTTGATCAATGGAATTAAGCTTTCAGGAGTTGTGGCGTCTTTTGATCAGTATGTGGTTGTGTTACGAGATGGTGAAGGTACTGTCAATCAGCTGATTTATAAACATGCCATTTCAACAATTGTGCCATCACGTGGTTTTGTCTCAAATGTTTTTGAAGCTGAAGCTGATTTGGTCAAAGCCTAATGAGAGATAAACTTTCTCAAGAGCCACTAACGGCGGTTATTGTTGCGATTAATATCAATCGTAATCCTGACTTTGATGAGGATGTGGCTGAGGCTATCGCATTGGTTGAGTCTGCTGGGTACATTATCAAGCAAGTTATCACTGCTAATCGTCCACGAGCCGATCCTAAGCTGTTTGTTGGGCGTGGTAAACTCGATGAAATTAAAGCAATTTGTGAAGCACTTGAACCTGATGCATTAATTATTAATCATAATATTTTAGCAATTCAAGAACGTAATTTGGATAATGAGCTTGGTGATGTAAGAATTGTTGACCGTACTCAGCTAATTTTGGATATTTTTGCCGCTCGAGTAACCAGCAATGAAGGTATACTTCAGATTGAATTGGCCCAGCAATCATATTTGGCTACTCGATTAGTTGGTCGTTGGAAAGATCTAGATCGACAACGTGGCGGTTTTGGTATGACTGGTGGACCAGGTGAGAAGCAAATTGAATTGGACAAGCGTTTAATTGCTGATAAGGTTGTTGTCTTAAAACGTCGCCTCGATGCAATCGTAAAACAGCGTGATACACAACGCAAATCCAGATTAAAAAGTGGCATTAATTCAGTTTCGATTGTCGGTTATACTAATGCTGGTAAATCAACATTATTTAATTTATTAACTAAGGCTAATGTTTATGCCGAAGATCGTTTATTTGCAACTTTGCAAACTACATCCCGCCATTTATTCATTAGATCTGGCAATGAAATAATTTTATCTGATACAGTGGGTTTTATTCGTGATCTACCCTCTAAGTTAGTTGCAGCATTCCGTGCAACTTTAGAGGAAACAATCTATGCTAATTTATTGTTACAGGTGGTTGATGTATCACATGCGACTTATCAGCGCCATATCGAAGACGTAGACGCTGTGCTTAAAGAAATTAATGCGGATAATATTCCACAATTAATTGTGTATAATAAAATTGATTTAGTTGCAAACATTGAATGTGAAGGCGAAAATGAAGCTGACAATATTGTTCCAAAAATTATTTATGATGAACGACAAGAACCAATTGCAGTATATCTTTCAGCCAAACAAAATTTAGGCTTAGATTTGTTACGTCAAGCTATAATTGAAAAATTAGATTTTATTCGTCAACAAAAAAATAATAAGCCACAGGATTTAATTTATGAGCCATGGAAAGATCGGTAATAATTCAGAAAAAAATGATGATTTAGTTGAGAAACTAAATCGTTTTTTTGCACGTCTGATGGGTAAGAAAACTGTTAATCAAGCACCAAAGCCAAATTCAACAATACCAAGTAATCGTAGTTTTATTTTAATTGTTGTTGCTATGATTCTTTTGCTGTGGGGTTTAACAGGAGTTTATTATATACCAGATGGTAATTATGGATTAATTTTCAGAAATGGTAAAATTACTCACGAGGTTAAAGGAATATCTTTAGGTGTAACTTTGCCTTATCCGCTTTCAGATGTAGAAACTTTGGATGCCACCATTAATAATTTATCAATTGGTAAAGAAAGTGATAACTTATTTCAGTTGAGTTCTAAAGATAATTATACACTGCAGTTATCTGGTGAAGTTGCTTATTCGATTAGTGATCCTCAAAAATACTACTTAAATTATTATCAAGAAACCAGTGACTTAAATCAGAAAGTTGCATGGTTAGTTATGGCAAATATTCAAAAATATTTTTTACAGCATACGCGTAGTGAGTTATTAAATTCCAGTTCAATTGTTTTGGCAAATGAAATTCGCCAGCAAATTGAACAGCAGGTTCAAAATTACGGTTTAGAGTTCAGCAAATTTAGCATTCTTAATTTACAAAATATTGTTAATTCTTCAATAAATAATTCTAATGAAAGCGATATAAATGGCACTTTGGGAACTGCGCCATTAAATACTAAAATTTTGCAACAAGCCTATGCGTATCAGCAGTTTACTCAAGCAGAAACTGAGTCCGTTGCAGTTGAGTTTAAGAGTTTGCTTCCACAGTATCAAGCTAATAAGTCTGCGATTGTTGAATTAGTTTATTATAAAATGCTAAGTAATATTCCTAGTCAAGCTTCAGAATCATATCCATTATTAAATTTAACACAAGATCAGTTTATAAATTCGGTGCAAAATCCACGATCAAATATTAATTCAATTAAATCTGTTGGTGGTCGGAATGATATTAGAGCGGTAAGTCGTAGCGTTAAGCGTCAGCGTGATGAGGGGAGATTTAACGATGTTGCGCAATAGTTTAATTCTTGCCTTGGTTTTGATTGGTTTTTTATTGAGTGGCTTTTTTAATGTCGATCAACGCGAGGTTGGATTAATAAGTTATCCGGCAGAGAAATCAATGCAAACTTATATGCCTGGTTTACATTGGAAAGTTCCTCTTTATGGAGATTTAAGCTATGTTTTTACAAATCAACGTAGTTCATATCTTGCAATGAGCCAACCATTAGCATTTGAGTCTGGTGCGGCAATTAGCAAAATCATGGTAACTTGGCAAGTGGGTCAAGCAGAAAGTTATTTGGGTTATTTAAATAAAAATTCGACTAAGATTTTTGATGCTGAGTTATCACAGTCAGTTTTGAGTAAGTTAGAAACTTTAGCGGCTCGGTCACAAAACGCTGTAGATTTTAATCTTAGAGTTGAGCAAGAAAGCAATTGGAGCTTAAATGAGTTGGGTATCAAAATTCTTAAGTTGCAGTTAATTAGCTTAAAATTTGTGCCAATAATATCAAATGGAGCTTCTAAAACAACTGATTCATTAAGTTCAGAAAGTAGTTTTATCTTAGCTCAAGAAATTAAAAATCAGGCAAATAATTCACAATTAGAAGAGTTTGCTAATCTTAGAGTTAGTGATCCAAAATTCTTTGATTACGTTTTGAAAATACATAATCTTGAAAAGAGTGCGAAGTCAAAACAAGATATACCAGCATTAAATCAATTGTATAATTAATTCATTGATAGGAGATGAAATTATGTCAAAAGCAATCTTTGATGGTTTAAGTTCTCATCAAAAAACTATAGCTCAAACTACCTTGCAAGAAATGTTTGCAGCTGATTCGGAGCGGGCGCGTAAATTCCGTTTGGAAGCTGGCGGATTGTTATTTGATTTCTCTAAAAATAAGCTTACTGAGGAAACCTTAAATTTATTAATTAAAGCAGCACAGACACAAAATTTGCCAGCTAAAATTCAAGCCATGTTTAATGCGGATAAAATCAATAATACAGAAAATCGTGCGGTGCTACATACTGCATTGCGAAGTAATCAAGAAACTTTGCTTCTTGATGGGCGTAATGTAATGACTGATATTCATACGGTAAAATTGCAGATGGCAGAATTCTGCCGTAAGATTCATAATGGTGAACATTTAGGCTATACTGGTAAAAAAATCACGACAATAGTAAATATTGGAATTGGTGGTTCTGATTTAGGACCAGTGTTGATTTGTCAGGCTTTAAAACCTTATCGCCAAGCTGGAATGAATATTCAATTTGTTTCAAGTGTTGATGGTTATATGTTTAATGATATTATTGCTGATGTTGATCCTGAAACAACTTTATTTGTAATTGCATCGAAAACTTTTACTACGCAAGAAACTATGACTAATGCGCATAGCTCACGTAAATGGTTTTTAACTAAAACGAATAATAACACAGCAGCAATCGCACAGCATTTTATTGCATTGTCAACTAATGCCAAAGCTGTAGCAGAATTTGGTATTGCAGCCGAAAACATGTTTGAGTTTTGGGATTTTGTTGGTGGTCGTTATAGTTCATGGTCGGCAATTGGTCTAAGCGTTGCTTTATATATTGGCTGGGATAATTTTGCGGAATTTTTGGCAGGTGCTAATGCAATGGATAAGCACTTTGTTGAGACTACTGATTTGCGTCAAAACTTACCTGTGATACTAGGGTTAATTGGTTATTGGTATGTAGATTTCTTCGATTATCGTAGCCTAGTAATTTCACCATATAATACTCGGTTAACTCGTTTCCCGGCTTATATTCAGCAATTAGAAATGGAAAGCAATGGTAAATCAGTTGATAAAAATGGTAATTCATTAGATTACGCTACGTGTCCAATTGTATGGGGTGATAGCGGTATAAATGGTCAGCACGCCTATTATCAACTGCTACATCAGGGTACTCAAGTGGTACCAATGGATATTATTATTGCCGCATCGGATAAATTTAGCAATCAAGAGCACAATGATATTCTCTGGTCAAATGCATTAGCTCAGGCGGAAGCTTTTATGGGTGGTAAAACATATGCAACAGCTAAAGCTGAATTATTGGCACAAGGAGTAGATGAAATTACTTCATCTGAAATTGCAAAACATAAAGTATTTGCTGGTAATCGTCCAAGTAACATGTTAGTTCTCTCAGAAATTAGCCCGTATTATTTAGGTATGCTAATTGCATTATATGAGCATAAGGTTTTTGTGCAGGGTGTAATGTGGGATATTAATAGCTTTGATCAATGGGGTGTAGAACTTGGTAAGCAATTAGCTAAGAAAGTTCTTACAGATATTGAAAGCTCAACCGTTTCTAGCCATGATTCATCAACTACTGAGTTGATTCGTCATTACTTAAATTGTAGGGGTTAATTGGTTGTTTAATCTGGTTAATTATTTAAACTAAATAGTGTCAAATGCTTTTATAAATCATTATTGTTGTATAGGTTGGATATGCGTAAGTTATTAGTAAGTCTCAGTTTTATCTGTGTTTCAGGTTTGGCAGTAGCTGCTCCTTTAATTGAAAGTACTACAGTTTTGCCTGAGAATCATGCCTTTCAGGAGTTTGACAATCAATATTACCTAGGTATTGGGACTAACTATGGTAACTTAACCAATTCTTATGCTGAAAATACTAATTATGGAACTACCTTTATTGGTTTTGGAATTGAGCGTTTGTTTGACATGGGATTATGGGTACGTTTTGATGGAACCATGATGATAGGTTATAGTAATTATAATTCAACTAATCCTAATGCTACAACTGGACCTTTGGGGCAGGATCCATCGGTTGGTAATTTGAATTTTAAGGTTGGGTATGCATTTCCTGTAATTGCTGATACTCTATTAGTCACACCATATGGATTAGTTGGCAGAAATACTAATTTAACTTCAAACTCATTGAATAACAATATGTCTAGTGGTAGTGGAGTTAATAATTTAACTTCTAATGTGACACAGGATTATTTTATGACTGGTGGCTTAGGTGGGCGAGTAGAGTATCGAATTAACAAAATATTTGATATCTATTTTGATCAAAATATGGTTTATAATTCAGATCAATCTCAACCAACTTCGACTTATACACCAGCTTCAAACTATCAATTAACTTCAACATTGGGTGCAAAATTTAACGTATGGGATGAGTTGCAACTAGGTTTGCAAGCATTTTATACCTATAACACTTTATCTGGCACACCAACTACAGCTCAACAATATCAACTTTATCAACAAAGTCAAGTAGGTACGATGGCCACAATTGGCTTGACTTATTAGACAGCGTCTAATTATTTAATCAACTTTAATTACAATGTCCTGCATAATTTTAATTTATAAAATTGTGCAGGCTGCTGTCAACAATTTATTTTGCTTCGCAAAATATAAATATTATGGCATGATTTTGATGCTATATGCGAATTAACGGCTATGTTAGAATACAACAATGTATTTAATTTTAATTGATCATTGTTGATTTAATAACATGGTGTTTTGCTAGGTAGATTGTTGTATGAGTGATATTAATAAATTTAAAACAAAGAGTTATTTTAAAAATAAAAAATTGGTACTAGTGCTTACTGGCGTTGCATGTTCAACCGCCATTTTGGCTGCTTGTAATACTGGTAATTCCAATGCTTCGGGTGATTCTGCATACATTGCTAGTAATAAATTAAGCAAAGCACAACTAAAAGGCATTGGTTTAGATGAAATAGTTAATAAAAAAGGCTTTACATTTGATTTAAATCAACGTGATTTAGTTAGCGAAAGAGGTAAATATAGTTTCCACGTACTTTATTTGGATAATGCGATGCTACCAGAAGAGTCATCTGGTACATTTGAGTGTAAATCATCTCGTGATTGTTTGGTAAGAATATCAGATCCTCAACAACTTGGTCAATATGCATTGACAGTATATCAAGATGATAAATTTATGGGGGCTGGTATGTTTAACTTTACCAGTGCTAATGATACACGTTATTATCCTTCTTTTGCAATTACGCCTAATTCTACTGGAATATTTATATTAAAACTGTTATCATTAAAATTATCTAATCCTACCGAAATGTCTTCTTTACCTTTTAGTTCAGTTGACGAAAGAGTTCGAGTTGCAATGGGTGGAATCAATAAGAATAATTATAATATTTATGAAGTAGGTTATTATTACTTTAGTTTTTTGTTAAAAAAAGGTTTATCATTTGATCAAGCTATTGCTGAGTTTGGTAAAAATATTACGCAGGGTAAAATAGACCCACAATTCGATCCAGATCGCTCTGCGCAAGATTATAGAAATTATTTTAACAAATATAATAACTTAAATCAGAATGCTCAGATAGCTAAATTATCGAATAATTTTAATGGTTTAGCTACTAAAGTTAGTTCTGCAGTTGGTGTTGGTGGTTCTATTCTCGGTGCAATTTATCCTCCAGCGGCTGCAGCAAGTAAAGGTGCCGTCCCTGGAATTGGTTATATAAAGGATGCATTCAAATTTGTTGCAGATATGTCGGGAAGTACTGATGCATTGAATGAATTGGGTCAATTAACCACTAGTATTCGTCAGCAAAGTGCTCCAGATACTGATTTGAAGGACATAACAATAAAGATTAGTAGTCAAATTGACGAACTTCAGTTAAAAACGGAGACTAAAGTTTTTTGGGATTATGTTCTTGCGATTACTGCGCAAAGTAATACGTTGGGTTATCAATTGAATGGAACTGATGTTGATGATTTTCTACGCATTCAAACAGAGGTCGAACCACGTGAGCCGATTGAAAATATGGTTAAGATATATAATAAATATAATGATCAGGACGGTGTTTTTAACGGTGCAGCTTTAAAGAGTATTTTTAGTTCTGTTGAGTATATAACAAATGAAAATAATTTGAAGTATTTCATTAAGAAGATTAAAGATGAAGGTCTAAATGATAGCAATGAGGATAACTTAATTATAAGACGTGAAGCAGTAAATGACCGTTTGGGTGTATATTATTTGGATATTGTTGAGGCCACACTTAAAGCCTATAATATAGAAAAAATGGCGATATATTTAACGGACAGGTCAGCATATCGTAATTATTTTAGTAGTAAAGTTGCATTATCAGAAAAAATTTCAGGTAATAACTATGACGAGAGGCAAAAATCATTACGGGCTTTGTTTGAGAAGCGCTTGGATATTATAGATAAAGTATTTAAGTCATCTGTAGTCGATGTCTATAAAGATGTGCCAAATTATGACACATTATACGCACAAGGTTGTGATATTAAGGGGCTTAATTCAAAACTTAATACATTAAGAGCATCTTGTCCCGTAGTTTCGAGTCGTGGTAATATTTTTAGACCTTCTGAGATTCAATTTGCAAACTTACCAAATGGAACTCCTACCAAGTGTGCGAGTAACACTATTTCAGCTAACGCGGATGGAACTTTGACTTGTAAATTAGCAATTCCTTCATCTGATAGTATTGCTAGTATTGGTGGAGGCAATATGTTTTATTATCTTTTAGATAAACATACTTCGACTTTCTCAAGCGGACCTTTGTATGATAAAAGTGCTTTTGTAATTGGAGTTCCAGAGAGCGCAACGTTGACTTTAAATGGTGGTAATAGTAAGGATAATGATATGGAGTATGTTAAATCACACTCTATTAATCGTTTTGAAGAAGATGGATGTGAGAACCGTTTCGTTTTCTGCACAAATTATAACTATAAGCAAGTGTCTAGTCAACAATTGCCGTATGACGTACTTCTTCTTAAAAATCCTAAATTGGAAGAAGGTCGTCATGATATTTATTTGAATCCAAAATATAATATAACTGCGGAAGTTATTGTTCGCTACAATGGTACCGATTATCCATTTGCAATACAGTATGCTGCTAAGCATAGCGCAGGTGCAAAAGAATATATAGTTAACGCTAAGACAAATTACCTATTAAATAGCATAAATATAATTTTATATCAATATATTATTGTATTAAAAATAGGAGGTTTAAAATTGCGTCAACTATATTATGAATTCAAAAATTAGATTGTCATGCACAAGTAGTTATCCAACGTGTCAAGCAATAAAGAATCCTGATCCACGATATATTGAAAATCAGCGTTTAAAATTTTCACCGCCAAAAGGAGGCTTTACTACGACAATAGGTGTTACATGGGATGATAGAGGGAATGCACTTCGCGTACCAAGACTCGTGATTAATCCTTAATTCTTAAGTAAATTTACTATAAATAGGCATTAATGTAATAAATTAATGCCTATTTATTTTTTGCCACAATAATAATGAAATCAAGGCTACTGTCACACCAATTAGCGAATTTATTACTTTTAAATCTAAATATCCAAAACCTTTAACTTGTAATGAGATCCCAGTGCAGATCATTG
The DNA here is from genome assembly GCA_964652705.1 of uncultured Neisseria sp. Lineage (GTDB taxonomy): Bacteria > Pseudomonadota > Gammaproteobacteria > Burkholderiales > UBA11063 > Aquella. The sequence goes on from CAZZAV010000006.1 coordinate 18,535, forward strand.
CCATTAGAGCTAATATACTGTTAAGAATTTGTAGCCATAATCGAGGTTGAATAAACAATTCAAATGAGCAAATGATAACACTAAGCATTAAGATCCAGATTAATCCTGTGCTGATATTAATATGGTCAGATAAAACATATATAAGTATTGCGGCAAGTGGCCAGCCAAATAATGAACCAATTCCAACGCCTTTGATTGCTCGCATGCTGGCGTTAAAGTCATCGCGTTGTAGGCATGATATTGCTGCGACTACCGCCCAATTAGGCTTCATGTCATGAAATGATGAGCATAGTGTATAAAGTATTGCTGCAGTAAATGAACCACGTATGGCAAGGCGTACTTCTGAACGTTTCATATCAAACCAGTTTGTAAATGGAACCTTGACTATATGATGATAATAGCGTTCTGCTTCATGAGTGGTCGCAGGGTTACAAAATCGAAAAGCGATGTTCAATAAAATTTGCGCTTCAAGATAAGCGAATAAAGTGGCTAATATTTTATCATGAAATGGGTAATCAATAAATGTAGCCCCAATCAGTAATGCTTGAATATACATAAACAGATTTAAGCTTTTATGATAGCCATTACCACGTAGAATAAAATAAGTATACGTGAAACAAAACACTAAGCATAAATAAAGTGCATGATTTGATCCTATCATTAGCGAAATTAGATAATAGATCATTACACTAAGAAAGTGATTTAAAAGGTTTCGATCAAAAAAAGCTGGACCCTTACTTGTATATGAACCAAAAAAACAAAAACAAGCTAGCTCTGCCCAAATAAAAAAATAATTATTGTTGCTAAATACAAAGCAATTGATATTAATAATAAAAGCCAATCCTTGAGCAATAATGTTAGCTCTAAATTGTGGCTTAATACTAGGGATTTTATACATTCTTGGTTAGCTCAATTTTTTGACTTGTTGAGGGAGATTTAATTGAATTTTGTGTAAATAAATGTAAGATATTGACATAGATGCTGTTGGTTACATTATTAATTATACTTGGGTCTTCAACCCAAAATGTTCCTTTAACTTCAACACCACCATCAATTAATTTGGTAATATGAACATTAACTTTATCACTAAGTGTATTTGGTTCATTTTGAATTACTTGACGGATTAATTCAATCGCATGAAGGATGTCATTATTGCTACCAATATTGCAATTAATTTCTGCTCGTAAGTTATTATTTGAATATGATTGATTTTGAATGCTATTAGTGATAAATGTTTCGTTGGGAATTAGCACTTCTGTGCCGTCAAAGCGTGCCATTACCACATAACGCATGGTAATTTGCTCGACTAATCCAGCTTGGTTATCAATTACCAGACGATCCCCAACTTTAATTGAACGATCAAACAGGATGATAAATCCACTAAGAAAATTACTTGCAATTTTTTGCAGACCAAAGCCAATTCCAACTCCGACGGCTCCACCGAGCACTGACAAAGCGGTCATGTCAATACCAATTAAAGGTAAAATTATCATTAGAGCAATTATGAAAATTAGAATTTTGCTTAGGCGGATAAAGATTTGTTTTAAGTTATTATCAATATGTTGAACGTTGGTAATTTTACGTTCAATGAATTGATTAGTCAACATTGCAATAACTAATCCTACAATAATTGTGCCAATTGCATGCAGAATATCCCAAACTGAAACATCATTTGATTTGCTGAGATGAAATGAAATTCCATCTAATAAATTAATAATGTCGTTGTTGCTATCGGTAATGATTACGATTGCGGCAATCCATAAGATAATTTTAACTGCTTTATTTAGCTCAGGAATATACGACTTACTCGCAAAAAGATATCGTAACGTAGTATTAACTATGCGAATAAGGATCATAGATAAAGCCAGCATCATAAATAAAGAGATGAGGTTATTGCTATGGGTGTGCTTGATTAAGTAAGCTAAATTGATGATAGCTAAACAAATATAAACGACTACAGGCGCAATTAATCTTCCTAAAAGCGCGCGCGGGAGGTTTTGTTGATAATTAAATTTACGAAAACTCCGAGTACAAAACCATGTGATGGCGATTACGCCAAAAATATAAATTAAAATTAGTAAGTTATCGCGATTACTAAAAAGTAGAATAATTTTATCTTGTAATATTGAGATGTAGTCAAAAAGTTTATTTAGATTATTCATGGCGTATGATCAACTTAAATTGGTTAAATTAAAAGTGTGATTATAGCATGTAATAATCTTTTGAGTTTTCCTTGCGGGTAGTTAAGTAATTGTGTTATAATACAACTTATAAATAATATATAAATAAACTAGTGAGCCAATTTTGGCTCACTTTTTTGTTAGGTTGAAAATGAAGTTACAAACAATTTTAGAACAAACTATACCTGGTTTGGGTTTTGAGTTAGTGGATGTTGAAATTACTCCAGCTAAACTTATTCGTGTTTTTATTGATAAAGATGGTGGTGTGAGTGTCGATGATTGTGTAGATGTCTCTAATCATTTGAGTCGAGTTTTTTTGGTTGAAGAAATTGATTATAATCGCTTGGAAATTTCCTCACCAGGTTTAGAGCGACCATTAAAAAAATTACAGGATTATGTCCGCTTTATTGGGCGTAGTGCCAAAATAAAAACCCGTGAGTTATTTAATGGGGAGAAGGTTTTCCAAGGGGTTATCCAAGCTGTTGATGGGGAGAAAATTACTTTGGAGTTGGATAATAAACAATTATTTATCGTTGAATACGATGTTATTAGCCGTGGTCGTTTGATTTTTGACCCTAAAAAGAAATAATTAAGAGAGGTAGGCAATGAGTAAAGAAGTGTTGATGCTAGTAGATGTGCTGGCGAAGGAAAAAAATTTAGATAAAGAAGTTGTTTTTGATAGTTTAGAAAAAGCTTTGGCATTTGCAACGAAACGTAGCTTTGAGGGTGAGTTTCCTGAGATTGATGTGCATATTGATCGTGTTAGTGGAAAATATAAAACAATTCGTAAGTGGAGCGTTGTATCTGATATTGATTTTTATGATGATGATAAAGAACTTTCAGAGTCAGATGTTGCTGCCGATCCTGAGCGTTACGGTCGCGATTTAAAAATTGGTGATGTAGTTGAAGAAGAATTAGAAAATCAGGAGTTGGGTCGAGTTTCAGCACAAGCAGCGCGGAATATTATTGCACAACGAATTAAAGATGCAGAACGTGAGCATGTTTTAACTGAATATTTATCACGTAATAACGGAATTATTATTGGTAAAATTCGTAAAATTGAACGTGGGAATGTAATTGTTGACTGTGGTAAAGTTGAAGCAATTATTATGAAACCAGATTTGATCAGCAAGGAAGTTTTGAAACCTGGTGATGTTATTAAAGGGTTTTTTGATAAGGCTGCACCAGTAGTTAAAAATGGTCGTTTAAGTATTTCTCGTTCTAGCACTGGGTTTTTATCTAAACTTCTAGAAAATAATGTGCCTGAGATTGCTAGTGGACGGATTGAAATTAAATCAGTAGCACGTGATGCTGGTAATCGTTCTAAAGTTGCGGTAATTAGCCATGATCAACGTATTGATGCTAAAGGTGCGGTAATTGGTTTTAGAAATCAGCGGATCGAAAGCGTAACCAAAGAATTATTTGGTGAAAAAGTAGATGTAATTGAATTTAGCGATGATTTGGCACAATTTGCATTAAACGCTTTGGCTCCTGCTGAAATTTCAAGCCTAGTTGTTGATGAAGAAAAACGCTCAATTGACGTGATTGTTGAAGATGATAAACTGGGTTCAGCAATTGGTCCAGATGGTATTAATGTGCGTCTAGCGAGTAAGCTTATCAATTGTACGATCAATATTTTTGGTAAAACTGAAGCTAAAGATCGTAAACAACATGAACGTTCAGATTTAATTACTATGTTTAATGATGCTTTAGACGTAGATGATGATATTTCTGAGTTATTAATTGACAATGGTTTTACTTCTCTTGAAGAAGTCGCTTATGTAAATGTATCTGAGTTATTGGTAATTCAAGATTTTGATGCTGATGTGGCTGCTGAATTGCAAGAACGTGCGCGGAATAAGCTTTTGTCAAAAACCATCTTATTTAAAGATAAAATGGATGTCTTAGCCGAAGAGTTAGCCAATGTGGTTAAATTTTCACGTGATGTATTGCTTCAATTGGTGGAAAATAATATTACTTCAATTGATGATTTTGCGGATTTATCTGGTGATGAGTTAATGGATATGATAAGTATTGATTCAGAAACTGCTAATAAATTGATTTTAAAAGCTCGTGAAGTATGTGGATATTTTCAAGAGTAAGGAATAAGTATGACTATAAAAGAATTTGCTCTAGAATTAAATATCTCACAAAATGAGTTATTAACTAAATTAAATCGTGCTGGGATTATTAAAACGCTTAATGATGAATTATCGCCAGCAGAAAAAGCTAAATTTACGGATTTTTTAAGTGGTGTAAGCCAAGATAAACCTAGAAAATTATCTTTGGGTAAGAAAAAAGATGAAGATGAAGGTTCTCATGTTTCTACTCATGAGCCTAATTCTAGTGGAACTATTGTTGAAATTAAGCGTAAAAAAATATTCCATAAAACTATTGATGATAATGATAGCGTAGTTGATAATGTTATTACTGAAGAGCCACATATTGAAAAAACAGTAGCTCTAGCTGCTAGTATTGATAATCAGGTTACAGAAGTTGAAGTTACCAAAGACGATGTTGATGCCGTTAATATCAATGAGAGTTTTACAAATAAAGCAGCACCAGCATCTCAAGTTAAAAAAACCTATGATGATAAACCTAAGCCACAAGTTGCAAAACCAGTTAAAAAAGCACAAAAAATGAAAGTGATTGGTGTTTCGGATTCTAGTTTAGAAGATGGCGTCTTAGATGATGAGTTTTCGGATATAGAAGCGGTTATTGAAACCGTGGAAGTTGCAGCTGCGGTAGAGGTACCAGTTGCTAAGCCAGCTGCGCCGTATGTTCAACAACATCGTCCACATCATAAAAAGCCTGATCATCGTCATAAAGTGCAACAGAAATTACAACCAAAAGTCCAAGAATTTCAAAAACCAGTTAAAGCACAAGTGTTAGAAATTTTTGTACCTGAGGCAATTACCGTTGCTGATTTAGCGCATAAAATGTCAGTGAAAGCTTCAGAAGTAGTTAAGAAATTAATGAAAATGGGCATGATGGTGACGATTAATCAATCAATTGACCAAGATACTGGGATGTTGGTGGTTGAGGAGTTAGGGCATACCGCTATCGCAGCCCAAGCAAATGATCCAGAGAGTTTCTTGGATGATGTGGTTGAACATAATTCAAGTGAATTAATTAATCGTGCGCCAGTTGTTACTGTAATGGGTCACGTGGATCATGGTAAAACTTCTTTATTGGATTATATCCGTAAAGCTAAAGTTGCTTCAGGTGAAGCTGGTGGAATTACCCAACATATTGGTGCTTATCATGTTGAAACTGAAAATGGTATGGTTACATTCTTGGATACACCAGGACATGAAGCCTTTACGGCATTACGAGCACGTGGTGCACAGTTAACTGATATCGTAATTTTAGTTGTTGCTGCTGATGATGGAATTATGCCACAAACAATTGAGGCGATTAACCATTCTAAGTCAGCTGGCGTGCCAATTGTGATTGCGATGAATAAAATGGATAAACAAGGTGCCAATCCAGAAAAAGTAAAACAAGAGTTAACTGCTCATGAAGTATTAGTGGAAGATTTTGGTGGTGATGTAATGTGTGTGCCTGTTTCAGCTAAAACAGGTATGGGAATTGATAATTTATTACAATCAGTGTTATTACAAGCAGAAGTTTTAGAACTTAAAGCACAAGTTGATGCGCCAGCTCAGGCTGTTGTAATTGAGTCCAAAGTTGATAAAGGTCGCGGATCAGTTGTGACTGTTTTAGTACAATCTGGTACGCTACGTAAAGGTGATATCGTTTTGGCTGGAACTAGCTATGGTAAAGTGCGTGCAATGATTGATGAGCATGGCAAATCAATTCAGTCAGCTGGTCCATCAATTCCTGTTGAAATTTTAGGTTTAGCCGATGTACCAAGTGCAGGGGATGATTTGATCGTGGTTATGGATGAACGTAAAGCTCGTCAAATTGCAACTTTCCGTGAAGAGAAATCTAAACAAGCTCGTCTATTACGTCAACAAGCTGCTAAATTAGATAGTTTGTTTGCAGCTAGCGGTGGTGTTGAAGTTAAAAATCTAAATATTATTATTAAATCTGATGTGCAAGGTTCATATGAAGCTCTGACTCATTCATTGCAACGTTTGTCAAATGAAGAAGTTCAGGTTCAAGTGGTACATGCCGCTGTTGGTGGTATCAATGAATCCGATATTAATTTGGCAATTGCATCGAATGCGGTTGTACTTGGCTTTAATACTCGTGCGGATAATAATGCGAAAAAACAAGCCGAAAGTAATAATATTGAAATTCGTTATTACAATATTATTTATGAAATCATTGATGATATTAAAGCGGCATTAACTGGTTTATTATCACCAGAAAAACGTGAAGTTATTTTGGGCAATGTGCAAATTCGCCAAGTATTTACGATTAATAAATCGGTAATTGCTGGTTGTATGGTGCTGGATGGTATTATGAAGCGTAGTTCACGTATTCGTATTATTCGTGATAGTATGGTGATCCATACAGGTGAGTTAAGTGGTTTGCGTCGCTTTAAAGATGATGTTAAAGAAGTTAAGACTGGCTATGAATGTGGATTATCAATTAAAGATTTCCATGACATCAAAGAAGGTGATATTGTTGAAGCATTTGAAATTTCAGAAATTCAGCGTAGCCTGTAATAATTAATATTTCAAGTGAATTTTAATTATTTGCTTGAGATGTTTTTAGTTATTTTGAATTTATATTGACTTGAGGTCGTGTAAATTAATTCAAATATAGCATAAATAATTTACCAGTTTTTTAGCTGGTAAATTTTTGTTATTTATAAAGTTAAAATTATGAAAAAAGCAAGTAATCGCGCCACACGTATGGCCGATCAAATTCAACGTGATATTATGGCAATTTTGCGCACGAAGGTTAAAGATCCACGTATTAACTGGGTTACGGTAAATGATGTGGAAATTCCAAGTGATTATTCATTAGCAAAAATTTATTATTCTGTGTTACAGAATGAGCATAAAGCGAGTATTGCTAAGGCATTGGAAAGCGCAAAGGGCTTTATTCGCTCTGAGTTATCAAAAGGCCTGACTACCTATACTGTGCCGCAATTAAAATTTATTTTTGATGAATCATTGGAGCGAGGATCACATATTTTGAGCTTAATTAATAAAGTCGCTGATGATTTTACTGACGAAAGTAATGATGAAGAAAATCCGCAATCAAATTAATGGATTATTGTTGTTGGATAAGCCATTGGGTTTATCTAGTAATCGTGCAATTCAACGAGTAAAATGGATTTTAAATGCCGAGAAAGTTGGTCACACTGGAACATTAGACCCATTGGCAACTGGGCTATTGCCTGTTTGTTTGGGTGAGGCTACTAAGTTTGCAAATTATCTATTAGATGGTGATAAAGAATATCTTGCAACGGCACAATTAGGCGTTGTTACTGATAGCGGTGATAGTGAAGGTAAATTAGTTGCTAATAACCCAGTTAATACTGATTTAAATGCTATTCTGGCAGCATTACAGAGCTTTACTGGAGAAATTAGTCAAATTCCACCAATGTATTCAGCTTTGAAGCATAATGGACGTCCACTTTATGAGTACGCTCGTGAAGGTATTGTAATTGAACGTAAAGTTCGCCAAGTTGTAATTCATGAATTAGAGTTAATTGATTATCAAGCCGATTTACAACAAATTACTTTTCGTGCAAAAGTTAGTAAGGGTACTTACATTCGTACTTTAGCCGAGGATATTGGTAATGAATTAGGTTGTGGTGCATCATTGGTTGCGCTACGGCGCACACAAACGAATCAATTTTTATTGAAAGATGCGTGTAGTCTAGAAGATTTAGAACAAATTACTGACTTATCCGAATTAAATTTGTTGTCACCAGCAATTCTATGTGAACAATTATCAGCGTACTCGATCACTGCAGAACAATATTCAGCTATTAAATTTGGTAATCCTGTACATCTCGATGAATTGCCAGTTAATTCAACCTTGGAAGAAGAAGTTAGGATTTATGCGGGAGAGCATTTCTTAGGGGTTGCGGCAATTACACAACGTTATGAGTGTTTATGGCTGGCACCAAAACGGATTATTAGTGGCTTAGCTGTGTTTGATCCATGGATAGAAAAATTTTTGTAACATCTTATACATTTAGACCTATGTAATAAAATTATTAAATAGGTTTTTTATTTGGTTTATATTTGCATATATGTGCAAATATGCTATAATAACTAACAATTCTTCTAAGTAAGGCAACATATGTTACCAAAACACAATATTGATAATGTTCTTGATCAATTATTCTTTCATGATCGCGAAACTCCCAAATACCCATCTAGAATTCTATTTTTGTCTGGATCGCTACGCGATCGTTCATATAGTAGATTATTAGCCTTACCCAAACACCAGACTTTAAAAAACTTCCTGAATCATTCAAAGAATTACGTCATATGGTTGACTGGTGTGAAGCTATGGTTTGGGTCTCTCCTGAAGTTCATGTAAATATCTCTTCAATGTACCAGAAAAATTATAGGATAAGATGATGGATAAATTGTTTAAAGCTCTTGGTGACAAAACACGTCTTGAAATTTTACTGCTTATTACATTAAGCCCAGATATTTGTTTGTGTCATATTGAAGACTGTTTCGCTTTATCAAACTCCAATCTGTCGCGCCATCTAAAAGAGCTTGAACAGGCTGGGCTTATTACTGCGCGTAAAGCAACGCGCTGGAAGCATTATCAATTAAGTGTAACTGGTAGCATATTAGCGGAGCTAATTATAAAGATTGATAATGAAGGATTGTTAGAACAAATGAAAATTAAAACTCAATTAATAAAAATGGAGCCACAATGTTAAATATTTTGTTTTTATGTACCGGAAACTCTTGTCGTAGTCAAATGGCGGAAGCTCTTGCACGTAATTTATACTCTCAGCACAAATTTTATTCAGCTGGAATTGAAACGCATGGTATGAATCCGTATTCAGTCAAGGTTTGTGAGGAATTGGGCTTAGATATGTCAACTCACACGAGTAAGCTGGCGGATACACTTAAAGATGTACCATTTGATGTAGTACTTACTGTTTGTGATCATGCCAATGAGTCTTGTCCGTTATTTACAGGTTTTGCTCAGAAAATACATCATTCTTTTCAAGATCCACCAAAATTAGCAGTAAATCTAATTAGCGAAGAAGACAAATTAGATGTTTATCGCAAAGTTCGAGATCAAATTAAGGATTATTTAAAAAATGAATTTTTGTCACAAATAAAGGGCTTGTAATGAAAAAACTCGCCTTTATAGAACGTTATCTAACCGTATGGATTTTCTTGGCTATGTTTATCGGTTTAATGCTAGGCAAGTTTATTCCTAGTTTACCTAATTTAATTAATCACTATAGTGTTGGTGCAACTAATATTCCGATTGCTCTTGGTTTGATTTTGATGATGTATCCACCGCTGGCTAAGGTTGATTATGCCGAAATGCCGTTAGTCTTCAAAGATAAAAAAATTCTTTGGTTATCTTTATTGTTGAATTGGATAGTCGGACCAATCTTAATGTTTTCCCTTGCATTGATCTTTTTGCATAATGAACCACAATATATGGTTGGTGTAATCCTAATTGGGTTAGCGCGCTGTATTGCAATGGTGATTGTATGGAATGATTTAGCTGGTGGTAATCGCGAATACTGCGCAGGATTAGTCGCATTCAACAGTATTTTTCAAGTTCTTTTATTTAGTGTCTATGCGTGGGTGTTTATTTATTGGTTGCCACAGTTCTTTGGTTTGCATTCCTATCATGTCAATATTGGAATTTGGCAAATTGCTGAAAGCGTATTTATTTATCTGGGTATTCCATTTATTTTGGGATTCTTGACACGCTGGTGTTTAGTTAAATTTAGGGGGCGTGAATGGTATGAGCGTGAGTTTAGCAGCCGAATTGGTTACCTAACTTTAATCGCGTTGTTATTTACTATCATTGTGATGTTTAGCCTAAAAGGAGATGTGATTTTGGCTATTCCTATGGATGTAGTAAAAATAGCTATTCCGCTAGCGATTTATTTTGTCTGTATGTTTTTGCTTGGAATATTTATTAGTAAACGAATGGGCGCTGATTATGCGCGTTCAACTACCTTGGCATTTACCGCCGCAGGTAACAATTTTGAATTAGCCATTGCGGTAGCTATTGCTACATTCGGTCTAAATTCTCCCGAAGCATTTACCGGTGTTGTCGGTCCGCTAGTTGAAGTTCCGGCATTAATTCTTTTAGTGAATTTTGCACTTAAAATGAAGTGTCATTTTAAACGCTAGTGATTTAATTTATAGCTGTCCTTTATCTAATTGATTTAGGGCAGTTGCAACCAACTGCTTAAATAATGCTCGTTGTGTGGTAGCGCTTTCTCCGTTAGTTAGGTCATTGGCAATAAATGAAACTACGTAAGTTTGACCAGTCGCGGCTTTAAAATATCCTGAATACGCTTGTACATCCGAAAGAGATCCTGTCTTAGCAAAAAGCTTCTGCTTAAATGGTAGAAATTCACCTTGTAAAGTTCCTGATTCACCTGGTGTAGGTAGCGTAGTTATAAAATAATCACTCATTCGGCTGTGGTATATGTTGTTAAGTAATTGTGTCATATGCGCTGTAGTTATTTTTTCTGTACGTGATAGTCCAGCACCATTTTCAATTCCATCGGTTAATTCCTGAAAATTATATTGGTTTTGGAAGCTTGCTATATATAAGTTACTTGCATCTTGGTAGGTTGCTTGGTTGTTGGTACGGTAAGCACCAAGGCTCATAAATAATGTTTTAGCATATAAATTATTACTATCTTTATTCATTATTGGAATAATATCATTCAGTGAATTAGAGTGATGAACCGCAATTATTGTAGTTTTTGCTTTAGTTTTTTCGGTTTTTATTTGACCTAAAAGTTTAATTTTCTGTTCCGATAATAATTGTTTTATGACCAACTTATCATAATCAGAGGCGGATAGTAAATTCATCTTAAACGTTTTATTACTGCAGCTAGTTGGAATTGTTCCACTAAGCACAATAGTGTGCTGTGCTGCAGGGTTAGCACTTATATAATCACTTGGATATTCACAGCCTGCCTTGCTATTTAGATCTAACTTAAGTTTATTTTTAATGGTGTAATCTATGCTACGTCGTTGGGTAAATTTAATTTTTTGCTGTTTAATGTGTATTGTTGCACTTGAAAGATTATTGTCAATAATCAAACCAGCTGGGTCGACTGAATATTCTGCCAGTGGCTCTGGGTGTAGCTCGCTGCTTTTGGTCTCTTGATTAAAAATTGACATATCATAGATAAAATCCCCATTAATTTTGTTAACACCAAGTTTTTTAAGCTTAATTAACATATCTTGGATATCTTGAGAGTTTAATTGTGGATCACCACCCCCAATTAAATAAACATTTCCATTTAGTATGCCATCCTGAATATTGCCTTGGTAGGCAAGTTTTGTTACCCAGCTAAATTTTGCACCAAGTTGATTTAGAGCCGCATAACTAGTCAAGATTTTCATATTGGATGCTAATAAAAGTGGCGTTGATTCACGGTAGTTATATATAGTTTGATTATTTTGTGCATTAACGATTGATACCGCAATTTTATCTTGTAGTATATTTGGGATGTTTAAATTAAAGGCATAGCTATTTAAGTTAATTACAGCCAATAGTGTGGTTGAAATGGTTTTAAAGGTTTTGTGCACGTTCCAGCCTCTTTTGGTTCGGGGTTTTATTTAAGGAACGATAAATTTCAACTCGATCGCCAGTTTTTAACTTATATTCTTCGGGTTTGAAAATACGCTTGCCAAATACACCTAGTGGCAATTGAGTAAAATCATATTCTGGGAAAAATTGATTGATTTGAGAGAGTTCAATTGCCTCAAGTAAAGCGCATTCAGACTCTAATTCAAGAGAAATAATTTTTTGTAGTTGTGCTGTAGCGAATGCTACTTCAATTTTTATTAGCATATTTATGCCTTACGATAAATCTCGTGAGCTTTTTTAACAAAAGAATCGACTATGCTCTTAATTACCATTTCAAAAACAGTACCAATAACTTTTTGGATAATAAAATTACTAAAAGCATAGTCTAATTTAAATTCAATTTTGCAACCAGTTTCGCCAAGAGGTGTGAAAATCCAATGGCCTTTCATTTGTTTAAAAGGTCCATCAACTAAACTTAAATCAATTCGTTGATTCTCTGTGTTGATATTTTCAGTGGTAAAATGAGCCTTAACTTTTAGATAGGATATATCAACACGACCGATAATTTTGTTACCATCGCGTTTGAGAACTTGTGAACTTGGACACCATGGTAAATAATTTTTATAGTTTTCAATATCACTAACAAGTGCATACATTTGTGCTGGAGTAAATGGAGTAATTACGGATTTAGAAATATTTAACATACTTTTTTACAAGCCATTAAATAATTTATATCAGTATTATTACTAAGGCCAAAATTTTGTGAAAATGGATTATAATCAATCCCATTTATCCCAATCACTTCAAAACCATTACGATGTAATATTTGACGTAACTCTGCGGGGCGAATAAATTTTTTAAAATCATGTGTTCCTTTAGGAACTAAGTTTAAAATATATTCGGCTGCAAAAACGCCCAACGCATAACTTTTAAAATTACGATTTAATGTTGAGAAAAATGCCATGCCACCTGGTTTAACTAGTTTTGCACATTCTGCTATAATATATTCAGGTGAGGGTACATGTTCAAGCATTTCCATGCAGGTTAAAACATCGTAGCTTTCAGGGTTTTGTTGAGCTTTTGCTGCGATCTCAATACATTCATAATTAACTTTAACATTGCTTTCATATAGGTGCAATTGAGCAATTTCAATTGATTGTGGCGCGAGATCAATTGCATCAACTTTAGCTCCAGCAATTGCCAAGCTTTCAGCTAAAATACCACCACCGCAGCCAACATCAATTAATTTACTATTAGTCAAATTTGCATGACGCTGAATAAATTCAACACGAGCTGGATTGATTTGATGTAATGTTTTAAATTGTCCATCCAAATTCCACCAATCATGTGCTAAATCATTGAATTTATCGACTTCTGCTTGTGAAAACATCTTAGATATCCTGTTGTGAACTATTAGCTGAAAGTCTACGGTTGATAGTATTTAAAAATTCATCACCAAATTTATTCATTTTCTTTTCAAGAACTCCAACATCGGAAGTAAATTTATTATAAGCCATAAATGCTGGAATTGCGACAAATAGACCGATTCCAGTTGCAATTAAGGCTTCAGCAATACCAGGAGCTACCGCTGCCAATGTTGCTTGCCCAGTGCTACCAAGACCAATAAAAGCATGCATCACGCCCCAAACAGTTCCAAGTAAACCAATATACGGACTTACTGAACCAAAGGTTGCTAACGTTGATAAACGTGCCTCATGTGAATTTAATTCATCATCCATTGATGCCGCTAAAGCTCGCTCAATATTTTCCATAATTGCGATTTTATTATTTACGCCAGTTTTATTTAGACGATTGTATTCAGAAAGTCCAGCATAAAACATTTGTGCCGTAGTATAGCGTTCTGGTGCTGCACTTACTGAGTTAAATAAATTGGTTAAACTATTGGTGTTATAAAATTGACTCATGAATTTTTGTGTTTCAGATTTTGCTTTTGAAATTGAACGCCATTTGCTAAAAATGATTCCCCATGACGTAATTGAAAACAGCGCTAATAATGCCATAATGAGTTGTACGGTTAATGAAGCATTACTAATTAATGAGATAACTGACATTTGTTCCATAATTCCTCGCGGTTAGTGATTCAAAAATAAGTGCCTATTTTAACATATTAGCCAATAAACCGCTAACATTGATTTATTTAGCTGTGCATCAATTTAATTAAAATCTAATCATATAGGTTTACTCAATCTAGTTTATTTGTTCTTACATTAAAGCAGGCTATTGACTTTTATTTATCTGGTGGAGCATTTTACATTGCTTGAAAATGGTAAATTAGTCTAGATAAATAATGCTAAAATAACAAGTTGTTTGTCTTATTGTAATCTAACTACTACTTAAGTTTGATTTATGCTGGATTTAGCTAAAGTAATTATGAAAATATTTTAGTTTAATATTGAAGTGTTATTAATTTTTTAAAGCTATTTGTTCTGTTTATTTATTATTAAAAAAGTGAAGAAAATATGAAAATTGCTACTTTTATTCATGACTTACAGCGTAAGGTTGGCATCGTTCATCAGGATTTGAATTATGTTGAATGTTTTAATTTAAAACCAGAGCTTGCACATTATGGTGGTTTAAGCATTATTGAGTTATTATCAAATTATGCAAAATTACCAGAATTTAGCGAGAAAATTCCTTTTTCAGATATAAAGTTAGAAGCTCCAATTCCACGCCCACGGCGTAATATTTTTTGTGCTGGTAAAAATTATTTGGATCATGTCAGGGAAGTTGCTAAAAGTGGACTTGGTAGTAGTCCTACTTCCGGCAGCGAAGCACCAACTGCACCAATTATTTTTACTAAAGTTCCCGAGTCTGTGATTGCGACAGGTGAATCAATTTTACGTCATGTTGGTTTGACTGATCAGTTAGATTATGAGGCCGAGTTAGCAGTGATTATTGGTCATGGAGGTCGCAATATTAGCCGTGAGGATGCGATGGATCATGTTTGGGGATATACAATAATTAACGATGTTTCTGCTCGTGATTTACAAAAACGGCATCAACAATGGCATTTGGCTAAGAGTTTAGATACTTTTTGTCCTATGGGGCCATGGATGGTATCAAAAGATGAGTTGAATGCAACCGATGCAATTATAAAATGTTGGGTTAATTCTGAATTACGTCAAGATGCTTCAACGAGTCAGTTTATCTTTGATATTCCTGAGTTAATTGCGACGATTTCTGCTGGCATTACATTGTATCCAGGCGATATTATTGCAACAGGAACTCCAAGTGGTGTTGGGATAGGTTTTAAGCCGCCAAAATTTCTTCAATCTGGTGATGTGGTTCGCATTGAAGTTGCAGGCATTGGATATTTAGAAAACAGAGTAGATTAATTTTGTAAGGTTATTATTTAGATGTTGCAGTTATTTACATTGTTAGGTGCACTATTAATTGGTTATAGTGTGCGTCATTTATCAATAAAAACTCAAATACTCAATCAAGTACTATTTGTAATTGTTGTGCTGATTTTATTTGTAATGGGTTATGAGTTTGGTAGTAGTACAACTGATTTATGGGGTCAATTACTGCAAATTGGGAAAAAAGTATTAGTCTTTGGTGGGCTTTTATTTATCTTCAACTTAATTACAACTGGTGTGATATTAAGCAAAGAAAATAATCTAATGCGAGTTGAGAATCAAGTGTTAAAAAAAGCTAATTATTGGCAATTTACACTTGAAAGTGGCAAGTATATTGTAATTATTGCTTCTGGGGTTTTGGCTGGAATTTTGTTAAAGAAACCACTCACTACAATTACACAGATCATT
Organism: uncultured Neisseria sp.; assembly: GCA_964652705.1. Classification (GTDB taxonomy): domain Bacteria; phylum Pseudomonadota; class Gammaproteobacteria; order Burkholderiales; family UBA11063; genus Aquella. Next base: position 34,202 of record CAZZAV010000006.1, read on the forward strand.
AATATCTTGCTCTTTATTTTGCTGTTTATTATTGGTCATCAAATGAGAGTTGGTGGGGTTGCGCTTAAAGATGCAATTTTTAATAAAACTGGACTTAAACTTGCCATTGCTATAATAGTTAGTTCTTTAATTGCAGGTGTTCTTGCTGCATTTATTTTAGGTTTACCGATTGGGCATGGCTTAATGTTGAGTTCTGGGTTTGGTTGGTATACTTTATCTAGTATTTTAGATAGTGGGTTAATTAATCAAAGTTTTGGGACAACAGCATTTTTTATTGATTTTAGTCGAGAATTATTGGCCATTATATTTTTACCAAGTCTTGGAAGATATTTTCCTGTAAGCATGGTAGGTTATTGTGGCGGAACTGCTATGGATTTTTCATTACCAATAATTAAACAAAATTTGCATCAGAATTGTGTCATTTTGGCAATTTCAAGTGGTATGATTTTGAGTCTTGCGGTGCCAGTTTTAATTCCATTATTTGCTCGTCTTTAAAGTTTAGTGATGTGCTGCGTTTATTTTTAAAGCTTCCGCATCTATATCATGTTTCGCATTTACTTTTGTATTTTCAACAAAACAATTTCCAGAGTAACAGTTTAATCGTGCATAGTAATTATAATCATGATTACCTTCTTTAACTGGTTGTATGTTTTGTTTAAATATCACTGTGTAATCAGATGCAAACCCAATTCGAATTATATTACCTGTTAGATAGCAACCACCATCGTTAATTTCCACATATTTATTATCATTTATGCTGAGATTTTGTGCCTCAATAGATGAGTTGTGTTGTTTAAAAATTAATTTACAGTTAATATTGCTTAGATAAATAGATGGATTAATTTCCATATAGTTAATAATTTCTGAGGTTCTATAAAGAATGGTTGAGAATGGTCCCATGACAATAAATAAGAAAATTATAGCAAAGATAATTCTAAATGTTGTTAGTCGAAATGGATTTTGATGATGTTTTTGTGCTAAATAGAGATTCATTAAGAAAAAATATAATCCAGACCATAGGAATATAATCAGAAAATTCTCATTAAGTTTAAATGTTCCACCTGACGTATATTTAAGACATAGGTAGAAAGTAGTAATGAGAAGAATCAATTTTACTGGTAGAAAAATCTTGGGTATAATGTGTGGCAATTTATGACCAACATGGTTAAAAATCAGTATAATAATAAATGGGCATACTAGTAACATGAGTAGTGCAATGGCAAATTGAAGTAAGATAAAGCTAATAAATACTGTAATGTTTGATTGTGGTATGAAGATATAAACTGATTTTTGTGACTGAATGGTTAAGCCTAATAAAAGTATTCCTACGATTATTGGTAGTATATTGTCTAATTTGAATAAATGAAACAAAACATTTTTAATCAAAAATTTATTAAACCCTAGTAAATCAGCTTCTGACCATTCTTTCAGGTACTGTTTGAAAGATTTCACAATAAATTTAATCAAGTTGTTTCCTTTTAGATTATGATGATTATAACAAAAACAAAGCCAGCTAAGAAGTTAGTGGCTTTGTAATTTGGTTTAATAATTTAAATTAATCTTTGTGCCATTTATCAATGAATGTCGTCATTACTGCATTAGCATAAACATTGGTAGCACTGCGTCCCATGTCAGCAAATGCATCGATTGGTAATAATAATAAAATACTTGCAGCAGGAAAGTGAAATGCCGCAACTGCTGATGAAATTACCATAATTGAAGCACGTGGTACTCCAGCTATACCTTTTGATGTAATCAATAGCATGAAGAAAATATATAATTTATCGGTGAAAGAAATATCAATTCCAAATACTTGCGTAATGAAAATAATTGCAAAGCTAAAGTAAACCATTGAACCAATCATATTAAATGAGTACCCCATTGGCATTACGAAGCTACTAATTTTCTCACGAACACCGTGATCTTCCAATGCTTCGAATACAGCAGGGTAAGCTACTTCTGAAGATGACGTAGCAAATGATAATGATAATGGTGGAATAATAGCTTTAATCAGCTCATTAATTTTACGTCCAACAACTTTTAATGATACGGCATAAATTACTAACCATACTAGAATTAACGCTAGGTAGTATTCAACAATAAACACCATGTAAGTATAAAGTACGCTAAAGCCGTTTTTAATAATTACATGAGCAATTGATGCAAAAACAGCCACTGGAACTAATTTCATTACTACATTGCAAATGGCAAACATTGCATGCATTAAAGTATCCAACAAGTTGCGCATTAATTCACGACCTTCAGGATTAACTTTGGTTAGAGCAACCCCAAAAAAGATAGAAAAAATCACGATTTGGATAATATGTCCACCAGCAAAAGAATTGACGATATTATCAGGGATTGTTTCTTGCACAAAGTGTGCTAATGAAATTGATGATGAATCAAATTTACCTCCAGCAGTAGTACCTGATTCAAGTAAGCTCTTACCAACTTCTACCATCGATAGACCTGGTTTAAATAAATCTATCACAAACCAACCAATAAAGAGTGAGCAAATTGATGAAATTATAAATAATCCTAGCACGCGTCCAAATAGAACTCCGAGGCCTTTAGAATTTTCCCCTATGTTGATCACACCTAAACTTAGCGATGCAAAAATTAATGGTGCAACAATCATTTTAATTAACTTAATGAAAATGTCAGATGCCATCGATAAATACTGTAATAATGAGTCAGTAGTTCCTTGAGCTAAGCTGGCATTTCTAATGACCCAGCCAAAGAGAATGCCTAAGATTAAACTGACTATGATTGCACGTGCCGCCTTCATACGATGATCCTCTCAATACTTATTTATGTGTCGTGATTTTAATAGTAATGAATGACTTGATATTTCATTACGCTATTGTGTGCTACATTGTAGCATTAATTGCCGAAATATGTGTGATATACGCATATATTCAACCTGTAATCATAACATAATATTTATTCCTCTTATATTAAAATTTGTTCTTAATTTGATTTTAATTATTAAAGATTAATTTATTTCGTTCAATTAGTCATAAAAAACACCACCGTAAAAGAGTACTGTGGTGTTTTTATGATACAAATATTTTTGTCCTTGTATCTTAATAAGTTAAGAAATTCTTTTTAATTTCTTTTAGATCATTATTTTTCATAAGACTTAACATTAACAAAATACGAGCTTTTTGTGGATTTAGATTATCTGCAGAGATAAGATCGTAATTTGTATCCAGATTATTATAATCATCAGTTACAGCTCCACTTCCAACACGGCTACTACGTACGATTACAATGCCTTTTTTACGTGCTTTAATGAGAAAGTCTTTTTCATAGCTTGCAATATTGCCATCCCCAACCCCTGCAATTACGATGCCTTTCAAATCTTTTGTTTCAAGAATATGATCGAGCATTTCTGTGTTTACTCCTGCATAGCCATAAATAATCGCAACATCAGGTAGTTTGCTATCTTTATTGATGCTAAATGGCGTATTACTTGTATTTGGACGCATTTCTATAGCATGATATGAAACTTTGCCCATAAATACATTACCAATTGTCCCTCCATTTGGCTCTTGGAATGCTTCAGCTTCAGTTGTGTTGCTTTTTGTTACATTGCGAGCGTCGAAAATTTTTTCATTCATTGCAACTAAGACACCTCGTCCAACCGACAGATTGTTTGCCGCGACTGCAACTGCATTATATAAATTAAGTGGTCCATCAGAACTCATTGAGGTTGCAGGGCGCATTGCTCCAACCAAAACGATTGGTTTGCTTGTCTTTATTACCAAATTAAGAAAATAAGCAGTCTCTTCCATTGTATCAGTTCCATGGGTAATTACAATTGCGTCAACACTTGGGTCATCAGCATATTTTTGTACTTGAACTGCTAACTTAATCCAATCATTTAGCGTTACATCGCCACTATCTTTGCTATAGACTTGTGTGTATTTGATGTTAGCAAGATCTGATAAACCACTAACGGATGCAATGAGTTGTTCGGCAGTCAAACTACCAGCTTTGTAGATGGTTGAAGTTTGTGATGATGCTGTGCCCGCAATTGTGCCACCTGTAGCTAATATTTCAATGGTCGGCTTTTTTGAGTTATCAGCAAAACTCATGGCTATTGATGTAGATAGTAATAAAGCAAACATTATTTTACGCATGGAAACGACCTTTTAAAAATTAACTAAAAGATTATAACAAAATTTTTGTTAATTGTATCGAGATTATAAAGATTAATTTAGTGTTACTATGGTGCTTCTTGATATAATTAACAGCTAAGTAATCTTTTGTGCTATAGAAAGAATAATTGTGGAATTGGTTCGTTTAAATAAATACCTTAAAGATCAAGACATTTGTTCACGGCGTAAAGCAGATGAGTTTATTGCTAAAGGGTATGTAAAGGTTAATGGACAAGTAGTTGAAGAACTCGGTTTTAAGCTAAATCCATTGATTGATAAAGTTGAGTTATCGGCAGAATTAGCTCTTGAAAAACAGCAATTCAGCTACATTGTGTTAAATAAGCCCAAAGGTTATGTGTGTAGCAAAAGCCGCGAAGATGGCAAACCTATTTTTGAATTATTACCAGTAATTAAAGATTTAACTTATGCTGGGCGTTTGGATAAAGATAGTCATGGTTTGGTAATTTTATCCAATGATGGGAAATTTGTATATAAGGTATTTGGTGCTGAATTTGCCAAGCAAAAAGAATATATTGTACGGGTGAATAAACCAGTAACTCCAGAATACTTACTTAAACAATCTAATGGTAGTATTGAGCTAGATGGTAAGCTTCTGCGACCGACGCAAGTTAAGCAAATTGGTGCACATGTTTATAAAATAACTTTAACTGAGGGCGTAAATCGTCAGCTGAGGCGTATGGCTGAAGTTTGTGATTATCGAGTAGTCGATCTGAAGCGGATTCGAATTGATAATATTACTGACGGCGGTTTAGAAACTGGTGAATGGCGGCGTTTAACTGCAGATGAAATTAAACAGATTATGGCTAAGTAATCAATGCAAATTCCCCAAAAAATTATTGATGAGGTAGCAGAACGCGCAGATATAGTTGATGTAATTGGTAAACATATCAAGATTAAGCGTTCTGGGCAAAATTATTTTGCTTGTTGTCCTTTTCATAATGAAAAATCTGCTTCATTTTCAATTAGCCCATTCAAGCAAATTTATCATTGCTTTGGTTGTGGTGAGTCTGGTAATTCGATCAGCTTTGTGATGAAGCATTTAGGTCTGGATTTTGTTTCAGCTGTACGATCATTGGCGGATCAATATGGTGTACAAATCCCAATTGATGAGAGCTTGCCTAAAATCAGCAAGGAACAGGCTCAACGTCAGAAGCAACATAAATTAGATATTCATCAGACTATGACTAGCGCTGTACAGTTTTATCGTAAGCAATTAGCTAACTCCAGTTATGCTCAGCATTATTTGCAGCATCGCGGTCTTAATCCTAACATTATTAATCAATTTGAACTTGGTTTTGCACCAAATAATTTTCAAAACTTACAACAAAATTTCAGTGATTATGTGAGTAATAAACTTTTAACTTCTTGCGGATTAGTTATTGAAAATGAAAACGGTAAACGTTACGATCGTTTTCGTGAACGAGTTATGTTTCCGATTAAAAATGTCAAAGGCGAGGTAATTGGTTTTGGTGGTAGAATTGTTACCAAAGGTGAGCCGAAATATTTAAATTCACCAGAGACGGAGTTATTTAACAAATCTAAAGAATTATATGGTTTATTTGAAGCCAAAAAATCAATTCGCGATTTAAATCAAGTCATCGTGGTTGAGGGTTATATGGATGTAATTGCGTTGAATCAATATGGTTTAACTAATGTTGTTGCCACGATGGGAACTGCGGTTACTGAAGATCATATTAAAACGCTATTTCGGTTATGTGACAATATCTGCTATTCTTTTGATGGTGATAATGCAGGTAAAAAAGCGGCATGGCGTGCACTTGAACGCTCGATGAGTTTAGTTACTGATACTAAGGCCGTGAGCTTTTTATTTCTACCTAGTGAACATGATCCAGATAGTTATATCCGTGAGTTTGGGGTTGACGGATTTCAAATGCGGATTAAAAATAGTTCGCTTGGTTTAGTGACATTTTTATTAAATCAGTTAGTTGCGGATGTACAAATTAATAGTGACGAGGGTAAAGCTCGCTTAATTAGTCTGGTTAAACCCTATATTGATCAAATTAAAGCAATTGCTCTGCAAGTTATCCTTAAAAAGCAATTGTCGAATATAGTTGATTTAGATCCAAGTGTGGTTGAAAGTATTTTAAATAATCGCACACGGTTTGCATTTTACAATCGTAAATTAAAAAATATTAATGACTCGTTTCAAAATCAAATTAAACGTGATCCACCTAATATTAATTCGCTGAAAACGTTGGTACATGCGTTATTTAATCAACCAAAGCTTGCTCGTGAATTTCCGATTCCTGAGCTTGATGAATTAGATAAAATGGACAGTCAAGTTATTGAGCTGTTTCGATTGATTAATTATCTTGAATTACATTGTGATGAATTTGAAGATGTACAAATTAATGATTTAAGCCGTTATGTTAATTTTGAACAATTAAGTTTGCAAGAGTTATACGTTTCTGTTGCTCATGAGAGACGCAACTTTACTAATCATTTTACTTTGGATAACAATACTTACTGTGAAAAATTAAAAAGTGTAGTTAGTGGTAAAAAGCGTACACGAATGCGTAAATTAGATTAAGAATTATTGGAGAAAAGTAAAATGACACCAAATGCAATGTTTATGCCAAAAAATGCTCGTCAACTTTTGATTGCTGGACCAGCTGGTAGTTTAGACACTATGGAGTTAAGTCCTAAGGATGAGATACGTGGGATTGCAATTGTTATTCATCCAGATCCAAAAGGTGGTGGTACTTATACGAATAAAATTGTTCAAACTATAGCTAAAATTTTGAATGCTAAAGGATATTTATGTTATTGCCCAAATTTACGAGGAGTTGGATTAAGTGCTGGCGAACATGATTTCGGTAAGAGCGAAGTTGATGATGCTTTAGCAGTTTATAATTATGCAATTGCGCAATATCCAAACTTGCCAGTGGTTCTAGCGGGTTTTTCATTTGGCACAGCGGTTGCATCTAATTTGGCTGCACAAGTTGAGCATCAGAAATTAATTTTAATTGGTCCAGCTGTTACACGTTATTCTGTAGTAGTTCCAGATCGAAATAAAACTTTGGTAATACATGGCCAAGAAGATGAAGTAATTCCTTTAAGTTCAATTTATGAATGGGCTGAACAACATGATCTTCCAGTTAGCGTCTTTTTGAAAACTGGGCATTTTTTTCATGGTAAATTGGTTCAGTTACAAAATTATTTAACTCAAATAGTGAATGTGTAAGATGCAAGTTTGTCACATTACTTCAGTTCATCCGCGTTATGATATTCGAATCTTTATTAAAGAGTGTCAAGCTTTAGCTTGTGAACATCAGGTGAGTTTAATTGTTGCTGATTCGTTGGGCGATGAAGTGAATTCTGGCGTTAACATTTATGATGTTGGTAAAGTAGTTGGTGGTCGTTTAAAGCGGATGCGTATCACGAGTCAAGCCATTTTACAGAAAGTATGTAAGCTTAAACCACACATCGTGCATTTTCATGATCCAGAATTAATTGGTATTGGACGTAAATTAGCCAAGCTTGGTTATCAGGTAATTTATGATGTTCATGAAGATGTACCCAAACAAATTATGAATAAGCACTGGATACCAAAATTATTGCGCCCACTTATTTCACGTCATGTTGAGAATCAAGAGCGTAATGCTGCTAAAGAGTTTGCTGGGATAATTTGTGCTACTGAAATTATTGCTAAGCGTTTTGATGCTTATAACTTCAAAAGTATCGCAATTCATAATTATCCAATTCTGGCGGAGTTAACCCAATTAGAGTCAACTTGGCAAGATCGAAGCGATCATCTCTGTTATTTGGGAAGCATTTCTGAAACTCGTGGTATTTTGCCATTGGTGGATTCATTAGCAATCAGTGGATTAACATTAGATCTAGCTGGACCTTATAGTGGTGATGTTGAAGGTAAAATTAATGGTAGCCGTGGTATTAAGCACGTTAGCTATCATGGAATTTTAAATCGTCAACAAGTTAGTCAATTGCTCGGCAAGGTAAAAATTGGTATGGTTACGTTATTGCCTACGCCAAGTTATTTAGAATCTTTGCCAATTAAATTATTTGAATATATGTTAGCTGGGATTCCAGTTGTTACTTCAGATTTCCCATTGTGGAATCCAATTGTAAAAGGTCATAATTGTGGGTTAATGGTTGATCCAACTGATTCACAAGCTATTGCTGCAGCTTGCAAATGGTTGTTGGATAACCAGGATCAAGCCAAGCAAATGGGCGAAAATGGTCGCCAAGCTGTATTAAACAATTATACTTGGGACAAAGAACAAGAGCAGTTGCTTGAGTTTTATCGTAAGATAAGTTAATTGTTTAATGTGATGCATTCTTGTCAATTATTAATTAAGCTGCTTTTATAAGTATATAAAATTGTATTTAATGTTTGAGTTTTATATACTCAGAACCCAACTAGAATCTTTATTTAATAATATTAGAGTTTATTTGTGGTGTATTGATTAATTCTTTCAATAATAAAAACATTGCTAAATATTTAATTGTAATTATACTTTGTAACATCCACGGATGATTTTTGACAGAAAATAAGAAAAATCCTTGGCAAAAATTTGGTATCTCTAGCAAATAAAAATAACGCCAATTAACTTTATAATCCAGTAAGACTAGGCAGGGTAGTAAGTATAAGTTATATTGTGGTGAGTAAATTCGATCAGTTAAAAGAAATAGAATCATGACACAGCTTAATTTACGTGCTAAAGTCCAATGTTGATTTTTGTGAATCAAATAACCATAACTTAAAGTAAATAGGAGTAAGCTAACTTTCCCCGACCAATTTCCAATACCAAAATGTTCAAACATGACATAAATCAGCCAAGTCCATGATCCATCATGATTAGTTTTTGCAAAATTTTCTTGAATTTGCCATAGGTATGGGTAAATCCAACGTCCCCAATCTGTAATCATGAAATTAATATTGCATGCTAACCAAATTAAAATAAAAATTATGATTAATTTTAATCGTTGTTTACCATGATTTTCAAGTAAAAAAACTGGTAGCAGAAAAATTGGAAAAACTTTAATTGCAGTACCAATTGCTAAACATAAAATTGCAAGTTGTGGCCTACGCTTTTGTTGTAAGTAGTAGCTGAGAATTATGCTCAAAATTGGAATTAAGTCAACATTATATAGTGGATAAAAAATAAAACTTGGTGCGAAGATCCAGCCACAGATAATTCGGTGTAGTTTAGCCCCAGATGCATATAGGAAGAGACTACAAAATACTCCTGCAATAGCAATGATAGATGAGATCATCATCATATAGTAGTCGTAATTACTTTGTATATTTGGTAGCTTAGCAATTGATTCGAAGATAAACTGCATTCCGGCTGGGTATTCAACTGGATAGTTAAAACCTTTACTTAAGTAATTATTCCAGCAATACCACAAATCACCAAAATAAGTGCTAAAGGAATTATAAAACCAATATAAATTATTGAAATTCATGCGGCTGAGGTATTGTGGAATTAAAACCGCAATTGTTAGCGTAGTTAAAATTATTATGGCTTTAATTGTACTTTTGTTTTGGTTGTAACAAGTTGATTTCATAACAATAAATTCCGGTCTAATTGATAAATAATATTAATATGGCAAAATAAATTCTAACTATGGCGGAAAATTATTTAGCTTATTTTTAATTTGGATTTAAGTTCTTGAATTTTTTGTATTAATTCAGATCGGTTTGATTCAGTCAAGCTAATATGCCCCATTTTACGTCCAGGCTTTGCGGTGTTTTTTCCATACCAATGGAATTTGGCATCTGGATGAGACATTAGTAAGATTTGATTAGCATCAATTTGTGGGTCTAGCCATATATCACCAAGTAAATTTAGCATTGCACCAGATTGTTTTAGTTCTGTTGAACCTAGATGTAGCCCACAGATTGCACGTAATTGTTGTTCATATTGTGATGTTATTGCTGTTTCAATTGTGATGTGTCCTGAGTTATGTGGGCGCGGAGCAATTTCATTAACTAGTAACTGCTGGTCGTATGTGATAAAAAATTCAATAGTTAGTAATCCAACATAATTTAGTTGGTTAACCAAATTTATAGCGGCAGCATTTGCTTCTTGAATTAATTTAGGTGTAACTTGAGCTGGGATGTAGCTGACATCTAGAATTCCATTGCGATGCTGATTTTCAATTAAGGGGAATGCTTGTACGCCATGGCAATTACGTGCGATAATAACTGAAACCTCTTTGGCTAATGTTACTTTTTTTTCTAGAATACATTCTCCTAAACCTAAATCTTGGTAAGCTTGTGCTAGATCAGTACGGTTATTAACTGTAATTTGCCCTTTGCCATCATAACCTAAGGTAGTGGTTTTTAAAATAGCTGGAAATAAATTACTGTCAACTAATTGACAATCCTCTAGTGAGTTAATGGCTGCAAAAGCTGCAGTTTTTAGTCCAATACTTTGAAAAAAAGTTTTTTCTTTAATTCGATTTTGTGCAATTGTGATTGCATCGGCACTAGGGTAGACTGGTGTTGTTTGTGTAATTTGCTCAATTGCATCTGCAGGAACATTTTCAAATTCGGTAGTTACTACGGCACACAATTCAGCTAATTGAAGTAAACCATCTAGATCATTATAGTTGCAACAAATTTGTTTGTCTGCAACGAGTGCGGCAGGGCAATTGGGGTCTGGTTCTAAGATTGCAACTTGGTAACCAAATTGTTTAGCAACTACTGCCAACATCATACCTAATTGTCCGCCACCTAAAATGCCTATCCATGCTGGTGGTAAAATCATTTTTTGTTGCATTAGTCAGTTAACTCCGGTAAATTCATGTTTAAAACCATTTCTGTTTGTTCATTGCGAAAGTCGTGTAATTTGTCTGCTAAGCTTGGATTGTAGCGTGCCATGATTTGAATTGCTAGTAAAGCGGCATTAGTTGCACCAGCTTCACCAATTGCCAGTGTTCCAACTGGAATACCCTTTGGCATTTGTACGATGGAGTACAATGAGTCTAAACCCTTGAGGTACTTGGATGGAACAGGCACTCCCAGTACTGGCACAATGGTTTTTGCAGCAAGCATGCCTGGTAGATGCGCAGCTCCACCAGCTCCAGCAATGATTACTTTTAAGCCATGAGCTTCGGCAGCCTCTGCATATTCAAATAGTAAATTTGGCGTTCTATGTGCCGATACCACCAAGGTTTCATAATTAATCCCAAAATCACGTAATACTTTAGCTGCGTGCTGCATAACTTCCCAATCAGAAGTGCTGCCCATTACAACACCGACTTCAATCATTTTAAATCCTTTTTTGGTAAAATATAAATAAACGCGTAATTTTACCATTATGCAACTTATGGGAACCTATTTTTAAAATAATTTATTGAATTTATATGACTTTTATGGTGAATAACGTTTGAACCTAAAGTGGAATTTTGCTATAATATGGTTATTAATAGTGAGCTAAAAATGTTTTAATTTTAGCCGAAATTATATGTTTTGTCCTGATAATAATTAGAAAGTGAAATAAATTATGTTGAATTTAGATTTACAATTGACTTTATTGAAAACTTTACAAGCAACCTATGTTGATGAGAAGCGCATTGAGATTACTTCTAAACAATTTGAAGTTAATCAAGAATTATTTGTATTTAATTTGCTTTATTTGAAACGTGAGAAATTAATCGATTTATCTAGTTTGAGTACTCGTGCTGCAGTAGCAACATCTATTGATTCTGATGAGCCGGATACAGTTAAGGCTGCTGTTTCCCAAGACGGGTTTACTTTGGCTCGTTGCTTGATAACACATGCAGGGATTAAAGCTTTGGCTACACATTTGGGTACTAAATTTATTCGCTCGACTGAGACTAATTAATTCTTTGTGAGTTTAAAAAGCCGCACTTTGATGCGGCTTTTTAAGTTTTGTTGTACCTTAAGCTTTCGGTAGTGTTACGCCAACTTGTCCCATATATTTACCGCTACGATCTTTATATGATGTTTCGCATTCTTCGTCTGACTCAAAGAATAAAACTTGAGCAACACCTTCATTCGCATAAATTTTAGCTGGTAATGGAGTTGTGTTACTAAATTCGAGCGTTACATAGCCCTCCCATTCTGGTTCAAATGGTGTAACATTAACGATAATCCCACAGCGTGCATAAGTTGATTTACCTAAGCAAACAGTTAAGACACTGCGTGGAATTTTAAAATATTCTACAGTACGGGCTAGGGCGAATGAATTTGGCGGAATAATACATGAGTCACCAGTAACTTCAACAAAATTTTTTGGGTTGAAGTTTTTAGGGTCGACTATTGTACTGTTAATATTTGTGAAAATTTTGAATTCATTCGCACAGCGTATATCATAGCCATAGCTTGATGTACCAAATGAAATTACTTTTTCTCCAGCAACTTCTTTAACTTGATTTGGCTCAAACGGAGAAATCATTCCGTGGTCTTGAGACATTTTGCGTATCCATTTATCTGATTTAATTGACATAGTGTTCTCTTATTTAAAAACTATTTCGATAAGTTGTCCAGGTTTTATACCAAGCTTTGGATTACAGCTATTGTTATTTAATAGCGTACCAATATTTAAATCACCTTGATTTTTTTCTAAGGAAGCATAGTCAGGATAAATCGCCTGCCAAGAAATTTGACAAGTTGTTCCATCATTGCTATATATACCCGTTATTATATAATCTTGCTTAATAATTGGTGCGGAATTAAGACCACTTAAAACTGTTTGACTAACTCTGAACGCTGCGGTATTGACGATTTTAGTTTGGCTTGGGTTTGGTACATCCATTGGAACCAAGTTTACTGCGTAGATAATTGTGCCTGAAGTTGCTTGACTCAAATTGTGGCTAATTTTATTTGGTGTTGGCGGTGGCGGTGCCTGAAATAGACCACAAGCAGTTAAATTTACAGCGAAAGCTGTAATAAAAATAATTTTAAGATAGTCTTTATTCATTATGTATTAATCGCGATATTTAAAAGTATTTGAAAAAGTCGCATAAGATTAGTTCTTAGCTTAGATTATTATTTTAAATTCATTTGTCGTCTGAGATTTTATGTGTAATAAAATTAATTATTTTTAATCGAGCACTTATACGATAATGAATTAGTACCGAATTTTAGCATAAAACTATACATTAGGTAGAATAACCAGTTTGAATAAGCATCTTCTGTGGGTTTTACAGATAGTTTATATAAAAATACTGCCACACATGGGCAGTATTTTTATGAATTTGAAATGAATAAGTAAATAACTTAATTATCGATAAACGATAGATATTAAGCAATAAAGTTATTCATCCGTTTGACAAAACCAACAGGATCATCTAACTGAATTCCTTCAGTCAATTGAGCTTGTTCAAAAATAACTAAGCTTAGCGCATCAGTTTGATTTTGATCAATACTAGACTCTAGTTTACTAATTAATTTATGTTTTAAATTAATCTCAAGAGTTGGTTGGTTAGCTGGCATTTCTTGACCAGCTTGACGCATTAGGCGTTCCATCTGTATACTCATAGCATTATTATCCACAACTAAACACGCAGGAGAGTCAACTAAACGAGTAGTAACCACTACATCCTTAACTTTTCCAGCTAAAGCAGTTTTAATTTTTTCCAAAATTGGTTTAGCTTGCTCGTCTTGTTGTTTAATTTCGTCTTCGCTTGGTTTTTCGTCATCTAATTTACCTAGATCTAATTTACCTTTAGCTACTGATACCAATGATTTGCCATCAAATTCAAATAAGTGACTCGCAACCCATTCATCAACGCGATCCGTTAATAAGATAACCTCGATACCTTTTTGTTTGAAGACTTCTAAGTGTGGGCTGTTTTTTGCGCTATTGAAATTTTCTGCCGTAATGTAATAGATTTTATCTTGACCATCTTTCATACGTGCAACATAATCTTCAAGGCTAACATTTTTTGTGTCACCTGAGTTATGAGTAGAGGCAAAGCGGCATAATTTAGCAACACGCTCTTTATTGGCGTGATCTTCGATAACACCTTCTTTAATTACTGGACCGAATTCAGTCCACAATTCCAAGTATTTTTCAGGTTCATTTTTAGCAATATCTTCCAAAAGTCCTAAAACTTTTTTAGTTGAACCAGAGCGAATTGCATCAATATCACGTGAAGATTGTAAAATTTCACGAGATACATTTAGAGATAAATCTTGTGAGTCAATTACACCACGAACAAAGCGTAAGTAGTTAGGCAATAATTTTTCTGCATCATCCATGATGAATACACGTTTAACGTATAATTTAATTCCATAACGACGATTTGCATCGTATAAATCAAACGGAGCTTTGCTTGGGATATACAATAATTGGGTATATTCTTGAGCACCTTCAACGCGTGAATGAATCCATTTCATTGGCTCGTGGTAATCATGGGAAATATGCTTGTAGAATTCCTTATATTCTTCTTCAGTAACTTCATTTTTACTGCGTGCCCATAGTGCATTTGCTTTATTAACTGTTTCAAGTTCAGTATTAATGATATCATTGCCATCTTTATCTTTTTCTGGTGCTTTGTGCATTTTGATCGGGTAATTAATGTGATCAGAATATTTGCGGATAATATTACGTAATCCCCAATCAGACAATAAATCATCATTACCATCTTTTAAATGTAATACGATTGTTGTACCATTACCATCCAATTTATTTTCAGTTTCAATGCTAAATTCACCGCTACCGTCAGAAATCCATTTAACAGCTTGAGATGTAGTTTCACCTGCTTTGAGTGTAAGTAATTCAACTTTATCTGCAACAATGAATGCAGAATAGAAACCAACCCCGAACTGACCAATTAAATTAGCATCTTTTTTAGCATCACCAGATAGGTTTTCTAAGAATGATTTTGTACCTGATTTAGCAATAGTTCCAATGTTTTCGATAACTTCATCATAAGTCATACCAACACCATTATCACTAACTGTAATAGTTTTAGCATCTTTATCAAAACTAATTTCTACCGCTAGTTCTGCACCCTTATTAAGTTCAGGTTGACTAACTTGTAAAAATCTAAATTTATCAATTGCATCTGATGCATTGGATACTAGTTCGCGTAAGAAAATTTCTTTATCTGAATATAATGAATGAATCATTAAATTTAAAAGTTGTTTAATTTCTGTTTGAAATGACATAGTTTGTTTATTAGACATCGAGTATGACCTTTAATAAAATTGAGAACAATTAGTATTTGGGAGCAATGTTATTAATTTCAAGAGATATTTTAGGAAAATAAAATTTTAGAGTTTGAACATGATAAGGATATTTATGATTTAAGTCTGCTGAGTTTTTAGTAAAGGCCTGATTGGGATAGTTTGAACGGATAAGAAATTATGTTTAATAAAAAAGTCAGCATATATAGCTATACTGACTTTAGCATTGAAAATGTCTAGATGTTAAATAAATGCTTTGCCATGATCTAAACTTGGTAAGTTTAGATGGTTAGCAATTGTTTGTCCAATATCAGCAAAAGTTTCACGAATACCAATATTTAATTCTTTACCTTGGTAATAGCCATAAACTGGAATATGTTCACGGGTATGATCAGAGCCATGCCATGTTGGATCACAACCATGATCAGCGGTAAATAATAAAATATCTTCAGGGTTTAAGCTTGCGATAATTTCTGGAATGCGGGTATCAAAGTATTCTAAAGCTTCTTTATAGCCAACTACATCACGGCGATGACCAAAGTTCATATCAAAGTCAACCAAATTAGTCATAATATAAGTTGGCTTATCTGACACATGTGTTTTGATTGCGGTGATAGTTGTATCAGTTAATTCAGGTAGACCACTAGCCTTAATTTCAACCGTTGTGCCTTGATGAGCATAAATATCACCAATTTTACCAATTGCAACCATTTCGCCACCATTTTCTTTGCACACATCCAAAATAGTTGGGGCACTTGGTAGGAGTGAGTAATCTTTACGATTTTTTGTCCGTGCATAGTTAGCTGAGTTATTACCATCAAACGGACGCGCAATTACACGAGCAATATTATATGGTTCTAATTCTTCACGAGTAATTTGGCATAATTTATATAAATTATCTAATCCAAAGCTCTCTTCATGGCAGGCAATTTGGAAAACTGAATCTGCTGAAGTATAAAATATTGGTTTACCTGTTTTAATGTGTTCATCACCATGTTGTTCAATAATTGTTGTTCCTGAAGCATGACAATTACCTAGATATCCTGGAATTCCTGCTCGCGCAACAATTTTATCTAACAGTTCTTGTGGGAAACTATTTTGATGTTCAGTAAAATATCCCCAATCAAAAGTTACAGGACAGCCTCCGATTTCCCAGTGACCACTAGTTGTGTCCTTGCCAGAGCTTTTTTCACGTGCAGCACCATAAAATCCATTTACAGTATAATCATCATTATCTGCAAATAATTTTTTACCGTTTACCTCTTTGTAAGCTTTACCCAAACCAAGTTTTAGCATATTTGGAATTTTGAAGCCAAGATTATTTTCATGCGCATGTTGATCAATGTGACCTAAAGTATTGCTGCCAACATCACCAAAGTTTCCTGCATCAGGTAATTCACCAACGCCAAATGAATCTAAAACCATTACAATTACACGTTTTTGCATAATAACATTCTCCATTAGTTTATTAGTATACTGTTTTATCGACAATACTTTCACGCCCGTTAAGTACATTTAGGACATCACCTAATAGGCTTGATGCACCAAACCGGAAAGTATCAGCATTAACCCAGTTCGCTCCCATGATTTTAGTCGTCAAATCTAAATACTCTTTGGCTTCTGCAACTGAACGTACGCCACCAGCCGCTTTGAATGAGCATTTGCTGCCAGATTTTTTAATTGAATTAAGCATAATTTCAGTTGCTTCCAAGGTTGCATTAACTGCTACTTTACCAGTTGAAGTTTTAATAAAGTCTGCACCATTGGCGATACAAATATCGCTCGCTAGCTCAATTAGTTTAGGATTACTTAATACGCCGCTTTCAATTATTACTTTAAGTGTTTTAGTGCCACAAATTTGTTTTGCTTGTTTAACCATTTCAGCACCGATTTGATCGTTGCCAGCAATTAATGCTTGATATGGAAAAACTATATCCACTTCATCTGCGCCTAAATCAATTGCTTCTTGAGTTTCACGCAATGCTAATTCAAGATCAGCTCCGCCATGTGGGAAATTAGTTACGGTGGCTATTTTCACATTTAGCTTATTTTCTGCAAAGTATTGCTTTGCAGCTGGAATAAATTGACGGAAAATACAAATTGCTGGCACCGAACCAAAGTCAGTTTTGGCTTTTTTACATAATTCAATAACAGTTTCATTAGTGTCGTTATCGTTTAAAGTTGTTAAATCAATTAAGCCAAGCGTTTGCTGGGCTACTGCGGTTAGTGACATTTATATTCCCCAAATAGAAAATGATTAATAATATATTGTAGCATAAATTGATGCCAACTGTAATAAGCGTTGAAGTCATATTTTGTATGTAAAATAAGCTTTAATTAAATCAAATTTGAACTTAATTTATCTCTTAGCTGTTATTAAATTCCTGTACCTAGACATGTTATTGTTTAAAGAAATATTTTATATTTATTTTGCTTGCACATTAAAGCAGAAAGATTATCTTGGATAAAATAGACGTTATTTTTTACTTTTAATGGACTTAATTAATGTGAATTTGTATGTTCAATTAAATTTTAATTGCAACCATACGTAAGCGCACATAATCGGCAATCCACTGATTATTGATTAATAATTTATTTTCTCCAAAGTGCTCAACATGTGTAAGAAATTCTTCATGTTGGTGTGGAGATAATTTTTCCAGTACGACATTTCTGAACATTTTTATCCATTTGCGTAATCCGTCTTGACCATCAAGCAAGGTAGGGCGCTCGAATAGAATTGCAAATTTAACTTGAAATCCATTTTTTTCAAGGATAGTACTATATTCAGCAATACTTGGAAAATAATTATAGATTGGTAATTGATTCAAATTAAAATCTTGTGCAGCTGATTCAATTGCGTGAATTATTTCAGCAATGTTACCTTTGCCACCCATCTCAAATACGAATCTACCGCCAGATTTTAAGCTGTGAGCAATATTTTTCACTACTTCATCAGCATTAAGCATCCAGTGTAATGCGGCATTCGAAAAAACTGCATCAAATTTATCCGAGTTCGGAAATGGTAATTCAGCATTATGTTGTTTAAATTCCAAATTTGGAAATTTTTGCTGGGCTTTTTCTATCATATCCGGTGCAAAGTCTATGCCACAAACCTTTGCTCCATATGCTGCAATTTTAGCCGTGAGTTCACCGCCACCACAACCTAAATCAAGAATATATTCTCCAGATTTAGGCGCCAATAAATCAACCACACTTTCACCGTAGGTGGTAACAAAGTTGTGACTGTTTTTATAAAAATCTGCATCCCATGTGTTAAGTGCCATAATGATCTCCCTTATTTAATAAACTTGATTTAGATGTTTTCGAGTTTATAATTAAAATAGGTTTTAATTTATATCTATATGTTTTATCATATTGTAGAAATTATATATTTATATGCTTAAAATATTATATGATGAGGTTTGATATAAGTATTTTGCAATTATGTGCGCTTTTCTTACTTGTCAAAATTTAATCATATAATAAACCAGAAAGCTCAATTTATCAGTATTTTTTAACCATAATTAATAAACAATACAATTATTTTTTCGTGGATTTCTTTAAGTACGGTGCTAAGTATTTGCCAGTATAACCTTTATTTAATTTAATAATTTGTTCCGGAGTACCAGTTGCAATAATTTTCCCACCACCTTCACCACCTTCTGGGCCTAAATCAACCACCCAGTCTGCAGTTTTGATTACGTCTAAATTATGTTCAATAACAACAACTGTGTTACCGTTGTCAGCAAATTTATGTAATACTTTAAGGAGTAAGTCAATGTCATGAAAATGTAATCCAGTAGTTGGTTCGTCCAGAATATACATGGTACGTCCAGTATCACGTTTAGATAGTTCCAGAGCTAATTTGACCCTCTGTGCTTCACCGCCAGATAATGTAGTTGCTGATTGTCCGAGGCGAATATAGCCTAATCCAACGTCCATGAGTGTTTGTAGTTTACGTGCAATCGATGGTATTGAAGCAAAAAAAGCCAATGCTTCTTCGGTTGTCATCGCTAATACTTCGGTAATATTTTTACCTTTGTATAGAACCTCTAATGTTTCACGGTTGTAACGCTTGCCTTTACAAACATCACATAATACATAAATATCTGGTAGAAAATGCATTTCAACTTTAATTAACCCATCACCTTGACAAGTTTCGCAACGTCCGCCTTTAACGTTAAAAGAAAAACGTCCAGGACCATAGCCACGTTCACGTGCTAAATTAACTTGAGTAAATAGTTCGCGAATTGGTGTAAATAATCCAGTATAAGTTGCAGGGTTTGAGCGTGGTGTGCGCCCAATTGGACTTTGATCAACATTAATTACTTTATCAAAAAATTCTAAGCCATTAATTTGTTTAAATGTTTCTGGATTTTCATTACTACGATAAATATGTTGTGCCATAACACGATATAAGGTATCATTAATTAGTGTTGACTTACCAGAGCCAGAAACTCCAGTTACGCAGGTTAAATTACCCACAGGAATCGCCAGATCAACGCTTTTTAAATTATTGCCTTTAGCTTCAGTTAAAGTTAAGAAGCCTTTATCTTGGTTACGGCGCTCACTAGGAATAGTAATTTGTTTTTTACCTGATAAATATTCTCCTGTAATTGAGTTTGTACAGGTTTTAATTTCATGCGGAGTACCGGCAAATAAAACTTTTCCACCGTGTTCACCAGCACCAGGTCCAATATCGACTAAATAGTCGGCATGTAAAATCGCATCTTCATCATGTTCAACTACGATAACAGTGTTTCCTAAATCACGTAATTTAGTTAACGTACCGATTAGACGATCGTTATCTCGTTGATGTAAGCCAATTGATGGTTCATCAAGAACATACATTACACCTGTCAAACCTGAGCCAATTTGACTAGCAAGGCGAATCCTCTGTGCTTCACCACCAGAGAGTGTATCTGCCGAGCGATTAAGGGTCAAGTAATCCAGACCAACATCAATTAGGAATCCAACACGGGTAATAATTTCTTTGACAATTTTGCTAGCTATTTCCTGTTTATTGCCTTCAAGTTGTAAATTACTAAAGTATTCGGCGCATTTTTTAAGTTGCCACATGCTAATTGCCGCTAAATTATATTTTCCGACTGTTACGCTTAACGCTTCTTTACGTAAACGTGAACCATGACATTCTGGGCATTCACGATTATTTTGATACTTAGTCAACTCTTCTTTGATATGAGAACTTTCAGTTTCAAAATAACGTCGTTCTAGTGTATTAATAACGCCTTCAAAAGTTTGTTTAATACTACGATAGCCACCACGTTCATTTAAGATATTAAATTGAATTAATTCATTTTGTGAGCCGTAGAGTAAAGTTTGCTGAATATCATTTCCAAGTTCACTCCAAGGTTGTTCAATATCAAATTTATAATGTTTAGCTAAAGAAATTAGCATTTGATAAGTATACTGATTCCGTTTATCCCAACCTTTTATAGCTCCATCACTAATTGATAATTCTGGGCTTGAAACAACTTTATTAGGATCAAAAAAGGTAATATGACCTAGTCCATCACATTTTTGGCAAGCCCCACTTGGATTATTAAAAGAAAAAATACGTGGTTCGAGCTCTGGAATAGAGTAATCACATTCTGGGCATGAAAACTTACTGGAGAACCATTTTTCGCTATTATCTTCAAGATTGACTAGTTTAATTTTGCCATCGCCGTGGTTTAGACCAGTTTCTATTGAATCCGTTAGGCGTGATTTAATCTCTTCTTTTACTTTAATCCGATCAATGATTATTTCTAAAGTGTGTTTCTTATTTTTATCTAAAAGTGGTGTTTCACCTAGGTTATAAACTACATTATCAATTCTTACCTTTGTAAATCCTAAGGCTTGAGTATGGTTTAATAAATCTAAATGCTCGCCTTTACGATTAAGTACCAGCGGTGCCAGTAACATAATTTTACTCTCAGCTGGTAATGTCAAAATAGTATCTACGATTTGACCAACTGATTGAGTTTGGAGTGCTGTTTTATGTGTTGGACAAAATGGTGTTCCTGCACGGGCAAACAATAGTCGCAAGTAATCATAAATTTCAGTTACAGTACCAACGGTTGAGCGTGGATTATGCGAAGTAGCTTTTTGCTCAATTGATATCGCTGGTGAAAGTCCTTCAATGAGGTCTACATCTGGCTTGTCCATTTGTTGTAAAAATTGGCGTGCGTATGCCGATAATGATTCTACATAGCGGCGCTGACCCTCTGCATAGAGTGTGTCGAAGGCTAATGATGATTTACCAGAACCAGATAACCCAGTAATTACGATTAATTTATTTTTTGGTAAATCTAGATCAATATTTTTTAAATTATGCGTACGCGCACCACGAATAACAATTTGGTCAAGCATGTGATAAACACCTGTAAAAAAGGACATCAATTATAGCATAATTGAGTTGTTTTTATTTGGTTAATCCAGAAATCACATAGAACTGTATTGCAAAGGATTTATTTTCATTTATCAAGAACATTGTATAAATTGATTCATTTGTTGTAAATATATACGATTCAAAGTTTGAGTTAAGTAAATTTATTGCAGGGGTTCGGTTGCATTTTTATTATTCCATTGATTTATTTGGTTTATTTAATTAGCTTAGATTTGAGATAGTGATTGAAGTTGTATACTAATTATGATAAACTAATGTTGAAGAATTCACTAGACTAAATGACGACAACTATTTTAATAATTGGAGATGGATGATGGCACGAGGTTCCGTAAATAAAGTAATATTAATTGGTAATTTGGGTGGTGATCCTGAGGTTAGACATATGACTAATAATGAAGCCGTCACTAGTTTTAGTCTAGCGACTACTGAAACTTGGCGTGATAAAATATCTGGGGAAAAAAAAGAACAAACAGAATGGCATCGTGTTGTTGTTTACGGTAAATTAGCCGAAATTATAGGTAAATTTGCCAATAAGGGTAGTCATATGTATGTTGAGGGCAGAATGCGGACACGTAAATGGCAGGATCAACAAAATACGACTCGTTTTACTACTGAAGTCGTGGCAAATGAGGTGCATATTTTATCGAATCGGAATAATAGTTTTATTGATGAAGCTGATAGTGATGCTGGTTGTGTCAGTGGCTTTAATTTAGATCATTTACATAATTATGAAATTATTGAATAATAAAAAACCTCTACTTTTTAGGTAGAGGTTTTTTATTATTTTAAAGTAATTACCAGCTCCATTCCCAGCTTGGCGGGCTAAGCTTATCTGGATTATTATTAGTGTCATAAGGAATTTGTGATGGAGCCAAATAATAATCTGGCATACCACCACTTGGATTATCAACATTTACCTTGCTTACCCCACCACCAGGTGTACGTGTTTCGGTAATAGTTTTAAATCGAGTCGGTTGTGATTCGTTAGCTCTGGCGGCAGAACTCTCACTAATATTCGCTTGATTCGGATTACCTATCTGTGGTAGTACAATGGCGGTGTTACCTGCCTTAGGTGGTGCTGGAATCGTATCTGGACTGCTTCCAAAATGTGAGCAACTACTAATGGTCATAGCTACAACCGAAGTTAGAATAGTATAATTAATTTTCATCGTATTGTCCTTATGCAATTTCTTCATGCCAATATAAATTTTCTCGGGCTAACAATGCGGTTGAGCTTGCTGGTCCCCAACTTCCTGCCGCATATTGTTTAGGTGTCGTTTTTTCATTTTTCCAGGTTTCTAAAATTGGCTCAACCCATTGCCATGCTGCATTTTGTTCTTGGCGACTAACGAATAGACTCAAATTACCACGGATTATATCCATGAGTAAACGCTCGTAACCATCTGTTCTTCTGCTAGAAAACATTTCACTAAAATCCAAATCAAGATAAACTGGTTTAAGGCGATTGGTATCACCTGGTTCTTTTGCCAAGAAAAATAATTTTACGGTTTCTTCTGGTTGGATACGGATAATCAAGCGATTTGCCGAATCTCCTCCGCTAATTGGAAATATTTTGCATGGAATATCTTTAAATTGAATAACAATTTCTGCAACCTTTTCCTGCATGCGTTTCCCTGTTCGTAAATGGAAAGGGACTCCTGCCCAGCGCCAATTTTGAATTTCGGCTTTTAATGCAACAAAGGTCTCAGTGATGCTATTTGGATTGACGTTGTTTTCTTCACGGTATCCTTTAACCGCTTGGCCATCAATTGTTCCTGCTTTATATTGACCCTTAATTACATTTTGTGCAACATCTTCTTCGGTTAATGGTTTTAGTGAGCGTAAAACTTTTAATTTTTCTCCACGAATGACATCTGCATCTAATGATGACGGAGGCTCCATTGCAACAATACATAGCATTTGCAATAAGTGATTTTGTAGCATATCGCGAAGTGCGCCAGTATGTTCATAAAACTCACCACGAGAACCAACTCCAAGCTCTTCAGAAACTGTAATTTCCACACTGCGAATCCATTGACGCCGCCATAAAGCTTCAAAAAGAGTATTTCCAAAACGGATTGCCATCAAATTTTGTACCGACTCTTTACCCAAGAAGTGATCAATTCTATAGATTTGATCTTCTTTAAAAAATTGTGCTACGTGATCATTGATATCATTAGATGATTGTAAGTCGTTGCCAAGTGGTTTTTCTAGCACTATCCTTGATAAACTATGATTAAGTTTAAGCTCTGCTAAGTTAGTGCAAATTACTTTGAATAATTCTGGCGAGGTTGAAAGGTAAAAAATATTGATTCTAGATTGGTCAATTAGTTCCAATAGGTTAGCATAAGTTTCAGTTTTTGTTGCATCTATTCTGAGATATACAATTTGCTTGGCAAATTCATTCCATGCATTGTGATCAACATTGTTTTTGGCTTCTGTTGCAAATTCAAAGCATGTCTCAATATACTGCTCTGATGTCATTTCTCCACGACCTAAACAAATAAAACGTGACATTTTATCAATATTTCCATCAAGAAATGCATTGTACAATGCTGGTAAAAGCTTGCGTTTTACCAAATCACCAGTTCCACCAAAGAGAACCATGTCGAAGCAGTTTAATTTGTTACTGAAGCTCATGTATTTCCTTATGTAAATTTAAAAAATTAGAGTAAGAATTTATTTGAAATTTTTGTTTAAATTTAATCCAAGAATTAAATCTTATGATTTTAAGTTTGTAATCATTAGCATTACTAAATTTACAATATAATTACAGTATTTCATATTTTATGTAAGCGATATTATAATCCAATTTTGTTAATTGCTGAATGGTTTGTTTTGTTGCGTCGCATATATAAGTTTTGATATCCATTGTGATAGAATGCGCAAGCAAAAATATGTTTTTTAATTTAAAGGCGCCAATATGAATGTAAAGCAAGTTAAATTATTTCCACCGCTTAAAGGTGTTTATGTGGATTTAGCCAAGGTTCCAGATCCAGTATTTGCTGAAAAAATGGTTGGAGATGGATTTGCTGTTGACCCATTGGAAAACGTTTTATATGCACCAATTGATGGCAAAATAAAGTCGATTCATCGTGCTAAACATGCCATCACAATTGAATCAGAACACGGTTTTGATGTTCTAATGCATATTGGTCTTGAGACTGTATCGCTTGCAGGTAAAGGTTTTGATGTTAAAGTCCAAGAGGGGCAGTTAGTTAAAGTCGGTGATAAATTAACTGAATTTGACTTAGATTATATCGCTGGTAACGTGGTGGCATTAATTACACCTATTTTGGTTACAGATATAGAAGAGAAGCGGATAAGTGTGGAGATTTTACCACATGAGATTATTACCAACTTAAAGAAAGCAATTATGATCGTTAATTTACTTGGAGAAATCAACCAAGTTGCTGATGTGAGTATTATCCAAGCTTCTTTAGAATCTGAATTAATTACCATTCCAAACACACATGGGTTGCATGCACGTCCAGCTGCTCAGTTAAATGCAATTGCTCGTAAATATCCGACTAATGAAATTTTAATGTTAAAAGGTGAGCAATCGGCGAATGTTAAAAGTGTAGTGTCGCTGTTAAGTTTATCAGTGCAATACCAGGATCAAATTAGTATTTTGGTTAAGGGTGATAATCCTGCTGTAATTATTTCCGAGATTAAGTCGGCTTTATTGGCTATGCATGATGATGCTAATGAAAACCCAGTGACGGTAGCTAAACCTGTTGCTAGTGTTGAGAGTAAAGTTGAAAATGGCAAATATCATGGTGTAGTTGGCTCAACTGGTTTAGCCGTAGCCAAGTTAGTTCAGCAAACAGGCATACAATTTAAATATGAGCGCTTTGCAGCTGATTCTGAGGCAGAGTTGGTTCAATTAAATCAAGTGATTAATTCTTTAACTAGTGAATTAGAAAACGAAATTAAAAGTCTTGGACATCAAGATGTAGCACATAAAAATATTTTAAGTGCGCATTTGATGATTTTGACTGATCCAGAGTTGCTGACAAATGCTAAAAATTTAATCACAACTGGTCAATCAGCTCCTTTTGCATGGGATAAAGCAACCACAGATTCTTGTGAGGCATTAGTTGCAACGGGAAATGAATTATTAATTGAGCGCCAAAGTGATCTTATAGATGTTAGAGATCGTGTTTTAAGTGTGTTATGTGGTGCTGATAGCAAAGCTACCCAAACCTATACGGATGATGTAATTATTATTGCAGATGATTTTACTCCATCACAAGTAATTGCAATGAGTGATAAAGTTAAAGGGTTAGTGAGTGTTCGTGGTGGTGTTACTTCACATGTTTCAATTTTGGCTCGTACGCGTGGAATACCATTGTTAGTTGGTGTTGCAAAAGAAGTCTTGCAAGAGTCTAATGATAAAATGGTTATATTAGATACAGTGTCTGTGGCTACGCTTAATACTCAAGCTACTTCAGATGAATTAGCTATTGCGACCAATGAAGTTATTAAGAGAACTGAGGTGCTACGTGTTGCAAAAGAATCGTCAAATTTACCTGCTACTACTACTGATGGTTATCAAGTTAATTGTTTGGCCAATATTGGTAATATAAAAGAGGCGCAAATTGCGGCTAAGAACGGTGCTGAAGGCGTTGGTTTGTTTAGAACTGAATTCATGTTTTTGGAAACTAAAGAGGCTCCAAGCGAAGATCTTCAATATCAAGAGTATGTTGACATTGATAAAGCTTTAGAACATAAACCTTTTGTGATTCGTACTCTTGATGCTGGAGGTGATAAAAAAATTCCATATATTACGCAAATGCATGAAGATAATCCAATGCTTGGTGTGCGTGGTGTACGATTGTGTTTAGCTAATCGTGAGTTATTTAAAACGCAATTACGGGCTATTTTACGGACTAATGCAGAGAACATTAAAGTTATGATTCCGATGATTTCTAAATTATCTGAGTATCGTGCGGTTAAGCAAATGTTTGAAGAGATTAAAACTGAATTGGGATTAACCGTCAATATTCAACTAGGGATTATGGTTGAGGTTCCGTCGGTAGCATTTATGAGTGAATCTTTTGCCAAAGAAGTAGATTTCATGTCAATTGGCACTAATGATTTAACTCAATATGTTATGGCAGTTGATCGTGAACATACTGAATTAGCTAAAGATGTTGATTATTTACACCCTGCTGTGATTACTGCAATCGCAGCAACTGCGCGTGGTGCAAATAAACATAATACGTATTTGTCAGTATGTGGTTTGATGGCCTCAGAAAAATTAGCCATTCCAGTTTTGATTGGTTTAGGCATTAAGCATCTATCGATGACTGTCAGTGCGATTCCAGAAAATAAGGCTTTTATTCGCACCTTAAGTTATGCTCAATGTAAAGAAGTTGCTGATCATTGTTTATCTTTAACCACAGCCATTGAAGTACGTGAATATTTAAAAAGTCAATTCAATTAATCTAATTTTGAGGAAATAAACATGGCATTGAAATTCTCTTCAATCCAAGCTCTTGGTCGTGCTTTGATGTTGCCTATTGCAATGTTGCCAGTTGCGGGACTTCTATTACGCTTTGGTCAACCAGACTTATTAAATATTCAGGCGATTGCTGATGCTGGTAACGCAATTTTTGCAAATTTACCATTGTTGTTTGCAATTGGCGTTGCGGTTGGTTTTGCTAAAGATAATAACGGTGCATCTGGCCTTGCTGGTGCGGTTGGGTATTTAATTTTAGTTGCAATGCTAAAATCAATTAATAAGGATATTGATAGTGGGGTTTTTGGTGGGATTTTAATCGGTTCAATTGCTGGATTTTTATATAACCGTTATAAAGATATTAAACTTCCTGATTTTCTATCCTTTTTTGGAGGTAAACGCTTTATTCCAATTTCAACTGGAGTATCTGCCGTAATTTTAGGCGTGGCAATGGGGTATATTTGGCCGCCAATTCAGAGTGGATTACATTCTTTCAGTCAATGGATGGCAGACTCTGGACAAATTGGAATGTTTTTATACGGGTTATTTAATCGTCTGTTGTTAGTAACTGGCTTACATCATGTTTTAAATAGTTTGTTTTGGTTTCAATTAGGCGATTTTACGAATGCTCAGGGTGTTGTGGTTCATGGCGATATCGCGCGGTTTATGGCTGGAGATCCAACTGCAGGTATTTTTCAAGCTGGGTTTTTTCCAATTATGATGTTTGGTTTGCCAGCAATGTGTTTAGCAATGTATACTACAGCCTATTCAAAAAATAAAAAGATGGTAGCTGGATTGTTGTTATCTATGGCTTTAACTTCTTTTTTAACTGGAATTACTGAGCCTATTGAGTATTCATTTGTATTTTTAGCACCTGCGTTGTATGTAATTCATGCGATTTTAACTGGTGTTTCGATGGCAGTTATGGAATTACTTCATGTGCGCCTAGGATTTTCTTTTTCAGCTGGTGCTATTGATTATGTTTTATTTTTTAAATTGGCACAAAATCCATTATTGATGCTACCAGTTGGTATTGTAATGTTCGTTTTATATTACTTGATTGGTGTATTTTTCATAAAAAAATTTGATTTGCGTACTATTGGTCGTGAATCTGAAGAAGAGTTAGCTGCGGCAAAAGTTGCACTTATTTCCAATGACAGCACTGAAATGCAGTATATTAATGCCTTGGGCGGCGTTGAAAATTTAGTTAATGTAGATGCTTGTACTACAAGATTACGTTTAGTTGTATTGTCTTCAGAAAGCATTAGCAAACCAACGCTTAAGGCGCTTGGAGCTAAGGGGGTTGTTACTCCAGCACCTGATTCAGTTCAAGTTATTTTAGGTCCTCAAGCTGAAATTGTAGCAAGTAAAATTCGTGAAACTTTAAATCAGCTAGGGCATAAATCAGCTACTTTATCAACAAAAAAATCTGAGCAAGTTGTTAGCGTAACTGAGGTATCTTCGGTAAATGCTTATGATGCAACTGAAGTTTTAAATGCTTTGGGTGGTAAATCAAATCTTAAATCGATTACTTTGGTTGCTTTAACTAGGCTTAAGGTTGAACTTAACGATGAGAAATTGTTGAATCTAATTAAGTTAAAAGAGCATGGCGTTGTTGAGGTAATTAATCTTAGTTCGACGAAAAAGCAACTATACATTGGCGAATATGCCGAGAATATTTTAGCAGGTATTAATCAGCTAATTAAATAACATTTAAATAATTATTATGGAATTTCTTAATGATAAGTATATTCATAATTTCACATTCCGAGATTGCGAATAGTTTTGCTTATTGCTTAGAGCATATCATGAGTAAGCGGGTGGATAATTTAGTTATTCTGCCCGTTAAAAAAGCCGAAGCACCAGATGCAATCATTTCTCGTGCTAAAGAAATAATAGAACGCCAGCTAACAAAAGCCGATGGCGTTCTTATTCTTTGTGATATCTTTGGTGCAACACCAAGCAATATAGCTACAGAACTAATCGTTCCTGGCCAAGTTGAATTAATTACAGGCCTAAATTTACCAATGTTGATACGTGCGATATCCTATTCTAGCCAAGGTTTAGATTTATGCGTTTCAAAGGCGCTCGAAGGCGGAGTCAATGGAATTATCCATGTTCAAGGAGAAAAATAAATGCTAACACAACAAATTGAAATTATAAATAAATTAGGGCTACATGCTAGGGCTTCGTCAAAATTAGTTCAATTATCTAATTCATTCAAGTCTAATATTTTTATTGAGCGTAATGGACGTAAGGCTAATGCTAAGAGTATTATGTCCTTGATGATGTTAGCCGCTTCAAAAGGTAGTGAAATTACCTTAATCTGTAATGGTGAGGATGAACTTGAAGCTCAAGAAAAAATTATTGAATTATTTGCAAATCGTTTTGGCGAGAATGAGTAATAATTAAAGGTGGGATAATATGAGTATAGCATTGCATGGATTTGGGCTAGGTGGCGGAATTGCCATTGGTCAAGCTTATATTTTAGACAAAGATCTTGATGGTGTTGCGCAATTTACCTTGGAGTCAAATGAAGTCGCTGCAGAGATTGTGCGTTTTGAGCAGGCTGTAAAAGTTACACGCAAAGAATTAGAGTATTTGCGTGGTAATATTCCATCTGGTGCTCCAGCTGAACTTGGGGCGTTTTTATCATTAAATATAATGATGCTAAATGATTCGCAAATTTCGCAAGCTCCGTTGGAAATAATTAAGCAAGAATCTTGTAATGCCGAATGGGCGATTAAATTGCAAGCGGATATTTTATCTCAGCAGTTTGACGAAATGAGTGATCCTTATCTTAAAGAGCGTAAGAATGACGTTGTTCAGGTTTTAGATCGAATTTTTAAAAACCTGGAAGGTAATAAATTTGACTGGGCAGATGAGGGTAAGTTGGAAAAAGGTATTTTAGTTACACGCGACTTATCACCTGCAGATTTGGTTCAATTTAAAGCTTCTAATTTTGCTGGCTTTATTACTGACTATGGTAGTTTAACTTCACATACCGCAATTATTGGTAGAAATCTCGATATACCTGCAGTAGTCGGCGTTAATAACGCACGGCAAATTGTACGTGATGACGAAATTATTATTATTGATGGTATTCAAGGTGTTGTAATTGTTAATCCTGACCAGCTGGTTTTAAATGAGTATAAACGTCGTAAAAAAGAGTGGCAGGAAAGTCGACAGAAGTTACGTGCAATTCGTAAAGACGAAACAATTACGGTTGACGGGGTTAAAATCGAGCTATTTGCTAACATTGAAGTCCCTGAAGATGTGGATGATGCTAAATACAATAATGCAGACGGTGTTGGTCTGTTTAGAAGTGAGTTTTTATTTTTAGGTCGCAATGATCATATAGCGAATGAAGAAGAGCAATTTTTGGCTTATTTGCATGTAGTTAAAGCGATGAAGAAGAATTCAGTTACAATTCGTACCGCTGATTTAGGTGCAGATAAGAATCCACAGTGGAATTCTACCCATGGCGCCGCTGATAATCCTGCTTTGGGACTAACTGGGATTAGGATGTCGCTGGCTGAGCAAGGTTTTTTTAGAATGCAGCTTCGGGCTATTTTGCGAGCCTCAACATTTGGTAAAATGCAAATTATGTTTCCGATGATTTCTTCGGCGTGGGAACTTAAACAAGCAATTCATCAATTAGATTTAGTTAAGGAAGAGTTGCGTGAAGAAAATATTGCGTTTGATGAAAAAATCAAAGTTGGTAGTATGATAGAGGTTCCTGCTGCAGCATTATCGATTAAAAGTATTTTAGAGCAAGTTGATTTTATTTCAATTGGCACCAATGATTTAATTCAATATTTGTTAGCAATTGATCGTAATGATGAAGCAGTAAATTATTTATATGATCCACTACATCCAGCAGTCTTGAAGGTTGTTAATCATATTATTACCTCGGCCAATAAGGAAGATATTCCAGTTTCGATTTGTGGTGAGATGGCTGGCAATGTTAAATTAACTCGTTTATTATTGGGTATGGGATTGCGTAAATTTTCAATGCATTCGGCAAATATTTTAAATGTAAAAAATGTGATATTAAATACCGATCTTAGCCAAATTACGTTATTGGTAAATAAAATTTTACGCTCAGAAAGTCGCGATAAAATTTATGAATTAGTTGAACGTTTAAATCAAGATTTAGATTTGTTTTAAAAATAGAAAGAGTATAAAGTTGAAGACAATTAGTAAGTTTGTTTTGGGTGCAGTGTGTGGTTCATTTGTTACTTTGAGTATCTATGCAACAGCAGATGATCAAATTAATATTTCACCAATTAATAATCAGCAGATGAGTAACACCATTCCCGTTGATGATGTAAATAATTTTGCTAAAGTTTATGCCATTACTAAGAATTATTATGTTGAAAGTGTTAATGATACAAAATTAATGAAAGGTGCCATTGATGGTATGTTGAATAATTTGGATCCGCATTCAGATTATTTGGATGCAGAAGACTTTAAACAATTGTCGGAAATGACTAGTGGTTCTTTTGCTGGTCTTGGTATTGAAGTTAGTAGAGATAAAGGCAACGGTGGTATCAAAGTTGTAGCACCAATTTATGGAACTCCTGCGTATTTAGCTGGAGTGCAAAGTGGTGATGTGATTGTTAAAATTGATGGAGTTCCAGTTAGTGGATTAAGTTTAGATGAAGCAATTAAGCGGATGCGTGGTAAGGAAGGCACTAAAGTCGTAATTACGGTTGCTCGAACCAATTCTTTGAAGCCAATTGATTTTACGATTACTCGTGCTAAAATTGTCGTACGAAGCGTTCAATCAACTATGTTGAATCCGAATTACGCATATATTCGAATCACCAATTTTCAGGCTGATACGAGCAATGAATTGGCATTAGCATTAAACAAAGTTTACACTGCTAACCCGCAATTAAAAGGTTTGGTATTAGATTTGCGTGACGATCCTGGTGGATTGTTACAGTCCGCAGTTGGAGTGGCTGGCGCTTTCTTACCAAAAGATAGTTTAGTTGTCTATACTGATGGTCGTTTACCAAGCGCTAAGCAAAAATATTATGTTTCTCCGAATGATTATGATGTTGATGGTACCCAACAAGCTAAGATGAATTCAATTCCTGCATTATTTAAGACTTTACCAATGGTGGTTTTAATTAATCAAGGCACAGCTTCTGCTTCAGAAATTGTGTCTGGTGCTTTACAAGATTATGGTCGTGCAAGAATTTTAGGCGTTAAATCTTTTGGTAAGGGATCGGTTCAAACCGTAATTCCTTTGTCTAAAAATACTGCAGTTAAATTAACTACAGCGTTATATTACACACCAAAAGGTCGCTCGATTCAGGCCGAAGGAATTAAGCCTGATGTTATTATTCAGAGTGAGTATAGTGATATTTTAGATAGTTGGGATATGACTGAAGCCAGTTTGGATCATCATATTAGCAACCCTACGATTGAGAGCAAAAAATCTTCAACTGAATCAGTTCCTGTGATTCGCCCACCTAAGCAAATTGCTTCTCAAGATGAAATTAAGGCTAAAGCTGAAGCGAGAATGAAAAAAATGCCTAAAGTTGCGGATCAATCTCAGGCACAAGTTGATCTTAAAAATGATTTCCAACTAGAATGGGCTTTAAATATAATTGAAGGAAAGCCTTTACCTATTGAAAGTTCAACAACTATTAAGGCTAAGTAATGTTGACTAACTCTGCTGCTGTGTTAATTGGTATTCTGGATAATGAAGTTATTTTAACTAAACGCTCAGCAGAGCTGCGTTCATTTACTGGACAAGTGTGTTTGCCAGGTGGTAAATGTGATCAAACTGATTCTTCGATAATCGAGACTGCATTACGTGAGTTTCGTGAAGAGGTTTATTTTACTGGATCAATTGAGCCAATATTTTGTATGTTACCAGAAAGTAGTGCGAGATTTAAGCAAGCGGTTTATCCCGTAGTTGCTCGCTTGGATGGCATAATTAATGGCTTTAATATTTCAGAAGTGGCAAAATTATTTTCAATTAGTTTAGATGAACTAAATTTAAAGCGATTTTCAATTAACCCAGATTATCCTAACATTAAGCATAATCAATGCTTTTTTCACGATGGTGAGTTAATTTGGGGATTGACCGCTCATATTTTATATAACTTTACTGCTAAAGTAAAATTTCATTTATAAAAGAGTTTTTATGGATAAACAATTTATTATTGCCCCAAGTATTTTGTCTGCAGATTTTGCACGGCTTGGTGAAGAAGTTGAACAAGTTTTGATGGCTGGAGCAGATTGGATTCACTTTGATGTTATGGATAATCATTATGTTCCTAATTTAACAATCGGTCCTGCTGTCTGTCAAGCGATAAAACCATATTGTGGTAAGGCTTTAATTGATGTGCATTTGATGGTTCGTCCAGTTGACGACTTGATTACGCAATTTGCCAAATCTGGAGCCGATGTTATTACCTTTCATCCTGAGGCGAGCCAACACATTGATCGTAGTTTAAGTTTGATTAAAAGTTATGGCCTAAAGTGTGGTTTAGTTTTAAATCCAGCAACACCATTAAGTTACTTGGACTATGTAATGGATAAAGTTGATGTAATTTTATTAATGTCAGTCAATCCCGGTTTTGGTGGGCAGAGTTTTATTCCGAGTGTAATGGGTAAGATCCGTCAAGTAAGAAATTTAATTGATAAATCAGGTCGTGAAATTATTCTTGAAGTGGATGGTGGAGTTAAACTGGATAACATTGCTGAAGTTGCTGCAGCTGGTGCAAGTGCGGTTGTTGCAGGAAGTGCTATTTTTAATTCTCCTGATTATGCGACGACAATTTCTTTGATGCGTGAGAAATTAGCTAAGTAATGATTTTAATTGAAAAGACGCTCAGTCTTCAGCATTTTTTGATTGGTATTTTTGCTGTTGCGAATAATTTTCCAGCGCTAGGTCAATTTTTACAAATTTGTCATGGCTTATCGCGTCAAGATCAACTGCGGTTGTGTAAAACAGCAACCCTGACTTCATTTATTGTAATGTTGGTTGCACTATTAATTGGGCGCGAGTTAATGGATTTTTTTGGGATTTCCATTGCTGCATTTCGTATTGCTGGTGGTCTATTATTGGGTGTCTCTGGAATAAAAATGTTAAATGCAAAACCAGATGAGGAAGATCAAGTCAGTTCACCAGGTAGTTATTCCAAGGTTATTTCATTAGCGGTGATTCCCATTGCAATTCCATTAACGACTGGAGCGGGGACGTTTTCAACTATTATTATTTATGCTGATGAGGTTGGGCGTAATTGGGCACGTATGTCGTGGCTTATCTTGGCGATACTAATTACAACGGTATTGATTTATATTATTTTTAAATACTCTATGAAATTGCTGGATTTCCTTGGTAATATAGGGATGAATGTGCTTATCAAGGTTTTGGGGTTATTTACTTTGGCAATTGGCACTCAATTCATTATTTTAGGTTTAATAGATGCGTTTCCAGCCTTAGCATCTGTCTAAGAATGTACAAGTTATTTTATAGTTTGACCATAAGGTTAAATTTAATTATTCAATTTAATGATATATTTTAGGAGAATTTACTATGGTCAGTTCACAGAAATTGGAGTTACTACGTTCTGAAATGCGTAGTGCCAGAGTAGATATTTATTTAGTTCCATCGATTGATGCTCATAATAGTGAGTACGTACCAGTTTGTTGGCAACGTCGACCATGGATTAGTGGTTTTGATGGTTCCGCTGGCGAAGTTATGGTAACATTAGATCAGGCATATTTGTCTACGGATGGACGGTATTTTTTACAAGCTGAGCAGCAGTTAGACGAATCATACTTTAAATTAATTAAGCAGCAAGGATTTGTGTCGGAAATCGAGCTATGGTTGCAAAATAATGCTTTTGGTAAAAGGCTTGGTGTTGATCCTCAATTGGTCAGTATCGCACGGATGATTAAGTTACAGCAAATTATGCATGCTGTTGGTGGTGAAGTTGTTATTTTGTCTGAGAATTTAATTGATAAATGCAAAATAATTTCTGGTGAAAACCTAGCTTTGCCATGTGCCATGGCTTATGCCCATAATAACGAATTTACGGGAGAGTCTACGGCCGATAAACTTAAATGGTTACGTGGTGAAATCTCTGCAATTCAGGTAGATGCAACTGCATTTAATGTTCTGGATGAAATTGCTTGGTTATTTAATATCCGTGGTTCAGATATCGATTATAATCCATTGGTAATTAGTTATGCTTTTGTTAGTCAAGTTGATGCAATTTTATTTGTAGATATAGGTAAAATTAGTTCTGAATTAGAACAAATATTGTTTGCAGCTGGTATAACGATTAAAGATTATGCTGAATTTGGTAATTATTTGGCTCAATTAAATCTAAAAATTTGTTTGGATGATAAAACTGCTAATTATTGGATGCAGCAACAGGCTGAAATTTTAAGTCAGGTGAGTTATTCTCGTTCTCCAATTGTATTTAAAAAAGCGATTAAAAATTTAGTTGAGCAGGAAGGAATGCGTTACGCGCATGTTAAAGATGCCGTGGCTATGGTTGGGTTTTTACACTGGTTGGAAAATAATTGGCAAGATGGTATTGACGAAGTTAGTGCTGCAGATAAATTAGCAGAGTTTCGTTTGCAACAAGAAAATCTGAAGGGGTTTAGTTTTGCAACGATTAGTGGTTATGCATCGAATGGTGCGATTATTCATTATCGTGCGACTTCTGCTACAAGTAAAGTAATTAAAGATGATAATTTATATCTACTGGATTCAGGTGGACAGTACCTTGAAGGAACAACTGATATTACCCGAACAATGCATTTAGGCGAACCAACAGCAGAACAGAAACGTCATTATACTTTAGTTTTAAAAGGTCACCTTGCATTATCACGGAGTATTTTTGTACATGGTACTTGTGGTGAAAATTTAGATGTTTTAGCCCGTGCGCCTCTATGGAATGAGTTTTTAAATTATCGTCATGGAACAGGGCATGGGGTTGGTAGCTTTCTTTGTGTTCATGAAGGGCCACAAAAAATTTCGCAAGTTAGTTCTGGAGTTCCATTGCTACCTGGTATGGTTGTTAGCAATGAACCTGGCTTGTATATTGATGGATCGCATGGGATTCGGATTGAAAATTTATGCTTAGTTGGTGAAATTGATCAGTTGGTAGCAAAAAACTCTGAATTTGGACCGTTCTATAAGTTTGAGGATTTAACTTTGGTACCATACTGCAAAAAATTGATTGATGTTGATTTGTTAAGTCATGAAGAGAAGCAGCAAGTTAAAGATTATTATCAGCGCATTGTTGATAAAGTGATACCTTATTTGTCAGAAGAATTAAGGGTATGGACTTTTAATGAACTGGCAGTATTTTAATTTGTAGGTTAGTTTTTAGTAAAATCGGTCGTCATAGATGACCGAATTTTTTTAGAGAAATATCATTATTTTTATATGTTAAGTTATAACTTTTTTTTGATTAAGTCATCGCCTTTGCGTCGATTGCCAATTAAAACTATGCTGTTTATTTTTGGTATTATTTATTTAGACATGTATGATTTGGCTTTATATGTTGGTTATTCTGTGTATTTAAGGTCAATTTTATTACCGCATATGGCATTGTACTCAGTATTTTTAATTTTTAGTAGTGTTTTTGTTGCTAGTCAATTTTCTAAAATTATTGGTTATTTATGGTTTAATTTATTGGAGGATAGCTATTCTCAAAAAAATGCTACGCGTGCACCGCGTTTAATTGGTCTATGCTATTTAATTTTAGCACTTCAACCAACCTATCAGGATATTGGGATTTATGCTTTTTATTTGTTTTTGTTAATTCGTATGATTCAAGGGTTTGCTTTTGGCTTTGAGTTGGCTTTTGTTGTTCGTTTCGCAAATGCTCAGAGTCAACATAAATCACGACGGTTTATGTTTTATTTTATGGTTTTTGCTGGTGAGATCGGAATTTTGGTTAGTGTTTTTGTTAATCGATTGATCATTTCTCAAGGGTGGGATATTAGTCTTTATGATTATATTTGCCGTTTACAATTCTTTACTGCGTTTTGCCTGACTTTTTTACACTATATATTTATTGAGCGTAAAATCAGCCTTAGGGTATATTCAAATCGTTTTACGCGTTTGAATTTCTTGTACTCACTAAAGAAGGATGGTTTGTACATATTATTTCGTTCGTCAATTTTATGTTTTAATGTGGCCTTGATTATAATGATTATTTTTCGAACGCCAAATTTATCGCATCTTGGATTGGGGTGGCCACATCAATTAATTAATCAGACTGTATTGAGGATTACGATTTTGTCTTTTCTTGGTAGTAGCTTTGTTCGGTTAATTGAACGAAAGTTTAAACCAAATAACATGATGTTATTTTTTTATTTTTTAGGTATTATAGTCTGCTTTATCTGGATTTATTTCAACTTGGTGTATACTCAATATCGTTTATGGCTTTATATTATAGCTTTTTTATATGGTGTGTTCATTCGTTTGTACCCGTTGGTTATGTATCGGTTAGCGGATTTTAATAGTCACAATCGTTTATCTAATCGTTATTTAAGTGCGTTTCTTTCATATAATTTATTTGGTAGTATAACTTTATTTGCCTTAGATATGGCGCATTATCATGTGCATTCTTATCATGATAACATTGCTTTATATATTTTAATAATTTCTGCAGCTATCGGTATAATTAGCTTACAATTGTATACTAAAAAATTTAAAAATTAGTACTTAAGCGACTATAGTAGTGGTGGTATTTTTTCTATAATCAATTTGTGCAAATTTTGTATAAGTTGACCTTAATAAGGGGGTTAAAAATGACTTACGTTCATGAAAATAAGATAAACGCATTTGAGCATGATGTATTGTTAAAATATCAAATTTTTAATGGCTTATTTTTGGATCTACCTTTTGCTGATCCTGATCAAGCTGGTGCGCTATTGCCATTATTTGCCAAGCAATGTCATGTTGGTTTAGAGCAGGGAAAAACCGCACCACAAATTATTAATGAATATTTAACCCATCAAGCTAGTGTCGAGCAAAACCCATTACAGTTATTTATTAAATTTTTGCAATTTATTGAACGTCAGGTTGTTTTATTTGATGCTTTGGAATATGCCGCATTTAGTCAATTAAATGATTTATCTGGTTACGGTACGGTTGATTATTTACTAACGCAATTTAATACTCATGATGATGAGCAGCAAATGTTTAATTTGGAGAAATTATTAGAAACTTTTAGAACTCGTGTCGTTTTAACTGCCCATCCAACTCAATTTTATCCAACTGCAATATTAGGAATTATTAATCGCCTACGTCAAGCTATACTTAATGATGATATTACCGAAATTCGTAATTTATTTCTACAAATGGGTTTAACTCGTTTTGGTAATCAAACTAAACCAACGCCAGTTGATGAAGCTAATAGCATAATTTGGTTTTTGGAAAATGTCTTTTACCACGTTGTTCCACAAATTCAAAACAAATTACCTTCTTTGATCAATAATATTGAAATAGGTTTTTGGCCAGGTGGAGATCGCGACGGAAACCCATTTGTGACGGCTGAGGTTACCTTGGAGGTTGCGGATAAATTACGCAATTCATTATTACGTTGCTATTATCAAGATGTGCAAGCTTTACGTCGGCGCTTAACTTTTTCTGGTGTTCATGAATTACTTACAGAGATTGCTTTAAAAATTAGACATGATAATTATTTAAGTTCGGCAGATCTGTTGGTGAATTTAGAACAAGTTAAAGATCATCTGAAGGTAAATTATAATAGTCTTTTTGTTGATTTGGTGCAAGATTTAATTAAGAAAATTAATTTATTTCATTTTTATTTTGCTAAGATTGATATTCGTCAAAATAGCGCAATTCACCGTCAAGTTGTACAAGATATTTTGAGTTCAGCTTCAATTTGTCAAAATTACTCCAGTTTACCTGAGAATGAAAAAATTCAAGTTTTAGTTTCGTCAAATACTCGAAGTGGTCTAACTAGTTTAAGTAACAATCCTTTAACTGTTGAAGTTATTGCTACTTTGCGTGCAGTACAAGATATCCATATTAAAAATGGTTCGGATTCTATTGAGCGTTACATAATTAGTAATACTGATTCTGTATCTAGTATTTTGGAAGTATTATGGTTGACGCATATTGTAAATAATGATTCAACTGCCGATAAAGCTCTTAAGCTTGAAATTGTACCGTTATTTGAGACAATTGAAGATTTAGTTAATGCTGATCATATCATGGAAACATTATATAATTTACCGCTTTATCGTGAAAATCTTAAAGCATGGAATCAACAGCAAACTATTATGCTTGGTTTTTCTGATGGAACTAAAGATGGTGGTTATTTGATGGCTAATTGGTCGATATTTCAAGCTAAAAAACGCTTGAGTAAATTATCCGCGAAATATGAAATTGGAGTAGTATTTTTTGATGGTCGAGGTGGTCCTCCATCACGTGGAGGTGGTGAAACTTATGCATTTTATCAAAGTTTAGCCGAGGAAATTGAAGATAGTCAAATTCAGTTAACAGTACAAGGGCAAAGCATTCCAGCCAGTTTTGGTACAACAGACTCAGCTGGATTTAATATTGAACATTTGTTGAGTGCGGGAATTAGTGGGCGTCTTTTGACTGAAAGAAGTGGTATTATTGATGCTGAAAATGAAGCATTGATTAATGAGTTGGCAGAATTATCTTTTAATGCATATGGTGAATTACGTCACGACCCATTATTTGTTCCATATTTAGAAGAAATTACTCCTTTAAAATATTTATCTGAAGCGAATATTGGTTCACGCCCAGCTAAACGTAGTCAAGTTGGAGAATTAAAATTAGAAGATTTGCGTGCTATTCCGTTTGGAGCCGCATGGATGCAAATGAAACAAAATATTCTTGGTTACTATGGTTTGGGCACCGCTATGAATAAAATGATTCAAGATGATCATGGTAATCTTGCTAAATTTAAAGATCTCTATCAGAGCTCATTGCTTTTTAAAGGCGTATTGGATAATTCAATGCAAAGTTTAGTGAGTACTAATTTTGCGATTACCGGTCATTTAGAAACTGATGCAAAATTTGGTGAATTTTGGAAAAAGATTCAGACTGAAGCTAAGCTTGCTAAGAAATTATTATTATCAATTTCACAGCATGATAAATTGATTGCCAATAATCCAGTTAAATGGAAATCTATTCAGGCGCGTGAAGAAATAATTTTGCCGTTGTTAGTGATTCAGCAATTTGCAATGGATCGTTTACGTGCTTTGGATCATAATGATCCAGACTATATTTTATGCGAGAAAATCATTAAGAAATCTTTAGCGGCAAGCATTAACTCCAGTCGTAATTCAATTTAGTTATTTGAAGTTTATATAATTGTCTGGAGTTATATAGATTATTATTAGTTGGCGCTATAGAGATAGTCATGTTGTATTTTTTATGCTATTACTTCATGCTTAATTTAGGTTAAATTGTATGATTAATAAAATTAAACCTGGATTATATTATATTTTAAATTATAATGCCGATAAGTATACAATTGATATATTTGAATAATTTTCGTAGTTTTATATATTGTTACCTAAAGATGATAACGATGATAAAAGTATTTATTTGGAAATTCGCGC